>CAZYCV010000059.1:0-25251 GCA_964645305.1 uncultured Occallatibacter sp. | reverse complement strand
GGGCGGCGATCAGCATCGCGGCTGGTTCCACTCGTCGCTGCTGACCTCGGTCGCGTTGCGTGGCCGCGCGCCCTACTCGCACGTGACCACCGCCGGCTGGACCCTCGACGAGCAAGGACGCGCCATGTCGAAGTCGCTCGGCAACGGCGTCGATCCGGTGGACATCGCCAACCGCATGGGCGGCGAGATTGTGCGCCTCTGGGTTGCTTCCATCGACTTCCGCGAAGACATGGCGGCCAGTGAAAACCTGATGGCCCGCTGCGCCGAAATCTATCGCAAGCTGCGCAACACCTTCCGCTTTTTGCTGGGCAATCTGAACGGCTTCGATCCCGCGCACGACCGTGTGGCTGAAGCAGATCTGTTACCGCTGGATCGCTATATGCTAGCCCGCACGCGCGAGCTGACGGAAAACATTCTCGACTGGTACAACCGCTTCGAGTTCCATCGCGTCTACCACGCGCTGAATGACTTTGCCGTCGCCGACCTGAGCAACTTCTATCTCGATGTGCTGAAGGATCGTATGTACACCTTCGCGCCCACGAGCCAGGAGCGCCGCTCCGCGCAAACCGTGCTGTGGCAGATTACTGAAGCTCTCGTCCGCCTCGTCGCGCCGATTTTGAGCTTCACCGCAGACGAAGTCTGGGATTATTTGCCCGCCGTCGAAGGAAGGGAAGTGAGCGTACATCTGGCGCGGTTTCCAAAACCCGAGGAGATTTTTTCCAGCTCAACAGAGTCTGAAATCCTCGTGTGGAGACAGCGCCTTTTGCCTTTCAGGAGTCGGGCACTATTCCGGATTGAAGCATTGCGGAGAGATAAGAAGATTGGGAAATCTCTTGAATGTACCGTGCGTTTCTACTTCCCAATTGGAACTGAAGGTAAATACGATAGTCTTCGTGTGACTCTTGAGGAAATTCTCAATGTCTCAAGGGTTGAGTTTGCATTTGTTCCACAAAAAGATGTCATTGGTATGTGCAAAGAGGGCTATGACATTGAGGTCTGGCAGAAGTGGGCCGCAGATATCGAGTCCTGGCAAGCACAGGTTGGGTTGCCGAATGACCCCCTAAATGTCTGGGAAGTCGAGGCATTTGAGACAACTGGCGAAAGATGCAACCGTTGCTGGCGTTATACAGAAAACACAAGCAACTACGGCATCTGGGCGAATGTATGCACCCGTTGCAGCGATGCGCTCAAGGAGATGAAGATTGAACCGCCGATCTCCACCGCTGAGAACATTTCTCCGAATGATAAGGAGTAGCGCCGATCTCCGAATGCGATAAAGTAGCGCCAATCTCCAAATGCTGTAAAGTAGCGCCAATCTCCGAATGCTGTAGTGTAGCGCCGACCTCCTGGTCGGCTGTGGCGTGGACCTCCCGGTCCACGCTACACATTACAGCAAACGAAGATGCGTTCTAGTGTCCTGTCTCTGAAATTCATGACATCAAAATGGCTGTCATTCTGAGCGAAAGGGGCCCCAAACGTTCTTCAGTTTGGGGGTGGTGAGTCGAAGAATCTGCGTTCTTCTTTCCCTGATTTCTTGTAACAACTTCAGAGACAGGACACTAGAATGGGTCGCTGATTTCGCACCGTCCCTACGGGACGGGGGCTTTATGTCGGACGCTGACCCAGGGTTCCGCTACGCTTCACCCTGGGCTAGTATCAGTTCTCCCTACGGGAGAAAGTTTCTCGTTACGGGAGAAAGCTCATGCAGGGTGCTCCCCCACCCTCGCCGCGTTTCTGTCTTTGCGGTCTCTGTCTTTGCGGTCAGGATGGGAAACCCAAATCCGGGAACGCTGGCACTCGAACTCAGTGCCCGTCAGGCCGTGAGGCGTTGAGGCCATTGAAGATCGCCTCATAGCGGCCGTTCTCGGCTGCCAAACGCAGGCCTTTCACATTCTCTACGCAGATCTCCGGCGGCGTGGGCTGCGTGTGGAAGAGCTGCATCACCTCTGCAATGAAGGCGCCTAGCGGCATGGCGCGCGGATCATCGGCGCCGTTCATCAGGTGGGTGGCCACGTAAGGCGGAATCAGTTCAATCACCTCGACCGGCGTGCCGCGCAGTTGATGGCGGAGCGATTGGGTGTAAGAGTGAATGGCCGCCTTGGTGGCGCAATAGGTGGGCGTAAGCGCCAGCGGAACAAATGCCAACCCGGAAGAGACGTTGATAAGTGCGGCGCGCGGCTGCTTCTGCAGGTGCGCGAGCAGCGCCGCCGTCAGCCGGATGGGCCCCAGCAGGTTGGTGGAGACGATGGCTTCGGCGTCGGCCAGATCAGCCTGCTGGTCAAGCAGATTCTCTGGGCGCATGATGCCGGCGTTGTTGATGAGCACATTCAGCGCGGGATAATTGGCCACCACGCGGGCGGCAAAGGCGCGGATGGCGGCCGGATCTTCCACATCCAGAATGAGCGACTTGATGCCGGGATTGGCGGCGGTGGTCTCGTCAAGCGCCTGCCTGCGCCGTCCGGCGATGATCACCTGGTTGCCCAGTTTATGGAACTCTTCCGCAAGGCCGCGCCCAATGCCCGAGCCGCCGCCGGTGATAAGGATCGTGTTGCCCGTCAAATTCATGAGATTCGCCCTCCAAGAGGAATCATAAAGCTTATCGCGTTCAATCGCGCGGAATTCACTCGATCCGCCCTTCCGTTCTACACTTGAATCAGGAACAACAGTTTTATCGCCTGTGGGCAGGTCGCCTGCCCGCGGTTGCAATCAAGGAGAAAAACATGGCACTGATGAAGACTTCCAATCCGGTTTTGAACGGCAAGGCTTTTGAAAGCTCACCGATTACTCGTTATGGAGGGGGAATTGTGGATACCAGCCGCATGACCCTGACCGGCACGGTGAACAAGACGGGCATTCTGCTGCTTTGCGTGGTTGCCTCCGCGGCCTGGACCTGGAGCCTCTTCACGCAATCGCATGATGCGGCCGATGTTGCCCTGCCCATGATGGCTGGCCTGATCGGCGGATTGATCGTTGCCCTGATGACCACTTTCAAGCCGGCCTGGTCCCCCGTTACCGCTCCCATCTATGCCCTGCTGGAGGGCATGGTGCTGGGCGGCATCTCGGCCTTCCTGAATGCATCCTATCCGGGCATCGCCATCCAGGCCGTCGGATTGACATTTGGCACGCTGCTGGCCCTGTTGCTTGCTTATCGCTCCGGGCTGATTCCGGTTACCGCCAAGCTGCGCATGGGCATTGCAGCGGCCACCGGCGGCATCTGCCTCTTTTATATGATCTCGATGCTGCTCAGCCTCTTCCACTTGAATATGGGCTCCTCGCTGATCTACGGCAGCGGAATCATCGGCATCGGCTTCAGCCTCTTTGTCGTCGCCATCGCCGCCCTGAATCTGGTGCTGGACTTCGACTTCATTGAGAGAGGCGCGGCAGCCGGCGCTCCCAAGTATATGGAGTGGTACGGAGCCTTCGGCATCATCGTCACGCTGGTCTGGCTCTATCTGGAGATTCTCCGGTTGCTCTCCAAACTGCGCAGGAGATAAGGTCAATCATGGTTCAATTGTTGGATTTGACGCCACTTTCCAAAGCCCTTCAGCGGCTTGCTGAAGGGCTTGCGCGCTATCAAACCGACACCAGTGACACGCAGATCCGCGACGGCCTCATTCAGCGCTTTGAGTTCACCTATGAGATCAGCCACAAAATGCTCAAGCGCTATTTGGAATCCGCCAGCGCCAATTTGGTTGAAATCGACACCATGCCCTTTGCAGGCCTGATCCGCACGGGCAACGAGCAGGGCTTGCTGCTTGGCAACTGGACGGATTGGAAGCGCTACCGCGAGATGCGCAGCCAAACCAGCCATACCTACGACGAGGAAGTGGCTCTGGGCGTTGTGCAAGGTATTCCGGCATTTCTCGCCGAGGCCGAGTTTCTGCTGAAGCAGTTGCAGGAGCGCAACACACCATGAAGCCGCGCGCGCTCAACCTTACTGCAACGGAAGCGGAGATTGCGCGCTCCATCTTGTTGCGTCACGTGCCGGAGCGCGAGGTATGGGCCTTCGGCTCTCGCGTAAAAGGAAACGCCAAACCATTTTCCGATCTTGATTTGGTGGTTTTGGGCAACCAGCCGCTGTCCATCTCGACGATGGCGGAGCTGGCCGACGACTTTTCCGAGTCCGACCTGCCCTTCAAAGTGGACATCGTTGATTGGGCCACGACCAGCGAGAACTTTCGCAAAGTGATTGAGGCAGAACGAGTTGTCTTTCTTCATCCGGGAATCCTTGACGCGAGTCCTCAAGCGTAAAAGAGGCGCAGCGGATTGGAAGCGTTTGACTTCTCAACTTCTCTCGGCATTGAATAACTTATGGATTGAATCTGCCGTCTAATGATTACCAGAGGCTGGGTGCCTGGAGTCGATCTGCACGCCCACACGCGCCTCGAAGGGAGCAACTCCGATGAAAAATTCAGCAATGGCCATCTGCCTGAGTGTTACCGCACTGCTCGTCGTGCCAGCCTTTTCCCAAAGCGATGCGCAACAAGGGCTGGGAAAGGCTGTGGTGACGATTCTGCCCAAAAAGGACGGCGCTGCGCCCCCTAGCGTCAGCGTCCAGGATCTATCGCTCAAAATCGGCGGTAAAATTGCCAAGATCAATGATTTCAAGCTCTTCCAGAGCAGTGACAATATTGAACTGGTGCTGCTGATCGATAATTCCTCGAGCAGCAGCTTGGGAACCCAACTGAGCACCATCGAAAGTTTTGTGAAAAGCCTCCCGCCCAACATCAAAGCCGCCATCGCCTATATGCAAAACGGGCAGGCTGACTTTGTCGGCCCGCTCTCCGCCGATCATGCACAGGTTCTGCGTGCGCTGCATCTGCCCGGAGGCGGCCCCGGAGCCAGCGCCAGCCCTTATTTCTGCCTCTCTGACCTTGCCAAGCGATGGCCATCGCAAGACCAAACGGCGCGGCGCGAGGTGGTGATGGTCTCGGACGGCGTCGATCCTTACAACATGCGCTACGATCCGAATAACCCGTATCTCGAAGCCGCTATCTCCGACTCCGTCCGCGCGCGCCTGGTGGTGTATTCGCTCTACTGGGAAAGCCGTGGAACGGGTAGCGGGCGGAGATACCAGAACATGGCCGGGCAGAGTTATTTGATGGACGTAACGCAGGCCACCGGCGGCAAAAACTTCTGGATCGGAATGGGCAATCCTATCTCCTTCGAGCCGTACTTCAAGGAACTTACGCGCATCTTCCAGAACCAATACGAGCTCGCCTTTGCAACCAGCCCGACCAACAAGCCGCAGGTTGAAGATATGAAGCTCAAGTTCAAAGCACCGGACGCGGATGTAAACTCGCCGCTGAATGTCATGGTCTATTCCGCGGCCACTGCCAAGAATTAGGGTTTGAATTCGATCCTCAGGACTTTGCGCAATAAGTTAGCGGGACCAAGTGGCCCCGCTAACTTGATAACTGTTTGAATGTAGCGCCGATCTCCTGATCGGCTGTCGCGCGGACGTCCTCATCCGCGCTTGCACTTTACTGAAAAAACATATTAAGGCGTTTTCGCTTTTACTATAAACTTCCGTGCCCCATCCATTCCGCGTTTTTCAGCGGAATGGGTGGGAAAACCAATAGAATTGTGGCCTACACAATTTCCCAAAACTCTCTAACGGTCCAAGCTGACTTTAACCGCTTCGCCGCTGTAGTGAATCACGCGGTCCGGATTGCTAGTAACTTCGACGCCCGTTCCATGGCCTTTCTCAACGAATACTACATGGAAACTACGGCTCTTCAGCATACCAGGAAAATCCCCTTGGCGCGCATCGATGGTCAGTTCGCGCTTGGTGTCATTCCAATGGAAGGCAATCGTTGAGTACACGCCCTTCTCGTAGTTGTAGTTGTCGTTCTCATCCTCGTAGAGCGTGAAGTTGCCGTCCGCGCCGGGATAGACGCGCAACTCAATCGGGTCGGCAGGCTTTTCGGTCGCGTATTGAACCAGCGGGCCCATCGGCACAATCGATCCAGCCTTGATAAACAGAGGCATCGTCGAAACCGGCGCATCGACAACGATGCTCTTGCCGCCGACCTGCTTCTCTCCAGTCCAGAAATCAATCCACTCGGTTCCAGCGGGAAGATAAACGCTGCGCGTTTTCTCCCGATGCTCAACGATCTTTTCATCGGCATGAATCGCCGGCGTCTTCCAGAAGAGAATGGAGCGGAATGCGCCCAGCGAGCTATTCGCGGTCTCGAACTTAAAGTCATATTCCTTGCCGGCCACTAACTCAACCGGAACCGTCCATGACTCCATCGACTCATAGTTATGCGCAATCTCCTTGCCGTCCAGGTAAACCCTGCGCGGCCCAAAGCTCTTCAAATTGAAGCGATAACTTCCGCTCGCCGAAGGAGTCAGCTTGCCCTCCCAGCGAATCGAAAACTTCGGGTCTTTGATGAAATCCGGCCAGCCCGTGTACCAAAAGAGATTCACATCCGGCTCGGTGGCTTCGTGGCAGGGCGTCTTGAATTGATCGTCGCAGAAGTAAGTCGCGTCCAGTCCGGGCTTTCCGTCCTTGGTTTTGAAGTTCTCCGGCCCCACCAGCACGCCTAGCTCCGGCGGACGGTGCTCCATATATTCGGTCACCGGTGCAACCAGGAAGGCGGGCCCAAACATATATTGATCGTTGATCGAATAAGTCTTTTTGTCGGCAGCAAAATCCATGGGCAATCCGCGCATGATGGTATATTGATCGTGCGTCACTTGCCAGCCTAGCGAATAGATGTAAGGCAGCAGTCGGTAGCGCAAGTGATCAAACTTCTCCAGCACCGGGGTATATTCGCCGTACTCCCAAATCTCGCGCGGCGTCTCCGAGCCATGTGAGCGGAAGATAGGTGCGAATGCGCCGAACTGGAACATACGCGTATAAAACTCCTGGTAGGCCGGATCCTTGCCGCCATTCATAAAAGTGCCGCCCTGGCAGCCCAGCGAGTAAGCGCCGATGTCAAAGGTCCAATACGGAATTCCAGCCATGCTGTGATTCACGCCGGCGGAGATTTGATTCTTGAAGACAGGCCAGTCCGCGCCTATATCTCCAGACCATGTCGTAGCCGCTGCGCGCTGCTGCCCGGCAAAGGTTGAGCGAGTAAGAATATAAACTCTCTTTTGATCCGTCTCCTTGCGCTGGTTGTTATAAACGGCCTCGGTGTCCAGAAGCGAGTAAGGATTGAGATAGCGCGCGAAAGTGCCGAGATGATTGTCTTTCTCGCGCTTCATCTCAAACTCTTCGCCCTCCGGCGTCAGCGCGTTCACAATATCCGGCTCGGTCGAATCCATCCACCAGCCGTCAACGCCCGCCGCAAATGGCACCTTGCTGGCATATTTCCAATAAAGGTCCGTGGCCGCCGGGTTATAAACATCAAAGTATTTAAAGCCCGCCCAGCCCACCGTGGGAAACAAGAATCCGCGCTGATCCATATCTTTATAGATTTCGGATTTTGGACCCAGCCCCGCCCAGATGGAAAGCATCAGATGGAAGTTCTGTTTGTGTAACTCGTCCACCATCTCCTTGGGGCGCGGATAGCGGGTTGGATCAAAAACCATGCCGCCCCACATATCGTTATCGCCCCAGTAGTTCCAATCCTGCACAATCCCATCCACGGGAATCTTGCGCTTGCGATACTCGCTGGCAATGCCGAGTAACTCATCCCGCGTGGCGTAGTGCTCCTTGCTCTGCCAGTAGCCGTAGGCCCACTTGCCATACAACGGCGCATCGCCCGTCAGCTTTCTATATCCGGCTATCTCCTGATCGATGCTTGGTCCGTAAAAGAAGTAATAGTCGATGTTATCGCCAACCTCCGACCAGAGCGAGGTCGCCTTCCCGCTATCGTCAAAGATCGTCTTCGAGTAGTTATCCCATAGAATTCCATAACCGGCGGTTGAAACCAGCACGGGAGTTACATCCACCGTGTTCGCCTGCACCAGCTTAATGGTGTGCCCGCGATAGTTCATGATGCCGTCTTGAAATTGTCCTAGCCCGTAAACGCCCTCGTCCGCGCTCAATATGAAATTCTGCTGAAGATTGAAGGCCTTTTCCTCGCGCGGATTCGTCGCCGGCGTAAAGATTGCGCGGCCCTGCTCCTGAAGGATCGTCTTGCCATCCTTATCAAAATACTGAATCGAGCCGTCAGCCTTGCTGATAATCACCTTGACCAGCCCATCGCTCAGGGTAACTCCCGCCGCATCCTCCGCAACTTTGACATCCAGAGTCGGCAGCTCTTTTTGAATCACCGTAAGGCTGAGTTTGTCGGCCTTTCCATTGGCCGGCCATTTCACAACGCGCACGGTTCCTTCGGCGTAAAACTGCGCCTTGATGTTTAGATCGCCAAAAGTAAGTTGCACGCCGTTTTGTATCTTCTGAATCTGCGGCGAGGTCGCGGAGTTAGTTTGGCTTTCGAGCGGCAAAATGCAGATTGAAAGCATCAGGATCAGTGCGGCAGTGCGAAATGCAAACGCTAAAAATTTCATAAGTCAAACCTTTCAATCAACTTTCATTTTCAATCCAACATTCTGCAGGGGGCTAACGCCCGTATGGATGATACGAGCGTTAGCGCACAACTAACTTTGTGCCCTTTCAAAACATCAACTAAATCAGAGATACTTATCCCTTGGCAAACATCTGCTTCATGCCGCGCAACGCCTGGCGCGTCCGCTCTTCGTTCTCGATCAGCGAGAAGCGCACGTGTCCGTCGCCGTAATCGCCAAAGCCGATTCCCGGTGAAACCGCCGTCTTGGCCTCGGTGAGCAGCAGCTTGGAGAACTCCAGCGACTTCAAATGCTTGAACTGCTCCGGTATCTGCGCCCAGACGAACATCGTCGCTTTGGGCAGCGCCACCGGCCAGCCGAGCTTGTTCAGCCCCTCCACCAGCACGTCGCGGCGCTTGCGATAGTTCTCGCAGATCGCGTGCACGCACTCCTGCGGCCCTTCGAGCGCGGCAATCGACGCCACCTGAATCGGCGTAAACGTCCCGTAGTCAAAGTAGCTCTTCAGACGCGCCAGCGCCGCCACCAGCTTCGGGTTGCCCACCATGAAGCCCACCCGCCAGCCGGGCATATTGTAGCTTTTGCTCAGCGTAAAGAACTCGACAGCCACGTCCTTGGCTCCCGGAACTTGCAGCACGCTGGGCGGCTTGTAGCCGTCAAAGGCCAGGTCGGCATAGGCCAGATCGTGAATCAGATGGAAGCCGTACTCGCGCGCCAGCTCCACCAGCCGCGCCAGAAAGGGCAGATCGACACACTCCGTCGTCGGGTTCGACGGAAAATTGACGATCAGCGCCTTGGGCCGCGGCACCATGCGCGGAATCAGATCTTCCAACTGCGCCAAAAACTGCTCGCGGTCGTGGATCGGCACGCTCACCACGTGCGCCCCGGCAATCACCGGGCCATAAATATGGATCGGGTAGCTGGGATTGGGCACCAGCACCGTGTCATTCGAGTCGAGAATCGCCAGGCAGAGGTGGGCAATGCCCTCCTTGGAACCGATGGTGACAATCGCCTCCGTCTCCGGGTCCAAATCGACGTCGTAGCGCGTTTTATACCAGTTGCAGATGGCCTTGCGCAGCCGCGGAATGCCGCGCGAAACCGAGTAGCGGTGGGTGACGGGCTTCATCAGCGACTCCACCAGCTTGTCCACGATGTGTTTGGGCGTGGCCCCATCCGGGTTACCCATGCCGAAGTCGATGATGTCCACGCCCCGGCGGCGAGCCGAGGCCTTCATCTCCCCGGTAATGTTGAAGACGTAAGGCGGTAGGCGCTGAATCCTGCTGAATTCTTCCATCTGACCAGTCTAAGACAAAAGGGGCAGGATGTGCACCGAGTTGAGCCGAGAGATCATCGACCATCTCGATGAGGCGTTCACCGGGTTTGCCATTGCCAACATGGCGCGTCGCCCGCTGCAAGTCTCGTATCGTCAGGCAATTCTATTTATGATTGCAATCGGGAGCTACCTTGTGCGTTGGCCTTGGATGGTTCTGCTTGCTCCCAGAGTGAAGAAAGTGGAGTAGCCCGAATGAGCCTTTATTGCGCGCAAGGAAGCATCGATGCCGACCTCTCCTCAGCCGAATTGAAAGAGCTGCTCAATCAGTCACTGGCCAGGTTGGGAGAGCGCCATCAAGTGCTTGCCTTGCCTCCCGATCAAACCCGCGAGCACTCCCGCGCCGGCGAACTGACGCGTTACGCATGGCAGTTCTATGGCGAGCGGCTCAAGGCGATTTTGCCCGCCTTGGGCACGCACTCTGCCATGCGGCCCGAGCAGATCACCCGTATGTTTGGTGACGTGCCGCAGAGTCTCTTTCGCGTTCACAACTGGCGAACCGATGTGGAGACGCTCGGTGAAGTTCCGGCAGAGTATATTCGCGAGCAGTCCGAGGGCAAGTTGAACTATCCGTGGCCGGCGCAGGTCAATAAAATGCTCACCCGCGGCGGCTTCGACCTGATTCTTTCCGTTGGGCAGGTGGTTCCCCATGAAGTGATCGGCATGGCCAACTACAACAAGAACGTCCTGGTGGGCACGGGCGGCCACGAGGGAATCAGCCGCAGCCATTACCTGGGCGCGGTCTACGGCATGGAGCGGATCATGGGGCGCGCCATCAACCCGGTGCGCAATGTGCTCAATTACGCCTCCGATCATTTCCTCAGCCGTTTGCCGATTGTCTACGTGCTCACCGTGGTTGGCAGCAAGCCGGGCGGCGGGCTGGCCGTGCGCGGCCTCTTCATGGGCGATGACGTCGAGTGCTTTCTGCGCGCCGCCGAGCTCAGTTTGAAGGTAAACTTCCTTATGCTCGACAAGCCGATCCAGAAGGCCGTCGTCTATCTTGATCCCAGCGAATATCACTCAACCTGGCTGGGCAACAAGGCCATCTATCGCACCCGCATGGCGCTGGCCGACGGCGCGGAGCTGATCATTCTGGCGCCGGGCGTGAAGGAGTTCGGCGAAGACAAGACAATCGACGGGCTGATCCGCAAATACGGTTACCGCGGAACCGAGGCCACGCTCCAGGCGGTCAAAGAGAATGCGGATTTGGCCAGCGATCTGAGCGCGGCGGCACACCTGATCCACGGCTCATCGGAGGATCGCTTCACCATTTGCTGGTGCCCAGGGCACCTCACTCAGGAGGAGGTCGAGGGCGCGGGTTTCAAATATGGCGATCTGCGTGCCATGCTGGAGCGTTATGATCCGCGCAAGCTCACTCCGGGCGTTCATCAAGTGGATGGGGAAGAGATTTTCTTTATCTCCAACCCGGGATTGGGACTTTGGGCGCATCGCAGCCGTTTCTAAACGGGAGAGAAGATGAGAGATCAAAGTTTGCAACTCGCCAAGTATTCGATTGGAACCGGAGACCGATTTGCGCATCAGGCCAAGGCGCAATTGCAGGCCTGCGCGCTGGCTCTGGCCAGCGGCATCGAAGTGATTCCCGTATGGAACAAGTCGAACCGCGAACACAGCATCATCGGCTCCGAGCCGGCCTCCACGCGGTTGGCCGCCGATGCCGCGGTCAAGGCACTCGGCTGGAAGCTGCCCTACTTTGTGGACGCCGATCACATTACGCTCAAGACCGTTGGGCGTTTTCTGGACGCGTGCGATTTTTACACCATTGACGTGGCTGACTTTATCGGCCAGGCCTGCGACGAAGCCGCCGTGGATGGCTTTGTAAAGCATCATGAGGAACTGCTCGGCAGCATTGATCTGGCCGGGGCCGATGCGCCGCTCAAAATTACTCCGGAGATGCTGCGGCAGGCTGCCCACAAGTATCTAACCGCGGTAAAAAAGGCCGGCGAAGTCTACCGCCAAATAGAAAGCGTCAAGGGCCAGGGCAACTTCATCACTGAGGTCTCGATGGATGAAACGGAGAGCGCGCAAAGCCCCGCGGAGCTGCTCATTATCCTGGCGGCCATCGCCGATGAAGGCATCCCCGTCCAGACCATCGCGCCCAAGTTCAGCGGCCGCTTCAACAAGGGCGTGGACTATGTGGGCGACCTCGTGCAATTCGAGCGCGAGTTTGCGCTGGATCTTGCGGCCATCAGTTACGCGGTCCGGGAATTTGGCCTGCCTGAAAATCTCAAGCTCAGCATTCACTCCGGCAGTGACAAGTTTTCCATCTATCCCCTGATGCACGCCACCCTCAAGCGCTTCGGCGCTGGCCTGCACTTGAAGACCGCCGGAACCAGTTGGCTGGAAGAACTGATCGGATTGGCCGAAGCCGGAGGCGACGGGCTGACGCTGGCCAAAGATATTTACGCCAAGGCTTTTGCGCACCGCGAAGAGCTTTGCGTGCCCTACGCCACGGTCATCGACATCGACGTGGCCCAGCTTCCATCCCCTGCTGAAGTGAGCGGATGGACTTCAGAGCAGTACACCTCGGCCTTGCGTCACGTGGAGGGAGCGGCTGCCTATAACAGCAGCCTGCGCCAGTTGCTTCACGTCGGCTTCAAGGTGGCGGCCAGCGAAGGAAGCCGCTATCTGGGCTTGCTCGAATACAATGAAGCCGTGATTGCAAAGAACGTGACGGAGAACCTCTATCGCCGCCACATTGCACCCGTCTTTTTGGGCCACAATGGATAAGCGTCGTTTTTTAGTGCCCCGGGGCGCCAAATTGATTTGCGCATAACCAGAATGGAGATAGGATGAGTTCTCAGATTTTCAGTCTCGAAGGAAAAGTTGCGGTTGTCATCGGCGGAACCACCGGCATCGGGCACGCCCTGAGTCTTGGGCTGGCTGAAGCAGGAGCAGATGTGGTTGCTTCAGCCCGTCGCCAGGATCAGGTGGACAAAACAGCCGCCGAAATTGAGGCTCTCGGACGTAAAACCATCCATCTTGCTTCGGATGTCTGCGACCGCGTCTCGCTGGAAAAGCTGCTGGCGGCCACACTCGAAGCCTTCGGCAAAGTCGACATTCTCGTCAACTGCGCCGGCAAAATCAAGCGCGCGCCGACGCTCACCCAGCCGGAAGAAGAGTGGGCTGATATTCTCAACACCAACCTGCTGGGCACGCTGCGCGCCTGTCAGGTCTTCGCCAAGCCGATGCTGGAGCGCGGCTACGGCCGCATCATCAATATCTCTTCTCTGAACGCATTTGTCGCGCTCACTGAAGTGGCCGCCTACGCAGCCAGCAAGGCCGGCGTTGCCTCGCTCACCCGGTCGCTTGCGGTCGAGTGGTCGAAGCATGGCGTGACGGTCAACGCCATCGCTCCCGGCGTCTTCCGCACCGCGCTCAATGCTGAGCTGCTCGATAACTCGCCACGCGGCAAAGAGTTGCGGATGCGCACGCCGATGGGCCGCTTCGGCAAAACCGAAGAACTGGTGGGAGCCGCCATCTATCTTGCCTCGGATCTTTCTTCCTTTGTCACCGGCCAAAGCCTGGTCGTCGATGGCGGCTTTTTGGCCAGCGGCGTCAACCAGTAACTCATCGCGTAGCCAATTGCGCTTCAGCGGAAAGTGCAGCGGGTAGCGTCTGCCGAAGCCGAATAAAGGACTCCAAGGCTGATGTCTGGCACGTAGGATTTTTTAGTTGGACGCAACTCTGGAAGATGGAAAAGATAAAAGTCCAAACCTTGTTGCAGGATGGATTGGGAATTCGCAACAAAAAATGCGCCACAGCAGAAAGCGCAAGGTTTCTCTAAATGACTGATTCTTTTGGTGGGCGAGGCGGGGATCGAACCCACAACCCCCGGCTTAGAAGGCCGGTGCTCTATCCTATTGAGCTACTCGCCCATACTTTCAGCAACTTGCGAGATATTCCTTCAGAATCCTCCCCCAGCTTGGAGGAAATCAGGAACCTCGCTTTGAACAGTTTATCCGTGAACGCCAGTTCCTCACAAACGTCGCTCAACCATAGTCGAACGGCAGCCATGCCGCGCGCAGCGTTTTGTACGCCGGAGAGCATGAAGGTGCAACTCCTCTGCGGAGATTTCCAAAAGCGCGAAAGCGCCATCTGCGTGGAAACAGCCACTGTGCAGATTCATGAGTGGGAGAAAATTTGGAAGGCTTTATAAATCAATAACTTGAAGAAGGCTTGGTAGCGCTACCGGGAATCGAACCCGGGTTTTAAGATTGAGAATCTAGCAGCCTAACAAATGGAATCAATCGCTTACAGTCACTTGCTGCCAAACTGTGTACCACTGTGTGTACCACGTTTGCAAAAACCAGCCTATTGGACGGCTACGCTTGCTTGCGGGAACGCGGTTGCGAATCCCTCTGCCACATTGCGCGTCTGGTACTCGACAAACTTCCCAAATCCGGCGGCAACGTGCGTTTCCGTAACGTGGATGTAATACCGGGCGGCAACGGACGGCGAACTATGCCCCATGAGGCGAGCCAGCGTGAAACGGTCCATGCCGGACTGCGCGGCACGGGTTCCGAAGGTATGCCGCCAACAATAGAACTCGAAGCTCTCCAGTCCCGCGTCTTCAATCGCGGTTTTGTGCGGGTGTTGTACGGACGTGATGTGTCCCGTAATGCCAGCGCCCGCAAAGACAAACGCCGATTGCTCCGCCTTCGCCTCTGCCGCTCTCTTGCGCCTCTCAAGAACCTCAGCGGCCCGTGGCGTAAGCGGAAGGCTGCGCTGGGCGCTGTCCGTCTTGCCCTTGCGAACGTGAAGCACTCCAGCCGCTAAATCCACATCGGCCCATTTCAGCGGAAACAGTTCACTGTTAGGCCGCAACCCGGTATCGACTGCCAGAATCGCAGCGTCTCGCAGATTGTCGGAAGCCTTCGCCAGATACTTTGCCTCTTCCGCAAAGCTCAATACGCGGTCCCGGCCCTTGGACTGCGGCAATTCGTGAATGGTGGGCACACGGTCCAATCTGCCCCACTCCACAGCCAGATGCAGAATCCGCCGCAACGTGCGCAGATCGCCGTTCACCGTCACAACGGAATTCTCCGGCACCTCTTGTCTATGCCGTGCATACCGGCTCACTGTTTCGCCTGTAATCGCGTCCAGCGGGGCGTCTGCAATCGCGGCGAAGGTCAGCAGCCTGTCCAGGCACACGCTGTAAAACGTGTGCGTTCCCGGCTTTGTGCTTGCCTTGACGAATTGCAGGAACTCTCTGGCGAAGGCCCGAAAGATCGGCGGGCCAATCGTTGCCGCCTTCGGCCACGGATCATTTGGGTGAATCTCGCCCAGCCTCAGCGCCCGTCTGTGTTCCTCTTCCACGCCCTTTGCTGCGTTCTTGTTTTGCGTCTTGGCAGTCTGCCGGATACGGAAGCTCTCCACCGTTCCGTCCGCCTGTTTGATGGACCATCGAAAGTTGTACCAGTAGACTTTACCGCGTTTGTAAAGCATCTCAGCGCCTCACTTCCCCTCGGTTTCAGACTTCGGTTTGTTCTTGCTGCCCTTTGGCCGTCCGCCCAGCTTGCCGTTATCGCGGGACGATTCCGCCTTGCGCTTGCTGGTAACCTCACCACGGCAAGCGGGACAGTAGCAGATTAGCTCGATTTTGTGGATGGGACATTTCATAAAAGAACTATACCAAACACGCTAGGATAATGCAAGATGTTTCTGAATGCCATGATTCACCGCGCCGGGAATTCCCGTTATTACACGGGCGATGCTCTCTTCAATGCCCACCAGTTCGCAAGTCAGACACTCGTAATTGCCAACATTGTTTTGCCGGTACAGGGCAAAGCTCCCACATTTCGGGCATCGGGGCGTGGATGGAAGCGGCCCGCTTGCCGCCTCTGTCGGCTTCAAACTGGACACATCCGGGCATTTCTCACTAGGGGATTTCGCCAAACTCTCACTAGGGAAACCCTCGCCGCATATTCTCACTAAACCACTAGTTAGTGTAGTTAGGGGCTTAGTTAGAGTATTTGTGTCTTTCGGAATCAGGCTTTCAATCAGGCGGTAATGACCGGCCCGCCTATGCGCGATGTACTGCTCAACCGGCTTTAGCCAACCGCACTTCACAGCGTATTTTCTGTAGTTTGATACCGTGGTCCAATGAACGCCCATCAGTTCGCCAATCCGTTCGATGGGCAATGCAATGGACTGCTCACCCTGAGCAGTCTGGAGTTGCCTGCAAAGCTCGACAAACTGCGCCATGTGCGTCTGGTGGCTCTCGCTTTGCACAGCCCGCCATGCAAGCTCTAGCGGGTCCGGCCCGCCTACCGGGTAACGTGCGATGCTCGCTGCAATTTTGCGAACTTCTCTTTCCTCCAATGGTGGTTGGCACCGGCGAGCATTCGCAGAAAGTAGTTTCTCTTCCAACTCTGGAAGTTCTGCTCCCTTCCGCCGCAATGCGCCTCCGTAACTCGTCAGTCCGGTGTTGCGTTTGCCATCGGTGAGAATGCCGAAGCCTTCCGCAGGCGAAATAACGGGCTTCGCCGTCCTGTCTTTCAGCAGTTCGATGAGCCATGCCGGGGCGTCTGCCATTGTCCGTTTGGGTTCTACCCACTGATAGGGCCGTCCCGTCTCATGGATGGACGGCGGCACAATAACATAACCACCATTCGCCTTCACGTCCAGGTTCTCGCCTATCTTGCTTGCGCTACAGCGAATCTCGCTGCCAGCCGGGTAATTGAACCAGCGATGTTCCCCGCCGTCCACACGGCCCGTGCGTGAAATCAGAGTGTCGGGAAGCGGGCTGTGTTGTTTCTCAAGTGCTGCCAGTGAAGCTCTGCCCGTTTCCCCGTCCACGTCCAAGACAAATACGCCGGACTCCAGCCCAGTCACAACGGCCCAGTTGCAGCCGGGATATTTTGCTGCCCATTGCCGGATAGTCGCCAGATCGGACGTTGCCACTTTCTGCCAGCCTTTCAGCCGTGGCACCTTGGAACGCGGAGCGCATGGAAACAGTCTCCAGCCGCGCTCTGCCAATCTCTCGACTTCTTGTAATGAGACAGCGGCGGCCTGTTCTCTGGCCGCCATGACTAACGCCCTTCCACTGTAGCCGGGGCGCTCAATCGAGCTTCGATCCACTCGTCGAGATCGACGCGGCGGTAACGCACCAGCTTTTCACCGGCTTTGAAGTGGCGTGGCCCTTTGCCCTCTGAGCGCCACAGCCTAAGCGCAGCTTCGCTGATTCCGATGTATCGACCTGCCTGTTTTGGTGTAAGCGTGTCCTGATGGTCTGTCATTCCGAATGCCTCTCCTTTGCAGTTGCAAGCGCTCTATCACGCTTTCAATTCAAAGATGGGCCACGGTGACGAGATTTTAGGGGACAATCGTTCACCGATTTTTCGATGGTGAATTGTCCCATCCACGGCCAAGCATTCCCGATGTGTCGAAGGGATAGTGTTTCTCTCGCGGTTTCGCTCGCTGGTGAGTCTGTTTCAAGCTCATTTCGCTGTAATCCACATTTGCTCCAAGCTCCACATGCGCGGCAGTGAGCAGTGAGGCAAGAATTCTAAAATGATGATGGCCGGTCGCGTTCAGTACGTGTTGTATGACAATACCAACGTAGGCTCTATTATTCAGTCGAGGGTACTTCTGTGCGAGTCGGGCAAGAATCGCAGCCTCGCCCTTCAGCGCGCGGCACAGTTTGCGAATTCCCTGGCATTGCGCGTTCAACGCGGCGCGGGGCTTTGTAAAATCTGGCGCGCGCTCGAATGTGGGAGGAAACAAAAGGTATTTCCATGTTTCTGCGAATGCTAGGTCAGAGGCAAAGGTTGATTCCAACTCAGAGGCGGCGATTTCCAGCTTTTTCGCTTGGGAACGCAAGCTCTTAATTCGCTGTTGCACGTCGCGGCGCATCGGTTCCGGGTCGTTATTGGGGCATGAAAGGACGAGCAGAGATAATAGTTTTCCCTTGTCTGCGCCCTTGCGGGCCAATTCTGAAAGCCCGTTCTCAACGTAGACAGCTTTGAGTACACGTTTCCGTTTGGCCTCAAATTCACGCTGCCATTCAAGGTGGTCCGCACCGGAGTCGTCCGGCGGGTCAGAGACAGGCTTTTGCATTGTCACCCTTCCGTGACCTTCCCGATTCGCAGAGAACTGGAAAGCGGGACGGGAAGGCGTCCCGCTTTGTTGCTGCTGACGGCCAATCAGCAGCTATCCGGCTCATCTGAAAAGATAGCATTGTCGGAATTGCGGCGCGGAGCGGGGCCAGAGGCGGAGAGGGGGAGGGATCAATCTGGTAAACACTGCGCCGCTCCGGGCAGGACCGGCGGCTTATTTTGACGGCTGAAAGAAACCGGCTCCCACCCATCCGATAGTGCGAATTGCGCCCCACGGGATAAAGAATCCAATGACGGGAAAGAGCGCGATCAATAGATACAGCCGTGCGGCAGGTGACGGTGTTGGATTAATTGTCTGACCATCTGGGGTTTCGATGGACGCAATTTCATGATTCTCAAAGTGGATCGTTTTTATTCCGCCGCTGTTCAAGTCGGAGGGCGTGTAATAGTGCGCATTCGGTTCATCGACGGGAATAAAGCAATAGGGCGGGATGAGTTTATCTCCAATGGTATACGACGGCAGTTTTTCCTTTGGTGCTTGATATTTCTCCCAAGGCTGATGCTCTGACGGCGCGTTGCTCACAAAACATGTTTTGCGGCCTTGTTCAGCAACCGAAGAATTTGCCAATTGCTCAAATCTGTTGTGCCGCGCCCTTTGATTCAGGACGGTTTGCAATTCCAGATATGAGGCAAAGCTGCCGAGAATTGCCCCCACTACTCCCAAGAGCAGGGCCAGCCGCCGCGTTCCTTCTCTAAGATTCACTGTCATCTTCCTCTTTTGAATTTCGCCACTCTGCCTGAATCCAAAGGGCAATCATCCCGCCGCAAACGCCACTATAAATTCCCATTATCCACCCCGGCAGAATGTGAATTGGGCCAAACAAAATTACAATCGCTCCGACGAATGCGATAATTGCGAGTGCACGTGCAAACATCATTTGAGTCACCTTTATAGGGCCAACCGCCACGTTCTTTCTTTGATATTCATAACTTCCGCATTTCTCAATTCAGCGCCTTGCACGTAAGAGATTCGCTAGCGCGCTGGCAACGCCAAGAGATAACCCATTTGTCTTCTCTATCAATCCGCCCGTAATAGTGGATTGGCATGATATGAAAGTAGTGGTCAAATTCGGTCCCAGTCACCCCGATATAATATATCCATCCTGGTTTTGGGGCTGCATCCGGTGGTGGCGGATCTGAGGCTGCTACCCGTTGGAAATCATACAACCCATTGGCATCGGAGGCACAAAATAGTCGTGGTAGCTTTTCCAAAGAGTCAAGGTCTTTCTGTTGTGGAGGAACCGTTTTTGTCCGCATCTGACATTCCCGGTACTCACCCACCAGCCAATCACCTTGAATCCAAACAGGCGTTTCTTGTGAGTGTTGAATCCAGCCGCTTTCGGTCAGGCTGTTGAAACCTGCTATGCACCAGCCCACAACAATTAGGACGATTACAATTAGGCAACCGCATCCCCAAGCCTCTTCATTCTTCCCCGTATTATTACCAGATTCAGCCATGACAGGTATCCACACAAAGCATGAAAGATACTTTTACGAGGATGATACACCTTGCCAGCGGGCGCACGCAGGAACAAAATTAGATCATGAGCCAACAGCGCAACCCGGACGCAACAGTGAGCCTTGGACGGCACCAGCGAGCTGATTCTGTCTGCGCTCACAGAATACTTGAATGGAGCGATAATGGAGCCAATGGCAGTGATACAGACGATCTATCGGAAGCGGGTTGAGCGGACGGACCGAATCTTGGAGCCGAGCGCCCAGCGGCTATCCCCCGTCCGGGAAGCTACGATCTACCCGGCGCAATTCCCGATTCTTCTCAGAGAGCGGCTGCAAGGGAAATCCGTTGCAGATGTGGGCGAGTACCTTGGAATCCCCCCGGAACAGGTAAACCGTCTGCTGGCGGGCCACTGGCGGCCCACAAAGGGCATCTGCCGGAAAATGGGCCTCAAGGTGGTTTACGCTTTGTCGGAACAGCCAGGGACAGGACACTCTTGAGGAGTTGAAAGCACTTTCGCGCGGGTGAGCGCCGCCCGCCTGTTCCTCATCCTTGTACCGGAACGTCAGAGCAGCCAACGCCGGATTATTCTAAACGTATCGCGCGAATGTGCGCGCGCGAGACCCTGAGCGGGAATTTTGCGAGCAATACGCGCAGGTGTGCGCCCGCGCGCGAGGTAACCCATTCATGCGAACCCGGAATTTTCGGCCAGGTGCGCGTACGCGCGCCCGCGCAAGCGAACTGTTCCCCCCAAAAACAACTGTGTACCAAACTGTGTACCACGGAACGCGCTATTGTGACCAAACACGCGCTAAGAGGATTTTCGGGCAAAGAAAAAGCCCGTTGATTTAACGGGCTTTAGCGTTCAATATCTGGTAGCGCTACCGGGAATCGAACCCGGGTTTTAAGATTGAGAATCTCACGTCCTAACCCCTAGACGATAGCGCC
Source organism: uncultured Occallatibacter sp. (assembly GCA_964645305.1). Classification (GTDB taxonomy): domain Bacteria; phylum Acidobacteriota; class Terriglobia; order Terriglobales; family Acidobacteriaceae; genus Telmatobacter. The sequence continues at coordinate 4,898 of CAZYCV010000059.1, read as the reverse complement.
ACATAATAGCCACACGGATAGCAAGCAGTCGATTCCGGCGGCTCTTTTTACTGTATCAAAAAATGCTGGCGGCGGCTAGGGCATTGAAGCGCCGAGACGCATGGTAAAGCCGGAATCAGACAGGCTCATTCATTCGGCGCAAAATGGTGGGCAATCAGGGGCACGATGAGGGCTGCTTCTTTCTGCGCTACCAATTTGGCATAATTCCACAATCCGAGGTAAACCGAAAATTCATATACTGCGCTCATCCTTTACCCTAGAGGAAGGGAGCAAGAAACCAACCATGGCTCAGACTCAGATCAAATTCGGCACCGACGGCTGGCGCGCGGTCATCGCCGACGACTACACCTTCGCCAATGTGCGCATCGCCGCCGAGGCCATTGCCGCCTACGTGCACGCCAAGGAGCAGCCGGCCAAAGGCATCGCCATCGGCTACGACACCCGCTTCGGCTCCAAGCGCTTTGCGCAGGCCTGCGCGGAGGTCGTCGCCGCCACGGGCATTCCCGTGCTGCTGGCCGACCGCATTACGCCCACCCCGGCGGTGAGCTTCGCCGTGGTCAAACGAGGCATGGCGGGCGGCATCATGATTACCAGCTCGCACAATCCGGCGCAGTGGAATGGCGTCAAGTACAAGGGCTGGTACGGCGGCTCGGGCAAGCCGTCCATGATCTCCGACATTGAGTCGCGGCTCGGCCAGCCGGTTCCGCTCGCGGCCACGCCCGCAGCGATTACAGAGGTCGATTTTATTCCGCCGTATCTGGAGGCGATTGAGAGTTTTACCAGCCTGGATGCGCTGAAGAAGTCCGGCATGAAGTTCGGCCTGGACGCCATGTACGGCGCGGGCGGAACGATCATCGCCGATATCTTCAAGCGGCTCGGCGTCGAGCACGTGCAGATCCGCTCCAACCCGGATCCGCTCTTCCCCGGCATCAATCCGGAGCCGATTGAGCCGCACATCCGCGCGCTGGCCGAGGCGGTTGTCGCCAACGGCTGCCAGGCCGGACTCGCCACTGACGGCGACGCCGACCGCATCGGCGCGGTGGACGAGCACGGCAACTTTGTCGATCCGCACAAGATTTACTCGGTGCTGCTGAGTTGGGTTCTCAAGCGCCACAACGACTGGCCCGGAGCCGTAACGCGCGCCTTCAACACCACCAAAATGCTCGACCGCATCTGCAAAAAACACGGGCGTGAGCTGATCGAGCACGGCATCGGCTTCAAGTTTGTCTGCGACTATATGTTGGAGCGCGAGATCGTCATGGGCGGCGAGGAGTCGGGCGGCATCGGCTTCCAACGCCACCTGCCAGAGCGCGACGGCCTGCTGAACTCGCTGCTGCTAGCCAACGTGATGGCCGAAGAGGGCAAGACGCTCGGCCAGCTCGTCGCCGATCTGCAAGCCGAGTACGGCGAGCATCAGTATGGCCGCATTGACCTGCACATCTCGGACGAAATCAAGAACGGCGCAATTGCGCGAGCCAAGGCGTTGCCCACGGGCGACCCGTCCTTTGCCGGAATGCCCATCCTGCGCCAGGAGACGCTGGACGGCGTCAAGTTCTACCTCGACAACCCCGAAGCCAAATCCAAGCCCAACGCCGCCGAAACCTGGATTCTGCTGCGCGCCAGCGGCACCGAACCGCTGATGCGCATCTACACCGAGTCGTGCTCGAAGGAGTCAGTGGCGCGGCTGCTGGATGCTGGCCGCAGCTTTGCACTCGGCAGCTAAGTTCCTAGGACTGCGATCGTAAGAGTTATTAATGGCCAGAATGTAGCGCCGGTCTCCAGACCGGCTGTCGCGCGGACGTCCTCGTCCGCGCCGATTTCTTATCAGAATCGATCAAGCAAAGCCGACAATGGGGTTACGATAAAGGAAAGGGGGCGACGATGGGCAGGTGGCCCAGTTATCCCCCTAAGAACCTGGATAAGTGATACGAAGCCTTGCCCCGTTCATCGCGTTCCTGGCGATGAGCGGGCGGTTCTCTTGAGACCATCTCAAAACCGGGTTAGGATAGTCGAAGATCCGTTGCAATCAACTCCGATTGACCAGCGACTCCCGCTCATCGCAAAGATCGCGATGAACAGGGCACAGCTTTTCTTTATACTTAGCATGGAAGAGGGTTAATTCAATGATCGGGCCACCTGCCGGCGGCAGGATCCGCTGCAACAGCGCTGGTACATGCTGGAGGAGTCGCTACTGCAGTACCTGCAGCAGCATCTCTCGTGCCGTCTGTAAAACCGGAAAAAAAGCCGTAGTGAAAGATTCATGTTCTGTCACAAGAGGGCGTGATACTACCAAAACTCAGGGAGCAAAGTAGATGAAAAGTAGCCGAACAGTCAGAACCTTTTCGTATGTATGCGTTAACATCGGTGTAGTCATGTGGTCTGGAATATTGGTACTTGATGGATCATCCATTGAAAAAGGAGTCGCAGTCCTCGTAGTCTCTTGTGGACTGATGAACTTGTTGCTTTGGAATCTTTTCAAGGCGAAGAAGAACAATAATCAGACAGGTGGTCCAGTCATAAAATAACCAAGAACCGCTGTGGCCCATTCATCCACAGTTTTATCGTGGATGAGTGGGAGACCACGAACCCCGATTCTTCGTCCCCAGCCAGCCGTCCTCTGGGGCGGCTTGCTTGCGTCAGTGGCCTCCGTCCAATGCCTCAGCACGACCGGCGAAAGCCCGCGCTGCTTCGCATCGGAATTAGGGGGACACATCACCCCAGAATGGATGCTGCGCAGTAACCTTCGGTTACTGCGCCGAGAACCGTAATGGAATCAGGCAGCTAAAAGGAAAACTCTCTAAAAATAAGGTGTTTACAGGTTACCGAGCGCGAACCATAAGAAAACAAGCGACTAAGTGTAAAAATCATCGGACAATGGTTGCCTTATGTAAACATCGCGGTCTACGAGCGTAAACCTGTTGAAAACAAAGGGCGGGTGGCCCATCTCCGACCATCCCAAAATGATCGGGTTCCAGGTTCCGCGTTTGGGACCTGGGAATCCACGAACCTCAACCGCCGTGTTAGTGCTCCGAGGAGAATCCAGCCGAGAATGAGGCGTGTGCGGTACGATAGACCAGAAATGGCACATACCCCGCGTTTATATTTGGATGCTTGCGCGCTGAATCGACTGACGGATGATCCGTGTCAGCCGCGCATCGCAATGGAAGCTGCGGCGATGATCCATATTCTCCGCATGGTTCGTACGGGGCGAGTCAACTGGATTGCGAGTTCTGTTTTAAAACTGGAGTTGAAGAGAAACCCAAATGCGTTGCGCCGCGACTATTCTTTGGAATTACTGCGACAAGCAGCCGAAATCCGCTCTGTGAACCAAGAGGTTGCAAATCGAGCAAGAGTCTTGAATTCAATTGGTTATGGGAAGTTCGATGCTTACCATTTAGCCCTCGCAGAATTTGCGAAGACCGACATCTTGTTGACCACGGATGACCGATTCGTCCGTCAAGCCCATCGAGGTTTGGGAACTCCTACCGTTTTACTTCAAAACCCGCTAGACTATTTACAGGAGGTGAAACCGTGATCCAAACAGAAGAGATGACCGATGAGCAGTTTGGGCATTTCACGCTTGAATTGTTGCAGAAGGAGCTTGGACCAGACGGAACAGCACGTTTCCTGCGCACCTCTCGCAGCGGTTCCGGCGACTACACCCGCGACCGTCACAAGTGGCTGGACGGGTTAACCATGGATGAAATTCTGGACGAAGCCCAGCGTCTGGAAACATCAACCTCTGACTAATAAAAACAGTGTGTCCCATTCTATCTACGCCGCATCAAGAATGAGGCGCTTTCCCAGCGCGCGGAGGGCTGTGTCAATGCCGTCAATCTTGCTGGTGTGGCGCAGGCGGGTGGCCCAAGTCTGACAAACTATAAATATGGGTGGCCCACATCTCGATTTTGAGATGTGGGGGACGAGGAACTCCAACCCTCTGTCTTTTGTTTTCAGACAATTGAATCAGAGGCTTTGGATGTAGGATGAATTCATGCCAAAAGGGCTTGTTCGTTACCAGCAATGCGGCTGCTTTCATTTCATCACGTTCGGCTGTTATCACAGATTCGAAGATCTCGGCACAGCGGCAGCGCGGGAATTGTTTGAAGATTCGCTGGAGACGATGCGCCTCCGCTACGACTTTGTTGTCTCCAGCTATATCGTCATGCCGGATCACGTTCACCTGCTCGTCAGCGAACCGAAAAAGGCGCTTCTATCGAAAGCGATTCAAGCGTTGAAACTATCCGTATCGGTTCAAAGTAAAGAACGCCCATTCTGGCAGCCGAGATACTACGATTTCAATGTACATAACGAAGAAAAACGAGTGGAGAAACTGCGTTATATGCATCGGAATCCAGTCAAACGGGGTTTAGTTGAGAAGCCTCTAGATTGGGCGTGGTCCAGTTTCCGGCATTATGCGACAGGAATGGAAGGGACTGTTGAGATTGAGTCGTTTTGGACCGGGGCGCGAAGAGATGGGCTTCTCGATCCCAGGTCTCAAACGCGAGACCTGGGCCACCCAAATTTATAAAACGGGAGACCACGAGCCGTCCACCATGGCGGCTTGCTTGCAGTAGAGACGTGAATCTTTGGTTCCACCGAGGGGCACAGCTTTTCGTTTTAGTTTAGATGGAAGAGGGTTAGATCAATGATCGGGCCAACTGCCGAACCGGAGACGGACTCAAGAGCTTGCCGTTGATCCGATTTGACTTCCGGCGGTCAGCACTGCCAGGCGCTCGGCGACGGCTTCGACAATCTGCTCTTGAACCTCGTCGATGGTCAGGTCGCCTTCAATCATCACGACGCGCGCGGGCTCGCGCTGGGCGATCTCGCGGTATTTTTCCCAGACGCGGCCGTAGAAGGCATCCTTCTCGGCCTCAAAGCGGCCCTCGTCTTTG
>CAZYCV010000058.1:0-25736 GCA_964645305.1 uncultured Occallatibacter sp. | reverse complement strand
TGCTGGGCGGCTTCCACTTCAACGACCGCCGCTATGCCGACGACGACCTCACCCTGGGCTCCATCGATCCCTACCAGATCTTCCGCATCTTCCACGAGATTCACTCCGGCCGCGCCGATGGCCTTGGCAGCAAAATCGCTTTCATGATCGATCAAAGCCACAATCTGAAGGGCAAGATCGAAGCCACCGTCCAGACCGTCGTCACCGCGCAGGAGCTGTGGCTCAAGGCCGCTCTGGTGGATCGCGAACAGCTTGCCGCGTTGCAAAGCTCCTGCGATCTGGTCGCCGCCGAAGAGCTCTTCCGCGGCACATTCTGGAGTGATGTGCGCCCGCTTGCCGCCGCATGGCGCACGGCGCGCGGCTTGCCCGCCGATCCGCTGGCAGCCCTGCGCGCCTCTGGATACGTAGAGCGCGCCGCCCGCGAGCGCGCCAGCCGTAACTCTTCCACCGTCAGTTATGCCTGACAAAAAGCCAGAATGATCACTCCGCCGGAGCGATCAGGTATTGCTCCAGCTTGCCATCGGGGTACGTGTACGTGGTCAGACGCAAACGCTTGCCGGGATAGACAATGTCAAAGCCGCGGAAGGTCATGCCGCCGCGCAGTTCATCGCCGGTCTGGCGCAGGCTGAGCGGCTCGCCCAGCGGCGCAAGGCTCGCCTTGAAGTCGGCCAGCGCCTCGGCGGTAAAGTAGTCGCTCAAGTTGGGAGCCAGTAGACTCCGATCGATGCGGCCTTGTTGCAGGTCGCGGAAGATCGCCAGCGCCTGCCCTTCGGCATCGGTAAGCGGCAAGCCAGCCACCGCCGGAGCAGCCAAATGCGCAATCTTTGAGGCCGCGCCAATGGCGTCCTGATTGGTGAGCACCACCACCGCCGCGCCGTCATCCACCATCACCACGTTATCGGCGACAAAGCCGGAGACCTCGCCCGAATGTTCAATCGACCGATGGCCCTTGCGGTCAACCACCTCCACGCCCAGCCCGTATTCCGTGCCCTTGCCGTTCTTCAGCTTGACCTCGGTAAACATCTGCCGGTAGCTCTCCGGCTTGAGGATTGACTGCGCAATCAGGCTCTCATCCCACAGCGCCAAGTCGTGCGCCGTCATGGCCAGCTCGCCGGCGGCGAACATCCAGCCCCTGCCCTCTTTGGGCGCTTGGCGCAGCGGGCCAAGAGCGTGGCGATAGTATGCCGTGGCGTCGGCCTGGGTGAGCTTGGCCTCGTCCGAGTTCCACACCGACTGCATTCCCAGCGGACGGAAGATGCGCCGCGTAAGGAAGTCCATCAGCGGCGCGCCGGTCACCTGCTCCACGATACGTCCGGCAATGACGAAGTTGGTATTCGAATACTGCCACTCGGTCCCCGGCTCAAAGTCCAGCGGCTTTTTGGCCCAGCCGTCGAGGATCTGCTGCGCGCTCACGTTGGGCAGCATGGTGGTCATTACGTAGTCTTCCGGCCAGTAGTCCTGATAGCCGGAGGTGTGCGAGAGAATCTGCCGGATGGTCACCTCGTTGCCGCGCGTGAGGCCGGGAACGTACTTGCCGACTGCATCGTCCAGCGAGAGCTTGCCCTCCTCTTGCAGCAGGAGAATCGCCGCGGCGGTGAACTGCTTGGAGATCGAGCCGATGGAGTAGCGCATCTCCGGCGTGGCGGCCACGGCAGGCGCGGAGCCAGAGGCCAGTCGAGCTTTCCCGTAAGCGTGCGTATAAACCAGCTTGCCGTGCTGGACCACAGCCACCGAAGCCGACGGCACGCCGGTCTGCTCCAAAACTTGCGCGGCAATGCGGTCAATGTGCGATTGCTGCGCCGGATCGAGGTTTTGCATGGTTTGCGCCCGAAGGGCGAGCGCAAGGATGACGGAGAAAAATGTGAAGCAGCCGGTGAGACGGATTTTGGAAGTCATGGGCGAATTACTCTCTTACGAACAAAATGCAAAACGTGTGTCGTCCGGGTTTGATGCAACGAATTTCCGATTTTCTTTGGAAACTCTGATGAATTCGATGTTTTGAAAGGGCACGACTTTAGTCGTGCCGTAACTGCCGCATAATCAATCGGGCTTCAGCCCCTGAGGGACGGTCTCCAACGAACTTCGTACTTGTTTAGAGATTCCCTTAAACAACGTGCACCTAATTCTTTTGATTCTCGGAAACAAAAACTTGGGTACTTACCTGCCAACTTCATTTCATCGAATCTAATCAATAGAAGTTATAGTGTAATATTCTTTATCAAGTTGAAGCTTGACGTTTCTCTCAGTTTTCATTCCCGAACGAATCTCAACAAGTTCTGCAATAGGAACGTATCCTGGAGAGCATATAAATAGATCGTAAAGGCCGGGTTTGAGCTGAATCTTGAACTCCCCTGTTTGTCTTTTTTGTGTAACCTCTTTGCTAATCGGGTTCCCCGCCCGGTCACTATGAATCAAAATAAAAGATTGGATAACCACTCCACTGGAATCCAGAACTGTTCCTTGAAGTATGCCTGTGGAATTCGAATTCATAGTCTGTGCAAAGACAGCAGGTCCAGCAAAAAGCAACGTTGTTGCAATCAGCAAAGCAATGAAACGATTCACACCATCCTCCTCAATATGCTTGAAGCAGAATAAATCCCGTGCCTGGCTGAAAGCTGCGGGCCGCTGTTGAGTTTAGGATACTACCCGGTCGTCTCAATAGGTGATGCGGTCTTCCTTTTTCATCTGATTGGGTGATCGGTGTAGACCGATGGGCAAAAATCAGGCACAGCGCGCCAAAGTCATCGCGGTAATGTCGTCGTCCTGGCCAAAGGCCTGCGCAACCTCCGCGATGGCTTCCGCTGACTGGACGCTCACGGCGGCGGTGCGATCAAAACCAAAAAGCGCGCCTGCCTTGTCGCGCGCCTCCACCACGCCGTCGGTCAGCAGGGTCAGTTGCTCATCCGGGGCCTGTTGAAAGGTGGATTCAACATAAACCGTCGCCGCGCTCAGGCCCAGCGGCAGGCCATTTTCGAGCGGCAACTCTTTGCCTCCGAGATACGGCGAAAGGTGGCCGGCATTGGCGATGGTGAGCTTGCCATCTCTATCGGCGCGCAGCACCAGGCAGGTGGTAAAGCCGCCGTTGCTGCGCGTCAGCATGCGCTGATTCATTGCAGCCAGAATTTCGCTTGGGCTTTCAGTGTAGTGCGCCAGCGTGCGCACCGTGCCCACCAGCAGCGAAACAGTCATGGCGGCGGGCAAACCCTTGCCGCTCACATCGCCGATCACCAGCAGCACGCCGCCGTTCTGTAGGGGAAGAATCTGGAAGAAATCCCCGCCCACCTGGCCGGCCGGCTTGTAGACACTTTGCAAAACGAAGCCGGGAATGGCGGGAACCTCATCGGGGATGAGGATCTGCTGCACGGTGCGCGCCGCTTCCAGTTCGGCAGCCACGCGGTTGCGTTCGCGGGCGATGCGAACGGTACGCTGCACCAGGAAGATCAGAATGAAGATGTCAAAAAAGAAATCGCCGACCTGATAGAAACTGATCGGATAGCTGCCCAGGTCAATGTTATAAGGAAGATACGGAAGCAGCGCGTTCAGATGCGCATAAGTGGCCAAACTGCGGAAAAAATACCAATAGTCGGCCAGGGCGCTGGTGAAAATTGCCCCCAGCAGCAAGCCGGCCTCGCGGTTACCCTTTCGCTGGCCCTGGATCAGCAGCACAGGAAGAACTACTTTCATCACCAGAACCGGCAAAAAGATCAACGAATTGAGGGTGTTCGATGTGATTCCAAGGGTGTGCAGCGGAGTCACCAGAAAGACTAGAGAACAAATCACTTCCATCGCCAGCAGCCAACGCGTGCGCGCCATGTGCAGCACCAGGCGCACGAACTCGATCAGCGTAACGGTCAGTACGCCCACGAGAAGATAGTCGAGAAAGTGAACAGGAAAAGAGAATGTGCCGAGATTGAGCCAAAGCTGCAGAGCCATCATGACACTGTCGGTCAGCAGGTAGATTGCGATGGCCAAATACTCCTGCTGGCTTCGCAGCGCTATATAGAGGGCCAGCGAGATGAGGCCTGCAACCAGGGCCAGAATGCAAGACAGCAATAGAGGTCCGCCATTGTGGGCTGCAACAAAGCTGGCGATTATTGGCGCTGATTGTTTACCGAAGAGATAAACACTATCGGAAAAGATGGGCGTGCTGGTGCCATGGCCCTGATTCGAACCCCAGTTGACCACGCAGCGAATGGCCAGAACAAGATCGCCACGCTCTCCAATCAGATGATCGGGAATCGTGTAGTTGACCAGCGACTCCTGCACGGAGAGCAGCCGCTCGGTCATCTTGCCGCTGCCTCCCAGGCGGACGCCGTTGGCATAGATCTCGTAGTTGCCGGCAATCTCCACGGTTCCAACCATCAGGTTGCGCGTGCCGGGGCGCAGATGGAGGTGAATCCTGTACCATGCAAAGCGGAAGTCACGATAGCCGTATTCCGTCAGCGGTTTTAGCGTTGATACAGCCTTCCAGCTACTGTCGTCCAATGCAGGCGAGGCCCAAGCCGGGTTGTCGCCCGGCGCAAAGAGCCAGTCAGGGCCGAGAGTAACATAATCTCCAAATTGGGTGGCGTCGAAGTTGCGCGGATCAGCCCGGCCTGCATCGGGCGCCGCGCCTTGAGCGAGCGCAGACGCCGCGCAGACCAGCAGTTGAAGAAAAATGAGAGCTTTGAAGACGCGTGAAATCATCCAGATAACTATATCGCATGAACGATGCGTTAGGCTTGAAAGAGCAAGCGAGTGACGAAGGTTAAGGAGAAGACGGATGGATCGATTGATCGCAGGATACAAAAAATTCCTCACCCAAATCTTTCCCGGCAAAAAAAACCAATTCCATTTGCTGGCCGAGTCGCAGGCGCCGGAGGTTCTGCTTATCACCTGCTCGGACTCGCGCGTGGTCCCGGACCTGATCCTCGGCACCGGCCCCGGCGACCTGTTCATCACCCGCAACGCGGGGAATGTTGTGCCTGTCTCCAGCGGCGACGTGGACGGTTGCACGGCGACCATCGAGTACGCCGTCGAGGTGCTCAAAGTGAAGTACGCCATCCTCTGCGGCCACTCCGACTGCGGCGCGCTGAAGGCCGCTCTGAACCGCAAGGATCTGGAAAGCCTGCCCAAAGCCCGCCGCTGGCTCAGCCACGTTGAAGGCGCGTTCACCCATCGTCAGCCGCTCGACCCCATCGACGGCGAACACGCCGAACTTGCCTCGCTGATTCGCGGCAACGTGGTGGCCCAGCTCTTTAACCTGCGCGCTCAACCATGCGTCGCGCGCGCCGTCGTCGAGAACCGCCTCATTGTCCACGGTTGGTATTACGACATCCTCACTGGCCGCATTGAGCAATATGACGAACAGGCGAGGCGCTTTCGACCGCTGGCTGAATAGTGTCTTCAGGATGTACCTTCCTCATTGCATCTCTTTGAGCGCATGGACGCTGTGGCTTGCCAGTCTTTCAAATTCTGAAGAGCGGCCATTCTGCCAAGCCGAGGAACATGGTGAAACCATCAACCTTCTACTCCTGTTGCAAATCCCTCCAGACAAGCGTTTACCGCGTTCAAATCGTCCTGTAATTGAATGATCCAAATGCGCGCTGGAGGTACAATTCAGATAAACAGGAACGATATCCCAAATTCCTTTGAAGTTGCGCCTTGGCGCTCAATTACCAGGGCGATCTTGCAAGAGACTCGCCGATTCAGAAAAGCTGAAAGCACCATGAAGAATCTCTCCCCAACCCGTCCTTCCAAGCCCTCCGAAGAAGGCTATATGCTGGTTGCGGTCATCTTCCTGGTGGCGCTGTTGACGATCTCCCTGTCCGTTGCGCTGCCGAAGATCTCCAAGCAGATTCAGCGCGACCGCGAGTTGGAGACGATGAACCGCGGCAAGCAGTACATCCGCGGAATCAAGATGTACTACAAGACCTTCCACGCCTATCCGCCCAATGTGGATGCGCTCATCAAGCCCACCAACAACATCCGCTTTCTGCGCAAGAAGTATATCGACCCGACAACCGGCAAGGAGGATTGGAAGCCGGTTCGCTTTGGACAGAACAAGGCCCCCACGGCGATGGGCCTTTTTGGCCAGCCGCTGACCGGCTCGTCTATCGCCGGCACCGGACCAGGCGCTCCAAGCAATGGCTTCAATCCGTCATCGAACTCGACTTCGAACTCCACTCCTCCGCCGACCGATCCCAATGCGCCAGTGGACCCCAACAATCCCACCGTAGGCAACGGCGCCGCCAGTGGAACGAGCACTGGTTTGAGTGACCAGGCAGGGCAGACCTTTGGCGGTGCCGGCATTATTGGCTTTTCGCCCAACAGCCCCAAGCCATCCATCATGGTCTACAAGACAAAAGCCCACTACAACGAATGGGAGTTTGTTTACGACCCGATGGTTGACCAGATGCAGCAGATGGGCATTTCCGCTCCCAATGGGGGCGGCCTGGGTACATTGAACGCTTCCCCGAGCGGGCCCTCAGGCGGCAACCCGGGTGTTGGATCCCCAACTGCCAGCCCGGTTAACGGGCCTGCAAGCCCTTCTCCTTGGTCTCCAAACGGCAACTTGCCCTCTCCTCAGTAGTCCAGCACCACGCGACCACCCGTGAGCCTGTGCAGAAGCCGGGGCCACGCACAATAAGCATGGAGCCGGGACCGCCAGAAGCAGTCCCGGTTGGAGAGATTGTTTTGAATTGTCAGTCCCGAAGCAAGGCCTATCCCACCCAGGGAGGTGCTGCCACCTCCGCCTGAGCAACCAAAAAATACCAAGGAAGGCAAATACCGAGTCATCCAAAGTGCATTTTTTCGCAAGTCACTTCACTTCTCCCAATCTGGAAGTGCTTGCGGCAAATTCAAACATCATTTTCAATTTCCAGTGGTCGCGGAAAATGTACTAAAAATGATACATCGCGCCGATCGTGAAGCCTTGAGGGTTAAGCCTGCCAGACGGAACTCTGGGGGGGGGATTAAAGATAGAGGGCCAAGACTGGTATTCATAATCGGCCCGCACCCAAATATACCTGAAGGCCTGATAATCCAATCCTCCGCCAACGCTGGTTACAGTGCGAGAGGCGTGGCCGTAATTTTTCGGATGTGGATTAAACGAATCGTCTACGTTGCCGTATCCCATGAAGGTCTTGGCGTAAGGGCGGAAGCTGCGGAAATGAGGCCAAGAATAAATCAGCCCACCGCCGGCATAGTCAATCTTCATATTCAACCACGAGGTAGGTGAACGGTCCAAACTCAGGTCGCGCGCCTCGGCTTCCACTCCAAGACCGCGCAGCATAGGAGGCACGCGGTCTGGAATGTAGTCGATCCAGAGAGTGCCGCCGAAAAGAGGTCCGTGCCCCTGATCTGGGTTGTAGCCGGAAAAGCCGACGCCTACGGCCACGGGAGAAAAATCCTTCGGACCTAACGCTGCCGGAACGGCTTGTGCTTGAGCGGAATATGCCGTACTGGCAAATAAAAGTGCAAGGACTAGCCCAACAAACAATTTCAAACGCATTCTGCGTCTCCTATGAAGTTGCCGGACACCCTCCCCCGAGGCTCGTCCCTTCAAAAAAGTTTACACCCGCAGTCTAGAAATTCAAGGCAAATATTCCATAAAAAAACGATCTTAAACATCCATTCATGTATTACCGCTCCAGGAGTGTATCGAGCACATCCGTCGCGATAAGGATTCACGTGCCTATACGCAACTGGATCACGAGCCCTGGCTCTCTAGTTGCTGGGCACGCGGTCGCTGCTCGCAAGGGCGGGCGGAATCTTCCTCGGCAATAGCTGAGCAGGCTTCAAAATTGGCGCTCATCGCTCCAGCGGTTCTGCTACCTCTCCGGCAGCCTCTGGTTATGCAACTGCCTGAGCGTGCGGTCCAGCTCCAGCTTTTGCTGGGTCAGCAATGCCAGCTCTGTATAGTCACCGCGCCGCTCGGCTACTGCGATCAATTCGCGCAACTCACGCTGGCGGCGGACGATGGCTCGCTCGTGAATCTCCTGGATGGCGCTCTGGACCTCGGTCTCTTCGGGCGGCTTGGTCTCGGCCAGCCATTCAAATATCCCTAATTCTTACTTTTGAATACATAACCATAACGAGATCTGTTTAGCTCTAGCCGCTGTTGAGCCAAACGTATTTCCTCCTCGACATTGCCAAGCCTTTGCGCTTCACTGATTTGTGAATCAACAATTTTGAATTGACGATCCAGCCACTGAAAATGCAGATCAAGAATGTGTTCGTGTAGACGATCATAACTAATTGGTTTTGTTTCACTTAACAGCGCCTCTGCTAATCGGACACGTTGACTCTCATCCGTGACTACACACATCGGATCATCTGCATTTCTAGCAGCTAGTTCTTTGAGCGCTGAAAATGTGCCAAAATGCTCAAACCATATGGGCTGCTCAGTAATTGCTTGGATTGCAAGATTACGAACGGAAGCGTAATCCGGATCTTGGATAGCTAATGCTCGAAGCATGATTCGTTCGGTTTCTGTCAAAGTAGAAACTCGCGTCTCTATGCGGTCCCGCCGTTTGAGCGCGGCCTGACGCAACTCTTCGCGTAGGATCGCCGAGTCGATGCCCAGCTTCTGCGCGGCGTCGTGGGCAAACTGATCCCGCGCCAGCTTTTCCGGCATCCGGCGAATGTGCGGCAGCAGGAAGTTCATCGCCTTCACCTTCTGCTCGCTGCTTGCTCCGGGGAAGGCCAACCGCGCCCGCTCGATCAGATAGTCGGCCTGCCGCCGCGCCCCGCGCAGAGCCGCCATGTAGGCCTCTACGCCGCGCTCACGGATGTAGCGATCCGGGTCCAGCCCGCCATCCAGCGTGACAATCTTGATATTAAAGCCCTCTTCGGTGAGCAGGGCAATAGATTTTTCAGCAGCATTCGAGCCGGCGGCGTCGGGATCGAAGTTGACCACCACTTGCGAGGTGTGTCGGCGCAGCAGAGCCACCTGCTGCTCAGTGAAGGCCGTACCGCTGGTCGCAATCACATTCTGGATGCCGCGCAAGTAGACCGAGATGCAGTCCATCTGCCCCTCGACCAGCAAGGCAAACTCAAGCTGGCGAATCGCCGTGCGCGCTTTGTCCAGATTGAAGAGGACCAGGCTCTTCGTGTAAAGCGGCGTCTCCGGCGAGTTGATGTACTTGGCACCAGCCTTCTCGCCGGTATCGAGCGTCCGCGCGGTGAAGGCGATCACGCGACTGCTCTCGTTGCAGATCGGAAAGGTGACGCGCTTGCGGAAGCGGTCGTAGATGGGGCCCAGCGTGCCGTCCTCGTGCTCCTTCGAGCTGAAGAGGCCGCAGGCGCGCAGCGTCTCCTGGTCGGCCATGCCGCTGAGCCGGTCGCGCAGTGCATTGAAGCTGTCCGGCGCGTAGCCGATGCGGAATTTGGCGATGCCCTCCGGCGTCATGCCCCGCCCGGCCAGATACTCGCGCGCCACGGCTCCCTCAGGCCCGCGCAACTGCTCCTCAAACCACGCCGCCGCCGTCTCATGCAACTCCAACAGCTTGGCCCGCTGCCGCGCTCCGGCCGCCTCTTCCGGCGAGGAGAACTCCCGCTTGGGCAGCGGAATTCCGCACTTGCCCGCGACGATGCGCACCGCCTCCGGGAAGGTGACGTTCTCGATCTTGGCGACAAAGCTGAAGACGTCGCCCGAAGCCCCGCAGCCAAAGCAGTGGTAGAACTGGCGCACCGCATGGACGGAGAAGGAGGGCGACTTCTCTTTGTGGAAGGGGCAGAGGCCGGTATAGTTCTGCGCCCCGGCCTTGCGCAGGCGGATGTAGCCCTCGATCACCTTGACGATGTCGGCCTGCTGCTTGACGGTTTGGGAGAAGTCGATCACGGATGCCTATATAGAGGATAAGGCCGGAGCCTCGGGCGGCGCGCTCCAAATCGCCCATGCCGGTGGGTTGCCAGCCAACCGCGATGCCGAAACTTTAAATCCGTTATCATGGGAACCATGACAGATACGATGAGCGAGAGAGATCAGGAAAAGCTGCGCCAGATGAATCAGGAGCGATTCGGCGCGCGCTCCGCTGCTTACCGCACCAGTGCAGTTCATGGCGGAGGCGCGGATCTGGACCGGTTGATCGAGTTATTGGCGCCGCATGAAGGCACTCGCGCTCTCGATATTGCCACCGGCGCCGGCCATGTGGCCGCGGCTCTGGCAGCAACCGGCGCGAGTGTCACGGCCTGTGACCTGACCGCCAAGATGCTTTTGGAAGCGGAGGCAAACCTGTCTTCGCGTGGACTCAAAGCTGAATATGTGCAAGCCGATGCGCTTCAGCTTCCGTTTGCCGATGCAAGTTTCGATACGGTGACGGCGCGCATGGCGCCGCATCACTTTGTGGATCCGGCACGCTTTGTGCGGGAGGTCTTTCGCGTTTTGCGTCCCGGCGGCAGCTTTGGCCTGGTAGACCAAACTGCTCCAGAGCAAGCGGCGGCGGCCGAGATCATCAATGCGTTTGAGAAACTGCGCGATCCGAGTCACAATCGCCAACTTTCGCTGGAAGAGTGGCAGATGCTGGCGCGGGCCGCGGGCTTTGCCATTCACAGCGCCGAACTCTACCGCAAGCAAGTCGATTTTGATTGGTGGACCTCGGTGCAGAACGTCAGCGAGGAGACTCGTCGGAAGATCTCAGGGCTATTGGCCGATGGGCCGGATGAGGCACGCGAGTGGTACAGGCCTAAGTTCCGCGAGAACGGGATCCTCGAGCAATTCTCCATTCCTCATTCGATTCTGCTTGCCGGTAAATTGTGAGGATCGCTCAAGGACTGAGTGCTACGAGCGCGCCCATCGCGGCATCTCACGTTATGAACAGCTCCTCCAGTTGAACCATCTATAGTGTTGATAGGCTGGAGGGTTGCAACGCTTGCGTTTTTTTGCTACCTGCACAGCCTGGCGTGAGTCCAATCACATTGAGTGCTTCCCCGAATGAAAACCAATCGTTCTGAAGGAACCGAAAACAGGAGATTTGCGTACCTCAAAGGCATGAAGCTCGTGACTTTTGGGATGGCCGCTTGCCTGGGAATGCTGCTCTGCGCGGGCTCGCCTGCCTGGGGCAGCAAACAGGCGGTCATGCCCACGCAGGCTGCCAAGGCCCAGCCTGCCCCCGCGTATCCCGTACCGCTGCTTGCTGAAGGCCTCAAGCTCTCCGACTTTGCCGGCATGAAGCCGCGCCCGGAGCTGAAGGACAAGCTGCTGAAGGTGACCGGCTTCATTCAGAACTCCCCGCACGACGGGCAAGCGGCCAGCGAAGAGACCGAGGTCTGGCTGGGATATACCAAGAGCACGTTTTACATCGTCTTCATCTGCTACGACCATCATCCAAACTTGATTCGCGGCCACTTGGCGCGCCGCGAAAATATTCTGAGCGACGACAATGTTTCG
The DNA here is from genome assembly GCA_964645305.1 of uncultured Occallatibacter sp. Taxonomy (GTDB): domain Bacteria; phylum Acidobacteriota; class Terriglobia; order Terriglobales; family Acidobacteriaceae; genus Telmatobacter. Next base: position 14,365 of record CAZYCV010000058.1, on the reverse strand, counting down.
GTGATCTTTGATCCCTTTCAGGATCACCGCAAGGGCGTTATCTTCCTGGTGAATCCGGCAGGCGTGCAGGCCGATGCGGCATGGACCGAAAACCAGGGCCAGGATTACAGCTACGATCAGGTCTGGGATTCCGAAGGGCAAGTGACCAGCAGCGGATGGATGGCGCTGATGGCCATCCCCTTCCGCAGTCTGCGCTTCCGGCCCGATGGATCGGATTGGGGCGTGGTCTTTGCGCGTAACTTTCCGCGCAACAGTGAGTTGTCCTTTTGGCCACGGGTTGCCGCCAATATCTCCGGCACGCTCACTCAAGAGGCTACGCTGAAAGGCATCCATGGGGTAACCGGCTCGCATGACATCCAGGTCAATCCCTACACGCTGGCCCAGAACGAGCGCACGCTACAGACGCTCGATCCGACTCATCCCTACTTCAGTTCGCGTCAATTGGAGGCCACAGCGGGGGGCGAATTCAAGGCCGTAATCAAGGACAAGATCGTCTTCGACTTTACCGTCAATCCGGACTTCAGCGACATTGAATCCGACCAGCCGCAGTTCACCGTCAATCAGCGCTATCCGGTGTACTTTCCTGAGCTGCGCCCGTTTTTTCTGGAGAACGCCAACTACTTCACCACTCCCTCACCCTTGACCCTGCTTTACACGCGCAACATCGTTCGTCCGGAGTTTGGGGCGCGCGTGACCGGCAAGCTGGGCCACACCAACATCGGCCTGCTGGCCATTGATGACCGCGAACCCGGCGAGATCTATGGCGCCGATGACCCGCTCTACAAAAAGCGCGCCTTCATCGGCGCGGGGCGCGTCTCACAGGATTTTGGCAAAGGAACAAGCATCTCCGCGCTCTACACCGACTACGAGTTCGGACAGGGATGGAACCGCATCGGCGGCGTGGACTCCATTGTGCGCTTCAACGACAAGTGGACCGCCGTGGCGCAATGGGTGGAAAGCTCGACCATGGGCACGGAGGACAGTCCCACCTACTCCGCCGGACCAACGTGGAATATGAGCGTGAACCGTTCCGGCCACTCGTTTAACTTTAATTCGAGCTTTGTGGATTTCAGCACCGGTTTTCAAACTCTTCTTGGCTTCATCCAATCCTCGAATATTCGCAGCGGCCACGCCTACACAAACTACAACTGGTTTCCAAAGCATGGCAAGATCCTCAACTGGGGGCTGGAGACCAACCAGAACATAGCATTCAATCATCAAGGCGACCGCGTTTATCATTACTCGAACTTTGATCCATTTTTTGTTTTTCCGCGCAATTTTGTCATTGCGCCGATTGCGGGCGAGAACTCCGACACAGTTGGACCGGCGAGTTATCCGCTGCCAACTTACAAAAACTTTACGGAAAATTACGCCGGAATCGTCTTCCGCGGCGCGCCATGGGCACAGATGAACTTTAATCTTACCGCCATGCGCAGCGGCAACGTGAATTACAATCCGCTCCCCTGCCCTTCTCCCTGCCAGGCTCAACCGAATAACTTGCCTTCGTTGATGAATCAGGAGACCGTGCAGTTCTATCTAACTTTGCAACCTATCCGCCAGTTAACTGCCGATAACATCTATCTGCTGGACCGTGATCATTCCGTCGCCGACGGCGCATTTGTCTATGAAGCGCAGACCTTCCGCACCAAGGTCAACTATCAATTCACGCGGGCGCTTTCGGCGCGCGTCATTGTCGAGTACGATTCAACGCTCTCCAATGCGGTGGTGACTTCTCTGCCGCGCACCAAGCAGGTGCAAAGCGAGGCGCTCTTCACCTGGCTGCCGCATCCCGGTACGGCGGTCTATGTTGGCTATAACAACGACTTGCAAAATCTGGACCACCAGCTCTGCAAGGGCTTTCCCGGCGGCACTTGCGATTCCGATCATACTGTCGCGCCGCGCTCCGATAACTTTCTGAACGATGGCAAGCAGATTTTCATCAAGGCATCCTACCTCTTCCGCTTCTAATCCCAACCCGCTTTTCCCGCCCGCCACGCATGAAGTTGTAGCGCCGGCCTCCTGGCCGGCTGTAGCATGGCCCTCCTGGTCCACGATTGTTTCATCTCAGGAACCAAAACTCTCCTCGCGCATCCAATCATGTGTAAGGCCGTGGAGGTTCCCCTTGTCGCTGCGTCCCGTAAGAGAGATTTCACTCAGCAAGCCCACCGTGGAGGGTGCAGGGGTTCATCTGCGCCGCGCCTTCGGCTTTGGAAAGTCCACCGACTTTGATCCCTTCCTGCTGCTGGATGACTTCCGCAGCGATCATCCGGCCGATTATCTGGCTGGCTTTCCATGGCATCCCCATCGGGGCATCGAGACCATCACCTACGTGCTGGCCGGTGAGGTGGCGCATGGCGACAGCCTGGGAAACCAGGGCCGCATGACCGCCGGGGATGTGCAATGGATGACCGCGGGCAGCGGCATTCTGCATCAGGAGATGCCCAAGGGCGACGCCGAGGGCCGTATGCACGGCTTTCAGCTCTGGGCCAACCTGCCTGCCGCGCTCAAGATGACCGATCCGCGCTACCAGGATATTCCGGCCAGCGCGATTCCCGAGGTGACCGAGGATGACGGCAGCCGTGCGCGGGTGATCTGCGGCGAGTTCTGGGGCAAAAAAGGGCCGGTGGAGGGCGTGGCGGCTGACCCGCGCTATGTGGATATCTCCATTCCGCCGGGCAGAACCAAGCGCATCAAGGTGGAGACAACGCGCCATGCCTTTGCCTATGTCTTTGCGGGCTCGGGCGTTTTCCGTGACGCATCCGCGCCGCGGGCCGTGCTGACCGAGTCGGCTGTGGACCCCAACGCGCCCGTGGTTTACGACGCCGCCAACCACTCACTGGTGCTCTTTGATCGCGGCGATGAGATTGTGGTGCAGGCCGGACCGGAGGGCATTCGCTTCCTGCTGGTCTCCGGCCAGCCGCTGGAGGAGCCGGTCGCCTGGTACGGGCCGATTGTGATGAACACCGAGGAGGAGCTGCGGCAAGCCATAGGCGAACTGCACAACAACAGCTTTATCCGGCACAAATAAGAACGAGTTAATCCAGCGACAGCCGCTCACCGGACAGAATGTGTTCGGGAGTAACTCCGCGCTCTCGCAGCGTGCGCAGGCTCAACGCATCATGGCGCTTGGCCAGGCGGTGGCCGTTTTCGTCCCTCATCAAGCGGCAGTGGAACCAGGTTGGATTCCGGAAGCCAAGGGCGCGGTTGAGCAGGATCTGCCGCGCCGTGGACGTGAGCAAATCCTCGCCCCGCACCACTTCGGTGATGCGCATTGCCGCGTCGTCCACCACACAGGCAAGCTGATAGCTCGGCACGCCATCGCGCCGCCAGACCACAAAGTCGCCGAAATCCACGCCTGCCACAAAGCGCTGCGGCCCCAGATTCACATCCTCAAACTCGACGGACTCACCGTCAGGAACGCGGAAGCGCCAATGAAATCCGTCTGGTGAATCCGGCCATTGTGAATGATTATTTTGAAAGTTGCGGCAAGTTCCTGGATAGATTGGCTCATCGTCGAGCGGTTCTTGCGCTGGAATCTCATGCGGCGCGCTCAGCGCAACTTCCAGGTCTCTGCGCGAGCAGCGGCAGCGATAGATGAATCCGCCCGCAAGCAGCTTGCGCCATGCCTCCAGGTAGAAAGCGCGGCGGCCGCTCTGCGCGTAAGGCGCGCAAGGCCCGCTCACATCTGGCCCTTCCTGCCAACTGATTCCCAGCCAGCGCAGGTCTTCGAGCGCGGCATCGGCATAGACCGCACGGCTGCGGTCGGGGTCCAGGTCTTCTATGCGCATCACCAGCGTTCCATCCGCATTCCGCGCGCGCTCATAGGCCGTCCAGAAGGTGCGCGCGTGGCCCGCGTGCAAGTAGCCGGTGGGCGAGGGCGCAAGACGGCCGCGATAGACCCGCGGCGATGAAGAGGAGTCGTTCATGCTCGGTACTATTTTAATAAGTTGCGCCGCAAAAAAATCAGGCTGCCCCGGAGGAAACCCCGAAAGCAGCCTGTGAGTGACGGAAGGTCAGAGTGTTGCAGCGAGCTTATCTTACTGAATGATCAAGACGTTCATGCTCCACGGGGCCAGCGTCAAAGTAAGCGGCAGGCTCTGCGCGCCAAGATTGGTGGTGGTTGGAGCGGCCCAGACCGGAGTTGTCAAATCTGTCTGGTCATAGAGCGCCTTGTCGTAGGTGATCTCGGTGACCGTCGTCGCGCTGGTCTGCCCGGAGACCGTAATCTCGACCGGTTCGCTGGTGGTTTCGTTGCGGTTGAAGATCACGAGCGCCGTGCCGCCCGAATGGGTGGCCGCATAGGCAACCACATCCGAGGTGTCTCCGGTCACATTGGCTGTCAGCACCGATTCGCCGTTGACGGCCACGTTGCTGAAGAGCTGGAAGGCGCGCGCGGTGGGTGACATGGTGCCCACGGGACCGCCGTAATCGCATGTAGAGCTATCCGACACGGTGTCACCTGGGCCATCGGCAAAGACGTTGTAGGCGCCGAAGTCCTGCCAGCCATAGAGTGAAGAGCTGTCGTTGCCCAGGTCGCCGTTGCAGTTGCCAAAACCGATCCACCAGGTCAGGCGCGAGACTCCGGCATTCATCATCTCGCCCAGCACCTGGCCGGCGTACAGCCCCTGCGTGATCGACCAGCTCTGTTTGCCAGGATTACTGTAGGGCCCGCCGATCTCGCCAACATAAATGGGAGTGTTCGGCGTTCCCCATTTGGTCAATTCCTGCTTGATCGTCTGGACGTTGGTGGTCAAATTCTGCGCCGCGTAGTTCACCAGGAAGCTGTCACTCTCACTGCCCGGCGACTCCGGATAATAGTGGTACTCCACAAAGTCGTAGTATCCCTTGGCATTGGCAAGAACGGTGTTGTCCCAACCGCCGGTTAAATCATCCTCATCGACGGCCACGCCGACCAGGGTGTTGGAACTCTTCGCCTTGATTGTCTGATAGTAGCCGCTGCTTCCCACCACCGCGGCGGCGTAGGTTGCGGAGTCGTTTGCCTTGGCGTGCAAATCTGTTTCCCAGGTCCCGTAGACCTCGTTGCCGACGGTCATGTGGCTTACGGTGATGCCGTCGGTAATCGCGGCCGCCACCCACGCTGCCGCTTCATTGGGGTCGCCGCCAGCAGAGCAGGACTCATTGGTGCCGTAGTTGGCTGTGAGGGCCAGGTCGAGGGAGCCAGCCTCCGGGATCGCGCTTGTAAAAGCGGCAAAGTTGCTGTAGCCACCCCAACCAGAGGTGTCATTTGCCGTGCAGGAGGTGTTGGTGGAAGAGCTGCACGTACACATATACGGTAACACCAGTGAACTGCTGCCGGTCTGGTATCCCCAGTGGTAGTCGTCGGACCAGGAGCCGCCCGGCCAGCGAATTGCCTTGATGCCCGCGGCATTGAAGGCTGAAGTGATCGCGTTTGCGTTGGTGGACCAGTCGTACCAGGAGGCCAGATTCATGCCCAGGAGCTGGTCGGTCACGGCTGTTGTTGTAGCCGGCGTGCTCACCGCGACCTTGGCCGCTGCAACCACCACCGACACTGCCGAAGAGCTTCCCGATGCCGAGTTGTAGGTTGAGGAGCTGGCCGTATCCGGCGTATAGGTTGCCTTGAACGTATCCGATCCCGCCAAGAGAGAATTGGGAAGAACATTGATCTGCGCGCTGCCGCCGCTGAGCGCTGTCGACGGAGAAGTATAGCTGCCGCTGGTCAGCACCACCGAGCCGGTGGGCGTCGGGTTGCCGCTGCCGCCGCTCACGGTCACCGTCACCTCAATTGCTTGATTGACGGCGATCTCGGATGCGCCCGGCGTCACCGTAACCGTTGGGGTGGCCTTGCCGATCGTGTAATTGGCGGTCACCGTGGTATTCGCGCTCAAGGTCACGTTGCAGGTTTCGGTGCTCGTCGAGGTACATCCGGACCACGAAGCGAAGGTGTTGTTGCCTGATGTGGACGGCGCGGTCAGGGTCACGGGTGTGCCGGAATTATAGTTGCGCGTAAAGCTGGTGCTACCATTCGAGGCGCTGTTGTTATCGGCAGGCGAGACTGTGATGGCCACGCCGCTGGTCGGATTGGTGGAATCCACAGTCAGATTGTAGGTAACCACGGGAACGGCATAGTTAGCCGTTACGGTGGTATTGGCGCTCAACGTTACATTGCAGGTTTCAGTCGAGGCGCTGGTGCATCCAGTCCACGAGGAAAAGGTGTTGCTACCCGAGGTGGCCGGCGCGGTGAGGGTCACGGTTGTGCCGGAGTTGTAGGTGCGCGTGAAGCTGGTGCTTCCGCTGGAGGCGCTGTTGTTGTCGGCTGGGGAAACCGTAATGGCCACGCCGCTGGCCGGATTGGTCGAGTTCACGGTCAGCGTGTAAGGAACTGGAACGGCATAGTTGGCTGTGACGGTGGTATTGGCGCTCATCGTCACCGTACAGGTTACGGTGCTGGCCGAGGTGCATCCGGTCCAGGAAGTGAAGGTATCGCTGCCCGAGGTGGCCGGCGCGGTCAGGGTCACCGATGTGCCGGAGTTGTAGGTGCGCGTGAAGCTGGTGCTTCCGCTGGAGGCGCTGTTGTTGTCGGCTGGGGAAACCGTAATGGCCACGCCGCTGGCCGGATTGGTCGAGTTCACGGTCAGCGTGTAAGGAACTGGAACGGCATAGTTGGCTGTGACGGTGGTATTGGCGCTCATCGTCACCGTACAGGTTACGGTGCTGGCCGAGGTGCATCCGGTCCAGGAAGTGAAGGTATCGCTGCCCGAGGTGGCCGGCGCGGTCAGGGTCACCGATGTGCCGGAGTTGTAGGTGCGCGTGAAGCTGGTAGTACCGCTGGAGGCGCTGTTGTTGTCGGCCGGGGAAACCGTAATGGCCACGCCGCTGGCCGGATTGGTCGAGTTCACGGTCAGTGTGTAAGTTGTTACAGGAGGCGGAGTTGAGCTTCCGCCGCCTCCGCAAGAGGTCATCACCAAGCTTATTCCGATTCCGATACAAAATGCCGCACGCCGTTGTAAATCAGTCATATAACCACTCCCCATTCCTTCAATTCTCAGCCTTTACCTAGCCTGCATCCTAGGATAGCTCACCCGCACACTTTTCCATATCGGAATGAATCCCCGGCTTGAACTATGATAACGCTACCATTCAAAAACGCAAGTTGAATTTGTGCCGGTCAGATTACAAAGGGCATACGTTCAGGGAGAAGCACCGTTAAGTGTATTTCTTTCAACGATAAAGCAGTCCTCAGAAACGGTTTGTCTTATCGAGTAAAAACACTCAGAAAGTGAACAATTGCCTCCTGTTTCGTCTCTTCTGCATGATTTGCGGAATGAGCGGGAGACCACGCACCTCAACCGGGCCTGTCCATGGGCAAGAACCACGGCAACTGAAATCCCTTGTCCACAGCGCTCAGCTTGATTCGCTCTCACAATTGACGCGGCTCGATAAGACCGATGCCGCGCTGATCGACTTGAAGCCACCAGAATTCACCAGCCGTGCGGTAGCATTCAAAGCCGCAGCCGCTGCTCTGATCAGCTCGCTCAATAACCCGGATTGGCTTTAGAAGCAAATCCAGTCCTTCCGAAGGGATGTGTCCTGGGCGGCACAGGCATCAGGTGGGATCGATCAGTTCATCGCAGTGACGCGCTCTTTCTTCGCTTGAAAAAAACTGTTGACCTGTAAGCGGTTTCCGTTATTCTTTTCTTGCACGCCCGGCAAATGGAGGAAATATGGCAGATTGGAATATCGCCTATGACTTTATGATGGATAATGAAGACGCTCCGCGGGCCTGCGCGCAGGTTCCGGACGCGCCGGAACAGCATGACCCTGTGAGCGGAGAGCGCATCGGGGCCTTTTCCATCAGCGGCGTCAACAGCGCGGCCTGGCCTGAAGAGTTTGCGGCCATTGCCGCGCTTCCGCAGCACCAGCGTGAGCCTCTGGTGCAGCAGTTTTATCAGAATCATGTTTGGAATCGCTGGTTTCCGCAACTCACCTCGAACGAGGTCTGCAAGCGGGTCTTTGACTTTGCGGTCAATGCCGGGGGCGGAAAAGCAGTGCGCTGCCTGCAACAAGCGGTCAATAGCTTGGCCGCGCCTGATGCGACGCTGCTCGCCGTGGATGGAGGCTGGGGGCCGATGACGCTGGCAGCGGCCAATGCAGCCGATCCGGCGGCGCTGACTGCGGCCTTTCAGGCACAGCGGGTCGCGGATTACCAAGCCATGGCCGCCGCCAATCCAAATCTCGCGCAGTATCTGCCGGCCTGGACCGCACGGGCAAACAAGTAGGCGGCTTCCGCCCCGCCAATCGAGTTGCGTGTCCTATCCTTCGCGTTCTTTGCGCGGGGTGGGAATCCGTAAACCTCAACCAGCATCGCCCCCCGGATTTTTGAGTGTAAGAACTGTGCCACCCGCTGATTGCGCCCCTTGGGACGGCAGTGCTATAGTGACTTGACTTAAGAAACTTCCGGAGACTGACCATGAAGACCAAGTTGTTTGCGCTGTTGCTTTGTCTCTGCTTTGCTGCGGCGGCAATGGCCAAGGAAATCGAGTTACCTGATTCCTGCGGCAATCCCAATACGAAGTTCGAAGTCACAACCCACAAGAGCACAACCGCTCTGCCTGCGCCGGATGCCAATAAAGCTTTGGTCGTATTTATTGAACCGAATGAGTTGCCTTGCCTTGGATGCTACACGCAAAGATTTGCCATGGACGGCCAATGGGTTGGCGCAACCAAAAAAGTCTCATACTTTACTTTGCAAGTGGAACCTGGCATACATCATTTCTGCGCTACAGGTGTTATGCGGAACACAATTGCGATTCGCTCATTCGAGGTAAAAGCGGGCGAAACCTACTTTCTCCAAGCGAGATGGATTTCCAGGGAGAGCCCCCTGACCGAGGAAGAGCACGATTCCCAGGTTGTTCCCGGAGGAAAAAACGCTCTTCGATATGGTATGTCTTTGCTGGATGAGGAGAAAGGCAGATACCTCATCAAAAGCTATGAATTAGCGGATTTCAGAAAGAAATAAACCTTCCATTGATTTCAACTTAGGAAACCTCTGAATGAGTTTAATTTCTCAAGAAACCTTCCCTCAGGGGCTAAAGCCCCATTGATCCTATGGGCGTTATCGGCACGACTAAAGTCGTGCCCTGACGCTTCTGGGCTTTTTATTTAGTTTTTCCGCAGCCTGTAAAGTCGTGCCCTTTCAAAACATCAACTTATTCAGAGGTTCCTTAAGGCTTTTGGGGTAAACTATGCATCATGAAGCGCTTCCCCATTGTCTTATTCACCGTCTTTGCCTTCACTGGCGTCGCCTGTGCCCAGCAGACGCCGCAGCCGCTGCCTGAGCCCGCGCCCATGCCGGCTCCGCTTCCCGCGCCGGTGGACACGCCGTATGCGGGGCCGATCAAGCTCTCTGTTGACATCACCAACCTGGCCGACCGCGTGGAGAAGGTGCATGAGGAGATTCCCGTGAAGCCGGGGACAAAGGAGATGGTGCTGCTCTATCCGGAATGGATACCGGGCGACCACGAGCCTTCTGGACCGATCTCAGCGCTTGCCGGAATTGTGACCTCAGTGGACGGGCGGCGGGTGCAGTGGGTGCGGGATCGCGTGAATATGTACGCCTTTCACGTGCCGCTGAGCACGGATGCAAAGACCGTGGGCCTGGATTTTGACTATCTCTCGCCGATCAAGCCGGGCGCGGGGCGCATCGAGATTTCGAGCGTCATCGCCGATCTGGAATGGAACGAAGTGTTGATGTATCCGGCAGGATATTTCTCACGCGATATTCAGGTGGACACGACACTGACGCTGCCGGAAGGATGGAAGTACGCAACTGCGCTGGAGACGGCTTCGAACCACGGCGGCACTGTGCAATTTGAGCGGACGGCGCTGGAGACTCTGGTGGATTCGCCGCTGTATGCGGGAGTGAATTTCGAGCGGATCGATCTTTCGCCAACGCCGACCGATGCAGTGTATCTGGATATTTTTGCGGATAAGCCGGAAGACCTGAAGATGACGCCTGAGGAGTTGCAGCTCCACAAGAATTTGGCGGCCGAGGCGGACAAACTTTACGGATCGCACCACTACATACACTACGATTTCTTGCTGCTGCTGAGCAAAAAGGTTGGAGAAATCGGCCTGGAACATCACCAGTCGAGCGAGGACGGGCTGGACCCCGACTACCTGACCGACTGGACAGGCGGGGTGCTGGATCGCGACCTTCTGGCGCACGAGTACACGCACTCCTGGAACGGCAAGTTCCGCCGTCCCAATGATTTGTGGACGCCCAACTTTAATGTGCCAATGCGCGACGATTTGCTTTGGGTGTATGAAGGGATGACCCAGTATTGGGGTACCGTGTTGACAGCCCGCGCCGGCATGCGCACGCCGCAGCAAACGCGCGATATATTGGCCCGCTATGCCGCTGATTTTGAGGCAAGCCGAGGAAGGGACTGGCGTCCGCTGGTGGATACAACCAACCAGCCGATCATCTCGCAGCGGGGGCCGGTGAGCTGGGTAAGCTATCAGCGGCCGGAGGACTACTACCGGGAAGGCGCGCTGGTCTGGCTGGATGCGGATACCAAGATTCGGGAGCTGACCGGCGGGCAGAAATCGCTGGACGACTTCTGCAAGATCTTCTTTGGCGCTTATAACGGAAGCTTTGTCCCTTTCACTTACACCTTTGACGATGTGGTGAAGGATCTGAATGCAGTGGCTCCTTACGATTGGAAGGGCTTCCTGGAAAATCGAGTCTACGATCTTCATCCCGAAGTGCCATTGAATGGCTTTACGCAGGGCGGCTACAAGCTGGTTTACAGCGACAAGCCTGTGGATTGGGAGCAGAAGGAGATTGCGAAGCACGGCTTTGCGAGCTATTCAACCTCTCTCGGATTTTCGATCGGCTCGCCCCGCGAGAAGAGCGCCGGGAAGTCAGGAATGATTGGGAATGTGTGGTGGGGCAGTCCGGCGTTCAAGGCGGGCATCACGCCCGGAATGGATCTGGTGTCAGTCAACGGCACGGCATACAACGAAAAAGTATTGACTGACGCCATTTTGGCCGCCGAGAAAGACAGGAAGCCGATCGAATTGCAGGTACGCTTCGACGATCTTTACAAGACGATTTCGATTCCGTACTTTGAGGGATTGCGGTCTCCGTCTTTGGAACGGATTGAGGGCACGCCGGATCGGCTGGACGATATTCTGGCGCCGAGCAAGAGTCCGTTGCCTGCGATGTGAGCGGCAAGGCGGCTGTGTGCTGGTGATCCAGTTCCGGCCGCTACAAAAAAAATTTGCATCAGGCTGCTGTTAACCAATAGACCCTCTCAATCGTTGAATGGATAGAAGAGGCCGGTGAGGCTCTTCGAGAGGGGCAAATATGAATCGCAATCCATTGTTGACTCTTGGTTCGCTGGCTGCTTCCACGCTATTGTTGGCTGCGGTGGCAGGCGCGCAAGTGCAGTCCGCCAAGCCTGCCACGCCGACCGTGAAGCCGTCTATCCAGTCGCCTACGCTCGGTGTACAGGCGCCTAGCGAGAAAGATATTGTGGCCACACAGGCGGAGTTGGTCAGACTGCTTCGCCTGAGTCCCAAGCTCACGACGGTGATTGAACACGACCCGTCTTTACTGGCCAATCAATCGTATGTCGAAAGCAACAATCCGCAACTGGGGCAGTTTTTGACCAGCCACCCGGAGATCGCTCGCAATCCGGAGTTTTATCTTTTCACCCACATGAATGGTTCGGATGGCACGCCGGATGAAGCGTTGGATCGGGCCGTCTGGCCGGAGATGCACCAGCCATATCATGAAGAATCGGCCTCGCAAAGGCTGGCGCATGACGTAATGCCTCTTTTAGGTTTCGCCTGTTTCCTGGGTTCTTTGATCTGGCTGATTCGCGCACTGATGGAAAATCGCCGTTGGAGCCGCATCTTCAAGCTGCAAAGCGAAGTTCATGGTAAACTGATCGATAAATTCGGCTCAAATCAGGAACTGGCTTCGTATATGGAAACGGAGGCGGGCAAGCGCTTTTTGGAAGCTGCGCCGATTCCGGTGGGCTTTGAGCCGGAGCAGCGCGTACCAAACGCCGTTGCCCGCGTGCTTACGCCGTTACAGATTGGCATCGTACTGACGCTGTTGGGCCTGGGTTGCTACCTATTGCGTCACGCCTCCACGGATTTGCGGCTCCCGATGCTGGTGCTGGGAACGTTGGCCCTGATGCCCGGCCTGGGATTTATCATCTCGGCAGGGATCACGTGGGTTCTGGCTGGGCGACTTGGCCTGATGCCGCCGAATCCTCAAGCGTCCAGCGACGACAGGGATCGGCAGTGAGCCGCAGGGCCGCCCAATCCTATGAAAGAGCCTCAGCCGATGCAACGGGAATCCACACTTCCGCAACTCCTGGTCGGCGATGCGCCGCGGGCGGCCGCTGCGCCCATGGATAGCGACGCCTTCGCCGGCTTCTATGAGCGCTCGGCGCGGCCTCTGTGGGCGTATCTGGCGCGGGTTTCAGGAGATCCCGCGCTGGCCGACGACCTGATGCAGGAGAGCTTTGTACACTTTCTTTGCTCCTCCTGGCAGAGCGAAGGAGAGGTTGCAAGCCGCCGCTATCTATTTCGCATCGCTACCAATCTCTTGCGCGACCACTGGCGGCGTCCTCGGCAGGCCTCGATTGAAGAGATTCCCGAAGAGTTTTTTGCCGACGCCGTCAACTCGGCTCAGGCAGATTCGCATGCAGTCCTCGGCCCTGCGCTGGCCTTGATGCGTCCCCGCGACCGGCAACTGCTCTGGCTGGCCCACGCGGAGGGCTACACGCACAAAGAGATTGCCGAGATCACTGGGCTGGCCTCGGCGAGCATTCGTCTGTTGCTTTTTCGCGCCCGGCGCAAGATTGCCGGCTTGCTCCGCGAACAGGCCACAAGACCGGGGAGACCGTGATGAAGCTGAATGGTTGTGCCTATGAGAAGGAAGTAACGCGGGTGTTGTTGCAGGGTGGTTGGCCGGCTGCTTGCACGGACGAATTGCGCGCGCACGTGGCCGCCTGCCGCGGTTGCGCGGATCTGGTGCTGGTGACTGCAAGCTTTCAGCGAGAGCGGGAGGCGGCGGTGAGCGCAGTACGCATCGGCACGCCCGGCGCGCTCTGGTGGCGTGCTCAACTGCGCCGCCGCAACGCTGCGGTCGAGCGCATTGCCCGGCCTATCCTGGGCGCGCATCTCTTCGCACTATTCATCTGCGCGGCGGTGGTGATTGCTGCTCTGACGGATCAGGCGCGGCAAGGCGTGGCGTGGCTCACAGGCCTTGAAGAGCTTCCTCATGCGCTCACATTGAATCTGGGTGGTCTATGGAGTTCAATGCTGCTCGATTCCGGCTGGAGTCTAGTAGTGTTGCTTCCGGCCATTGCCCTACTGGTGCTGTTGGGTGGCGTGGCGGCCTTTCTGGCTTGGGAACGGCAATGAATCGGCCATCCGTAGTTGCGCCAATCTGGCAGCTTTGGAGCCAGGCCTGATATGGATTTGTCAGGAAGAAGGTGGAGGGTGAACGGACCTTCAAGCCCATGAAAGAGGTGATGAGCAAGTTCCCTGCCGGAGATTCCGCGTTTGCACATGGGTTTGTCATTTTGGATTGAATTGAGACATTCCGAGCATTACCACCGTCTTGTCTGTCAGCGGGAGTCTCCGGTTCCCGTGCAACTGATCAGGAGGAAAGCATGATACGCAAGTTAATCGATACTCTCAGATGCAGGACAGTACCAACTGCGCCGGGTACTTGCGAGATGCTGAGTCGAGCAAAGAGCGGAATCTTTACCACGTCCAGGACCACCCCGAAGGCAATCGTCGCGATAAACTCGCAGGCAACAACCGCGAGGGATACACAACCGTCTTCAGGTTTAGAACCGGCTTGTTATTTATCGCGACCGTCATGACTGCCTCCCGTAAATGAACTAAACAACAGGACGGCGACGCTCAAGAGGCCAGGAACCTAACCTGAGCCGTAACTGCGGGCCGTGCAATATGAAGTTCGTCCGTTGCTCTGGGACAATTCAGATTGTCTGCAACCACGCAAGACACCTTCACTTTGAAGTCGTGAATCATGGATTAGCTCCTGTCTGGTAGTTGAGTGTGGCGAGAGCTAGCCGGTACTGGTATTGCGCATCTGTGTTGCCAATTGCTGCATCCGTTTGCTGGAACTGGGCCTGGCTCAGTTCCACAATCGAGCTGAGTCCCAGTCGATAGCGTGTCTGTGCCAGCGAAAGCGCCAGATTAGCCTCTTTAAGAAGCTCGTCTGTCACAGCAACGCGCTGATATGCGGTATTTGCCGCAAGCCACGCAGTGCGAACATCGCGAACAATCCTGTCGCGCAGATCGCGACTCTGCTCTGAGACCGCCTGCGCGCGGA
>CAZYCV010000057.1:0-26035 GCA_964645305.1 uncultured Occallatibacter sp. | reverse complement strand
AGCTTGCGACGGGACTTGCACCCGTAAGAGTGCGCCCATGCTGGGCGCACAAAAGCAAGCGTGGACCAAGAGGCCCACGCTATAACCGGTCAGGGGACCGGCGCTACCTAATAGTGATGGCGGTCTAACGCGCGGCGCTGGGTTTTACGCCCATGGCATTCAGCTTGGTGCGCGCCTGCGCCGCCTCGGCGGTCTGCGGATGGCGTTGAATCAGCGTGCGCAATTCATGAATACCCGCGTCTCGGCGGTTCATCTCCAGCAGCGCCAGTCCCTTGCGCAGTTGCGCCGCGGGGGCCTTCGAGTTGCCGGGAAAGCCTTCCAGAACCGCGTTGTAAGACTTCACAGCCTCGCTGAGCTTGAGCTGCTTGTAGGCGATCTCGCCTAGATAGAAGTGGGAGCTTCCGGCCAGATCGTCCAGCGGATAGTAGTGAATCACATCCTGAAATTCGCCTGCCGCAACCTCGTATTTGGCCGTGTTATAGTCGCGCAGGCCAGCTTGAAAGGTCTCCGCCAAGGGTGGCGTCTGATCGGCGGTTGAGGGGGCAGCAGGAACAGTTGCATCCGTTGCGCTTCCATTTGCCGCCGGAACCGGAGCCGGAATTGGAGCAGGGGCTGGAGCCGGCGCAGGAACCGACTGCGCAGCCGGAGCAGCGGGAGTAGAGGAGGTTGAGGCTGCCTGAGGCGCAGTCTGAATGTTCTGCAACTGGGTCTGCAACTCCTGGACGGATTTATCCAGCTTGCTGATGCGTGACTTCAGCTCATCCACCGAGTCGTTCAGCGATTGCGCCTGGCCGGAGGCGACGTCCAATTTGCTGGTCAGCGCATCGTTCTGGGAGGAGAGCTTCTGCTGCAAAGCGGTCACAGAGGCAGTCACCCGGTTGGCATCATCCGCCGTCTGCTCGGCCAGGTGTTGAATCACGCCCAAGCGCGTGTCCAGCGTGGACTGGATGCGTTGCACGTTGTCCAGCAATTGCTGCACCTGGGCTTGCAGTTCGATGATCTCTTTGGACGCGGCGCGCACGGGCGTTGAAGCAAAAAGAAAGATCGCGACCAGAACGGCCAAAGCTGAAAGACGATGACGAAGTACGTGTATTGTCTGCATGATTCACCTTTACTGTAGACGATGGACAGTGAAAATGGAGATCTGTTGGCTAACGTTCACTGATTCCTGTTCTCACTGTTATTTTACCCGTCCTGAATAATTTTGGCACAAAAAAGGCGCTCCCGGGTCTCAATTAAGAAACCGGGAGCGTCTGACCATTCACTGTCCGCTGTCTACTGTTTACTACTTGTCGATCACAAATCCGCCGCGGCGGTTCTGCTGCCAGCACTCTTCTGAAGACTCCGTGCAAAACGGCTTTTCCTTGCCGTAGCTGACTACGCGAATGCGGCTGGCCGCGATTCCAGCCGTCACCAGCGCATTTTTGGCCGCATCGGCGCGGTTCTGGCCCAGCGCAAGATTGTACTCGTTGGAACCGCGCTCATCGCAGTATCCGCCAATCACGATCTTTGCGTCAGGATGATTCACCAGGTAGGCAACATCCTTGGAGAGCGCGGCCTGCGCATCGGCTCGGATATCGTAGGTGTCGTAATCAAAGAAGACGTCCTGAACGCTGCCCTTGAACTCCTCTTCCGCGGTCAGTGACCGGGTGGGAACCACCACGGCCGGCGCAGCAACAGGTGAAGCGGCGTTGACGGTGACGCGCACCGAGGCGTCGGCTGATCCGCCATCTCCACGAGCAGTGAGGGTGTAGACAGTTGAAGCTGTAGGGGTTACGGTCTTCACGCCGGAGGTCGGCACATCACCGATTCCGTCAATGGTGACCTTGTTGGCGTCAGTGGTACGCCAACTGAGCTGAACCTGATCGCCCGCCGTAATCAGTGTGGGCGTCGCGGTAATTTGCGCGATGGGCGCAACAGCAGGCGCAGCCATCGCTGGCGCTGTTTCTGATGCGGAGAGATCGGACTGCGATTTTTTGTGGCCGCAGCCGGCAACCGCTGCCAATACAACGATCAGAACAAAAGCCGACAATGTGCGATGTATTCGGTTCAATGGTTTGCTCCTTTGCAAAATCAGTTGAGAGTTGAAGAGCGATCCTCCGAAACCGTTCAGCGCAAGCCGCTCCAGGTTTCAGTTAACGTACCCATCATAGTCCATAAAGCCAAGGCCAGCGTGGCAAACCGGCTCGCCGCCGGTTCCTCCGGTTCCAGTTTTACTTCCAGCTCCAGTTAGGCATAAAGTTGTTGCCTGTGTTGGTTAACTGATGCTGCTCGGTGCCGTCGGCCAGCATCGTCCACAGATCAACGCGCTTGCCCATGGCCCTTTCAAAGACAATGTGCCGTCCGTCCGGCGCCCAGCAGGGATAGTCGTTGCTGCCCGCGTCATGGGTCAATTGCAGCCATTTCAAAGGCTTGGTGGAGATATCCATGACGTAGATGTCCTGCCCACCCGGCGCGCCCGGACCGTACTTGCGATTCCAACTGAAGGTCAGAAAGAGCCCGCTAGGCGACCACGAGGGCGAAATGGCATAGCCTGTGTCGGTGAGCCGCTGCACATTGGCGCCGTCCTGATCCATCGTGTAGATCTGCGGCTCTCCGGTGATGCCGCTCACCCAGGCGATCTGGGCGTTGGTGCGCGGATTCCAGGTGGGCGCAACATTCGGCCCGCGCATGGAGGTCACGCTATGCAGGTTGGTGCCGTTCGCGTCCGCCACCCAGAGTTCAGAATCCCCTGAGCGCGAAGAGGAGAAGGCGAGGTGCGCTCCGTCCGCGGACCACGCCGGAGTCAGGTTGCTGCCCCCGGCCACTCCTGCAGGAAAACTCACCAGCCGTCCCAAATCCATCGAGTACATACGAATCGCCCAGCCCGTTCCATCCAACGAAGCGAAGGCCAGACGCGAGTTATCCGGCGAAATGCGCGGCGAAAGCGTGATCGAGACCAGATGTGTCAACTGATGCTGATTCTGCCCGTCGTAGTCCATCGCCCAAATCTCTTTGTTGCCCGAGCGCGAGCTGACGAAGTAAATCTTGGTCTCGGCGATGCCGTTCAGTCCTCCACCCAGCCGCAAGATAATCTCATCGGCAAAGCGGTGCGCCACCGTCCGCGCGTTATCCTGGCTGGCCTCTTCGTTGTACTGCTTGCCCAGCACCAGCGGACTGCCGGGGTTGTGCGTGTCATCTAGAAAGCCGTAGACCACCAGCCGCCCTTTGACGCTGGAGAGCGCTCCAAAGGCTACCATCGCTGCATTCGAGGGCGCCGCGGACCACTGCGCCAAATTAATCTCTTGCTGTGAGCCGGGCGCGGCCTGGGGAATCAGACTCTTCGAGACCAGATCGAAGATGCCCGCATTGGCCAGATCGTTGAAGAAGGTCGCATCAAAAACGGCCTTCAGCGCCGGGGTCTGCGGATCATCGCCCACCGGCTTGAACTCCGCCGCGGCAATGCGGATGCGATCGTTGCTCAGGTTGGTTCCGGTGCGGACCCAATCCTGTGCGCTCACTCGGATGGAGAAGAGGGAAACAAAAGCAGCCAAAGCGAGGAGCAAAATCCGGGAGTATGCTTTCATGCGATGAGCAATCCTTCCTGGTAATGAGATAGACGTTTGAGTGCACGTTTCCGCTCAATTGGAGCAAAAACTAATACTCACAATAATAAGAGACATTCAGCGAACTCATCCCGTATGTCGAAGGAAGCGCTCCCAGCGAGTCAACACGCTGCACGGCGCGCAGGCAGGAGCGGTCCAATGTGGGACTGCCGCTGCCCTGAGCAAACTTCACATCCGACACGGTTCCGTCCCGGTGAATGGTAAAGATCAGATAAACGCGCGAACCCTTCATCGTGGAAGAGTTCACCTCCTGGCTATACCAATTCTGGCTGACTTTCTGATTCATGTTGTTGACATACCAGCCGTATTTTGTGCCGAAATCGACGTCCCCAATGGAGGTGTGGCCCACGGTGATCACGGTCGCTGCCGCCGGCTGCGTGTTGCGGGCAATCGATGAACCGCCCTGCTCGCCATACTTGGCTTTATTGTCCTGAGGCGGCTTGACCTGGCTCTGCGGCACGCGGGCAATAGTCTGCTGCTGCGGCTTGACCTGCTTGCCGCTGATCGCGATGGCGCTATCATCAACGGCCTGTTTCTCTTTGGCCGCGGGCTCGGCCGGAGCCTCGCTGGGCGTGTCGGTGGCCAGCACATTGTCATTGGGCTTCTGATCAGAGGGCAACGGCAGCGCGCTGGTCACCAGGCTCACCTGAATCGCCCCGCTCGCGCCCGCATCGCCCCACTGATTGTGATGAAAGAGCCCGCCCAGATAGCCGTAGATCAGCAGGGTGGCGGCCAGCCCGCCGTGCAACAGCAGCGCCCCGAAGGCAGACGCAGCCATCGGCTCCGGCTTCAATTGCCGTCCCAGTCGCCCCCCGCCCTCCAGTTGCATCTCCATCGGTTAATTCCCCGCCGCCTTGGTTTCCAACGGCTGCGTCACAATGGAAATATTCGTGATTCCCGCCTGCTTCACCGCGTCCATCACGCTGGCAAAGGCTCCAAAGGGAACTCGTTCATCGGCGCGCAGGTAGATCACCTTCTTGGCGTCGTCCACGCCCGGCTGACGCAGCTTTTTGGCAAGCTCATGCACGTTCACCGGCTGATCGCCCAGAAAGACCTGCTGATCGCGGTCGATGGTGACCACCAGGCGCTGCTCGGTAATCTCGCGTACAGTGTGGGTTTTGGGCACAGCCACTTCGATTCCCGACTGCAAGACCGGCGCGGTAATCATGAAGATGATCAGCAGCACCAGCACCACGTCCACCAGCGGCGTGATGTTGATATCCGCAAGTGAGCTTTGCGTTTTGCCGTTGCTACTTGAAAAGGCCACGGTCCACCTCCCGGGTGGCTTCATAGCCAGCTGGGGCAGCCGCGCGGGGAGCAGCCGGACGCGCTGGAATCTCCTCCAGCGAGTTCAACAACTCCCGGCAAAAGTCGTCGCACTTGGCGGCAAAGTCCCGGATGCGCGCCGAGAAAATATTGTAGGCTACGACCGCAGGTACAGCCACAGCCAAGCCCGCCGCTGTGGTAATCAGCGCTTCGCTGATGCCTGGAGCCACGGCCCTGAGCGTCGCCGCGCCCACCGTTCCCAGTCCGTGAAAGGCGTCCACAATGCCCATCACAGTTCCGAAGAGGCCGACGAACGGACTGACCGCGGCAATAGTCGCCAGCCAAGTCAGGCGCGATTCCAGGCGGGTGACAGCCTCGCTGGCCGCCGTTTGCGCCGAGCGCTCTAGCGGCGTCAGATTGCGCGGCGGCCCCGATCCGCCTGTCTGCCTCTTATAGGTTTCATAGACCTCTTCAAAGATGCGCGCCAGCGGGCTGAACTTACACTCGGCAGCCGTCTGCGCCATCTCTTGCAGGCGGCTTGCCTGACGGAAGGCGCGCAGGAACTTGCGATTCTGTCCGGTCGCCTTGCTGAACGAGGACATCTTGCCCAGTATCACCGTCCACGAATAAAGGCTGGCAAAAAACAGCAACACCAGCACGGCCATCGCCACCGGTCCGCTGTTCAGGACCATCTCCACCAGCGCGCTGGAAGCCGTGGCCGGCGTGGCTTGAGACGGAGCCACGTCAACGGGCATTTGTAAGAGGAAAGCTGTAATCAAAATTGGCGTGTACCTCACTCTTAACGGTATCAGACGCGGTGGCCCGCGCCCAAGTGACGCTTATGGTCCCTGCGCATACTTTCTGGTAGCAAAGCACTCACTTTAAGACTTGAATGGGTACTCCGCCCAGCGCAAGATCACCTCTTCCACATCCTCCCGGCTCACTACGTTCAACGCGGAATCATCGAGATGGTATTTTTTTCGCAGGAGACGGAAGTTCTCCCTCTCTTTGCGTTCCTCGTTGGAATATAACTTCGCCTCCTCGAATTCATGGTTAGCGATGGCGTTATCCATCCGGTGGACAATGAATTTGATGCGCTTTTGGACTTCGGCCACCTCTTTAGGCGGAGCGGGTTGGCGCAGCTTCACGCGCGCCCCGGCCGCGTCCAGCAACTCCAACGCCTTGCCGGGAAGCTGGCTTTCGGGAAGGTAACGGCTGGCGCCCCGCGCCGCGCACTCAAGCGCTTCGTCACTAAAGGTCACCTCGTGAAAATTCTCATATTGCTGTTTGCGAAGCAGCAAAACACGCAGTGTGTTCTCCTCATCCAAAGGACGCACATAAACGGGCCGGAAGCAATCTCTGGTCCACGGCGCCGCTTCAAGGAGTTCCTGGAACTCGCTGGGTGTTCCGGTGGCGATGCACTGTATCTCAACGCGCGAGGGTTTGGGCCTGAGAATCTTCCATGCATCCGCCAGATGCTGCTTCAAATCTTGGAGGAATAGAGCCGATTCCGACTGCTCTATAGTTGCTTCGACGATGGAATTCTTCTGCTCTTCAACCTCCTGAGCGTTTTCTGGCAGCGAACTCGTACCTTCCACGGAATTTCGCGGAGCCTTCATCCCGTTGGCAATACGTTGCATATCGAAGACTAGGATGCGCTTCTCAGCAAGGACGAACGGAACCGTCCCGTCCGCAATGCGCTGCGCAAGAGCCTCGACGATTGCAGTCTTCCCTACGCCGCCCTCGCCGATCAGAATGGGATTCCTATGATCGCGGCGGCAAAGTATTTCGATAAGTCCGTTGATTTCCTGATCGCGGCCAACTACTGGGCTGAGTTTTCCTTCTGAAGCCGCTTGCGTAAGATTTCGGGAATGATAACTGATCAGGAAAGGCTGCGGACAGCCTCCCACTCCAGATTCGTGAGACAGCTCCGCCAACTCCTTACGGACTGACTCCAATTTCAGGCCACGCTCCAGCAAAATCGTCGCAGCGAAGCAATTTCCCTCGCGCAGCAGGCCGAGCAGCAGGTGTTCCATGCCAATGTGCTTGTGGCCTAGCCGCTCGGCTTCTTCGGCTGCGTAGGCCAATGCCCGCTTGGATTCGTTGGAAAGCGGAAGGTCCACGGAGGTCGAAACCTTCTCATGGATGGTGGTGTGGGCCTCAATCTGCTTGCGGATCGAATCCACTGAGGCGTGCGAGCGCAAGAAGCGATTGGTCAGAGCCTTGTCCTCGCGCAGCAGGCCCAGTAGCAGATGCTCGGTCTCGATGTAAGTCGAGCCGAACTGGCTGGATTCATACCGCGCGAAGAAGATCACGCGGCGGGCTTTCTCCGTGTACCTTTCAAACATATTGCGGCAATTTCCTTTCCTGCATTGGATTGCCTCAAGCGGCGGACTGCTGTTTATCCACCATTTCCGCATCGGGAACGATGCGCTTCTCCGAGGAGAACAACTGCTGCAAATCGGCGGGCAGCGCGGAGAAGGAAACCGCGCGGGCAAAATTCTCGTCCGTCCACTCTGGATTCTCTTCGTCGATTCGCTCAGGATCAGGAATCTTCATAACGTTTCCTCTCTCTGCGATTAGCTCTTCGCAGACTAATAACCCTCAGGGTTGTTCCGCGCATGGTAAAAACCAGAGCGTAGAGCGTGTCCTTGATAAACCCAATCGCTCGAATACGAATCTCCCCGTAATCCTTGCGATTATCCTGAATATACTTCGCCGAGCCGAAGGCGAACTCCGCAACCAACTCAAAGCCAAGCCCGCGCTCTCGCCGGTTGCGCTCGTTCTTTTGGGGGTCGAACGTGATCTCCACACATTGAATTATAGGATCAAAACAGTTTTGCCTCCCATTCTTTTGCATGAATTGCAAAAGAATGGGAGGCAGAGTGAAAGAACATCCGCTGTTTACACGAGTGCGGGCTGCCGCTGCGGTGCGGGTTCATCGACCATGGCCAGATAACGGTCCAAGGCGGCGGCGGCTTTGCGGCCCTCGCTGATCGCCCATACGACGAGCGACTGACCACGGCGCATATCGCCGGCGGCAAAGATGTTCTCGACCGAGGTCTGGTAGTCGTTGGCGGCAACGTTGCCGCGCGCGTCCAGAGCAACGCCAAGCTGCTCGATCAAGCCATTGCGCACCGGTCCGAGGAAACCCATCGCCAGCAAAACCAGATCGACGTCCAGCGTGAATTCGGAGCCTTCAATCGGCGTGAAGGTTGGCGGGGGGCCGACGCGGACTCCGTGCAATTGCTTGACGTTGCCGTTTTCGTCGCCGGTAAACTGGACGCTGTTGATGCTCCAATCGCGGATGCCGCCCTCTTCGTGCGCGCTTTCGGTGCGCAGTTGCAGAGGCCACAGAGGCCAGGGCGTGGAGGCTGCGCGTGTTGCAGGAGGCTTGGGCATGATCTCGAATTGATGCACGCTCAGCGCCTTCTGGCGGAGACTGGTTCCGAGGCAATCAGCGCCGGTGTCGCCGCCGCCAATGATGACGACGCGCTTGCCGGTAGCCAAAATATCGAGCGCCGGATCGAGGTTGTCACCCTCGCAGCGGCGATTCTGCTGCGGCAGGAACTCCATGGCGAAGTGAATGCCCTTGAGCTCGCGTCCGGGAATCTTGAGGTCGCGCGGCTGCTCAGAACCGCCAGCGAGCAGGATTGCATCATAGTGCTCGGTGAGGGCTTCAACCGGCACATTCACGCCGACGTGGGCGTTGGTCACAAAGGTGACGCCTTCGGCGCGCATCTGCTCGATGCGCCGGTCGATAACGTGCTTTTCCAGCTTGAAATTGGGAATGCCATAGCGCAGCAGGCCGCCGATGCGGTCGTTCTTTTCATAGACCGTGACGGAGTGACCGGCGCGGCGCAACTGCTGCGCGGCGGCCAGGCCCGCGGGACCGCTGCCGACAACAGCAACGCGCTTGCCGGTGTTCTGCTCGGGCGGTTCGGGATGAATCCAGCCCTCCTCCCAGGCGCGCTCGACGATGCTCTTTTCCATCAGCTTGATGGAGACGGCTGGTTGGCTGATGCCCAGAACGCAGGCCGCCTCGCACGGCGCGGGGCAGATACGCCCGGTGAACTCCGGGAAGTTGTTGGTCGAGTGCAGACGACGGATGGCCGGCTCCCAGCGGTTGTTATAAGAAAGGTCGTTCCAGTCGGGAATCAGATTGTTGACCGGACAGCCGGTGTGGCAAAAGGGGACGCCGCAATCCATGCAGCGCGCGGCCTGCTCCTTCTGCTTCTCTTCAGGGAACGGCTGATAGATCTCCAGCCAATCCTGCACCCGATCTTCGACGGCGCGGCGCACAGGCTGCTCGCGTTCAATTTCGAGGAAACCAGTAACCTTACCCATTTTGCACCTCACCTGCCGCTACCAGAGCGGACGGAGTTGTAGGGGGAGAATAAATTGATTCAACCCGCTCGATGCCCAGCACGCGTTTGTATTCGTGCGGGAAGATTTTGATGAAGCGCGGTTGCGCCTCCGTCCAGTGCTCCAGAATCCACTTGGCGCGCGGGCTGCCAGTCAAATCGCTATGGCGCTCCAGCAAGCCGCGAACTTCAACGATGTCCGCATCCAGCACAAGCGGCTCCAGATCGACGCTGGTGGTATTGCAGCGGCGAGAGGCAAAGTCGCCCCGCTCGTCGTAGACAAAGGCACGCCCGCCGCTCATGCCGGCAGCAAAGTTGCGGCCCGTCTTGCCGATGATGAGCGCCAGTCCATTGGTCATGTACTCGCAGCCGTGATCGCCCACGCCTTCGACGACCGCCGTGGCGCCGGAGTTGCGTACGCAGAAGCGCTCACCGACGATACCATTCAGGAAGACTTCGCCGCTGGTGGCGCCGTACAGCACCACATTGCCGACCAGAATGCTCTCTTCCGGCAAGAAGCTGGCTCCTTTCGGCGGATAGGCGATAATACGCCCACCGGAGAGCCCTTTGCCGAGGTAATCGTTAGAGTCGCCTTCCAATTCGAGGGTCACGCCTTTGGGCACGAATGCGCCAAAGCTCTGCCCCGCCGAGCCGTTGAATTTGAAGTGGATCGTCTCCTCCGGCAATCCAGCCGAACCGTAGCGCATGGCGATCTGGCCGCCCAACATGGCGCCCACCGTGCGATCCACATTGCGAATCTCAAAGGTGGCCTTCACTTGCTGTTGCGCTTCAAGCGCCGGAGCCGCGGCGGCGATCAGCTTGTGATCGAGCGCCACATCCAGACCGTGATCCTGTTCCTGCACCTTGCGGCGGGCCACGCGCGAGGGCAGAGTCGGCGCATAGAGGATCGACGAAAGATCAATGCCCTTGGCCTTCCAGTGCGCATCAGCCACGGCCGCGTCTATCTTGTCCACGCGGCCCACCATCTCGTTGACCGTGCGGAAGCCCAGCTTGGCCATCTGCTGGCGAACCTGCTCGGCGATAAAAAAGAAGAAGTTGACCACGTGCTCGGGAGCGCCCTGGAAGCGCGCGCGCAGGACCGGGTCTTGCGTTGCAATGCCTACTGAACAGGTGTTCAAGTGACACTTGCGCATCATGATGCAACCCATTGTAATCAAAGGAGCTGTGGCAAATCCGAATTCCTCCGCCCCCAGCAGAGCCGCAATCACCACATCGCGCCCGGTGGCCAGCTTGCCGTCGGTTTGCACTTTGATGCGTCCGCGCAGATCATTCAGCAGCAGCACCTGTTGGGTCTCAGCGAGGCCCAACTCCCAGGGCAGACCGGCGTGCTTGATGGAGCTGAGCGGAGATGCGCCCGTGCCGCCGTTGTCGCCGGAGATCAGCACCACGTCGGCGTGCGCCTTGCTGACGCCCGCGGCCACCGTGCCCACGCCCACTTCAGAGACCAGTTTGACCGCGATGCGTGCCTTGGGATTCACGTTCTTCAGATCGAAGATCAGTTGCGCAAGGTCTTCAATCGAATAAATATCATGGTGCGGCGGCGGCGATATCAATCCAACGCCGGCAATCGAGTGGCGCGTTTTGGCGATGATTGCATCCACTTTGTGCCCCGGCAACTGGCCGCCCTCGCCGGGCTTTGCGCCCTGCGCCATCTTGATCTGCAACTCATCTGCGTTCACCAGGTAATTTGTGGTGACGCCAAAGCGTCCGCTGGCCACCTGCTTGACCGCCGAGCGCCGCGAATCGCCATTGGCGTCAGGCGTAAAGCGCTCTTCCTCTTCGCCGCCTTCGCCGGTGTTGGACATTCCGCCCAGTCGGTTCATGGCAATAGCCAGCGTCTCGTGCGCTTCCTTGGAGATTGATCCATAGCTCATTGCGCCTGTGGTGAAGCGCTTGACAATCTCTTTGGCCGGCTCGACATCGTCAATCGAAATCGGCTTCTCGGCGTACTTGAGCTTCATCAGCCCGCGCAGCGTGCAGAGGTGGCGATTCTGATCGTCCAGCAGATCGGTGTACTCCTGGAATGTCTTCGGATTGTTGGTGCGCACCGATTGCTGAAGTTTGCTTATGGTTTCAGGATTCTGCAGGTGATATTCGCCGTCGATGCGGAATTGATACTGCCCGCCGACCACCAACTCGGTCTCGGATTCCGTGAGCGGCTCAAAGGCGTACTTGTGCTTGAGCAGCGCTTCGCGCGCCAGCACTTCAATGCCCACGCCCTCGATGCGCGAAGCCGTGCCGGAGAAGTATCCCTCGACCAGTTCCTGATTCAACCCGACAGCCTCAAAGACCTGCGCGCCGCGATAGCTTTGCAGCGTGCTGATGCCCATCTTGGAGAAGGTCTTCAGCAGCCCTTTGTTGATCGCCTTGATGAAATTCTTCTCGGCATGCGGGCCCGTTACGTTGTGCGGCAGCAGGCCGAGCCGCTTCAGGTCGTGCAGTGTTTCAAAGGCCAGGTAGGGATTGATGGCGCTGGCGCCGTAGCCGATCAACAGAGCGAAGTGCATCACCTCGCGCGGTTCGCCGCTTTCGATAATCAGCGCCACCTGGGTACGCGTCTTGTCGCGCACCAGCCGGTTGTGTACGGCGGCCATGGCCAGCAGGCTGGGGATCGGCGCATAGGTTGCATCCACGCCGCGATCTGAAAGGATCAACAGCGTGTAGCCGGAATCCACGGCATGCGCGGCGCGGGCGCTCAGGTCATCCAGCGCGTGCTTCAGCGCCTTTTCGCCGTCGGCCGCGCGGAAGAGCGTGGGCAGCGTGGTGGCCAGCAAATCTCCTGAAGAGATGCGCTTCAACTTCTCCAAGTCGCGATTGGTCAGGATCGGATGGGGCAGCTTCAGCGTGTGGCAGTTGTCCGGTGCCTCATCCAGAATGTTGCGCTCGGTGCCGATGTAGCTGATGAGCGACATCACCATCTCTTCGCGGATCGGATCGATGGGCGGATTGGTGACCTGCGCAAAGAGCTGCTTGAAGTAATTGAAGAGCGGCTGCGGACGGTCGCTGAGGCAGGCCAGCGGCACATCGGTTCCCATCGAGCCAATCGGCTCCATGCCGGCTGCGCCCATCGGTCCCAACAGAATCTTCAGATCCTCTTCACTGTACCCGAAGGCCCGCTGACGGCGCAGCAGCGGTTCGGACTTTGCCACAATGTTGCGCACCGGCGGCTCCGGCAGATGGTCCAGCGTCACCTGCTGCTCTTTGAGCCACTCCGCGTAGGGCTGGCGGCTGGCCAGTTGCTGCTTGATCTCTTTGTCAGAGATGATGCGCTGCTGAACCGTATCCACCAGGAACATCCGGCCCGGCTGCAAGCGGCCCTTCTTGAGAACATCCTTGGCGGGAATCTCCAATACACCGGCCTCGGAGGCCAGCACCACCAAACCGTCCTTGGTCACGGTATAACGGCCCGGCCGCAATCCATTCCGGTCAAGCGTCGCGCCAATCACTTTGCCGTCGGTAAAGCACAGCGCCGCCGGTCCATCCCACGGCTCCATCAGCGAGGCGTGATACTCATAAAAGGCACGCTTGTCTTCGTCCATGTCGGGATTGCCCGACCACGCCTCCGGCACCAGCATGGCCATCACATGGGGCAGCGAGCGCCCCGAATGTACCAGGAACTCAACCGCGTTGTCCAGCGAAGCCGAATCGCTGCCGCCGGGCATAATCACCGGGAAGAGCTGGTCGATCTGCTCGCCATGCACCGGGCTCTCCAGAATCGACTGCCGGGCATTCATCCAGCTCACGTTGCCCCGGATGGTGTTGATTTCGCCGTTGTGCGCAACGTAACGATAGGGATGAGCCAGCTTCCAGCTCGGAAACGTGTTGGTCGAAAAGCGCTGGTGAATCAAACACAGCGCGCTTTTGACCAGCGGATTGGCCAGCTCGTAATAGAACTTCTCAATCTGCGGGGCCAGCATCAAGCCCTTGTAAACAATCGTCCGGCACGAGAGCGAGGGAATGTAAAACTCTTCCTTGCCCTCAATCTCCGAGAGCAACATCTCGTTCTCTGTGCGGCGGCGAACTTTGTAAAGCAGCCGCTCGAAGGCATCTTCTTCCAGCCCCTCCGGCTTGCCCAGAAAAAGCTGTTCAATATACGGCTGCGAAGCGCGCGCCTCGCGGCCAATCACGATGCCGTTGACCGGGGTATCGCGCCAGCCCAGAACCGACAGGCCTTCTTCCTGTGCAATGCGCTCCAGCACGCCTTCGCACTGCAATCGGTTGTGCTTGTCCACCGGCAGAAAGCACATCGCCACGCCGTACGCGCCCGCATCGGGCAGCGGCGGCATTCCCAACACGCCACATTCATGCTTGAAAAACTCATGCGGAATCTGAATCAGAATTCCCGCGCCGTCGCCCGTCTCTGGATCACAGCCTGCCGCGCCGCGGTGCGTCAGATTGATGAGCACCTCCAGGCCCTTGCGGATGATAGCGTGGCTTTTTTCGCCGCGAATGTTGGCGACCAGTCCCATTCCGCAGGCATCATGTTCATTCCGCGGATGATAAAGCCCTTGCGGCTGTGGAGTGCGGGTACAATAATCCGATATCAGCATGGCAACCTTCTCGTCTGAAAATTTCCCTGCGAAGCACAATCCCTGGCCGAAAGACACAAAGATCGCGCGATTCCGTTCAACGGAAATCGCCTCGTCCTGCATGAGTTGGCCTGGCGGAGCAAGCCCGGCCGCGTCTGGGGCTTGGCTGGAGTCTTTAGTATAACGAAAAATTCACACTCCGGCAGAACTCTCTGCGCCGGCATCCACTTCAGCGCCCAATTTTTTGCCGCGATGATGGGTCGCGCCTTGCTGAATCCAGCGATTAAATTACTGCTTTGAAAGGGAAGATCCACCATCCTGGGCGTCCTCGATCCGCCGCGCAGCAAAGTGCAGCGCCGACCGCTCAGTCCGTAGCGCCGACCGCCCGGTCCACGCTCGTTTCTTTCCAAGCCTGATCAGAAACCCGAAAGTCGAATCTCCGCACACGAGCGACTGAAACCGATCCAAGGAATATAATCGGCGCTATGGTGGCAGAAACGCAGACAACTTTCCCCCTCACCGTCAACGCCGAGACCGCCTCCAAATTGCAAGTGTTGGAAGCAGACCTCGCCCAATTGGGCAGCCTGATGGTGGCCTACTCAGGCGGTGTGGATTCGGCCTATCTGGCGGCCACGGCCCATCGCGTCCTGGGTGGCCGGATGCTGGCCGTGATTGCCGATTCACCCAGCCTTGCGCGGCGCGATTTTGATGCTGCCCGCGAGTTTGCCAGCGCGCAAAAGATTCCGCTGCACATTCTCCCAACCGAGGAGTTGGCCAATCCGGAGTACCAGCGCAACGACGCCAATCGCTGCTTCCACTGCAAGGACGAACTCTTTCACGCGATGGAGGCGCTTGGCCCCAAGCTGGGATTTGAGCGCATCGCCTTCGGCATGAACGCCGACGACACCAGGGACTATCGCCCTGGGCAGCGCGCCGCCGAGCAGCACGCGGTTCTGGCTCCGCTAGCCAAGGCCGGACTGACCAAAGACGAGATACGCTCGCTCTCCAAGGCCGCCGGCTACGCGCTTTGGGATCGCCCTGCCGCGCCCTGCCTCTCCTCACGCGTTGAATATGGACGCGCCGTCACCCGCGAAGTTCTGGAGCAGGTGGAGCGCGGCGAAGAATGCCTGCGGCAGTTGGGCTTCCGCGAACTGCGCGTGCGCCATCACGGCCCTCTCGCCCGGGTCGAACTGGCCCGCACCGAGTTGCCCCGCGCCCTTACGATGGAGATGCTGGATGCGATCACTGCGGCGCTCAAGGCGATTGGCTTCCAGTTTGTTACGCTCGATTGCCAGGGCTTCCGCTCCGGCGCGATGAACGCCGTTTTGCCCGTGGAAGTTTTGACCGGGCGCGGCGCGGCATCGGCAGTTTAGAATCACAATGCGATGCGAATTGGTTACCTGGAATGTTTTTCTGGAATCAGCGGCGACATGCTGCTGGGCGCGCTGGTGGATGCTGGCCTTCCCTTTGGCTGCCTGGAAGAGACGGCTGCGGCGCTGAATGTGGGCGCGCGCCTGGAGATGCGCAAGGTGAGTCGCGGCGGGCTGGCGGCGACCAAGGTGGATGTAATCACCGACGAGGGAACAGGGGTCGGAGAACAGGGATCAGGGATCAGGGATCAGGGATCAGAAGGCCTGCACAGTCATCAGAATGAGCATGGCCATCTTCACCATGCCCATTCTGAGCACGAGCATGAACACCATGTTCATACGCACGCGCCGCACCGTTCGCTCTCGGCAATCATCGCGATCATTCAAGCCGCGCCGCTTTCGGACTCCGTGAAGCAGCGCTCGATCCACGCCTTTCAACTGCTTGGAGAGGCCGAAGCGGCGATCCATTCCGTGCCCGTGGAAGAGGTTCATTTTCACGAAGTCGGCGCGGTGGACACGATCATCGATATTGTTTGCTCCGCCGCCGGGACCGAAGCGCTGGGCGTGGGAAGATGGATGGCCTCGCCGCTAAACGTGGGCAGCGGAACCGTTGTCTGCCAGCACGGTATCCTGCCCGTTCCCGCGCCAGCCACGCTCGCTCTCTTGGCCGATGCGCCGGTCTACGCGGCGGGCCCGCCGATGGAGCGCGTGACGCCAACCGGCGCGGTATTGCTGCGGATGCTCAACGTCGAATACGCGCCGCTGCCCGCGATGCGCGTCCTCAAAACCGGCTACGGCGCGGGCGGGCGCGAGACCGCGGGCCAGCCGAATCTGCTGCGCTTGTTGATTGGCGAAGAAAGCTCCGAAGCGGCCACGGATTCCATTGCCGTCCTTGAATCTGTGATTGACGACAGCACTCCGCAGTTGATTGCTTATGTGAGCGAAAAACTGCTCGAAGCCGGAGCATGGGATGTCTATCGCACTTCCGTGCAGATGAAGAAGGGGCGCACAGGCGTGCAGATGACCGTGCTTTGCAAACCCGATCTGGTGCCCGCGCTGCAAGAGTTGCTCTTCCGCGAGACTACTACGATTGGCTTGCACTGGCGAGTGGAGAAGAAAATCGCCTTGATGCGAGAGTTTGCCGAGGTCGAGACCCGCTGGGGCAAAGTGCGCATCAAAATCGCACGGCTGGCCAACGGTGACGTAGCCAATGCCCAGCCGGAATATGAAGATTGCCGCCGCCTTGCCGCCGAGCACGCGATTCCGCTCAAGCAGGTGACGGAGGCGGCGATGCTTGCCTATGCGGCTGCAAAGGAGAAGTTCTGATGGATCGCGCCAGCATTGAATCGCTGCTGAACGAAGTTGCGGCAGGCCAAACCGAAGTTTCAGCCGCGCTCGATCGGCTGCGCGATCTGCCCTTTGAGGACATCGGCTTCGCCAAGCTCGATCACCATCGCGCCCTGCGCACCGGAATGCCGGAGGTGATCTTTGCCGCGGGCAAAACCACCGCGCAGGTGGCCGTGATCTTTGCGCGCATGGCTAAAGCCGGCGGCAACGTGCTGGCCACGCGCGCCACGAGGGAGATGTTTGAGGCAGTGCTTGCCGTTGAACCCCGCGCCGTCTTCCACGAGACCGCCCGCGCCATCACGCTGACGCAATCCGCGGCAACTCCAGGCAAAGGAACCATCGCCGTAGTCTGCGCCGGAACCAGCGACCTGCCCATTGCCGAAGAGGCCGTTGTGACCGCCCGGCTGATGGGCAACACTGTCGAACTGATTGCCGACGTGGGCGTGGCTGGCATTCATCGACTGCTGGCGCAGAGGCAGGGGCTGCAAGCGGCGCGCGTTCTGATTGTCTGCGCCGGTATGGAGGGCGCGCTGCCGACGGTTGTGGGCGGCCTGGTGAACGCGCCGGTGCTCGCCGTGCCCACCAGCATCGGTTACGGCGCCTCGTTTGGCGGCATTGCCGCGCTGTTGGGAATGTTGAACACCTGCTCGCCCAACGTCTCGGTGGTCAACATCGACAACGGCTTTGGAGCGGCCTGCATGGCCTCGCTCATCAATCGGATGTAACCGGCAGTCGAATTGCAGGCGATTTGAAAGTTTGCCTGGTTTTTATTTCGCCTGAGTGCCATTCCCGGCTGAAAACCGTCACAATAAATCGTGGACCCATTGGCCATCCAAGAACGAACGGCGGACAGGAAGAGGCTATTGCGGCTTGGGATGACGCTTGGCATTCTGATTCTGGCAGTCGGAAGCCTCTCTCCGGCGCAGGATTTGCAGCCTCCGCCGGAGCAACCGCCTGCGCAAGAGCCTCCACCTGCCGCGCCGGCCACGCTGACCACCGTGCAGGGCGTGGTCCGTAATGGAGCAACCGGCGCTCCGCTGCCCCGAACGCTGGTGCAGATTGAGGGCAGCCAGATTGCCGCGCTCACCAACGGCGAAGGGCGCTTTGAGCTGACTGGCGTGGCGGTTGGGCCGCAGATCATACGGCTGCGCAAACCTGGCTTTCTGGACCGTCCTTATGCCACGGAAGATGTGGACTACCAGGGCGACGGCCCGGCGCATAGCGTGCTGGTGGCGGTTGAGACGCCGGAGCTGAACTTCACGCTGACGCCGACTTCTGCGATTCGCGGACACATTGAACTCTCGACCGGCGACCCGGCCGAGGGGATACAGATCTCGCTGCTCAAGCAGGTGATTCGCAACGGTCGCGCCGTCTGGAAGCAGAATGGAATCACCAAGACAAACGGCAGCGGCTCATACCGCTTTGCCGGATTGCCCAGCGGGGTTTACGCGCTCTTTACGCAGCCCACAATGGAGAACGAGGCGGCGGCGGTTGCCAAGGGCGCAAAGATCGCGCTGAGCGGCTATCCGAGCGTCTTCTATCCCGAAGCGCGGGAGTTCTCAGGCGCCGCCCGCCTCCGGCTCAAGGCGGGCGAACAGGCCGAGGCCAATCTGCAACTGACACAGGAGCCGTTTTATTCGGTCAGGGCAACGGTATCCTTGCCTGGCGGAAAACCATACGATGGCGTGGGATATGAGCGGGGAGTTATTCCATCCGAGTCGGCAATCTCGGTTGAAGTGCAGGATATCTCCGGCCACGCCTTGGCTTATTCCGCCAAATATGACGCGCAAACGCGCACTGTTCAGGCTGATCTGCCCAATGGGTCGTATTCGCTTCTGGCCGTATCGAGGTTCATCAATGTTCAGATGGCATCGAACCGTCCATCTGAATATCTATGGGGTTCGGCGGAGTTCTCCGTGGAAGGCCATGCGATAACCAATCTGCGTATCTCACTTTCCACCATGCCCAATTGGTCGATTCATTTGCGGGCGGTGCGGAGTTCAGAATCGAAGGCCAGCGAGGAGTTGCAAATGCAAGTCACGGTGAATGCCTCTCCCGCCGAACCCATACTGGCGATTGGTGGTGATATCGACATCTCCTCGGTCGTCATTGGTGCGGATCTGTTGGAACTAAGCCGATTCACTCTCGGTTCTGAATGGCTGAACACTGAAGTCAATGGCCGCAGCTTGTGCGTGGTCTCTTTCAGCGCGGGAGGCGCGAATCTGGCCCGCGAGCCGCTGACGGTTGCACCGGGGACTTCGCCGCCGCCGATGGAGCTGACGCTCCGTGGCGATTGCTCCAAGCTGGCGTTGACGCTGCCGCCCGCGCTGGCTGATTTTCTGCCCGGAGAGGAGCCGTTTTACACCGTTTATGTGGTTCCGGATTTTGACACCACCGCCGATATTCCGCCGATGACGATGCATCCATCCTCCGGCGCAACGCTGACCGTCGATGGGCTGACTCCAGGCAGCTATCACGTATATGTTTTCAACGAACCGGTGCGGCTGGAGTATCGCAATCCGGCGGCGCTGGCCGCTCTACCCACGGCGGGGCAGCAGGTGACACTTTCTCCGGGGACAACCGGCAACCTCATGCTGGAGGTTCCAGGACGATGAGGAGAGCCTTCAAAACGCGGCTTGATGGGGTTCGTGGTATCCCACCCATTTCGCAAAGAACGCGAAATGGATGGGGCACGGAAGTGTTTTTTAACACTGGCGCGCTCCGATTCCTTTGCGCGTTCGTGGTCTTTTCTCTTATCGCGTGGGCATCCATGGGCGCGCAAACAAAGCCCGCGTCTGCTGCCGGCTACACCATCGCCGGGACGGTGGTGAATGCAGCGAGCGGCGAGCCGGTGCGGCGGGCGACGGTCTCCGTGCAAGACAATGAAAGCCGCGAGATTGTCGCGTCGGTGGAGACGGATGGCGAGGGGCGCTTTTCGATGGAGGGACTTCCGGCAGCCAAATATCCGCTGACCGCCTCCAAGCGCGGCTTCCTCACCGGCTTCTACGATGAGCACGAGGGCGGCTTCAGCACGGCAATCGTCACCGGCGCAGATCAGCAGACCAGCGGGCTGGTCTTCCGGCTCACTCCGGGAGCTTCGCTCTACGGCGTGGTCACCGGCGACGGCGACGACGCGGTGGAGGGGGCGCGGGTGATGCTCTTCCGCAAACCGCATGGGCACAATCCGGGCGACAAAATCAGAAGTGCGGGCCAGACGAACACAGACGACACGGGCGCGTATGAGTTTGATGGGCTGGCTCCGGGCGAGTATCTGGTCGCGGTCAAGGCGGAGCCTTGGTTCAATATCATAGGCCCGGCAAGCGATGAAGGTACTGCGCTCGATGTTGCCTACCCCGTTACATACTTTGACTCAACGACGGATCAGGAGTCCGCAACCTCGATCACTTTGACCGGCGGAGATCATGTGGATGCAAATATCATCTTGCGCACGGTTCCCGCATTGCATTTGGTGGTTGAATCGCCCATGAAAGAGAACAAATGGGCCTCGCTAGTGGAGATGCATCAAACCATTTTCGACACTGAATTGTCCATTGAGGATGTGCTTCCTCCTGGGAATAGAAACACAGTTGAGGTCAAATTGCCGGGTATAGCTCCCGGCCACTACGAACTGACGCAAGGCGATCCGCCGCGGGTGGCGGAGATTGACGTGACGAGCAGCCAGCGAATCGACCCCAACCTCGGAACGCCCGCCATGGCATTGAAGGGAAGTTTGCAAAGCGCTGACGGCTCCACGTTGCCGGAGAGTATGGTGGTGCGCCTTGTGTCTTTTGACGAGACCCAAAATCACGCCCCGCTGCAGACCGGTGTCAGCGGCGGCAAATTCAGCTTTGACGCGGTTCCGCCGGGAAGCTGGGAGCTTTGGGTGTTTGCCGACGGCAAAGATCCCATCTTGACCTCGCTCACCATCGGCGGCCGAACCTTCGCCGGCAACCACTTCACCATGCGGGAAAAGCCGATCCAGGTGGTGGCGACGGTGAGCCTGAGCGAGACGCGTGTGGAGGGCTTTGCTCACAGTAAAGACGATAAGGGCCAGTCCGGCGCGATGATTGTACTGGTTCCCAAAGAAAGAGCGACCTTCCGCGCGCTTGTCCGACGGGATCAATCCGACTCAGACGGCAGCTTTTCCTTGCACGATGTGGCTCCGGGCGAGTACACGGTGGTGGCGATTGAGGAGGGCTGGGATTTGGATTGGCAGCGGCCGGAGGTGATTGGACGCTATCTTTCCGGCGGGATTCCCGTCACAGTGACAGCGGCTTCCGGCAAGCTGCTGCGGCTGTCGGGGCCGGTTCCGGTCCAGAAGCCTTGAAGGCAAAACGCCTCGGACTTCATGGAAGCGGGTCTGAGAGGATAGTCTAGTAGTGGTTCGTCGATACGGGTGGCCGATCAAGAGTGAACGGCGGGTTGGGGGCTTTGGCCCTGGAGCGCCGACGTCGTCCCAGCATTGCATTGAGGAGAGTCCCACATTGAAGAGTAAGTTTCTGTTCCTGGTTTTGGCCGTGGTTGCGGCCGTGATGATGCCCTTAACCGCCACCAGCCAGGTAGCCCCCGACAAGCCGGCACACGCCGAGGCTACCGAAGTGCTGCCCAAGTACGAAGTATTCGTAGGCGCCGGGTACACCAGCCTCAACAACGTCAACCAGTCGCGCAATGGACAGTTTGGATTGAACCTGAAGGTGACCCGCGATTGGGGCAAGTACTTTGGCGTCTTTGCCGATGGCGGCATTTACAAGTTTCCTTATGACGCGACCAACCCCGGAAACCCGACCGTGGATATGCTGCTTTTTGGCCCGGTGTTGCATGCGCATCTGCTTGGACCTGTTGGTGTCTTTGGCCATGTACTGCTGGGCATGGAGCACATCAGCGGCACACCCATTACGACTCCCGGATCGCCCATCCAGCCCTACGCGACTCCAAGTGTCTCCTTTGCCGGAGGTTACGGCGGAGGCCTGGAATACAAGATCAAGCCGCGCATCTTCATCAGCTTTGCGGGCGACGATATCCGCTCCTCCATTACCGCCGACCTGCCCTCGAGTTGCGCCAACATGGGCTGCTCATCGCATGAGACCCGCAGTTCGCGCGCCGAATTGGGCGTAGTCTACAAGTTCTGACCGGAGAGCCGCCGCATCAGCAGCGATTGCAAATTGCGGCGGCCATCGGCAATCAAGTGGATCACTACTTCGTTGCGCATGATTTCGTAAACCACACGATAGGATTTGAAATAGACCTGCCCGTACTCTGCTTCCGTTCCCGGCGGCAGTTCGTTCACTCGTGTTCCACAATGCGGCAAAGCCGCTACACTCTCTGCGGCTTCGTTCAACTTATCGAGGACGTAGTCGGCTTTTTTCTGGGAATCGTGTTCCGCAATCCAGTCGTAAATCTCCATGAGATCGCGACAGGCTGCGCTGGTGAGGCGTACCGTAAAGTTCATTGCGCTACGCCTTCTGGTTCTGGCATCCTGGCCGTGCGGTTGCGTACTTTGGCGATCGCCTCGGAGAGCGGGAGGGTCTGTCCCGCTTCGATCTGTTTCTTGCCGATCGCCAGGATCTGCCACATGGCCATGGTCTCCTGAGATGCGTCGAAGGAGTGTACATCCATCAGCACGGCCCGCGCCTCGCCGTTCTGGGTGATGATGATCGGTTCGCGCTCCTCGGTGATGCGGTCGAGCAGTTCGGCGGCGTGAGCTTTAACGTAGCTGATGGGTTTGATTTGGGTGGAATAGCGCACAATGAACCTCCTGAAAGATCTTTTATAGACTTAATTTAGTCTTTTATTCGACTGCGGTAAAGTCTTTATTCGGTCTATATGGTTCATTCCGCCCCGTCATATTCGACCGAATGGAGAAACAGCCCGCGCGCCGGTGCGGTGGGTCCGGCAGCGGCGCGATTGCGGGCGGCGAGAATCTCCGGGATCGACTCAGGGGCAAGCCGTCCGCGGCCCACATCCAGCATGGTTCCCACCAGATTGCGCACCATGTGGTGCAGAAAGCCGCTGCCACGCACGCGATAGACGAGCAGCGCGCCCGCCTCGCAATGCTGCTCTTCCCAGCCGGAGGAGAAGATTCTGCGCACCGTTGGGTCCATCGGCGGCTTGATGACAAAGCCCTCTCTGGGGATAGGCCGCGGATCGGGCGGCACATCTGGATCGTTGGAGTCCCACCCTTTTTGCAAAGAACGCAAAATGGATGGGGCACCCAGTTCCGGGTCAGTGGCGGCAAAGCTCATGAAGTCATGCTCGCCCACAAAGAATTGCGCGGCGTGTTCGAGTGCCTCCAGGTTCATCGGCCAGGAGCAATGGTGGACATAGCGAGCCAGAAAGGGCGGGCAAAGCAAATCGCGGAAGACCCGGTACTCGTAGGTTTTGGCCAGGGCAGAGTGGCGGGCATGAAATGCGCTCTGCGCCGTTCGGGCTTCCACAACGCAAATGGAAGTTGGGAGCGTCCGGTTGAGGGCGCGTTGCAGGTTCTTGGCCGGAATGGGCGCGGCGAGAGTGAAGCTGGCCACCTGGCCGAGGGCATGAACGCCTGCGTCGGTGCGGCCTGAGCCTTGCGGCAGCGGCGCTTCGCCGGTGATGCGCTTGAGCGCGGCCTGCAACTCGCCTTGCACGGTGATCTCGCCCGGCTGCACCTGCCAGCCACGAAAATCCGTGCCGTCGTAGGCCAGGGTCAGCTTCCAGTTTTGGAGGGTGGGCGCGACCTCCGCATCTTCGCTCTTCACTATGGGCATATTGAATTCTTCTCAGTTTCATTCAACCCGGACGGAGGCTCGTGCCCTATTCCGGATCTGCCCCTTGGCCGGGCTAAATCAAGAATACTCGAATCGGGAAATCGAACTGCAATAAGAATGAGATTGATCCGTCTAATCAAATGCCCTCATTCTGTTTCAGAATCGTGGATAGAGCCAGATCCAAGGGAACGAACCGGAAGCCTGTTGCGTAATAACCGGTGAGTGAAGTGGCGCAGCTTTGGCCACAGGCGATAATAGTAGCAGGGAATTGCAAAAAATGCGTCCGGGGAGGCTCCCCGTTCGTCTTGAAGAAGAACGCCCATACGCCTCAGAGATTTGTGGAGAGGAAATATGCATTTGTTTGGCAAGAGTGTGTTGCAGAAGCAGGAAGTTGAAGCCGCGGGGAAGAAGACACAACCGGCGGGTAATCGGCTGCGCGCCGTAGCGGCGTTGATGCTGGCCTTGACGACGGCATTGCCCTCGGGCTTTGCCCAGCAGGCGGCCACCGCGCCGGACAAGGCGGCCTCCGAGCTGCCGACGGCTCCAGCGCCCGTGCAGACGGAGCCCCTTGACCTGCGGCAATCGTCGCGGGACTTTTCCGTGCCTTCAGGCAGGCTTCTGGGCAATCCGATCAACAAATATCGGCCAACCACC
This sequence comes from uncultured Occallatibacter sp., assembly GCA_964645305.1. Taxonomy (GTDB): domain Bacteria; phylum Acidobacteriota; class Terriglobia; order Terriglobales; family Acidobacteriaceae; genus Telmatobacter. Next base: position 2,136 of record CAZYCV010000057.1, on the reverse strand, counting down.
ATCTCCAAGGCCAGCTTTGCCAACTCGGTGCGCCTGACGGATCTGGTCAAGGACGGCAAGATTTATCTGAGCCTTTCGGATGCGCTGGCGATAGCGATCGAGAACAACTTTGACATCGCCATTGCCCGCTACAATTTGGACATCGCCGATACCGATTTGCTTCGCGCCAAAGCCGGTTCTATGCTGCGCGGCGTCAACTCCGGCGTAATCGCCAACACGCTGGGCGGTTCTACGGCAACACTCTCTGGTGGTGGTGGCCCAGGCGGCACATCCGTCGGATCAGGCGGCGCGGGCTCCGGAAGTTCCGGCCTTGTTCTCTCCACTTCGGGCGCGGGCCCTGCGCCGGAGAACCTTGACCCGACCTTGACTAGCACGATTCAGTACGAGCGGAAGCGCACTCAATCGACCAGCCTGTTCCAACCCGCCTCCGTTTCCACAGACGAGCAATACAACTTCACGTATGCCCAGGGATTTGCTCCGGGAACAGCGCTGAATATCTCTTTTAACAATGATCGCAATACGACCAGCAGTTCAATCGCCAGCTACGAACCGACATTGCTTTCCTCCTTCAAAGCGACAGTCACCCAGCATCTTCTGCAAGGCGCGGGCATTTGGGTGAACAATCGCTTTATTTATCAAGCCGTCAACGACCGTCGCATCACCGATTCCTCCTTCCGCCAGCAGATTCTCTATACCGTCAATCAGGTGGAGAGCATTTACTGGGGGCTGGTCCAGGCCTACGAGGATGTGCAGGCCAAGCAGCACGCCTTGGAGCAGAGCAGCAAGCTGCTGGAAGACAACAAGAAGCAGTTGGAGATTGGCACGCTGGCCCCGCTGGACGTAGTCAATGCACAATCAACGGTTGCTACCGACAAACAGGCTCTCATCAGTTCGCAGAACACTCTGAACTACCAGCAGCAGATCATCAAACAGGCCATTGCACGCAACCTCAACGACGCCCAGCTTTCGGCCGCTCCGGTCATCCCGACCGACCGTGTAAGCATGGACGTGCTTGCGGAAGAGAGCCAACCGATTGAATCCCTGGTGCAGCAGGCCTTTCAGCAGCGCCCAGAGCTTGAGCAGGCTGTCTTGCAGGTCAAGAACAACGAGATCACGTTGCGCGGGGCGCGGAACGCTCTGCTGCCCACCTTTGACGCTTTCGCCTCTTATGGCGCAAGCATCACCGGTGGCCCGGTCAATCCAAACTGCAAATTTGATGGAATCTCTTGTGTGGTTCAAGGCAACCAAGCGCCGGGCGGCTACAGCGGAGTTATCTCCGATTTCTTTAACAGCACAGCCCCGGACAAAACCGTCGGCTTCAGTCTGAATATTCCCATCCGCAATCGCGCCGCCCAGGCCGACCAGGCTCGCTCACTGATCGAGTACCGGCAATCTGAACTGCGCCTTGAGCAACTCTACACGCAGATTCGTATGCAGGTGGTGAATGCCCAGTTTGCTTTGACCAACGACAGGGCGCAGGTGCAAGCTGCCCAAGCCGCCAAGGAATACAACCAGCAGAGCCTTGATGCCGAGATCAAGAAGCTGCACCTTGGCGCTTCAACAACGGCCAATGTACTGCTGCAACAACGCAATCTTTCCTCGGCTGAGAATAGCCTGATCTCTGCTCATGCCGCTTACGCCAAGGATCGTGCCGGCCTCTACCAGATTCTGGCCTCAACCTTGCAGCACTACGGCATCAACCTGAAAGAGGCTGCTTCGGGACAGATCAATTCCACGCCTGTAATTCCTGGAGTAGCACCCGCCAAGGTAGCTGACCAACCTGTGACCCCACCGGTTGCGCAGTAGCATTTTGATCATTTTTAACCGTTCGGCAAAAGACAGGCCAGCTTCCGCAGAAGCTGGCCTATCTTTTGTGCGCCCAGCATGGGCGCACTCTTACGGGTGCAAGTCCCGTCGCAAGCTGGTCACAGCGAGTGAAGTGAAGCGCAACTGCATGAGGGCGACCGATTGTGGGGAGGAAGCGTGGAGCGAAGCTGCGGGCCGATGAACAAGAACCGGATAGAAGGCGGTGCCAATCAGGGTGAGCGGGCAAATGACCGCAAAGCTCTTGTGACCAAGGATTGGTGGCGTAGATCCGGCGGTCGTGCAGTGAAGGAGTGCGTTCTTACCTGGGGA
>CAZYCV010000056.1:0-26385 GCA_964645305.1 uncultured Occallatibacter sp. | reverse complement strand
TTTCGATTGCCCTGCAAGTGCTGCTTTCGCTAGTGGGTGCGCTCACGCTGGGCATTGCCGGCATCGGCCTGATGAACATCATGCTGGTGGCCGTGCAGCAGCGCACCCGCGAGATCGGCATCGAGAAGGCTCTGGGCGCGCAACGCCATCACATCCTGATTCAATTCCTGGCCGAAGCCCTGGCCATTACTACCGTGGGCGGCGGAGCGGGCATTGCGCTGGCCTATACGGTTTCGCTGGCGGTGGGCCGCATCACGTTTTATAGCGCATTGGCCAAGAATGCGGAGAGCGCCGATATTCAACTGCTCATCTCGCCCTCCTCGGTCACCATCGCCACCGTGATTCTGGCTCTCACCGGCCTGGTCAGCGGCATGATCCCCGCCATCCGCGCCGCGAATCTGGACCCGATTGAAGCCTTGCGGTACGAGTAACGGCGATGATTGAACTCTGACCACTTTCGACTGGAGCATTTCTGGTTTGTTTGAGATGCAACGTGGACCGGGAGGTCCACGCTACAGCCGACCAGGAGGTCGGCGCTACTCTAAACCATTCGGAGAAATGCTCTAAATGTGGCAGCTTGCCTGACCGCGCTTGGCAAGGTACTGCTGGTGGTAGTCTTCAGCGGGCCAGAAGGTTTGCGCCGGTTCAACCACCGTCACGATGCGTTTGGGCGCGAAGCGGCCCTCGGCGGTAAGCCGCTCGATCTTGGCGCGGGCCTGCGCCTCCTGCTCAGGCGAATGAAAGAAGATCGCCGAGCGGTACTGAGTGCCGCGGTCCGGGCCCTGGCGGTTGAGGGTGGTGGGGTTGTGGAGGGAGAAGAAGGCATCCAAAAGCTGCTCATAGGTGATCTCGGTCGAGTCAAAGTCGAGTTCAACGACCTCGGCGTGGCCCGTCTGATCGGTGCAGACGTCCTGATAGCTTGGCTGGGCCAGAGAGCCGCCCTCGTAGCCGACGGTGGTAGCTCGAACGCCGGGGAGGGCTGCGAAAGCCGCTTCGACCCCCCAAAAACATCCGGCGGCAAAGGTTGCCTTTTGATCGGTCATGTTGAAATAGATGCATTGCGAGCGTTGCAGGTATCATTTTTTGTTACAGAATGAACAAATTCCCAATTGAGGCAGGAAAGCGTCCGCCAGAAGCGGCCCGGTGATTTTCATGCGCACTAAAGTGCGTTGGCGGGCCGATGTCTCAGTTGACTCAAGCTCTTAGCATTGTTAGTCTACAACCTAGTGAGTTGGGTCTGCGGATGAGACCAAACAGAAGATACAGTACGCCAGCGGGCGCTCCCCTGCCGCGAAAGAAGGAAGGATTCGTGTTTTTTCCGGCGGAATATTCTGTGGAAAACTTCCCCGCCACAGTGAGGATGGCGAAGCCTTGCCAGAAAATGCACGCTGCGGATTGAAGCAGGTTTTCTCGCAGGGGCGCGGATCTTCCCACTTTCTCACCGGGCGCAAGAGCGCCTGATTTTCCATTGCACTGAACCCATGCTCTCAAGAAGACCGGAGAAGAGGAACCCTTTTGACTGAACAAAATGAACCACAAGCGGACAGCCATGGCGGTCGGCTGACGGAAGGCAACCGTCTTCTCGATCCTGAAGATCAGGTATCTCTGCGCGAACTGGCCCTGGTTCCGTGGAAGCACAAGTACCTGGTAATTGTCTGCACGCTGGCGTGCGCGTTACTGGCGATATTGTTCAGCGTGGCCATGAAGCCCAAATACCGGTCCACAGCCACCATTGAACTCAACGAGGATAAAGGCGGCAGCGCGAGCATGCTCTCCGGCATGGCTGCGATGGCATCAGGCGAGCCGGATGAATTGAAAGTCAAAATTGAGACCGAGACAGCGGTCATCAAGGATGAGTCGATTGCACTGGCCGTGCTGGGCAAGCTGGGGATGCTTCGCCTGGAGAATCCCGACAAGTTCAGCAAGGCGCCCGGCCCGCAGGTGAGCGCGGATGCGCTTCCCGCGTCGCAGAGAGAGGCGTTGGTGAGTGGCTTTGAAGGGCATTTGAAGGTTGCCGAGGTTGGCAGTTCACGCCTGATCACCATCACCTACAGCGATCATGATCCGCAGGTAGCCGCGCAGATCGCCAACCAGGTGGTTGCTGAATACAAGTCGTATTTACTCAGTTCCAACTTCACCTCGTCGCGGGATGTATCGCAGTGGCTTTCGGCGCAGTTGGGCGATTTGTCAGGCCAGGTGACCCAGACGCAGCAGGCGGTGGCGGAGTTCGAGCGCTCACACAATCTCTCCGCGGCAATGCTGGGACTGGCGACGTTATCCGGCGGCTCATCGACCGCGGGTGGCGGTGGCGGCGGTGGCGGCGGAGTTGAGTTACCGGAGTTGGAGCGTTTGACGGCGCTCAATGCGGAGATCACTCAAGCGGAGGCGGCGCGCCTGGGGCGCGAGGCGATCTATCGCATGACTGAGACGCAGAATCCGGATCTGATTTCTACACTGGGCTCTGGTTCTTTGGCCGGGGCATCAGGGTCCAGCGTGACCACACAGGGCGGCGGGCTTGATATCCTCAACTCATTGCGCCAGCAGGAGGCGACGGTCGAGGTGGCCTATGCCAGCGCGCAGACCAAGTATGGCGCCAAGAATCCTCATCTGACAGACCTTGCCAATCAGATGAAGGCCATTCAAGATCAGATGCAGTCTGAGATGGGGAAGATCAAGCAGCGGGCAAAGAATGATTTGACGCTGGCAGAGCAGGATGAGAAGTCGCTGCGCGCGGCCTATGAAACGCAGGAGGGAATCACCAGCAAGCTGAACGACGACGTGGTTCAGTTGGGCGTACTGATGGCCAAGGCCCGCTCCAGCCGCGATTTGTATGATCTGCTCTATGCGCGGTTGCAGGAAGCCAATATCGACGCGGGCAACAGCGCGACCAATGTCACCGTGGCCGATCCGGCGCGCCCGCCTGGTGAGCCCTATATGCCCCAGCCGACGTTATTCGTTTTGGTCGGCATCTTTGGCGGGCTGTTTGTAGGCACCGGACTGGCCTACCTTCTGGAGAGTCAGGATGACACCCTGGCCGACAGCTTCCAGGTGGAGACGGTGAGCAGTCTGCCGGTGCTGGGCATGGTTCCCTTTCATCGCATGGAGGCGCGGCCACGCGAAGGCGCGCTGGCGGGCGAGTCCAGTTCCTTCCTGATTGCGCCGGAGAGCTCCACGGCAGAGTCCTTCCGCAGCTTGCGATCTGGTCTGACGCTCTCTGGAGTGGGTCGGAAGCTCAGGGTTCTGGCGGTTACCAGCGCCCTGCCGGGCGAAGGCAAATCCTTTACAACCTATAATCTCTCGCTGGCCTTTGCAGCCACTGGCTTGAAGGTGCTGTTGATTGACTGTGATCTTCGCCGTCCGCGCCAGCACGCTCTTTTTCGTGTAGGCAGGGAGGATGGATTGGCCGATGTCTTGGCTGGCCAGATTCCATTTGAAAAAGCCATCAAGCCGCATCCGGTGGAGCAAAACCTGTTTATCATGCCGGCCGGCCGGCCATCCCCGCTGGCCTCTGAACTGCTGGGAGGCGGCGAGATCGAGAATGTGATTGCCAGCGCCCGCTCACGCTTCGATCTGGTCATGATCGACAATCCGCCGGTGCTTCCAGTGGCCGACGCGATTATCGTAGGCACATACTGCGACGGAACCATTGGCGTGCTGCGCGCGGGAAAGACCTCGCGCAAGGCGCTGCGCCGCTTTATCCAGACCTTGGCACGGAACAAGGTTCACGTCCTTGGACTGGTGATTGAAGCAGTGGATATGTCCGCAACGGAATACAGGAGTGTGTATGGCTACAACGTGCAGAGTTATTATGGCGAAAAATAAGTTCTCTTTCAGCCACGTCCTGCTGGCCCTGCTCGGAGTTGCCTTGCCGGCGGCGATGATTGCCGTTCCTGCAACCGCTCAATCAGGATCAGCTCCGCTCTCTTCCATGACGGCCACCAGTAACAAGGCGAGCGCTTCCGCCTCACAGTCGCCGGGGATCATGATCGTTCCCAAAGACATCTCCGAGCTGCGCATTGAGCCTGGAGACTTGCTGAATGTGAATGTCTACGATGCGCCCGAACTCTCTGGCCAGTTTCGGGTGGATAACGCCGGTAATCTGACGCTTCCTCTCTGCGGCAAGGTGAATCTTCTGGGAGTGACTGCGGCGGAGGCGGCCAAGCGCTTGGAGGCGGCTCTCAAGGATGGCCAGATCATGGTTCAGCCCCAGGTCAATCTTGACGTGGCGCAGTATGCCGGAGAATATGTGACCGTGATGGGCGAGGTCGCCAATCCGGGGCGCGTCGTGCTGATTGCGCCCACCATGCTCGGCGACGTTCTTGCCCAAGCCGGTGGCTTGACGGCCTTGGCGGGCGCGCATATCAAGATTCGCCATGGAGCCAATGAGACGGTTCCGGAAGAAGATATTCCGTACTCTCGCACACAGAACTCACGGGAGTCGGCCTCTGTTCTTGTGCGTCCCGGAGACTCGATCATTGTTCCGCGCGCCGGCATCGTTTATGTTATGGGCGCGGTTTACCATCCCGGCGGCTACGTGATGCAGGAGGACGGCAAGCTGAATGTTGCCCAGGCGCTGGCGCTGGCCGGAGGCACCTCGTTGCAGGCCAAGACCGGGGGGCTGCGCGTGATTCGCCGCAATCCGGATGGGACCGTACTGGATTTCCCACTCTCCTATGACCGCATTACCAAGGGAACCGAAACGCCCCTCGTGCTGCAGGCGCAGGATATTGTTTATGTGCCGATGAGCAAGATCAAATCCTCGATCACCAGCGCGGTCGGAGTGATTACATCCATTTCGTCGGATATCATCATCTACCACTAACACTGGCGGCTTGGATTCGTCGCGCCGGGAGGCTATCGGATGAGGAGTGAGTACCAGTTGGCGATCAATCTTGATGCGATCCTGCTGGTGGGCAGGTTATCGCCCCTCATGCAAACCGGCGTTGCGCACGCCCTCTGCGCCGCGGAGGCTGAATGAGCGTGATTGCCGCGCTCGGAGAGCGAATTCGGAGCGGCTTTCTGCGGCAATTTCTGGGACGAGAGACGTGGGCGCTGACCGACCAGGCGGTGGTGAGCGCCACCAACTTCCTGACGAATGTGATGCTGCTCCGCTTTATGGGGCTGCGCGAATTCGGCGTATTCATCCTGGCCTGGATGTCGGTGCAGTTTGTCAACAGCCTGCAGACCGCGCTGATCATTGCGCCGATGATGAGCATCAGCCCCAAGCAGGAAGAGAAGGACAGGCCTCTCTACTTTGGAGCCGTGGTTACGCAGGAACTGGCTCTTGTCGCCTGCTGCTTTGTGCTGGTCTTTGTTGCGCTGAAGATCTCAGGCACATTTTTCCCCCATCTGGATGCAGAACACCTTGCTCTGTTGCGCAGCCTTGCGCTGCCGCTGGCGGTGTCTGCCTTCGCCTACCAGATGCAAGATTTTCTGCGGCGTTATTTCTTCTCGACCCGCCAGAGCCGCCGCGCCTTTGCCGATGACGCGCTGAGCTATCTTTCCCAACTGCCAATTCTCTTTTTGCTGCACCGCGCGGGGCATCTGAACAGTGCCAACGCCCTTTGGGTGATGGCCGGAACCTCGATTCTGGGTCTTGCTCCGTGGTTCTTCTGGATGGAACCGCTGGTCTTCAACCGCCAGTGGATTGCGGCGATTGCGCGGCGGCATTGGAAGATCTCGCGCTGGCTGGGCGCTTCGGCGCTGCTGCAGTGGGTCTCCGGCAATCTGTTTGTGATTGCCGCGCCGGTCTATTATGGCGCGGCCGCGGCGGGCGTTCTGAAAGCCTCGCAAAACCTGATGGGCGTGACGCACGTCTGGTTTCAGGGATTGGACAATGTTGTTCCGGTTGAGACCGCGCGCCACCTGCGCAAGGGCGGCGTACATTCCATGCTGGCCTACACGCGCTCCATCCTGATCAAGTGGGGCGGACTGACATTGCTGTTTGCTCTTGTCATGTCAGCGGCTCCGGGTTTCTGGCTGAGGCTGATCTATACGCCGGAGATGGCCCAGTATGGTTACATTCTGCGGCTCTACGCAATCCTTTATGTGATCGTTTTTATTGGCGGCCCGCTGCGCGCCGGCTTGCAGGCCCTGGAATATACCGTGTCCATCTTCTGGTCTTACCTGGCGATGGCGGCCTTTGCTTTTATCTTTGCGGTTCCAATGGCCAAGAAGCTGGGATTGAGCGGGTCGATGTTTGGCCTCTTCGGCACGCAGATCCTCTTTCAATGCATTGTTGGCATCTCCCTGCTGATCAAATCCCGCAAGGTGGCAAGAGAATCAGCAGGATCTCCGCAGTCTTCCCTCGGCACAAATTGATGCTTGCAGCCTTGAATCAAGGCAGTGAGGCAATTTCATTGAAAGAAAGGCGCTGATGCGGATCATTCACATCCTGCTTGGCAAAGCCAACCCGAATACGCTGAACGGCGTGAACAAGGCCGTGCATCAGATGGCGACCTCGCAGGAGCAGCTAGGACACCAGGTTGAAGTCTGGGGGCTTTCCGCGTCGATGAAGGCGCCCGATCATACTCGGAGTTACCGGCTGCGCATCTTTCCGCTGACCAGGCTGCGCGTGACGCTGGGTCGGGAGATCAGCAGCGCAATCAGCCGCCTCGAAGCCGGCACATGGGTGCAATTTCATTCGGTGTATATTACCGAATTTCCAGCCATTGCTGGGCTGCTGAAACGGCAAGGTCTATGCTACGGCGTGACTCCGCACAGCGGTTACGCACCGGGAGTCTTCAAGAAGAACCCTTGGAAGAAGCGCCTTTACGTTGCCCTGCGCGAAGCGAGATTTTTGCGGAGTGCGGCATTGATTCAGGCCGTGGGAGCCAGTGAGGTCCAGGATATTTTGAGAATTGCTCCAGGCGCTCGCGTGGTTCTGATCCCCAACGGCCAGGAGCCGCTTTGTGCAAGGCGGGAGGCATTGCCTGACCAAGCCGTGCGACCGCGGATCGGCTTTTGTGGCCGGCTTGCCACCCAGCACAAGGGGCTTGATTATCTCATCGAAGGCTTTGCGGCATACAAGGCAAAGGGCGGGGCGGGTGAGTTGTGGCTGATTGGCGATGGCGAGGACCGCGGCGCGCTTGAAGAGAAAGCGGCGGAGAGTGGGTTCGGGCCGTCGGTGCGCTTCCTTGGCGCTCAACATGGCGCGGAGAAGCTGGACCTGGTGGCCGGCTTTGACGTTTTCATTCATAGCTCCCGCTGGGAGGGTTTGCCGATGTCTTGCCTGGAGGCGGCGGCGCTCGGAAGGCCGCTGGTGGTGAGCCGCGAGACGAATTTTGCTGAATACGTTGAGAAGTGCGGGGGCGGTCTGGTTCTGGACGAGTGTTCCGCGGCCGGCGTGACGCGGGCGCTGGAGCAGGTTGACCGGCTCTACCAGAATCACCGGCTTGAGGCCATGGGAAAGAACGCTCAACTCCTCATCGAGAGGGAATTCAACTGGGAGGAAAATGCGAGAAGATTCGTTGTTGCCGCCGAATCGGCAATGCCTGCCCTTCAGTGAATTTCTTTCGGCGTTGTTTCATGCCTTCACCGAGGCTGGGTTGCGCTATTGCGTTTTGCGGAATTATGAAGGATTCCCGGCCCATAATCAAGGCCGGGATATCGATTTCATGATCTTTCCTCAGGACTTGCGCCGCGCCCTTGTCGCCCTCAAGTCCGTTCAAGATGTGCGCATTATCGGTTATGCCGAGCGCCCTTTTGTGGCGCTGGTTTATCTTGACGGCATCGCGGAACGAGCGAACGACCGCGAACTGGAGACGGATTTTGATCTGGGACTGACCTGGAATGGATTGCCGTTTCTGACCACAGAGGCTGTTCTGCAAGCGGTGAGCCCATACCGAGCCGATGGCCTTGATTTTTTTGTGCCCTCACCGGCTTGCGAGGCGATTGTCAAACTGTTGTCGAGCTTGATTGTCGCCGGGGTGATCAAAGAGAAGTACTTCTGCCAGGTGCAGCGCGTATTCGCGGACGACCGGCAGGGGGTGATGGACGCCCTGGCGCCGCAGTTCACCTTGAAGACCGCGACGCGGCTGGTCGATTCGGTGATCGATGGCGACCGCCAAAAGATTCTGGGCTGTGTGCGCGAGCTTCGAGTTTCGCTCGCCCTTCAGTCTCTGTTGCATCATCCCTTTCAAAGCGTGGCAAAGATTGCCGGACACTATTCGAGTGGATTCATGGCTCGTTTATCCCCAAGGAACCAGGAGACAGTCTGCATCCTTGGACCTCGCGGCTGCGGCAAGACCGCACTCATCGAAGGCTTGCTGCCGATGCTTCACTCAGCGGCGCATTTGGTTGAAGGGCGGCAATTCATCTCACGTTCGACCTTGGGAGATGAGTTACCGGAAGAGGTCGCGGAGGCGGAGTTCAAGACCAAGGGATTCGGCCACACGCTGGCCTCCATGGCCAAGATTGCGCCTCTGCTGCTGAGAGAGTGGAAGGGGCAGTTTCTTGGAAAGATGACTCTTTCGCTTTCGCTATGCGAGAGTTACTCATGCGATTTGTTGATTGATCCGCCCAGTTGCTACTCTGGCCTGCCCCGGTGGTATGCAGAGCTGGTTGGCAAGCTGTTCCCATCTCCTGATCTCTGGATATTGCTCGATCCCTTTGGCGAGGAATGTCAATCCATGGAGGGAAAAACTCCATCCGCTCAAGCACTCAAGCAAATGGAAGCCTACCGCCGCTTTGTCAGGACGAGAGAGAAGTACGTCATTCTTGATGCCAGCCAGCCAGGGGCGCATCGGACGGAAGAGGCGTATGAGGCCATCGTCAAGATGCTCGAAGAGCGCGCCGGTCGGCAGTTGGAGAAGCGCTTCGCGTTTCGCGCCGAGGCGCGGCCGGCAGAAATTAGAGAAAGGCGCGCAAATCAATGAGCAGCCAGAATCAAAGCAAGCAGAAGATCGTAATTCTGGGACCGGACGGGGCAGGAAAGAGCTCTGTCATTCAGGGCGTGATGAAAGAGATGGCCAAGGAGGGCCGCGTTGTGAAGATGCGCCACCTCAAGCCGTTTTATGCCGGGCAGCGGCGCGACACGTCGGTATTGGTGAATCCCGCTCCTCACGGCGCGCCGCCCCGCTCGGCGATCACTTCGCTGGCCAAGATATTTCTTTGGCTTGCGGAAGAGTGGTCGGCCAATTTATTTCAGGACAAAAAGGGCGAGCTTTTGATCTGCGACCGCTACTATCACGACCTGTTGATCGATCCGGTGCGCTATCGCTACGGCGGTCCGATGTGGGTTGCCCGGACGGTTGGCTGGCTGATGCCACGTCCCAGGCTTTGGCTGCTGCTGGATGCGCCGGCAATTGTCTTGCAGGCGCGCAAGCAGGAGGTCACTCTGGAGGAGACCGAGCGGCAGCGCAAGGCATACCTTGATTTTGTGCGGAAGCAAAAAAACCATGTGGTGACGGACGCTTCGCAGGCGCTGGACAAGGTGGTCGCGGATGCCAGAAAAGCCATCGCCGGAGCGATCGGGGAAGGTGTCGGCTACGGTGGTTGAAGCCAGCCAGTTCTACCTGCCCGCGGAGCCAATCGCCGCCACCCATCTGGTGTTGCGCTGGAGGGGGCGGACGCGCTTTACCGTGCCGGTTGACAGAGGCGCGCAGGCCGCTTGCTGGAGGCTCTTTCAACCGGGAAGGATCGAAGTGCCGCTGCGCTTGAGCGCTCGGCTGCCGCAACTGTTCGGGGCGATGCACAGCGTCGAGAGTGAGACGCTGGCGCTGATTCGCAAGGAGATCGGACGCCGCGCGGGAGCCTCCTGCTGCCGCGCGGGAGCGCCCGGACCGTGGAAGAAAGACACCATTCTGCTGCTGGATGACGCGCTTCAGCCGCTGCTGATTGTAAAGGCAGGCAAGGGAGAAGCGGTGGAGCGGTTGCTGCGGAATGAAGCAGAGTGGTTGAGCGCGTTGCGCGATCAGCCGCAGTTGTCAGGCCAGGTTCCTGAGATGGTTGCGAGCCAAACCGGACCGGAGCTGAGCTTTGTGGCGCAGACCGTGCTGCCCGGCCACGCCAGCTTCGAGTTTGGCGAGCCGCACGCGGCCTTTCTCAGAGAGTTTCAGGCTTCCTCGCGCCGCAGTCTCCACTTTGAGGAGTCCAGGCTCTATCACAACCTGCAAGCGCGCATGAAAGGGCTGGACGGGCTGCTTACAGAGAGATGGCGGTTGCGGCTTGAGAGGGCGATGCGGCGCATGGAAGAGCAACTTTGCGGTGAGCCGATTCTGATGACGGCCGCGCACAATGACTTTACGCCATGGAATATTCGCATCGAAGACGGCGTGGCTAGAATCTTTGACTGGGAGCTTGCCGAAAAAGAGCAGCTTCCCTTGTTTGATCCGCTCCACTTTACCGTGATGCCGATGGCCTTGAAGCGGTCGGCTCCAGAAGCGATGGTGGAAAAACTACGCCAGACGATCGTTGGTTGCGAGTCATGGCTTGGGCCGGAACAGTGCCGCGCGGCAGAGACGCAGGCGCTGGCTTATATGACAAATCTCTGCACGTTGTATCTTTGGTCCCAAGGTGGAAGGTGCGATTCTGATCCGGTAATGGAAAGCTATGCGCGGGTCATCGACCTTCTAAACAGCCCCTGAGAACCATTGATTGCGGCGGCGTATAAATCGTGATACTGCCCTATAATAGCAGTGGTATTCAGGTCACGATCCGCCTTTCGCAAAAGATCTTTCTTTCTTTTGCGAAGTTACGAGCTAACAATCTACGAGGAAAAACGCCTACGGGCAAAAGGAGAACAGAATGAGTGAAAAATTGATTGTAGTGGCAGGCGCGGGCGGCTTCATTGGCGGCAATATGGTGGCTTGGCTGCGGCAACAGGGACATGGGAATATCCGGGCCGTCGATGTAAAGCCTTTGGAGAATTGGTATCAGAGATTCGAGGGCGTCGAGAATCTCGTGCTGGATCTGAACGAGAAAGATAACTGCGAGATTGCGGCCAAGGGCGCGTGGAAGATTTATAACCTGGCCGCGAATATGGGCGGCATGGGCTTCATCGAGAAGAACAAGGCGCTTTGCATGCTCTCCGTGCTTATCAACACGCATATGTTGATGGCCGCGCAGAAGTATGGCGTGGAGCACTTTTTTTACTCATCCTCGGCCTGCGTTTATAACGGCGACCTGCAGCACACCACCGACGACGGCGACCGTTTTGTTCCGCCGGCGCTGAAAGAAGCCGACGCCTATCCCGCGCTGGCTGAAGACGGCTACGGCTGGGAGAAGCTCTTCAGTGAGCGTATGTGCCGCCACTACCGCGAGGACTTTGGCCTGCGCACGCGCGTTGCCCGCTTCCATAATGTGTACGGCCCCTGGGGCACCTGGTTTGGCGGGCGCGAGAAGGCGCCGGCGGCCATCTGCCGCAAGGTGATTGAAGCCAAGCTCAATGGCAAGCACGAGATTGAAATCTGGGGCAACGGCCACCAGACGCGCTCATTCATGTACATTGATGACTGCATCAAGGGCATCAATCTGATTCTGGACTCTGACATCCTTGATCCGATCAACCTTGGATCAAGCGAGGCGGTCAGCATCAATCAACTGGTGGATATTGTCGAAGACATTGCGGGCATCAAGCTGAAGCGCAACTACGATCTGAGCGCGCCCAAAGGCGTCAATGGCCGCAACAGCGACAATACCCTCATCCAGCAGTTACTGGGCTGGGAGCCAAGCATCACGCTGCGCCACGGACTGGAAAAGACCTATGCGTGGATTCTGGAGCAGTATCAATTGCGGGAGAGCGGCGGCGCGGGAGTGGTCCGCGAGTTATAAGCCGGAAGAACCTTCCCGATGAAGGTTAAACGAACCAATCCGCGCTCAGCCCGCATCAGGACAGACGGCCGCGCGCGGCCTTAGGAGACATTCATTCCGGGCGGCGGGTGGATCAACCGCCGCGCCTGGATGAAGGCCGGCCTGCTTGATCGGATGGCCTTCGGATGCGGGACAAGCACGATCCCGCATCCGAAGGCATTTTAAGCGCGCGACTACAAAATCATAATCGTTTTTCAAAGAGGTGCTGATACGCCATGAAGAGTCTTCCCAAAATCAGTGTTGTTCTGCCGTCTTTCAACCAGGCAAAGTATCTGGAGCTGACGCTGCGCTCGATTCTAGATCAGCAATATCCCAACCTTGAGCTGATTGTGATTGATGGCGGCTCGAAGGACGAAAGCCCGGAGATCATCCGCAAGTATCAGGAGCACATGAAGTTCTGGTGCAGCGAGCCGGATGGCGGCCATCCCGAGGGGCTGATCAAGGGATTCAGCCACGCGACGGGAGAGATTCTCTGCTTTCTCAACAGCGATGACCTGTTTGAGCCAGGCGTGCTGAACGAGGTGGGAGAGTATTTTTCCGCGCATCCTGACGTGGATGTGGTTTATGGAGATACCACCTGGATTGACGCGGAAGGCAAGCCTCTGCGCGTGCACAAGGAAATTCCCTTCAATCGTTTTCTGTGGACTTACACCTATAACTACATTCCCGGAATGTCCACCTTCTGGCGGCGGGGAATCTATGACAAGGTGGGCGGAGTGACCACAACCTATCGGCTTGCCTTTGATGCCGACCTTTGGATTCGCTTCAGCCATGCCGGAGCCAAGATCAGGCACGTGGCGCGCCAGTGGTCGTGCATGCGCTTCTATCCCGAGCAGAACAACCGGCGCTTGAGGGCGCAGAGCGATCGCGATGATATTGAAATCCGCTCCCGCTACTGGAAGAATCATGCCGTGCCCAAGACCTACTTTTTGCGCCGCAAGATTGCCCTGGGCCTGCGCATCCTGTGGAGGCTTCTGACTGGATGCTATGGCTTCGGCTATCAAAGGCACATGGAAAAGCTGGAGAAGGCATGAGGGTTCTGCTTTCAGCCTATGCCTGTGAGCCAGGAAAAGGATCTGAGCCCGAGGTCGGCTGGCAGAGAGCTCTGCATATGGCGGAGGCGGCCGAGGAGGTTTGGGTTCTGACGCGGTCGAATAACCGGGCGGTGATCGAGTCAAATCCTCTCAGCGGCAGGGCAGGATTGCATTTTCTGTATTACGATCTTCCGCAGTGGGCATTGAAACTCAAGAAGAAAGCCTGGTTTCTTCCTTTCTACTTTGTCCTTTGGCAGTGGGGTGCTTATCGCCTGGCAGCCAAACGCCATCGCGTCGCCCCATTTGATTGTGTCTATCACGTCACCTTTGCCAGCCTGCAATATGGATCTTTTATGGGCCGGCTCGGAGTTCCATTTGTGATTGGGCCCATTGCTGGCGGGGAGCGCGCGCCGTGGCCTCTGCGCCGCACGATGCCCATCCGCGGCAAAGTTACCGAATTCCTGCGCGATCTTGGCATTCTCATTCAACGTTGCAGTCCGCTGAACCGTTCGGCATTTGCCGCCGCCAAGCGCATTTACGTTACGACAGCGGACAGTCTGCGGCTGGTTCCGCCGAAATGGCGCGGTAAAACTTCAGTGCTTTTGGCCATTGCGAGCACCGGTCCTTCAGCGCAAAGGGAGGATCGAAGGCCGCCGGAGTCACCACGCTTCATCTTTGCCGGACGCCTTCTTCATTGGAAAGGCGTTCATCTTTTGATCCGCGCGCTGGCGGAGGCGAGAAGAACGATTCCTTCGGCGACTCTTTCTCTCATTGGGAACGGGCCGCATGAGCAATGGTTGCGCAGTGTGGCGGCGGAAGCTGGTGTGACAGAGGCAGTTGAATTCGCGGGCTTTCTTCCTCGGCATCTGCTGATTGACTCGCTCTACCGCTACACCGCATTCATTTATCCGAGCCTTCATGACTCCGGGGGATTCGCCGCGCTGGAAGCGCTTCAGGAAGGGACGCCGGTGATCTGTCTTGATCTTGGCGGACCCGGCATCATTGTTAACTCAACTTGTGGAGTGGTTGTTCCAACCGCCGGCGCCGATGAGGCACTGACCGTGACTCGCATCGCCGATGCCATGACCTTACTGGGAAGATTGCCGGAGGTGGAGTGGCAGCGCCTTTCCACAGGAGCGAAGGCACGGGCCGATGAGCTGTCTTGGGCCAGCCTGACCGCTCAAGTCATCTATCGAGAGAGTTCGTTCACCGTTTAGTTTGCGGCTATTCAACGCCGGAAGTTGAATCTGCCAGAAGAGGTCGAAACCGATCCATGACACCTTTTATTCCTGAGCATCAACATTTCGCAAGACCTGAACTCCGATCCTCGGGAAGGCAGTCTTTTTTGCGCTTCTTTTTTCGGTATCCGATCTTTCTGCTTGCCTTTGGCCCGCCGCTTTTCAGGCCAAACAGTGGCATCGACGCTACCAAGGGTTTGCTGGATGTTTGGGCTTTTATACAGGTCGGCTGGATAGGCGCGATCTCCGCGCGGGCCATCTATCGGTTGGCCTCTGCGGATTCGATCCACATCCCCAAGCAGGTTCGATCTGTCTTCAGATACGCATTTCTGCTTGGTTTGCTGTTCCTGTTCTCGGCTGAATATTCTCCCAGCCGCTATGTGTCGGCGGCCTATTCTGTACTGTATTTCCTCACCTTGATCTGCGTGGTTGAATTTATTGTAGATGCATATCAGAATCCGCCCGACTGGGTGCAATGCCTGTTTCATCTCAGGTTGCTGTTCGTATTGCTATTTATTCTTGTGCTCTGCATGCTCCCCTTCTTTAGGGAAATCATCATGACCATGATTCCCGGGGTTGGAATCCGCCTTAGCGGAGGGTTGGTGGCCCCGGTGTGTGTAATATGCCCTGCGATTGCAGTGATTTCCTGTTACGCATTTCTGTTTTCGCTGGAGAAAAAATCGCATTCAGTTTTCCTCTTCTTGATTGGCCTTGGCGGTACGATGGTTACTCAATCCAGAGGATGCGAACTCGGCCTCCTGGTTGCCCTGGCGCTGGTGGGAATCATGTGGGCGGGAACCAGCAAGCGAAGCAACTATCTTTTCATCGCTTCGACTTTTGGCTCCATTTTGCTTGCCTGCGCCGCCCTGGCAGTTATTGGCGGCGGTCGAGTGTGGAACTTCTTCAACCGAGGGCAGGACTTGCAAGGCATTGAATCCGCCAGTGGAAGAACCGAGATCTGGGGTTTTGTTCTCCGCTATTGCATGGCCCACCCCTTGGGGATGGGTTATATTGCAGGTTTCCGGGTGTTTTTCAGGGGGTACTTCGCGCTTGATTTGCAGTTGGACCCGACTCATATTGGGAACGCGCATAACGAATTCATGGACGTTCTGGCGGGCGCGGGATGGCCTGCGCTGGCGGTATTTCTCTTCTTCCTGGGCAAGACGATTTTTTTGGGATGGCGTTATATTCGGAGGCGGGCCGTATTCTCGAACGCCTCGTATGAGCGCTCTCGCGATGCGCTTCGCTGCGCGCTGGCGCTGCTGGTATTTTGCCTGGTCAACGGCATAGACGCGGCGGATTTCACAATTCCCTTGAGAACCCCCTTCTATCTGCAAACCATCTTTATCGCCTTGATGCTGGGCATATCCGCAAGAATGATTGCCGTCTCTCGCTTGCAGCGCAGAGGTTTGACTGGGTAGTCTTCAAGATCTATCTGCGCCGGATGTTGCAAGGGTTTTCGATTGCTCAAAAGGAAGCCCTTTGACTTGCAACCATTTTGTAACTTCCGTTTGGAGTCCATTTCCCAGTCATGATACCGCAACGCATTCTCGTGGTTGGTCAGACGCCGCCGCCCTATGGCGGGCAAACCGTCATGATACAGTTTCTTCTTGACGGCGCATATCAGGAGATCGAGTTAGTTCATGTTAGGATGAGCTTCTCCAAGGAACTGAACTCCAACGGCAGGCTGAAACTAGCCAAGATATGGGAGCTGTTTCGTGTGGTAGGCGCGATTTACCGGGCCAAGATCAGCATGCGCCCAAAGGTTCTTTATTATCCGCCCTCTGGACCGAAGGCCGTTCCGGTTATCCGGGATATATTTATTCTTTGCGCAACCCGCTGGCTATTTTCTAAGACCGTATTCCATCTTCATGCAGGTGGAATCTCGGAGTTATATCCGCGATTGAATCCCGCGCTGCGCTGGTTCTTTCGGATTGCACTTTTTGATCCAGACCTGGTGATTCGAACCGCCAGCCTTGCCGCAGAGGATGGAAAAGGCTTGCATAGTAAACGGGAAGTGGTGGTTCCGAACGGCGTTCCGGATTCCGCGGGTAGAAGGATTGTCCGGACAGTTGTTCCAGGAGAGCCCGTCAGGATACTGCTGGTTGCATTGTTGCGGGAAGACAAAGGCGTACTGGTGGCGATCAGCGCCGTTCAGCAATTGCTTGCCGCGGGAATGGATGTGGAATTGACCTGCATGGGAGAATGGGACTCGCTTGAGGTGCAGACTCGCGCCGAGTCGCTGATTGAGCCAGCCTATAAGTCCAAGTTCAAATTCCCCGGCGCGCTAACTGGAGATGAAAAGTGGGAGTACTTTCGAAAATCAGATATCTTTCTTTTTCCAAGTTACTTCCATTCGGAGACCTTCGGCATTGTGCTGCTGGAAGCGATGAGCTTCAGCCTTCCCATGGTTGCCACCCGGTGGCGCGGGATTCCCGAGGTTGTTGAGGAGGGCAGTTGCGCGCTGCTTTGCCAGCCGCAGGATGTGGCCGGCTGCCGCGACGCTCTGGCTCAACTTGTCCGCGACCCCTCTTTGCGCATAAGAATGGGCGAGAGAGCGCGCGAGAGATTTCAGCGATATTTTACGATTGAGGCGCATCGCAACGCGATGGAGCGCGCCTTGTCGCAGTTGAAAGGATAGGTGAAGAATGAGAGTATTCATCAGCGGGGGCAGCGGCTTTATTGGGACGCACGTGATCGAGCGGCTGCTCGGCCAGTATCCCGATGCCAAAGTGCTGAACGTTGACCTGGTAAGTCCGAAGTTATCCAGCCATCTTCCCTATTGGCACAAGGGTGATCTTATGCAGCCGGATACCTTCATGGATGCCGTAAAAGAGTTTCAGCCGACCCATGCAATTCACATGGCGGCCAGGACCGATGATAGTGGCACTGAATTGAATGACTATAAAGTCAACATAGAAGGAAGCGCCAACTTCATTCAGGCGATCAAGGCCGCGGGCAGCGTGGAGCGCACAGTTTTTTATTCGACTCAATATGTGGTGCGCGCTGGAGAGCTGGCGCAGAGCGACCGGGAGTACCGCCCGGTGAATACTTATGGCGAAAGCAAGAAGGAGATGGAGGAGATGATTCGGCGGGATGCAAGCCTGCCGGGGATCTGGACCATCGTGCGCCCAACCAATGTTTGGGGGCCGTGGCATCCACGCTATGCGCAGGAGTTTTGGCTGGTCGTCAAGAAAGGGCGCTATGTTCATCCCGGCGGAGCGCCGGTCGTCCGCGCTTATGGATATGTGGGGAACGTGGCGGATTACACACTCAAGATCTTGGCGGAGCCGAAGGAAGTGGTTGCCGGCAAAACTTTTTATGTGGGAGATCCTCCAGCCGACATTCTATTCTGGGTTTCTGCCTTCTCAAAAGCGCTCACGGGCCGGGCGCCGCGCGTTGTCCCCAGGCCTGTTCTGCGCGGCATCGCGCTGATTGGAGACTTGGTTCGCTCCACCGGACGCTCTTTTCCTCTCTTCAGCAGCCGCTACAGAAGCATGACGCAAAGCTACCTGGTGAACATGGAACCAACGTTTGCGGTCTTGGGCCGCCCCAAATACTCGCTTGATGAAGGAGTCAGCGAGACAGTCAAATGGCTCAAGTCGCTCGGCGGTATCTGGTCAAATTAACGATCTTGCCTGGAAGTTTTGAAACTCCGTATCCCGGCCCTTTCTTGAGCTTTGCGGAAGGGTTGGGACAAAGAACTTATCCGTACGTTGAGGATATTTTCTTTCTGGTTTCACGCCTGTTTGAATTGAGCGATGGCTTCAGCGTATCTCTGGTTTGTTGGAGATTCAACGTGGACCGGGAGGTCCACGTTACAGCCGGTCTGGAGACCGGCGCTACAAATCATGGATAAGACCGGCGCTGCAAATCGCGGATAAGACCGGCGCTGCAAATCGCGGATAAGCACCAAGTGTCCGTTGGCCCAAAGAACCGATAAATCTTTGATAGTTTCGAGGATATAGAGCATGAGTGCACCTCTCACACAAAAAGGCGGCTTGAAGTACCGTCCTGATATCGACGGACTCAGAGCGGTCGCGGTCATTTCCGTTGTGATCTTCCATCTTGGAGCCGGCCATCTGATGGGAGGCTTTGTCGGCGTCGATGTGTTTTTTGTGATCTCCGGCTACTTGATCAGCGCGATTATTTTTTCTGACATCGCCGGCTCCCGCTTTTCGGTTCTTGGTTTTTATGAGCGGCGTATCCGGCGCATATTCCCTGCGCTTTTCGGAATGTTGATCGGCTTTACCGCCGTCGCCTGCTTCTTTCTGCTTCCCGCCGAGTTAGTCGATTATGGCAAGTCGCTGCTAGCGGCAGTCACGTCCACATCCAATTTTTATTTCTGGCAACATTCCGGTTACTTTGATATGCCGGAATCGAATCCGCTGCTGCATACCTGGTCGCTCGCGGTGGAAGAACAGTTTTATATTCTATTTCCCATCTGCCTGGTGATCATTCGCCGCTTCTTTCCGCAACGGCTGCGGATCGCCGTGGTGGCGCTGTTTTTTGCCTCGCTCATTACCAGCATCGCAATGGTGCATTTTGACCCGGTGAGCGCGTTCTATATGCCTTATACAAGGGCTTGGGAGTTGCTGCTGGGAACCATGATCTCGCAGGGCATCTTTCCCCGCCTTCATTCAAGCATCCTGCGCAACCTGGCCACCCTGACCGGAATCGGATTGATTGCCTATCCAGTCTTTTTTTATACAGCCAAAACACCCTTTCCGGGAATCGCCGCATTGCCGCCCTGCATAGGTTCGGCGCTTATCATCGGCGCGGGCGAGTTTGGCAGTTCACTGGTGGGCAAGGTGCTTTCCTGGCGGCCGGTTGTTTTCATCGGGCTCATCTCTTATTCGCTCTATCTTTGGCACTGGCCGGTCATCGTGATGCATACGATGGGCTTGTCGATTAATTTGAATGATCTGCTGCCGCAGCGGCTGGCCGCCATGGTTCCAGCCTTCCGGTTTGATATGTGGATGGAGATCGCCCTCTCTTTCACATTGGCGGTTCTTTCGTGGAGATTTGTGGAGCGGCCCTTCCGCGCGCGTCCATTGCGCATCAGCCGTCAGCCGCTCTTTGCCATCTCGGCGGTCGTGATGATTGTTCTGATCGTGGCTTCCATTACGATCATCTCCGCTCACGGCTTTGAAGGGCGCTTCTCGCCCCAGGCCGTGAAGATTGCATCCTTTCTTGAAAAGCGCGGCGTTGTTACTCATGGGCGCATGGGGTCATGCTTTGTTACGGACACCAACCGCTCCGAGGTTTTTGATAACGACCGCTGCTTGCAGCTTGATCCTGGAAAGATGAACTATCTGCTGATCGGCGACAGTCATGCCGGGGTGTTGTGGAGTGGACTGGCCGGCGCGCGGCCTGACGAGAATATCCTGCTGGCCAGCGTGTCGAATTGCAAGCCTCTGGTTCATTCAGTGGGCAGCGAGGACTGCCGGAATGAAATGAACTATATCTTCCAAAATTATCTGCCTACGCATCCATTGCAAGGGCTGCTGCTGGAGGCGCGATGGAAGCCGGGCGATATGGACGGGCTTACGGAGACCATCGAGTGGGCCAAACAGCATCATCTGGCGGTGACCGTTTTTGGCCCGGTTGCCGAGTACGATGCGCCGCTGCCTCGGCTTCTGGCCTACTCCATAACCTGGAAAAAGCCCGATCTGGCGAGCAAACATCGCCTTGCTTATTCCCCATCCATGGACAAACTCATGCAGAGCTTGAATGCAAGCAGATGGCATATTCCCTATATCTCGCTTTACCGGGCCACTTGCAATCAGGATGGCTGCATTGAATACGCGGATAGCGCGCATGAGATTCCGATCATGAGAGATGGGGATCACTTTACAGAGTACGGTTCGGCTCTCATCGTCAAGCGCCTGATCGACTCAGGGGCGTTACAATAACTTACTTGATTCTTCCTATTTGTTCCTGCTGTTATCTAAAGGGTGAGGAGATCCCCCGGCTCTGCCGGGGTTGCAGTAGCAGTTTGACATTTACGGGAGTCCATCCAAGAAACTCCAAACGTGAGCCGACCAAAGCACACGCAAAGGAGAAACTGGATGGACCAATTTGAGAGTCTAAGCCACTCGGTATGGGGTGCAAATATCACGTGGCATTTATCCAGAAATGCCGCCGCAGGGTGCTGTATGAAAGCCTTCGGCAGCATTTGGGTGAAGTATTCCGGCGTTTGGCCGATCAGAAGGAATGCCGCGTGTTGGAAGGCCACCTGATGCCCGACCACGTGCATATGCTGCTTTCGATTCCGCCCAAATATGCGGTCTCGGAGGTTGTGGGATTCATCAAGGGCAAGAGCGCGATTCACCTGGCTCGGACCTACGGCGAGCACAAGCAGAACTTCGCAGGACAACATTTCTGGGCGCGCGGCTATTTCGTGTCGACGGTGGGGCGCGACGAGACGGTGATTCGCGAATACATCCGAAACCAAGAGGTTGAGGACAAGCGACTGGACCAGCTCAAGATGTGGAAGTAGCCACCGAAAGGTGGCCCCAATAACGTCGGGGCCGCGTTAGCGACCCCGCTCAAGCCGCTTTGAGCGGCTCACACCGTAAAGCCCCCGGCTCTGCCGGGGGATATTTACATGAGAGCATCGCAAGATCGCCTGTAGTGGCTATTGTCTATTGAATTCTCTTCAACCACATGGCGCTTCCAGAGGCGGAAGTCAGCAGTGGAGCATCAAACTGCCCGGCAAGTTGTTTCAACGCGCCTTCCCGGAATAGATAAAAGAGAGGACACTCGATTTGGAAGGCGGAATTAAATGCGAGAAATGACTCGAAGATGTATTGCTCATTCCAGAAACGCTTCTGATCGACGAGCCATTCTCTGGGGTAGTCATACGGCGTAAAAATGTCATGAATGTGCACCAGCGTATTCGCGGCGACGCGTGGAATCCAGGCTTCGAACAACTGGATAACATCGCTACCCCACTTGGCAACATGACTGGAATCAACGAAAAAAATATCCGCGTGTAGAAGGGCTTCGCGTTCGCTGGATGGCATTCGCTGGAGTTCTGTCGTGATGATGCGAGTGTTGGTGCCGGCATCATCTCCGCGAAAATAGGGATCAATGGATACGATCTCTCCCGGATATCCTTCGGATAGGTTGCGGGCCAGAGCCGCGCCCGCAATCCATGTTGATATGCCGCGGCCCACTTCCGTGATCAATCGCGGCTTTGTGGCGCGGATGAGACAGTAGTAGTAAGCCGCGTCCCATCCTGCATAAAACCAATTCTTTTTTCCGTATTTTTCAAACGAGAGGCTAGATAGATATTCCGCAATAAATGGCTCGACAATTTTTTTCATATTTTCGGCCCATAGCGGGTTGGCAGCGAACCCCGGCAATTGGCGGGGTTCATCCTTATAGTTATCCCGTATGTGTTTGATGTTAGGAACGGGTTCGTAGAAATGATCGCCAAGAATGCTGAATCCAAGTGATTGTGCATGTGGGATAACTTTGCGGGCCATCCAGCGTTGCAGGCCGTTTCGTTCCGCCAGCTTTCCCCTTATTTCTCCCAAACGACGCCTCATTTTACTCAATTTCACCGTCATGCTCCTCCGTATCGCAGTTAGACCGAATTATCCAGCATAATGGAAAATTTCACAAAGCTTTACTATCCGTAAAACGCCAGTATATCATTAGTCGTCACTGGTTATACCCTCAATCGCTTTGCCAACTCCTCACCGTTCAAAACGCGGAAGGCTCCCTCGGCCAGCGCGCGCAGCTCATCCTCGCCGGGGTAAACCCGCACGGGCGCAATCCACTCGATATAACCGCGCAACTGCTTCACCATCCGCTCCGAATAAGCCATTCCCCCGGTCAGCAGCACTGCGTCCACTCGGCCATAGAGCACTGCCGCCATCGCCCCCATCTCCTTGCCCAACTGGTGAATCATGGCGTCGAAGATCAACGCGGCTTTGCTGTCTCCCGTATCAATTCGCCGTTCGATTTCGATCAGGTCGCGCGTTCCCAGGTAAGCCACCAGGCCGCCGTCTCCAAAGATCTGGCGGTCTAGCTGCTCCTCGGTGAATCTTCCGCTGAAGCAGAGCCGGACCAGCGCCCGCACCGGCAGGCCGCCGGTGCGATCCACGCCGAAGGGACCATCCTCCAGAGAATTGCTGTCGATCATCCTGCCCTCTTGATGGGCCGAGACGGTGATGCCGCTGCCCAGGTGAGCGACAACCAGGCGCAAGGATTCGTACTGGCAGCCCTGTTCACGGGCAAAGCGGCGCGCCACGGCCTTGGTGTTCAGCACATGACCCATCGCGGTGCGCTCCAGCAGCGGCGAACCGGAGGGCCGCGCGCAGGCCTGCCACTCATCCACCGTCACTGGGTCCACAATATACGCATCGACTCCGCACGCCTGCGCAAAGCGCCGCGCCAGCAGCCCGCCCAGGTTGGAGGCGTGCTGACCGCGCCGTGCCGCGCGCAGCTCCTCCACCATCGTCTCGTCCACCAGGTACGTGCCGCAAGCCATCGGCGGCAGCAGCCCGCCCCGGCCCACCACGGCGGCAAAGCGCGCCCCGGCGAATCCCCCCACGGCCAGCGCGCGCTCAATCAGCGCGCCGCGATACTCCAGACGGTCGACCATCGGCCGCCCGCGGAAGCGCTCGATCTCCTCATCCCCATGACGGATCGTCTGCTCCCACTCGGCGCCCTGTCGCGTATATACGCCAAACTTCGTCGATGTCGCTCCTGGGTTGAGCACCAGCACCCGGCTCATTTCTATGTTCAAGACCAATTCCTCCAGGCCACAGATGAGTTTATCCTGTTCCAACGCACTCCCTGCGTTTTTGCAAGAGCATTTCAGAGCCGGCTCAAATTGAAACTTTCCTTTGATTCTTCATTCCTGACCCGGCAGATATTCGCTGGACGAAGTCCATTCCATGCTATACTTGCTTCAATCGTAGAATTCGATCTGAAGTTCTTGCCTGTTCCGGTAACCGCCTACTCGCAAACTTCCACATTGCGTTCGCGGTAAATCGGTATCACAGGAGTATCACACAATGGAAACAGGCACAGTCAAGTGGTTTAATGACGCCAAGGGTTTTGGATTTCTGAGCCGCGAAAACGGCGAGGACGTCTTTGTTCATCACACCGCCATCCAGTCCAGCGGCTTCCGCTCACTGCAAGAGGGCCAGCGCGTCCAGTTCAATGTCACCAAGGGCCCCAAGGGCTGGCAGGCAGAGAACGTTCAGGCCATCTAAGCTTCTAACCAGAAGCAGCTTGAATCGGATCTAAGAAACGGGACGGCAGAGATGCCGTCCCGTTTTGCGTCTGGCTGCCGCCGAGAGAATGGGAAAGTCTCAACAAATGGGACGCCCACCGCCATTCTCTTGGTTCGCAATGGTAAGGAAGCTGCTCTTCGGGCCGATAATAAGAGGATGCAATTTCAACGATCTTCCGGAGTTTTGCTGCACGTCACTTCGCTGCCCTCGCTGGGCGGCATCGGCGATCTGGGCCCGGCCGCGCATGAGTTTCTTGGCTTTTTGGCGGAGGCCAAACAGCACGTTTGGCAGGTGTTGCCCCTCTGCCCCACCGGCTACGGCAACTCGCCCTACGCCGGAACTTCGGCCTTTGCCGGCAATCCCTTTCTCATCAGCCTGGAGATTCTGGCTGAATGGGGATGGATCGCTCCGGAGCGCATTGCCAACCAGGGCAGCCGCGGCGGGCCGGTGAACTTTGAGGAGATTGAGTGGCGCAAGGTCAAGCTGCTGGATGAAGCAGCGGGCAACTTCCTGGACCGCGCGCCGCACGATTCCAAGCTCAGCCTGCAGTGGGCGCGCTATCAAAAGTTTTGCCGCGCCGAGGCTGCCTGGCTGGACGATTACGCCCTCTTCGCCGAGCTGCGCCGCCAGTTCTCCACCGGCGCATGGGCTGTATGGCCGGAGCCGTTGCGCCGCCGTGAGCCGCAGGCGCTGGCCAACGCACTTGAAAAACACATCCGCCGTGTCGCCGAAGAGAAGGTCTTGCAGTTCGCCTTTGCCACCCAATGGACCGACCTGCGCGAGGATGCGGAGAGCAAAGGCATCAGCATTCTGGGCGACGTGGCCATCTTCGTCAATATGGATTCAGCCGACGTCTGGGTGCATCCGGAGCTCTTCGAGCTGGACAAAGACTTCAACCCGACGCGTGTTGCCGGCGTTCCGCCCGACTACTTTTCTCCCACCGGCCAGCGCTGGGGTAACCCGCTCTATCGGTGGGATGTGCTTGCCGCGCAAGGCTTCGATTGGTGGATCGATCGCATTCGCCGGGCCTGCCAGCTCTATGACATTGTGCGCCTGGACCACTTCCGCGGCTTTGAGGCCTACTGGGCCATCCCCGCCGAAGAAGAAACCGCCGTCAAGGGCGAATGGATCAAAGCGCCCGGCCTGGAACTCTTCCAGGCGCTGGAGGCGGCGCTGGGCCCGCTGCCGCTGGTGGCCGAGGATTTGGGCGTGATTACGCCGGAGGTGGAAGCGCTGCGCCTGGAGTTGGGCCTGGCCGGCATGAAGGTGATGCAATTCGGCTTCAGCAACAAGGGCGCGCACATCCACCTGCCCCATCGCTTTACACCGGACACCGTGGCCTACACCGGCACGCACGACAACAACACCACCCAGGGCTGGTGGCAGACGGCCAGCGCCGAGGAGCGTGCAACCGTCGAGACCTACACCGGTTTGAAGGATGATCGCCCCGTCTGGCCGCTGATTCGCTCACTGCTTGCGAGCGTGGCCGAGATCGCCGTGGTTCCTGCGCAGGATCTGCTCGAACTGGGCTCCGAGGCGCGCATGAACACCCCCGCCGTCGCCAATGGAAACTGGCACTGGCGCGCCCCGGAGGCTTGCTGGAGTTCTGAGTTGGCGGCGCGCCTGGCCGCTTTGGCGGACGCCACCGACCGCGACAATGATCCACTGGAGGCGGCTGAAGCTGGGAGCAGCGATCAGGCTCCAGACGAGTTGCGGATAGAATGAAGATCCACTTGCGCTTCGTCCATTCCGCGTCATGGTTGGAATGGTGGGGAGCCGCGAGGCCGCATGGCAAGACGGCTCGACTTCCGCAAGGAGAGATTCGGCTTACTCTTCCGCGGGCCCAATAAGGCAGCGTGAAAATCGGCCGGCATAGCATCCTCGTCGGCGATTTCACCCAGAGCCGATTCCCGGCGCTGATGTGCGAGGGGATCGGCCGGTACATTCCATCCTGACGGAAGAGATGCAGCGGCGGAGTCACCTGCCGCCTTGGCCCCGCACGTGATACTATCTCCGCATGGGCCTTCCCCGCCCGTACGCAAACTCACACTGGAGGCCATCATGAGCCCACTCTCTCGCCGCGATTTTCTGAAAGCCTCGCTTGTCGCTGGAAGCGCCGTCGGTGCGCTCCCGTTGCACGCCGCAACCAGCAAAGCCACGGACCTTGTCTCGCTGGGCAACTCAGGCCTGAAGGTTACGCGCCTGGCCTTCGGCACCGGCAGCAGAAATGGTTTTGTGCAATCCTCGCTTGGTCAAACGGAGTTCACACGGCTGATTCACTACGCCTACGAGCGCGGCATCCGCTTCTTTGAAACCTCCGAGTCCTACTCGACGCCCGCCATGCTTGGCGAAGCGCTGAAAGCATTTCCGCGCGAGAGCTATCAATTGATGAACAAGGTCACCACTGACGAGGGCGTTGATCCCTTCAAGCGCTTTGACGAGATGCGCAGGATCTCACAGACCGAGTACTTTGACATCATGCTGCTCCATTGGCAGCACACCTCCGACTGGACGGCGACCACGCGACGCTGGCAGGATAGCATCCTGGAATTGCAGTCGAAGAAGATCATCCGCACGCGCGGCGCATCAGTCCACGGCCTGCCCGCGCTGCGCCAGGTACCCGGCAACAAGTGGCTGGAAGTGGCCATGATCCGCATGAACCACAACGGCACGCGCATGGATGGGCCCGACTACCAGAGCGACGATCACAATCCCGAATACAGGGACGAGGTGGTGGAGCACGTCAAGAAGGTCAAGCGCGAGGGCATGGGCGTGATCAGCATGAAGCTGGTGGGCGACGCCGTTTTTACGCGCCACGAAGACCGCGTCGCGGCGATGCGCTTTGCCTTCAAGAACTCCGGCATCGATTGCGCCACGGTGGGCTTCAAGAACACCCAAGAGATTGACGAAGCCATCGACAATATGAATCTCGCGCTGAGTTAAGTCACTCGCCGCCCGCCGCGGCTCCAACCAACTGGCGCGCCTTCACATCGCGCATCGGCGGCTGGCCGAAGAAGCGGCTGTACTCGCGGTTGAACTGGCTGGCGC
>CAZYCV010000055.1:0-26838 GCA_964645305.1 uncultured Occallatibacter sp. | reverse complement strand
CTCGGTTGGAGGGGAGCCGGCGCTGTCATGTAATCAGTCTCCAGACCGGCTGTAGGCGCGGACGTCCTCGTCCGTGCCTGATCCGTATCACCAACTCAAGCAGAGGCGCTTCCAGCCTGACTCGCCTTCTCCTTCTTTCCCATCCGCGCCACGCTGAACTGCGCGCCGGCAAAGAGGATCAGCCCGGAGACATAGGCCCAGAAGAGCAGTCCAACGGAAACAAAAAACGGTCCGTAAAGCGCCCTGAAATCCAAATGAGGCAAGACAAGTACAAAGACATATCGCGCGATCAGCCAGATAACACCTGTGTAAATTGAAGTGCGCAGTACCGACTTCCAAGGAACCTTGCGGTTGGGCAGCAGCCAGTAGATGGAAAAGAAGAAGAGGATTGAAGCTACACCGGTAGTCGCGGTCAGTACAACAATTTCAGTTCCTTGAAGAGCAAAACTAAGAAACCAATCAATGAATCTTATACCTGTGTGGTGATCGAAGAGAATCTCCAACACTTCACGCGCCGCCGCGTTCAGCAGAATGCTGGTCATGCCCAGAACTACCATCACGATTGCCAAACCAAAGGCGATCACCTGGTTCTGAAGATAGTTGCGGCTCTTGGTCACGCCCCAGGCCTGATTCAGCGCCACCTCAAGCGGAAGAAAAATGCCGGTGCAGGCGATCAAAATCATCAGCAGGGAGAAGAATTGAACACCCTGACCCACGGCTGTGCCATAGAGCTGAATAGCTATCCAGTTTCTTTCGTCTGTAACGGAAGGGAGAAAGTAGTTCACCATGTCGGTGACCACACCCCGCATCATCGTCGAGTGAAAGACTGAACGACAGAGCGTAAAAAGTAGCACGGTAAAAGGGATGAACGACAAGATCGCGTTGGCCGCCACGCTGAAAGCGAAGGTATGCACCTCGCTGTCCAGCAGGTAACTCAGCAGCGCCTTGCCGTCCGTGCGCCAGCGATACCACTTGGACTTCTTCGGTTCCGTGGTTTCAATCACTCCAGCAGCTTCCAGCGCGCCTACGCGCGGTTGATCCGTACCTGAGACTTCAGTCACGACCGGCATCCCCTTCAGAGCAGAGGCTCTCTCAAACTCAAGCGGCAATTGTTGTGCGGCTCTAGCTTATAGGATAGCCCTGGAAAACGGCAGAAGGTGCTCGCCGGCATTGAGCAATCGCAAAATATCGGCGAGCAGGCTTACTTTTGGATTGAGCGCAGGTAGGCCACCAACTGCCAGCGCTGCTCGATGGGGATGCTGGACCAGGAGGGCATTCCGTGGCGCAGGTCGCCTTGGCGGAGGAACCACTCGATGTCGCCATCCGTGGCAGCACGCAGGCGTTCGCTGCGCAGCGCAGGGCGCTTGTGCCCGTCGCCCTCGGCGTTCGGCTTGTGGCATTGCAGGCAGTGTTCGCGATAGAGAATCGCTCCGGCGGCGACCGCTTCCGGCTGGCCGAGGAAGGGGTTGGGCCGAGCATGATCCGCAGCCGGAACTTGTTGCCAGCGTACATCGGATGTCGCGCCCAACGCTGCCGCCAAAATCAGACAGCTCAGAAAAACTACACATTTACGCAGGATCATTGCCCACCCCCTTGCGCGGAATGAAACCAGTTGCCAACTTGATCAAATTCATAGGCCAGACCCACGCGATACACGCGCGTCAAACTGCTTCCGGTGAGCCCAAAGCCGGGCGAAAAACTGAGCCGCGCGCCCTTGGGCAATTGCCAGCCAAGAAGCGGCGCGAAGTAATGCGAGGTGTCGCGCAGGGTTAGCGACCAGGTGTCGCCCAGCCCACCGTATGCCTCCGCGCCGGCGATGAATCTCTGCGCGCAGAAGACGCACTCCCGGCTG
This sequence comes from uncultured Occallatibacter sp., assembly GCA_964645305.1. GTDB lineage: Bacteria > Acidobacteriota > Terriglobia > Terriglobales > Acidobacteriaceae > Telmatobacter. The sequence continues at coordinate 24,986 of CAZYCV010000055.1, read as the reverse complement.
CTGGCCGCGCTGCGTAACGGATGCGTGGCTCCCACGGCGTAGCCGAACTCCCACGGCGCATGACTCAAGTCTTTCTCTGTGATAAAGTTCTCGCTCACGTTCCAATTGTGCAAGTTGGAGGAGAGGATCAGTTTCAACTCCGCTTCGTGCTGGTGGTCGCGCCGTAGATCGCCATTGGGCGGCGCCAGATCGGCCTGGTTGTCGTGGCCGACAAATTCCAAGATGGTTTTGTCAGCGCCGGAGGTATTTTCGTACTCCACATAGAAGACCGGGTTGACCGCGTGATCGCGCATCAGTGGGCGCAGGCGATTCTCCAGCCGCCAGCCGGTGAAGACGGTCGAATCGCCGCCGGTGTCCTGGCCATCCAGGTACAGTTCGGTCGTCCACCAGGCGCGCGTGCCGTACTCCAACTCCATCGCCGTGGCCCCAAAGCGGTTGCCGCCATCCGGCTGGCCGAGAGCGGTCTTTGTTTCCACTTCGAGATTGCCCGGCTCCTCCAAATCGTGCGAGTAGGTGACAAAGTACGGCTTATCCTGCGCTCTGCCCGGAGAGGCAAAGCACAGGGTTAGAAGAACCCCCAGCAAAGCAGGGCAAAGATGCTTGAAGAAATTGAACAAGTAGATGGAAACCTCCAGGAGAAATAGGACTAAATCAGTCGTTCTTTTAATATAAGACTAAAATAGTCCGAAATAAAATGCAAGTCTAGAGCATCTCTCCCAATGGTGTAAAGTGTGGGTGCCCCACCCTTGCCGCGTCTTTGTTTTTGCGGCTAGGGTGGGATACCTATACATCAACAGGAGAAATTCTTTAGTTGCACATCCTTCAGCTTTTCCAGCGCCCACAACGCCGCCGCGCGCAGCCCTTCGTCCGCAGCCTCGGCCCAGCCCGCCAGCCACGGCGCGAATTGGGCCAGTCCGCTGTTGCCCATGGCGATGGCCACATTGCGCTTGAGCCCATGGAATCCCGCGCGGCGCACCGGCGAGCCGTTGAATTGCCGCTCAAAATCCGCCTCCTCCATCGCCGCCAAAGCCTCCAGCGCCGGGTTCACCAGCTCCGGGCGCGCCTCCAGCTCCGCGTCGCCCGCGATCAAAGCCTTGCGGTTCCACGGGCAAACATCCTGGCAGATGTCGCAGCCAAAGACCTGGCAGCCCATGCCTTCCATCCGCTCCGGCGCAATCGGGCCGCGGTGCTCAATGGTCAGGTAAGCGATACAGCGCTGGGCATCCATCTGATAAGGAGCGATCAGCGCTCCGGTGGGGCAGGCCTCCAGGCAGCGGCGGCAGCTTCCACAGCGGTCGGGCTGGAGAGTGGCTGGCTGAGGCGCATCTCTTTCCAGCGAGGTCACCAGCACGGCGAGGAATCCAAACGAACCCCGCCGGGGATCAATCAGGCAGGTGTTCTTGCCCGTCCAACCCAATCCAGCCGCCTCGGCCAAGGCCCGCTCCATCAGCGGTCCGGTGTCCACAAAGGCGCGCGCCTCAAAGCCGCCCAGCTCCGCGTGTAGCCGCGCCTCCACAGCCTTCAATCGCTTCAGCAAAACCTTGTGATAGTCGCTTGGACGGCGCAGCCCGTTCGCATCCAACCGGCTTGACCATGCGTAGCGCGCAATCCAACCCGCGCCGCCGGGGGCTGGGTCGGTCGAGCGCGGCTGCGCGTTGTGATAACCGGCCCAGCAGACCAGAACCGAGCGCGCCCACGGAAAAGGAATCTTGATCTTTGAACGGAGCAGCCGCCCGTTCTCATCTTTGCGCTCCAGATAGCGCATTGTTCCGGCCCGGCCCTCGCGCACCCACTCCGCAAAGCGCTCGGCGTCCCGTTCCTCAAATGCATAGGGCAGAGCCACCAGCCCGGCATCGGCAAAGCCACATTCCAACGCCACGGCGCGCGCGTGCTCGCTGCTTATGCGCAAAGGGTTGCCCGGAGCAGCAGGTGGGCCGGATGCGGATTGGAGACTGAGCGATTCCAAGAGGCTATTCTCTCATTCGAGAACGAGAGTCTCAACTTGCTGCAACAATCAACTGGCCGGAAGGAGGACGAAAGAATTTCATTAGCCCCGGATGGAAAGAGCCTTGCGCAGGGCGCCAAGCTTCCGGCTTGATTCTGGATCATCTTTCAAATGCTGAAAAAAGACCAGAAAAAGCGCCGCCAAATTTGCCAGAAAGAAGCCGGCGACGGTTGTCCCCACCACGATCAATCCGCGCTTGGGGAAGATGCGCTTGTCGGGAGCCGTCGCCGCATCCACCACTTGAATGATCGCGCCTTGCTTGGCCTCATCAAGTTTGGCAGCCTCAAACTGCCGCGCCAGAATATCAAAGACCGTCTCGCGATACTTCACATCGCGCATCTTGCGAATGTATTCCGTGGCGGCCTCCGGGACCATGCCTTTGGGCAGGATGAACCCGCCGCTGCCGCTATCGGTCGAGCCGCCCAGCTTGGCCAACTGTCCGCGCATACTCTCCAGCTCCTGGCGCGCCATCACCAACTGCGCGTTTTCCCCGGTGGCATAGGTTTCCATTCCCTGGATCATCACTTCTTTGGTTGCAATCTGCGCGCGCAGAATCGCAGCCGAGTCGATCAATGCTTTGGCCTGGCTATTCACCTCGATAAGCCCGGTGGACTGCTCCGTCTGCTTCATCGCCTCTTCGGCCTCCGCCAGCCTGCTCTTGGCCAACTCCAGTTCCTGTTCAAAGAAGAGCCTGCGCTGCGAGGCCTCGGTGAGGGCAAGACGCCGGGAGAGATTGTGAAACTGATCCACATAGCCATTGGCCAGAAGCGCTGCGCGCTGCGGATCACGATCCACGATGGTGATATGGATCATGCTGTCCTTGCCGCTGCCATCAATCGTCACGTGTTTCTCAAACTTCTTGCGTGCATCCGACAGGCGCTTCACATGGTACTCGCCCATCAGATCGAAGTTCTTCACCATGGCATCCTCGACCGAGCGGCTGGTCAACATGCCAATGTATGGATCGTTGGGGTTCTTGAAGCTCAAGCCGGCCCCGCTGGCCAGCGAGGCCATGCTGCCCAGATTGCCAAGCTGCGCGGAGAGCGCCGCCGACATCGAAGGGCTCTGCTGCGGAGTCAGAATCGTCACCGTGGCTGCATAGCGAGCCGGCAAAATCAAAGAGACCAGCACCGCCAGCAGAGCAGACGCCGCAGTGACCTTGAGGATGAAGCCCTTCCGCCCGGCCAGAACAATCAGAATATCGAGCACGGAGATCGTATCATCGCTTGCCTCAGCCGCGGCGTTGCCTGCCGCCGTGGACGGCCTGGCTGCCGAGTTTCCATCTAGTTGCATCGTTTCAGTCGTCATTGGCTCCTGCCGTTGAAAAATAGCTGGTTCCGCGTTACATTCCGCAAAATTTGATCTGGCCCGATTCAATGGCCGCTTCATGCTCGGTCTTTCACGATCCTTTGCAATGAGGCGGAGATAAACTCTCATCCCGTCAAGCCAGATCCGTAAATCCATTTAAATGGCGTTACTTCAACTGATTCATCGCCGCGGCGCCCAGCGCAAATTGCGAGAAGACCTGCGACCAGTCAATCAACCCCCGCATTACAGAGGGCTTGAAGGTCTTTTCTGGAACCAGAATCGTATCGCCGGGGTAGATGCGCTGATTGTTGAACTCGCCGCCGCTCCATGGGGTGCGGCTGACCACCTCGCCATCGGCGCGCATGATAAACATACGGCTGCGGTCGGCCTCCCGCGTGGCGCCGCCCGCCTCGCGCAGGTAATCACCCACCCTCAGATCCTTCGCAAACAAAAAGGAATTCTGATCGTAGACCGCGCCCACCACACTGACCGTGGCCGGAACCGATGGAACAAGAAAGTGGTCTCCGCCCTCCAGCGCGATATCAGGCAGGCTCTCCACGCCGCGGCTATCAGGCTTGAACTTCAGCACGATGCGCCCCGTGGCGCGAATCTTCCGCATATCCGCCAGCATCTCCTGTTCGCTTCGCTGCGCCGCCTCCGCGCTGGCCATCTCCTGCTGCGAACCGATCGACGAAGACGCGATGGACAGGCTGCTACGCTGGATCTGTATGCTCTGGCTGCGCACATATTCGTCAATCCGGGCCTGCTGCAGTGCCCGCGTTGCCTCGCGCGTGTATTCGGAGCCGTAAAGATAAGCATCCGCAGTCAGTCCCCCGGCCCGCTCCACCAACTGGCGCAGCGTCTCTCCTGGGCGCGCCTCATAGACTCCGGCATGGGCAAATTCACCGTCCAGCGTAATCAGCTTCGTCTGCTGCGCAACGGGGACGCGAATATCGGCCTCGGAAAAGATGGAAATCACATCTCCGGGCTGCAACTCCAAATCTTGCGATGCATCATGCTGCAGCACCAGTTTGCCCAGATCAAAGGGAATCAGCGTGCTCTTCAAAGACGCGGCTTCAAGACGCTCAATGACCGCATAGGTCCAGTCGATCTCCGGCGCCAGCGCGCGCACCTCGGTGTGTTGCGCGGGCAGGGGAACCTTGTTGCCGACATTCTGCGTGGCGGCCAGCGAGGTGCCTCCCAGGCTCTGCTCTTGCTGCGCCGCTCCCGCCTGACCGGGCGCATCCGCGCTCTCCGGGGCGGGAAGCCCCAACTGCGCCCGCTTCCACCAATAATTGCGCGTAATCAGCGATTCCTTGTCTGGAATCAAATCGCTCAGGCGCATGCCTGGAGTCCAGGCAAAGCGTCCAGGATTGGCCGTATTTCCCCGCAGAATCACCGTCTTGCGATAAAGCGGCACGATGGAATAGACGCGCACCAAATCGCCGTCCGATAAAGATGTGGCCAACCCCGCCGCATCCGAGCTCACTTCCATGGCGTGGCGCTCGCGGTGGTTGTCAATGCGCTCAATTGAAATGCGCGCATCCGAAGAGGTCGAGGTTACTCCTCCCGCATCGGCCAGAAGCTCCGCCAGAGATTCATTCTTGCGTAGTTCGTAAATCGCCGCGGTGCGCACGCTGCCAATCAGGGCAATTTGAATTCCGGCCGGCGGTATAAAAATCACATCTTCCGATTGCAGCTTTACGTCCTTGGATTTGTCGCCCTGAATCAGCAGATCATAAAGATCAAAATCCGTGACCACCACGCCGCCGCGGCGCAGCAGAATATGCCGCATCGAGCCTTGCGCCGAGGGGCCTCCGCTTGAAAAAAGCGCATCCACCAGGGAGCTGAGCGAACTGATGGTGTAAACACCTGGGCGGCGCGCCTGCCCGGTTACGTAGACCTGGATCGAACGGATCTGGCCCACATCCACCGTCAGTTCAAAGTTGTGATACACACGCCCGATGGCTTCGCGCAGATGCGCATCCAGATCGGCAAAGGGAAGATTCGCCACGTGAACCGGACCCACCTGCGGCAGAAAGATCTCGCCTGAACGGTCCACGCGCACATTGACCTGGAAGCTGATTTGCCCCCAGGTCCGGATGCGCAGCTCATCGCCCGGCCCAATCCGATAATCAAGCGGAATCGGAGTCTGGTCCAGCGGCGCAAAGGTCGAGGGAACTGTTTTGAATAACTGCGCGCCAAAGATCGGCAGTGTCTGCCCGGTGGTTGATCCGACAAATGTCTGGAATTCGGTCAGCGCCTCCGGCGGTAACTCAGGCGCTTCCACGCGCGGCGCTTTACGCGTCTCCTCGCGCGACAATTCCTGCGGCTCCGCAACCTGCGGCGACGCACTGCGCATGGTTGCCGGCCTGCCCAGTGGATCTGAATCATTGTAACTGGGGTTGTTATTGCTGTAACTGGAGCTGTTCAAATCGCTCGCTTGCGCCGGCACCTGCGCGCCCAGCGGTGCGGCAAACGAAAGAACAAGCAGGAGAAGTCCAGCTTGATGGGGCACGCGGATCCGCATCAAAAGCCCGCGGCCGCGCCGACATTCACGCAACATCAATTGCAGATTTGAATGAGTCATGGAAACCATATGTGCGGAGAATAGCACGATTGATTAATTATTTTGCGCGCGCAATGCAGTCAACATAGAAAAGCAAGCCGCTCGCCAAATGCCTTCTCTTCTACGCGCCGGTCACCGATGCATGAGTTATAAAAGTTTCAATCAGGCTGCGAAAATGGCAAGCGAAAGATGGAGAAGGCATGGGTAATTAAAGGATGAGCAAAATAAACAAGATAGGAATTACTAATCGGCAATTATATGGATGAATTCCAATCTGCCGTGGCCCGAAAATGATCTTCCCGGCGCTTCTCAAAGCCGCATGAGCGTTGTTGAGCCATGTTAGAGTTCCACAACGGGAATGACCCATTATGGCTACGACCTTTTCCAAATATTTTTATTCCTCCTAAAGATTTCCAAGACCTGTACGAGATTTCTATTTCATTTCAGCAATTTCGCCGACGAGCCATTCACTTCGACGCGCAGTCATGTTCCATATTGCAACCGCTCCAGCCTTCAATCCCATATAGCAACCCGAAGGTATTTATCCAGCGAGATTATCGCGCCAACCGGCTTGATTGAAAGCAAAATCATCTAGTGCACCGGGATTGATTGCGCGTTTGAGGTTAAGTTCGAACCTTGTTGCCATTGCATGAAAGCAATCAATTGGTCGAGTTGATAAGTTGTGATGCTCGATTATTTGTTTTTGTTAATCGAGATTCTCGAAAGGGTGGAAGGATCGGAAGTTCCGCAACGCATGGAAAATCTCTGTTTTTTCTTTGATGGATTTTGCGGAGCAGTCGATGGTTTCACACAAGAGAGGTTCATTTGAACGCCAATTCGCTTGTACCTGCAATCTATGATGGCCAGGCTGTAAGTCGCGCAGAAGATATACCCTCCCTTGCCGGTGGAGATTCGGCCGAGTCTCTGACGCCGGTTCAAAGCCTGGAATGGAAGGCCCGCTCCTTGCCCTTTCTGGTTGTGAGGCATCTCAGTCCGTGGTCGCATTCCAGGGGCAAGCGCTTTTTTGACTGCGTTTGTGTCTTGCCGGTGCTGCCGTTTTTGCTTCCTCTGCTGCTGGCGATTGCGCTTGCGGTGCGCATGACCTCCTCCGGTCCGGCGCTCTTCCGGCAGAAGCGAGTGGGGCAGCATGGCCGCGCCTTTACCATCTTGAAATTCAGAACCATGCTGTTGGCTACAGACAAGGCGCATCATGCTGTGACCACGGCCGGCAACCAGCGCTTCACTCCCATCGGGCCATTCCTGCGCCGCTGGAAGCTGGACGAGTTGCCTCAGTTGCTGAACGTGCTTTGGGGGGATATGAGCCTGGTGGGTCCGCGGCCCAAACTGCCGGAGCACGTGATCTCTCATCTGCCCTGCCGTCCCGGCATCACCGGCGCGGCGACCATTGCCTTTGCGCGCGAGGAGGCGCTGCTTGATCGTGTTCCAAGGCATCATCTGGATGCGTACTATCACGCGGTTGTGCTTCCCGCCAAGCGCCGGCTGGATGCCGAGTACATGGCCAAGGCCACGTTTCTCTCCGATCTGAAGATGATCGTCAACAGTGTGTTGCGGCGCTGGGACAACTCCATCCTGGAAGGCTTGCTGTACAAGTCCTTCAAGCCGGATGAGAGAGGGATGATTCCGTTCATGGCCAATGGGGAGGCCGTCCTCAATCACGCTGCCAGAAAGTTGCCCGGCATGGAGCGGCCCGTCTCGGCGGAGCAAGGCGCGGGAGTGGCATAAAAAGCTTTGGAGCAGGCCCGGAATCGAGTTACTTTTTGGCTTCCAGCAAGAGGAGCCTCTGCCGGGCCTGCCACTCCTGATTGGGATATTTGCCTGCCGCCGCATCCAGAAAATGATGGTAGTAGGCTGCCGCCTCGGTCTTCCGGTGCAGGGTATCGTAGGCCGTTGCCCACAAGAAATAAGTGGAAGGAACTTCGGGAAGATACTTTGACCGCATAATGAGGGCGTGCAGCGTAACCTCCGGCCGGTTGGTGCGCGAGGCGGCAAAGGCCAGGCCGGCCCAGCCGTCCGCGTTGGCCGCATCCAGCCGTGTCGCCTTGTCGAAGACGGCAAAGGCCTCGGCAAAGTTTTGCTGGCGGGTCAAATCCTCGCCGTGCGCCACCAGCAGATCGGCATCATTGGGGGTGATCGCCAGCAGAATCTGGTAGAGCTTGTCGGCTTCAGCAAATCCGCCCGCATCATCCAGCACCTCGGCCAGCATGCGGGTGATAGCCGCGTCCTTGGGGTGCGCGGCGTGCAACTTCTGCAGCAGCGGCAGCGCCTCGGCCTTGTCTTCAGCGGCCAGAACCGTGGCCAGTTGCGCGGTCAGCGCCTCATCCTCCGGCGCCTTTTCCAGCGCGCTGCGCAAAAGCGTTTCGGCTTCAGCGTATTTTTTTTGAGCAATGAGAAGATGCGCCAAGCCGGCGTTGGCTGGAGCGGACTTTGGGTCGGCGGCCAGCACGCGCCGGTAGGCAGCTTCCGCCGCCCCCGGCTGATTCACTTTCTCGGCCAGTTCCGCAGCCAGCAGCGTATCGGCTGGTGTCTCCGGCGAGAGCTTGAGCGCCTCCAGCAAGTCGCTCGATGCCTTGGCCGGATCGTTCTCGCGGTCAATCTGCGCCAGCGCGCGCCATGCTCTTGCCTTGCCGACGGCGCCTGCCACGCCGGGGTCCAGTTGGGTTGCCGCAGCCAGTTCCGGACTCGCTTCAGCCAGTTTGCCTTGCCGCGCCAGCAGCAACCCAAACTCCACGCGCGCCTCAAAGGAGCGCGGGTTGGCCTCGACGGCGCGGCGGTAGAGCGTTGCCGCCTCCTCTAGCCGGTTCTGCGCGTCGGCCACATAGGCCGCGTCAAACAGCGCCCGCGCGTCCGTTGGATGGGCAGCCAGCCAGGGGCTCAGCTTGGCCTCGGCCACGCTCCAGTTGGAGTTCGAGATCGCCGCTTCGGCCTCGGCCACTTCGCTCGGAAGCGGCTGGAAGGCTTGGCCGGGTTGATCCTGCGCCGAATGATCCTGAACGGGAAGAGCTTGAGCGGGAGTTTGGCAGAACCCTGCAACCGGGCAGGAGAGGAGGGACAATAGCAGCAGAGAAACCGTAAAACGCGGCACAGAACACCTCACTCCTTAGTTTACCGGGCTGAGGTGGCGTGAACGGACGCTAGGCTCTGGAGATGAACTGCAACGCGGTAGCGGCTGCGGCGGTGCGGGTTTCCACTCCCAGCTTTTGCAGAATATGTTCCATGTGCTTTTTCACCGTAGGCAGGCTGATGCGCAGAATCGCGGCGATCTCGCTGTTGGTTTTTCCTTGCGCGGCCCAGGCAAGCACGTCGGCTTCACGCGGAGACAGGCAATGCTCCTCCAGCGTAATCGCCAGCCGCGCCGGATTCTTTTCCTTCAAAAGCAGCAATGCGCTGCCCTCGCTGGAGAGCAGCCTCACCGTCAACTGACATTCTGCCTTTTCCACCACCAGCGGCATCTGCGCCGGCGGCAGATCATTCTGGTTGAGTTCCGCATAGCGGCCGCGCACCCAGCTCAGCAGCGGCTCCGGAAGCTGGCTATCCAGCTTCTTTGAGGCGCCAAAGTATTCCATCAGATACCTTTGCGCCAAAGCGGTAATGCAGCGCACCCGGCCAGTGTCGTCGCAAGCGATCATCCCCAACGACGCGGCCTCCAGTCCACGTTCCAGGAATTGCAGTTGACCGATCGCCTCACTGAACAGCCGCGCGTTCTTCCATGCCTGAACAATGTGCGGACGGGCCAGATTCGCAAGGCAGCGTTCTCGGTCCGTGAAGAGCCGATCGCTGTGCCACGCGATTCCAATCGATCGGTTCGGCTCGGTGGAGATGCCCAGGCACAAGTCGTCTTCAATGTCATAATGGCGGTAGAAGTCACTGTACAAGCCCGTGTCGTGATATTGCCGCTGACTATCATAATCAGAGATGCGCGCGGCCTGTCCGTCGCCGGTCCGCATATAGTACACCAGTGGGGAATGTTCTTTCATGTGCGTCTCCAGGAGTCTGCAAACCTCTGGAGTGGCAATCTCCGGCGTGCTACCGGCGTTGATGAACTCCGATAGATCGGGGCAGGTCTCCGCATAGCTGACGTGAAGAGACGGAACAAGGCGGGCAAGCTGGGCAACCAGTCTTGCCGAAAAATCTTCAAACGGCTCAAACTCGCGGATTGCGTAGCACTCGCGAATGAACTCTAGAAGGCGCAGATGATCGGATGGACTGAGCTGGTCGATCTTCATTTGCGAAAGACTCATTGCAGAATCCCTTCTGGCCGGCAAAAGCGATCGAATTCACAGCCGCGCGTTCGTTCAACCAAGTTGGAAGATGGCTTGCTAAATCAGAATTTTACAAGAAGTAAAACGTTTTTGTCAGCATAATTCAAAAATCGGAAAGAAAATTCGAAGAACTAATCCGACTTTGGCTTGCGCAACCACCGCTGCAAGGGCGCGCTCCAATGTACCACCGCCGCGGCCATTGCCGCGCAAATTCCGCCCAACCCAACCCCCAGCACCAGGCTGCCCAGCACAAAGCTGAACGCCTCAGCCTTCAACTGCGCGCCGGTAAAGGCCGACAACTGCCACTCCTGCCATCGGCCGGTGCGCAAAAAGCTGCCGGCCTCCAGCGATCCGCCAATCAGGAACGGAAAGGAAAATGGGTTGTTGATAAATGAAGCAGCCACAATCAACGGTTTGTTCAGGCGCAACAGCACCGCCATGCCCAGCGCTGCCAGGGTCTGGAAGCCCCAGATCGGCACCACTCCGATGAAAACGCCCCAGAAGACAGCCGCCGCCGCTGGACCGGGAGCCAGCCCATCGGTCAGCAGGGAAGCAGCCAACCTCCGCAGCAATGCCTTCGATCGTTGGTTCACGGGAGCCTTTTCCTCTTCCATTGTAGCGGCCCATGCGACCCCTATCACGAAAAAGCTATCATCCTGTGCAACCGGCTCACTGTGTCCGTACCCCCTTTCGCACTGGCTGCTGGGTGCCCCAGGTCCGGATTTTCGGACCTGGGAGTCCACGAACTCAATTGGCCGCTTCTATGCCCGCGCCGCCATCCGGGTTACTGAGATTACGCTGATGTCGTCCTGCTGTCCAAAGCGCTGGGCGGCGGCGGCGATTTCGGCGGCGGAGGGTTGCGAGCGCAGCAGTTGCTCCACGCGATCGAAGCCGAAGAGATGCCCGTCCGCGTCGGTGGCTTCGGCGATGCCGTCAGAGAGCAGGACGAGCCGGTCGCCCTCAGCCAGCTTGAAATTCATGGAAGTAAAGAGTGCCCCCGGCACCATTCCCAGCGGCAGCGCGCCCTCCATGGCCAGCGGCGCGCCATTCAGATACGGCGGCAGATGGCCGGCATTGGCTAGCGTCACTGCGCCATCGGAGTCGATCCGCAGCGCAAGACAGGTAGCCTGCGCGTCGCTTCGTCCGCAGAGGCGCAGATTCAGGGCCTTCAGCACCACCTCAGGATCGGCGCTCCAATCCACCGTGCTGCGAACAGCCCCCACCAGCAGCGCCACCAACATTCCCGCTCGCAAGCCTTTGCCGGCTACATCTCCGGCGACGATCAGCACGCTGCCGTCGGTGGGATGCGGAATGATCTGGAAGAAATCCCCGCCCACTTCCATCGCCGGACGGTATTCGCTCTCAATCTCCAGCCCCGGCAGCGTCATCCGCGCCGGGGGCAGAATCACCTGCTGCACCTCCTGCGCCTGCTTCACGTCCAGCGCCATCCGCCGCTGGCGTTTGAGTGAGATATTCAGCCTACGCAAGAGCAGCAACGCCAGCACCAGGGGCAGCAGCAGGCCGGAGATAGTCCCGAGGGTAATCGTCACCCCAAAGGGGGACCAGGCAACTGAAAGATGCAGCAGAAGAAGCTCATTCGTAAAACGGTTCACGCCATTCAGCACAATGACGGGCAGTACCAGCCAGCCTTCCACACCATGCAGGCGGATTCCCTGGTAGACAATCCACAGTTGCAGCGCGGTAAAGACCAACCGAACCACCATCGAGACAAGATGAAATGGGGAGCTGACCGCTTGGGGAAGGATGGTGAACCAGAGATTTTCGCCCAGGGCATTGGAGAGTCCCAGCAGCAACCCCAATCCGAGGGCGGCACCGGGGATCCAGGCAGGACGGCGCAGCCGGAACCAGACCCACCAGACCATCACCCAGCTGGCGTACGTCAACGGCGGCAGGAAGACATCGTTGATTCGATTGATGGCCACACCGCTCAGAGTTTGTGTCCACGTCGAGAGTGCGAACAATATATTACTCGCAGTCGCGATCAGATAGACCCCGCCCAGCCACAGGTAGACGCGGTCGGAGCGGTCAAAAAACGCAAGGCAAAAAGCCGTCAGGACGAGCAGGAGATCGAGGAGGATAAAGATGGGGGCCATTGCGTAGGAGCGGCTCAGCTCCAGCCAGCGAGATTGGTATTCAGCAGCGACCGTTCCTGCCTCACCCAGCAGCGGCGCATTGTGCATTCCGCCTGAATCCACCTGTAACAGAGTATTGGGTTCCATCCAGAAGCGGAAGGCCAGGATCATGGTGGTTGGGCCTTCCCCGGCAGGCTGCGGCATTGAAAACGTCATCGGTTGAGTGTTATAGGTGACCGGCCGACTGCTGGAGAAGTCGCCGAAACTGCCCAAAAGCGAGCTGTTGGCAAAGAACTGGTAGGCGTCGTCCAGGTCCGAGGGACCGGCCAGAGCTAGCTTTTCGCCGGGCTGCGCGCTGAGCCGCACACGAATGCGATACCAGGCATAGCCCCAGTAGCCGGGATGGCCCTTGGCTGTCCAGCCCGGCACAAAACCGGAGATTCCGGCAATCGGGTCGGTCGCGCCTTCGGCGGGCGTCAGGTCCACCGTCTCCCACTTCGAGTCGTCGAAGCCCGGCTCGGCCCAGAGCGGCTGGTGGGTCGCCGGATCGAGGGGTGAGTCGCCGACGGTGAACTTCCACGGGCCGTAGAGCGGGACAGCCGATTGGCCGAGAGTAACATTCTCAATGTTGCCCGCAAGCGCGGGCGCAACGGGAGTCTGCGCCCAGCCGAGGCAGCCCAGTCCAGCCAGAATCAGAGGAAGAAAGCGAATCTGTCGATGCACGGCAGGAACCCTCACCTTTCAGAGAAAGCCGCTTGAGGCACTATAACGCGTCATCCTTGCTTGTGAAAAGACGCATTTTGTATGGTCAGAACTATTTCTTGGTAGATGTTGCAAATGGTTGATTCCATAGAAACTCGCATTTTGGGCGGGTATCGCGTCGTCCCTCCGGGACTCCGGCGGTATTGTGGCTGGTCCTTCCCCACCGTTGAAACGGTGGGCTAATTAACTTTGCGCCTACGGCGCGTGCGACAGAACTCGGCTTGGACCGTGAGGTCCACGCTATGGCCAGCCGGGAGGCCGACGCTACAATTTTGAGCATGGCCGGCCAGCAAAGTCGATGGAGACTAAAAGAAAAGCCGGTCGGCTTTGAGGGTCGCAACGATCTGCGCGGCTGGGTCCAGCGCCGCAGAGCCATTGGCCGGGGCCCGGAACTCGACCTTCAGGGTCATGCGCTTGTTGGCCTGGAACTCGGCGCTGACGATATTCGAGACCTTCTGCACACCGCCGCCACGCACCGTGATGCGGAACTCCTGCACTCCCGGCGGGACAAAGAGGTTCTCCAAAGCGGCCTTGTCGCCTGCTTCGCCCTTCAGATAAACCTTCCGGTTCATCTCGACGGTAAAGGCCAGGCCAGCCGGGAAGTGAACCAAATCCAGCTTCAGGCGGGCATTCTGTTTGGGATCGAGCGCCTTGGGATCAAAGGCCACGGCGGCGGGTTCGACGTGTGCAGCGGGTGCAGCGGGAGCCTTGGCGGCTTCTGTGGGCGGCTCTGCCAGCGCAGGCGCAGGCGCGGGAGCGGCGGGCAAAGTGGAGAGGGCTGCGGGCGCGGGAGGCAACTGCGCCGTTGCATGATGAAAATGCAGCAGATATCCGCCTCCCCCGGCAGCCAGAATGACAAGAAGAATCACCAGAAACGGCAGCGCGCGAATGTTTTTCTTCGGCGCGGCAACCTGCGGCGTCAGCGTGGCCGTCACCATGCTCGGCTTCGGCTTGGGGCTGGAATTCAGATCAAAGGTCTCTTCCGAGTCCTTTCCCGTTCCCTGGATCAGCGGCGCGGTGGATTGCAGGCTGGGGTCTTGCACTCCGGCGTGCAGTTGCGCCAATGACTGGGCAAGCTCTTCGCCGGTCTGATAGCGCTCGTCCGGGTTCTTGGCCAGGCACTTCAGAATGATTGCTTCGAGCGCCACAGGGATGGCTGGGTTCAGCTTGGCCGGAGGAATCGGCTCGGTGTGCACAATTTTGTACGAGACGGTGGTGATGGTCTCGCCCCCAAAGGGCTGCTCTCCGGTGGCCAGCCAATAGAGAATCACGCCCAAAGAAAACAGATCGGCGCGTCCGTCAATCGGCGCGCCGGTAAACTGCTCCGGCGGCATAAAGGCCGGCGTTCCCAGAAGCTGGCCGGTGGTGGTGATCTCTCCGGCGGTCATCTTGGCCACGCCGAAATCGGTAATCTTGGCCTGCTCCGCGCCATAGGCTTCAGGCGAGGCGAGCAGGATGTTGGCCGGTTTGATGTCGCGATGAACCACGCCATGGTGATGCGCGTGGCCGAGGGCCTCGGCAATCTGCTGGCCGATCTCGCAGACCCGCTCCAGCGAAAAGCGCACGCCCTTTTTCATCGCCGCGTCCAGCGTCTGCCCGCGGACAAACTCCATCACCAGATACGGCATTCCGTCTTCTTCGCCGACATCAAAGACCGGCACAATTCCCGGATGTGCCAAAGCGCCGGCGGCGCGCGCCTCGCGCAGAAAGCGCTGGCGGTACTCGCTGCCAAGGTCGCCGGAGAGCGCCGCGGTCAGAATGGTCTTGACGGCCACCAGCCGGTCCATGGCCGGATCCTTGGCGCGGAAGACGCTGCCCATGGCTCCGTGGCCCAGCTCGTCCAGAATCTCGTAACGTCCAATTGTCTTGGGAATGCTCATAGTTCAGTCGGTAACACTCTAGCACACGCGGGCCAGAGATAGAAATGATTCTTGCCGCACGGCGCAACATTCCAGACGTGATTGGACCACCTCAACCGCTGCGCGCAGCGTATCCGGCTCATCGCCGAAGCCGGCGAACCAATGCACCTCCGGCTCGCGCTTGAACCAGGTCAACTGGCGCTTGGCGTAGTTGCGATGGCCTTGCTGCGCGGCGGCGAGCGCGTCTTCCTCTGAGCAGAACTCCCGCAGCACGCGCAGTGCCTGACGATAGCCGAGCGAGTCCAGAGCCTTGACCGGTCCGTAGCGCTCCAGCAGCCCGCGTGTTTCTTCGACCAAGCCTGCCGCAAACATCTGGGCGCAGCGCTGGTTGAGCCGTTCATAAAGCGCCGCTCGCGGCGGATTCAGCCCAATGCGCAGCAGCCGGAAGCCGGTCAGCGGATCGCGGGTCAAGCTCTCGGAAAGCGGCTTGCGCGTGGTGAGCGAGACCTCGATGGCGCGGATCAGCTTGGGCGCGTCGTTCGGATGGATGCGCGCGGCCGAGGCCGGATCGAGGCGCTGGAGCAGCCGATGCAGCCAAGTTTCGCCGTGCCTTGCGCGGCTGCGCTCCAGCCGCGCGCGCAGCCCCGGCTGGCGCTCCGGCGCGGCAAACAGCCCCTCGGTCAGCGCCCGCAGATAGAGTCCGGTTCCGCCGGTGACGATGGACAGATGGCCGCGCACGGCAACCTCCGCAAGCGCGGACCGCGCCCTGCGGCTATATTCGCCCGCGGTAAAAGGCTGGTCCGGATCGGTTACATCGATTAGATGATGCTTCAAGCGCGCCCGTTCGGCGGCGGAGGGTTTGGCCGTGCCCAGCTCCATGCCGCGATAGACAGCCACCGAATCGCAACTGATGATCTCGCCGCTGAAGCGCTCACCCAACTCAAGCGACAGCGCCGTTTTGCCGCTGCCCGTGGGGCCGAGCAGCAGAACGGCCAAAGGAGCCTTCGCCGTGCAGCCGGTTTCCGCCGTTTGCGCAAGACTCATGGACGCCACCATCCCGGCGTAAAGATCCACTTGGGATTGGTGCGCAGCAGAGCCGCCAGCAGAATCACTCCGGCCACCAGCAGCACGCCAAAGATCTGGTTGCGACGGTAGCGGCGCGTCTGCTCCCGCCGCGGTGATCCAATTGGCTCCTGAAGCTTACCCGGTCTCCGCATTGATTCGCTGCTCCAGCCATCAGTATAGGGGATACCGTGCATGAAAATCAGACAGATGGCTGTCCTGAAAATGTGCTGCGTCATTGGAGGGTTACTCTCTGGACAGGCTCTCCGGTAACCTCTTGACCAGCGTGATTCCCACCGATAACAAGAGTGCGGAAGTTGTTTGGCAGTCTCATCTTGCCGTTCCTCTTCCGTCAAAAAAATTTAGGCAGCACGGAAATCCCAGGTGGATTCTATTCATTTCGAGCAAAATTGCTCAGTGGAACGGATGAAAAAAGTCTAGGCTGAGCGATACACCGGGGCTGCGGGAGCAGGTTTCAAGATGCCGCTAATTGAGATGCAAAATCAAAATACGGACCGGCGGGCGGAGGAGGAGCGGTTGGCTGCGCTCATCGCCACTGGAATTCTAGACACCCCGCCGGAGCCCGCATTTGATACCATCACCCGGCTGGCGGCCGAGTATTTTCAAGCAGATAGCGCTGGAATCGGATTTGCCGATGAAAGCCGGGTGTGGATGAAGTCCTCGTGGCGTCAGACGGTCCATGAACTGCCGCGCAACGGATCAATCTTTGAGTGGGTGCTGGCGGAGGATGGGCCGGTGGTGGTTTCGGATCTCGTCAATCACCCGCTGAGTGAATATTTCTATCCACGCCTCAAACATTTGGGCATGGCGGCCTTTGCCAGTGTTCCCATTCGCTCCAACGATGGCAAGATTCTGGGCATTCTGAGCATATTTTTCAGGCGTCCCGGCCTCGAAATGCTCCCCGATTCCCTGCGCACCCTGGAGAGTCTGGCCGAGATGGTCGCCAGCCAGTTGGAGTTACGCAAGCTGCGCAAGGTCGTTCACGGGAATGCCAATATGCACAAGCGCGCCCGCGCTGCCGCCTCCTCCAACGGCGCATGGCCCAGAAACAGCGACCTGCGCAGGGCTCTGGATCAAAAGCAGTTTGTGCTCTATTACCAGCCGGAGGTGGATCTGGCCACACGCAAGATCGTTGGGCTTGAGGCTCTCATCCGCTGGAATCACCCGGAGCGCGGCCTGATTCCGCCGATGAACTTCATCCCGGTGGCTGAGGAGAGTGGGTTGATTTTGCCCATCGGCGACTGGGTCTTGCAGGAGGCTTGCAACCAGATTCAAAAGTGGTGCCTTGAGGACATCAGCCACGTCACGCTGCGCGTGGGCGTCAATCTTTCTGCGCGCCAGTTCTCGCGCGAGGGGCTGGCCGACCACGTCGAGGCGCTGCTGATTCAAGCCGGCATCTCCAGCCGCCAGTTAGGCCTGGAGATGACCGAATCCAGCATCATTCCCAACGTGCGCATCGCCATGGAGGTTCTGGGCAGCCTGCGCCGACTGGGCGTCTCCCTGCTGATGGACGACTTTGGGACCGGCTATAGCTCACTGAACAACCTACATTCCTTCCCTTTTGACGTGCTCAAGATCGACCGCTCCTTTGTCAACCGCATGACCGAGGGCGAACAGCCACTGCAGATTGTGCGCACCATTATTGAATTGGCCCGCGTGATGGGCATGGATGTGGTGGCCGAGGGGATAGAAACCTGTCAGCAATACCAACTGCTGCGCGATATGCGCTGCCGCTTTGGTCAGGGCTACCTCTTCTCTCGCCCCCTGACCGCCAAGGCCGTTACCGAATTGCTGCGCCTGCCTGGCCGCATTCTGCCCGATCCTGAGGTGATGGAGATGGCTTGTGCTTGAGCGACATAATCCTTCACCGCCGCCGCTGACCTGCGAAAGATGAAACTTTGGGTGCCCCACCCTCGCCGCGTTTTTGTCTTTGCGGCTAGGGTGGGATCGCTGCCAACCCTTTTTTCTGTTTGTTTCTCCACATCTCCAAGAGCGAGAGGGTCTGGATTGCGTGTTTCATTTCAGGATCGCGTGCCGGACTATTCCTCTTCTGGCATCCACTCGCCGTCCTTTCTAGGAAAACCCTCACGTTTTACGCCTTGTCTTACGATAAGCTAGCTTCCATGCAGCAACCATCCGCTTCCACCTCCACGCCCTCCTCCGCCGCGCCCAGCTTTGCTGGACTGCTGGCCTCGCTTGCCTCACCCGGCGGCAAGTCTTCTTCCATGGAGCGGAAAGACAAGCCTTGGGGAGATGACGAACTGGCCGACGATATTGCCACGTTGAGCTATGAAAGCGCCCTGCGCGCCCACTCCCGCTACCGCTCTCCCGCGGGCGGATTGGGAGCCGGAGTGGATGGCGAAGAGAATCCCCTGGCCCAGGGAGCCAGCGATCTGTTGGAAATGCTCCGGGAAGATGGGCTGATTCCGGCCAAGGCGCCGGCTGCCGAGCCGCCCGCCGAAGCCTTGAAGACCAGCCAGACGCCACCGCCCATTGCGCCGACGGAGGCGCGCCGCTCTCAACTCTCCTCTTTGGAGCGAAGCCTGAAAGATGCCAGCATTACCATTCGCATGAGCAAGGCAGAGTGCGAACAACTGCACCGCAGAGCGTCAGAGGCCGGATTGACCGTCTCCGCGTACCTGCGCTCCTGCACCTTTGAAGCGGAGTCGTTGCGCGCCATGGTCAAAGAGACGATGGCGCAGTTGCGCTCCGCCTCGGCCCAGATGAACCCCGCGCCGGTGCGGGATTCCTGGCTGCGCAGGCTGGGGCAGTGGATGGCTCGGCTGCTGAACCCATGGCAGGGGCCCCAGCACGTGGCGCGCGCCTGAGTGGCTCACGGAGTTATTTGCACAGCGGCGGAAGGGCAAAGTCGATCTGACCGTTCGCGGTGGAGATCGAGGGCTCCTTATCCCAGACGATCAGGGCCGTCGGGTTCAGCACGTCCGGAGAAAGAACCGTGATCGAGGCTTTCTTGGGGACATTCTTTAAATAACCCCAATCGGAGACCTTGCTCTCGCCATTGCAGTAGATCGTTTCCGCAGTCAGCGTGAAGATATACGTGATGCCGTCCTGACTGCGCAGTTGAATTGTCTTGCCGTCAATGGACTTGATGGGAGCGTAGGTCGCCAGGCTTTCGGTGGATAACGTGCTGTCCAGAGCCAGCGGCGAATACGAAAGATGATATTGCCCTTGCGGATTCTGTTGAGCCGCGCCAAAGGCAAGCGCGCTCAGGGCCAGGATGGCTACACCCGCACTCCAACACTCTACTGCCAATCGATTGTTCATAGGGCCTCGCCCCAATAAAATACATCATGGTCCAACAACGTTTTACGGCCTTGCTTGCGTGCGGTCTAGAGACAAGCCGCACCTGCGAAACAGGCCGGTGACTCTATCTACACAACGGCGGCAGAGAAAAATCAATCTGTCCATTCTTGATGGAGATTGTGGGCGCCTTGTCCCAGACGACCAGAGCTGCCGGATTCGTGCCTTCCTCGGTAAGAACCGTGACCGAAGATTTCTTCGGCACATTCTTCAAGTAGCTCCAATCGGAGACCTTTGTGGTGTCCTGACAATAGATTGTATCCGTAGTTAGCGTAAAAGTATAGACAACTCCGTCTTCGCCGCGCAGTTGAATTGTCCTGCCGTTGATGGACTTGATGGGAGAATAGGTGGCCACAGTTCTCGTGGAATCAGCGCTGCTTAGCGTCACGGGCGAATACGAGAGGCTGTACTGCCCCTGCGGATCCTCTTGAGCAGCGGCAAATGCAAATACGCTCAAAGCCAGCGCGAACGCGCCTGTAATGCAGAACAGGATGCCGGATCGATTGTTCATAGAGCCTCGCAAAGAAATTATCACAAATTACAAAGAACATACAACAACTTTTAATCCGTTAGAACAATTACACTTCTGGTTCCCAGGCAGCATGGCGCGCGCCATCAAAAGGAGGTATGCGGCTCACTCCACCTCCAGCAGCAGGCACTTCAAATACTCGGTTTCCGGCAGGTTCAGCACCACCGGATGATCCAGGGCGGCGCCCCGTCGTTCCAGCAAACGCACCCGGCGGGATGCGTCCACGGCGGCCGAGGCAACCGCACCCTCCAACTCGGCCCAGCCCACGTGATGCGAGCAGGAGCAGGTGACCAGCAGCCCGCCGGGCCGCAGCATCTTCAGCGCGCGCAGATTCAGTTCCTTGTAGCCGCGCAGTGCTCCCTCCACGGCGCGCTGACTCTTGGCGAAGGCCGGCGGATCAAGCACAATCACATCAAAGCGCTCTTCCGCATCCGACCACTCGCGCAGAATCTGAAAGGCGTCGCCCTCCACCCACTCCACCTGCGCGCCAAGACGCTTCCGGTTGGCGCCAAGGTTCCGCTCGGCAACTTCCAATGAGGCGTGCGAGGCGTCAATGCCCGTCACCTGCGCGCACACTTCAGCCAGATGCAGCGCAAAGCCGCCTTGGTAGCAGCAGACATCCAGCGCCCGCCCGCCCGCCAGGCCCAACCGCCGCGCCCACTCCGCGGCAGCGGCGTAGTTGGCCCGCTGATCCAGAAATGCGCCGGTCTTCTGTCCCGCGTTGGCGTTGTACTCAAAACGCAGTCCATTCAGATGAAATCCACTGCTGGCCAACGCAGCCGTGCCCGCGCGCAGATACAGCGGCTCCAGGTTGGGCGCTGTCAGACCTTCCAATTCGCGCACCCGCGCGTCAGGCCGTTCCAGAATCGCCGTCGGCGTCAACTCCTCGACGAGCACCCGTGCGCAGCGCTCCCGCACCGCCGCCGAGTCCAACCCCTTGGCCAGCAGTTGCAAAATCACCAGCTCACCATATTGATCCACCACCAAGCCAGGCAGCTCGTCGGCCTCGCTGAAGCAAAGGCGGCAGGCGTTGTTGTGCTCATTGAGCAGCGGACGCCGCCGCGCAATCGCCGCGCGCAACCGGCTCTCCAGCAGATCCAGCCAGGCCGCCTCGCTGATTGCCGTGCGCGCCACCATGCGCAGGGTTATCTGAGAAGCAGCGCTGTAAAGCGCCGTGCCCAGCAGCAGTCCGCGATTGTCGGCCACCGGCACAAGCGCCGGCGGATCGCCCGCGGGCAACTGAAGCGACTCAACCTCCGAGGCATAGACCCACAAATGCCCGGCCCGCAAACGGTCAGCGGCGCGGCGGCTGATGCGCGCGCCCATCGGCAGCGAAGACTCATTCAGCCCGCGAGTGGAAGCAGACGGCGGCGCGCTCTTCAGTGTTTTCTTTGGGGCGATGGGTGGCGAAAAACGCGGTCGAGTCAATGGTTCCCTCTCTTCAACTTCAAATCAGCTTGAATACAGCATAGTTGCAGCCGACTAACTCCAAAACAAAATGCGGCGAACTCTAGTGTAGCAATCACGACCGCGCTGTGCGACAGTTCTCTTGGCCGAGCAGCGCCATAAACTGTAGCGCCGTTCTCCAGACCGGTTGTAGCGCAAACCTCCAGGTCCACGCCCATTTCTTTTCAGCCTCTAGTTTTCAACCATCCCGCGAAAATGTTTTACCTTTCCAATTCCACTGCTAACTCGCCAACTTGCCAATTCCGCCAACTCACCAACTTGCCCATTCCACTGCTAACTCGCAAACTTGCTATATCCGCGAAGCGGATGCTAACCAGCCAAATCAATATCGACAATCTGCCTCTCAACCTCCCGCGCACCGTCTTAAGCCAATCCATCCCCCGTCTTGTTACTTTGAAGAACAATCTGTGATTGCCAAATAAAATTAATTTCATGCTTTCCGCGCGCAACTTTCAGCCTGAGTACGGGTCCAACAGAAAAGCGCATAATATTTTGAAAAGGAAAACAATGGTTGGACTTTGCACCATCACACTCATGCTGCTAACTTCCGTATCATCCTTCTGCGCCGCGCAAGCCGTTTCTTCGGCAACGGTGCGCCAGGGCGCGCCTGTAGCGTTGGCCTTTACCGCGCCCCTGACCTCGGCCACGGCGGCCGTCGGCGACAAGGTAAGCCTGGTGCTCACAGCCAATCTTCAAGTGGACGGCGTAACCGTGGCCAAAGCAGGCGCAACACTCTCCGGCCAAGTTACATTTGTAAAGAAAGCGGCAATGGCAGGGCGCTCGGGCCAGATCAACATCAGGCTCGATGATCTTGTGGCAGGAAACAAAAAGATCAAGCTGACCGGATCAAAAAATAATTCCGATGGGCCTGATGTGCAATTCAGCAGCCCGTATCATCTCAAGTGGCCGATGGGACTGTTTAGAACCGGAGACAATGTCGAGATCAGCAGTGGTACTCTGTTGACGGTATTCGTGGCGGAAGAGGTTTCGCTCCCGCTGCCGCGTTAGAGAACCGCTGATTCGGTAAGTTGTTACTTTAAACCGCAGCAAGTGCCGCGCCGTAGACGCAGTGTTGATTAGCCCACCGTTTTAACGGT
Organism: uncultured Occallatibacter sp.; assembly: GCA_964645305.1. Taxonomy (GTDB): domain Bacteria; phylum Acidobacteriota; class Terriglobia; order Terriglobales; family Acidobacteriaceae; genus Telmatobacter. The sequence continues at coordinate 2,613 of CAZYCV010000055.1, read as the reverse complement.
GGAACGGCGCTAAGGAACCTCTGGATAAGTTGATGTTTTGAAAGGGCACGACTTTAGTCGTGCCGCAAGTGACTCAAAATAAGCTGGGCTTTAGCCCCTGAGGGAATGTGGACTTTGGAAATTGAAGCTTGTTCAGAGGTTCCTCAGGCAGGCCGTAACTTTGAACCGTAGCAAATGCCGCGCCGTAGGCGCAGTGTTGATTAGCCCACCGTTTCAACGGTGGAACGGCGCTAAGGAATCTCTGGATAAGTTGATGTTTTGAAAGGGCACGACTTTAGTCGTGCCGCAAGTGGCTCAAAATAAGCTGGGCTTTAGCCCCTGAGGGAATGTAGACTTTGGAAATTGAAGCTTGTTCAGAGGTTCCTCAGGCAGGCTGTAACTTTAAACCGCAGCAGATGCCGCGCCGTAGGCGCAGTGTTGATTAGCCCACCGTTTCAACGGTGGGGATGGATCACCCAGTCATTCACTCGGAGTCCCGTAGGGACGGCACTAAAATGAGTAACATGAAAACATTTTTACAATAAGAATGGAAAATCATCACAAACAAACAACAAAGGATGCGAATGTCATTATCTTTTCGTAGCGTAATAATCGGACTTATGATGAGCGCCGCGCTGATCGGCTCCGCGCAAAATCTCTCTCGGAATACCGGGATTGAATCGGCCTCCATCAATGCATTGCCGGATGCGCCCAACCCCGCGGCCAACGGCAGCGTCCGCGGTACGGTAACCGACGCCGACGGAGCCTTGACCGTGGATGTTCAAGTGGTTCTCAAAAACATTGAGACGCTGCAACAAAGCACTTCCGTGACCAATGAAAGTGGCGTATTCCAGATCAGCTCACTGCCTCCCGGAAGTTATAAAATCACCGTCTCGGCCAAAGGATTCGCTCCCTATACTTCCAACGAAATCATCGTCCATTCCGGCGAGGCGGTTGAACTCAACCCCATCGTCTTGCAGGTGGCGCGGGCCTCTGAAGATATAGTGGTCGCGCTCAGTCGCCATGAGATCGCCGAAGAACAGATCCATGAAGAAGAAAAGCAGAGACTGGGCGGAATCTTTCCAGAATTTTTTATCAGTTATAAGTGGAATGCAGCGCCGCTGAGTACGGGCCAAAAGTTCGAACTCGCATGGAAAAGCTCGATCGATCCTACCACATTTATCTTTACCGGAGCGATTGCCACTTACGAGCAGGCGCGTAACAATCTCCGCCCATTCGGCCAGGGAACCGAGGGCTTTGCCAAACGCTATGGAGTCAATTACGCCGATGCCTTCAGCGGCACCATGATCTCCGGCGCCATTCTGCCCTCCATCTTTCGTGAAGACCCTCGCTACTTTGTAAAGCAAACAGGAAGCGTGCGATCAAGAATCTTTCATGCCATGGAGTTTCCTTTTGTCTGCCGCGGAGATAATGGCCGCCCCACGCCGAACCTGTCTTTCATGTTAGGCGATTACTTATCCGCCGAACTCTCCAATACCTATTACCCGCCCAGTTCCCGCACCAACATTACGGCCAGCAATATGCTGCTGGGATTTGCTGGTGTCTCGGTCTCTGATCTGTTGCTGGAGTTTGTTTATCCGCATATCACCACTCATATTCCAAGAAAGATGAGTTACAGCAAGCAGTTGATTCTGCGCACTGGATCGCCTGTAACTCTCATCGTCACAGAAGACGCAACCATTAAAGAAGGCCAGCCTGGCGCGCCTGTCAGTTTCGCGCTCACCAGAGATGTTAGTGAGGAGGGCGTATTGGTTGCCAAGGCGGGCAGCAAAGCTTCAGGCATTGCTGTCGGCGTGGATAACTCAAACGGCGAAAGCAAAACAATCAGCCTGGAAATTCATTCTCTTGTGCTGGAGGCCGGCGACGCACAGATTCCTCTGAAAGCCTCAAAGAGCCGCGCTGCCGACACAAATCTTTATCGGTCGGCAAACAGCAAGGTCGCAACGGCCAACCACAAGATTCAGATTCCCGCCGGGACCATCCTCACAGCCTATGTTGCCACGGACATCTCTCTGCATCCGGCGCAGTGAGCCGCAACTTGGCTATCTTGGCTAAGTTGGAGTAGACTTTGTGTATGAGAACTGTGAAGACAGGCGTCCTGAAGAACCAGCTCTCCGCCTACCTGCGCTACGTCCGCAACGGCGAAGAGGTCATCGTGCAAGACCGCAACAAGCCCATCGCGCGCATTCTGCCCTTCACTCTGCCTCTGCCCCCGGAAGGCGACCACGAGGCCGAAGCAGCATACTTGATTGCCACCGGACAGATGAAACCGGCCAAAAACAAGAAGAAGATGGATTGGGATGCCTTCTGGGCGCTGCCTCGGCCAACCGTCTCCGATGAAGCCGTTAAAGAAGCCCTTGAATGGGTAAGGGGCGACCGTTAAATGGAGGATGCATTTTGGGATACGAGCGCTCTGGTTCCGCTATGCGTGGAGCAGCGGGCAACTCCAACGGCGCGGACGTTGAGTGACCAGTACAACATGATCGTATGGTGGTCCACTCCTGTCGAAGTGCGGGGAGCCTTTGCGCGCCTGATCCGAATGGGGCAGCTTACGCCGAATGGACTTGTGCAGGCACAGGTTACATTGGGGGAGTTGCGCTCTGATTGGCGGGA
>CAZYCV010000054.1:0-27207 GCA_964645305.1 uncultured Occallatibacter sp. | reverse complement strand
GCGGCGGCTGTCTGCACAATCGTCGCTTGTCCAGGCTCTTGCGTTCGGGGCTGGAGGAAGAGGGCTTTGAAGTCTATCAGCACCGTCAGGTCAGCCCTGGGGATGGCGGACTCAGTTACGGGCAGATCGCAATAGCCGCTGCGATGTTAGCCCGCAAGATGAACTAACTGCTGCGCTTCCTCGCGCGGGCCCAGCAGCGAAACGCGTGGAATGCGTCCGCGCACCATCGCCACTTCATCACAGCGATGCAACCGCGGGCAGCTCTGGCAATCTTTGAAGATTTTATCGGGCAGTTCGGACTTGTCCTCCACCGTGCGAAATCCGTAGCGGAAAAAGAAATCCGGAATGCGCGTGAACAGGCAGACCGATTGAATGCCATGCTCTTCAGCCTCTTCAATCAGCGCGGCAAGAATGCGGCTGCCCGCGCCTTTGCTTTTGGCTTCGGGCCTGACCACAATCGAGCGCACCTCGCACAGATGCGGCCCATAAAAGTGCAGTGCGCCGCAGCCCAGAAAGACGCCGCCGTCGGATTCGGCAACTGTGAAATCGCGAATGTTTTCGCATATCTCCGCGAAGGCGCGCTTCAACAGCGTGCCATCGCTGGAGAGCGAATTCACCAGATCATAAACCTTCGAGGCATCTTGCAGCAGCGCCTTACGCACCAACATGAACGGCCTCCTGCTGAAGAATTGCAATGCGTTCGCTCACTGCCGCCAGAGCCTTGCGCACTTGCTCTCGCGCCGTTCCGCCCATCACATCATGGCAATCAAGCGTTGCCGTAAGCGTCACCGCCGCAAAAAAATCCTCACCAAACTCTTCGCCAAACTTGCGCAACTCATCAAGCGAAAGCGCATTCAGTTCCACGCCTTTCTCAATCGCAAAGCGCACAGCGTTGCCGATCTTCTCGTGCGCCTTTCTAAACGGAACGCCCTTATGCACAAGGTAGGTCGCCGCAGCCATCGCATTCAAGTAGCCCGACTGCGCAGCCTCCTGCATTCGCTCGCGATTGAACGTGAGCGCGGCGGTGAAGCGCGCCACAAGCCTGAGCATCTGCGGCACAAACTCCACGGCGAAAGCTGGCTCCTGCGTCTCCTGCATATCTTTATTGTAGGACAAAGGAAGCCCTTTCAGCAGCAGCGTGACCGCCTCAGCCGCGCCGTGAATACGTCCGACTTTGGCGCGAATCAGTTCCGTCAAATCAGGATTCTTCTTCTGCGGCATCGCGCTGGAGCCGGTAGAAAACGCCTCCGGCAGTGTCACAAAATTGAACTCCGCCGTTGCAAAAAGCGTAATCTCTTCCGCAAAGCGGCTCAGATGCAATCCAACAAATGTCAGCGCCTGCAAATACTCCAAAACAAAATCGCGGTCGCTGGTTGCATCCATTGAATTGCTGGTAGGCGCTGTGAATCCCAACTCTTTCGCGGCAATCGTGCGATCCAGCTTCAGCGTAGCACCAGCCACAGCGCCCGATCCCAGCGGACAATAGTTCAACCGCGCCTTGCAATCGCGCAGCCGCGCGGCATCGCGCAGAATCATCTCCACGTATGCCAACAACCAATGCGCCGTCAGCACCGGCTCCGCGCGCTGCAAGTGCGTATAGCTGGGCATGACAGCATCGCCAGCAGCTTCAGCCTTCTTGACCAGCGCTCTTGCCCAACTGACCAAACCTTGAATGGTCTGCTCGATGCAATCGCGCACATAGAGCCGCAGATCCGTAGCAATCTGCTCATTGCGGCTGCGTCCGGTGTGCAGCTTGAGGCCCAGTGAGCCAATCCGCTCGGCCAGCTTCAACTCCACAAAGTGATGAATGTCTTCAGCCGTTGCGTGATCGCGCACCTGCGCTTTGCCCGCGTCTGTCGTATGCTCTGCGGCAATCGCATCCAGCGCCGCGCGAAGTGCTGTAGTCTCATCCACAGTGAGAATCTTCGCGGCGCAAAGAGCCGACGCATGCGCCTTGCTGGCGGCTACTTCTTGCGCAAGCAACCGCCAATCAAAGACAATCGAACGCTGCCATGCTTCAAATTCTTTGTCGAGAGGCTCGCGAAAGCGGCCGGACCACATCTTACCTTGTTGCTGGACGGGTTGTGAGGGATTCGTCATTGAGGTTTCGAAATTGTCTCCACAGGAAATTTGCTAAAGGCTTCAACGGGGCAAGGAATGTCTCTATTCCTATCGTAGGCATACCAATGCAGCTTCTCTTCGCCAGGATCAAGTTGATTTACTTGAGTGACATTCGTAGGTGCAAACTGCAAACCAAAATCATGGTCGACGCCATTCCAAAAATTAATAGTAGTCATGAACATCCCGTCCTGGGCAAAGAACGGAATCTTCCAAGGTCCTACGACGGCCTCACGGTTGCCTGATTGCCAACTATAGTGGAAGCCAAATCCTCGAATGCGTCCAAATATAAGCTCGCCCTGATGCCAGCCATTCGCCGACTGGGAAAAAGAATTAGAGGATTTCGAGATGAAATAGCTTTCATATGCAACAGTCCCTAACCATTCGCCCGCCGTTGGTTTCGATTGTATATCAGGAGTAATTCGAGTGATGCGAATTGCGCCAAACTGATTTCCTTTGCGGATCAGCAGGAATTTGCCAACTGGCAGGTTGACGCCACTGCCATGAAAGCAGAATCCTGCTGCGCCAGCGGATGTCTGAACTGATTTGCCTTTCTGCGAAAAAGCCGCAGTTGTGGCAAGGCATAGAAACAAGCAGAGAAAACGGCCCGACCACATCTTTACGGATTGTTGTTCGTTTGACATTGATGTCCGCTATTCCTTCTCTGATGCGCTATTCAGCTTGGGCATTTCACTTCCCTTGCTCAGCGTGAGCAGACCAGACGCGGCGTAAGTAAGCAGTTTGTCGCGCGTGTCGGTGATGTCCAGATTGCGCATGGTGAGCTGACCGATGCGATCACGCGGAGAGAATGTCGATTCGGTCTTCTCCATGCTCAGCCGCTCCGGGTGGAAGGTGAGATTCGGCGACTCCGTGTTGAGGATCGAGTAGTCGTTGCCGCGGCGCAGCTCCAGCGTGACTTCGCCCGTGATGGGCTTGGCGACCCAGCGCTGAGCGGATTCGCGCAGCATGATGGCTTGCGAATCAAACCAGCGGCCCTGGTAGAGCAGGCGGCCCAGCTTGCGCCCATGATCGCGATACTGCTCGATGGTGTCCTCGTTGTGAATGCCTGTGACGAGCCGCTCGTATGCAATGTAGAGCAGCGCGAGACCAGGCGCTTCGTAGATGCCGCGCGATTTGGCCTCGATGATGCGGTTCTCAATTTGATCGCTCATGCCCAGTCCGTGCCGTCCGCCAATGCGATTGGCTTCGAGCAGCAGTTCGACGGGGTCCGTGAACTCGCGGCCATTCAGCGCAACAGGAAAGCCCTCTGCAAAGCGAACAGTAATCTCTTCGCGCGGCACGTCCACATCGTCGCGCCAAGAGGCCACGCCCATGATCGGAACGACGATCTTGATGGACGAAGAGAGGTACTCCAGATCTTTTGCTTCGTGCGTCGCGCCCAGGATGTTGGAGTCGGTGGAATAGGCCTTTTCGGCAGACATCTTGTAGCCGAAGCCGTGCCGCTGCATATACGCGGACATCTCGGCGCGACCGCCAAGCTCGTCGATGAATGCAACGTCGAGCCAGGGCTTGTAAACCTGGAGGCTGGGATTGACCAGCAGGCCGTAGCGGTAGAAGCGCTCAATGTCGTTGCCCTTATAAGTGGACCCGTCGCCCCAGATGTTGACCTCGTCTTCTTTCATCGCGGCGACCAGCATGGTGCCGGTGACGGCGCGGCCAATCGGCGTGGTGTTGAAGTAAGGCACGCCCGCCGTCGTGATGTGGAAGGCCCCGGCTTGCAACGCGGCAATGCCTTCGCGCACCAGCGGTCCGCGACAGTCGATGAGCCGCGCCTTTTCCGCGCCGTATTCGAGAGCCTTGCGCGGAATCTCGTCGTAGTCGGTTTCGTCGGGCTGGCCCAGGTTGGCCGTGTAGGCGTAGGGAAGCGCGCCCTTCTGCTTCATCCAATGCAGTGCGGCGGAAGTGTCAAGCCCGCCAGAGAAAGCAATACCAACCTTCTGGCCAACGGGTAGTGATTCGAGAATTACGGACATGTTTGAGAACCTTTCGTAGATGTCATCGATCAAAAAACAGAAAAACTATTGTTGCGATTCATTTTTTATCTTCTATTCCTTCACGCCGGGAAGTATTTTGTGAAGGCTTCGACAGCCTAAAATGGATGTAAAACAAGCCAGATTGTACTCAAACGCTACTTTTCGATCCACTTCCGATGCACGAGTATCAAGATCGACATTCAGTTCTAATGGTGGGTCCCATCTACCAACAATCATTCCAGTAGGGTTACTATCAAGTGAAGAGTTTTGCATTAGGCCAGGAACCGTTTCACGAGTATTCACCATATGAAAAGGTTCTTGCATGAATCCTGCACCTTTCGAGATGACGATTCCATCTCGAAAGATCACACCAGCACCAAACATAGCAGGATTGAAAATCGCCAGCAAATGAAAACCGCGATTTTCGATTCTGTATGTATAGGTTGGATAGTCGAAACGAGATCTATCCTTATAAAAATGCGCTACCCCATCTGTCTCAAAACGATGAAAAGGCTCCAATGCTTTACGGGCATCTTCCTGCGTACTTGAACCGACATGGAGCTGTCTAATCGCATTCAAGCATGATTCCGCTTGCCAACGAATCTGAAAAGTATACAGAACGCATCCGGTAATTCCAATCAGCGCAACTACTCCGAAAAGTGATGTGCCAACTTTAGTGATTGCACGAAAATTCATAGCCCCAACATTTGAGCGCCAATTACGCAACATGATTGTGTACCTTACTCTTAATTCCCAACATTTGCCAATCCGCCCAGCAGCAACAGCAACAGCGCCTTCTGCGCGTGCATACGATTCTCCGCCTGATCGAAGACAATCGATTGCGGGCTGTCGATCACGGCATCCGTCACTTCAGCATTTCGTCGCGCTGGCAGGCAGTGCATAAAGACAGCTTCGGGCTTCGCTTTGGCCATCAGCGCTTCATTCACTTGGAAGGGCCGGAAGATGGGCGCGCGTTTCGTAGACTCGTGCTCCATTCCCATGCTCACGCACACATCGGTGTAGACCGCATCGGCATCTTCCACGGCAGCCTGCGGGTCTTGCAGCAGGCGGACTTCGCAGTTGTTAGCCTGCGCAATATCGCGCGCCAGAGTCACGATTTCAATGTCCGGCGAGTAGCCGCGCGGCGTAGCCACGGTGACATTTGCACCCAGTTGCGCGCCAGTCAGCATCAGCGAATGACATACGTTGTTGCCGTCGCCGACGTACGTAAAATTCAGTCCGGCCACATGGCCGAAGTGCTCATCAACCGTCATGAAATCGGCCAGCGCCTGGCAGGGATGCTCGAAGTCACTGAGCGCGTTAATCACCGGCACGCGCGCGTTGGCGGCCATCTCCGTGATGGTGTCGTGCGCGTAGGTGCGCAGCACAATCACATCCACCCAACGCTCCACATTCTTCGCCACATCAGCGATGGATTCGCGCTCGCCGAGAGGTGAATTCGTCTGATCGAAGAAGATCGCGTTACCGCCCAGCGTGTTGATGCCGGCCTCAAAGCTCAAGCGCGTGCGCAGCGAGGCCTTCTCAAACATCAGAACCATTTGCTTGGCATCGAGCGCACGGCGATACTTCAGCGGATTGCGCTTCACATCGTGGCCGAGCTTGAGAATGGCGCGCACTTCCGCGCTCGAAAGATCGGCGATGGAGCACATATCTTCGCCATTCAAGCGCGCGGCAGCGGCAAGAATATCGGGGTCCGTCGCAACGGAAACAGCGGGCGTTTCTAAAACAGTATTGCTCACCATGCGTTTGTCCTCCTCGACACGGGCGGGTTGAGGGTCTTCGTATCCCACCCATTTCACAAAGAACGTGAAATGGATGGGGCACCCAACATTTTTCGTATCCCACCCTAGCCGCAAAAACAAGAACGCGGCGAGGGTGGGGCACCCAGATTCGGTACGAAGTTTTAAGCGGCAGCCTGTGCCTTTTCGTACGTGGTGAAGACTTTGTCCAGCGCGGCGATGGTCGTGTCCACGTGAACGCGCTCGAAGATGAACGGCGGCAGGAAGCGCAGCGTTGTATCGCTGGTGCAATTGATGACCACGTGATGCTTGAGCATCTCCGTAACAGCAAATTTTCCAAGCTCGGCGGAGTCAAGTTCAGCGGCGATCATCAGCCCCTTGCCGCGCACAGTGGTGATACTCGTGTGCCGCTTGGCCAGCTTGTTCAGTTCCGCTTGGAAGTACTCGCCGACCTCGTTGATGTGATCGAGGAGATTTTCTTTTTCGATGTGGTCAATCACCGCAGTGGCAACGGCGCAGGCCAGCGGCCCGCCACCAAACGTGGTACCGTGCATTCCCGCATGGAAGGCGCGCGCCACTTCATTTGTGCAGACGGTCGCGCTCATCGGGATGCCGCCGGCGAGAGGCTTGGCGAGTGTAGTGATGTCCGGCTTGATGTCGAAGTGCTGATACGCGCACCACTTTCCGGTGCGGCCCAGGCCGGCCTGAATCTCATCGACGATCAGCAATGCGCCGGTGGAATCAGCGAGCTTGCGCGCTTCAGCAAAAAACTCCGGCGACAACGGACGCACGCCGCCCTCACCCTGCATGGCTTCGACAATAATGCCGCAGACTTCGTTGGAAAACTTGGCGCGCAGATCTTCAATGTCGTTGAAGTTCACAAACTCAAAGCCGGGAACAAGAGGCTCGAAGGGCGCGCGATATTTTTCTTTGTACGTTGCGGAGATGGCGCCCATGGTGCGCCCGTGGAAGCTCTGCTCCAGCGCCAAAAACTTGGTGCCGATCTGCTTGCCTTCCGCGCGCAGCAGGCCAGCGTGCGCGCGCGCCAGCTTCAACGCGCACTCGACGGCCTCGCAGCCCGAGTTGCCAAAATAAACGCGATCCAGGCCGGTAATCCGCGTGACGCGCTCTGCCAGGCTGGCCATCTTGTCGTTGAAATAGTAGTTCGACGCGTTGATCAGCGTACAGCTCTGCTTGGCGATGGCTTCCTGAATTACCTTGCTGCTGTAGCCCAGCGCATTGACGCCGATGCCGCTCAACAAATCCAGATAGCGATCGCCGTGCTCATCGATCAGATGGACATCTTCGCCGGCGACAAACAGAACAGGAAAACGATCATACGTGTGGATGAGCAACCGCGATTCGGCTGCTTTGATTTCTTCGAGCTTCGACATTTCTTTCTCCTTAGGCCACCATCACTTCAGTGCCGTATGCTACGCGGGAACTGCACAGATCGGGCAACGAGCCAGCCGCTTCCGCAGGTAAAATTCTTACGCGTTTCACGCCATTCAAAAGAGCCTCGCGGCAGGCGCCCAGCTTGGGCAGCATACCGCCGGAGATCACGGCGCTCTTGGCCATCTCCGCAATTTGATCGATGGCGAGCCATCGAAGTACAGTACCCGCCGCGCCCTTAACTCCGGGCACATCGGTCAAGAAAACCAGCGCATCTGCTTTGACCGCAACCGCGCAGGCCGCAGCCATCTCGTCGGCGTTGATGTTGTAGTATTCGCCGTCGAAGCCCAGCGCCATCGAGCAGAAAACAGGAACGCTATTGGTCTGCCAAACAGCTTCAATCAAGCTCGCATCGCTCGATGCAATCTCGCCGACAAAACCAAGATCAGGCTCGGTGCGTTTTTTGCGCGCGCGAAAGCTCAATCCATCGCCGCCGCTAAGGCCCACGGCCGGCTGGCCAATCGCGCCCAGCGCGGCCACCAGCGATTTATTCACCTTGCCGGCAAAGACCATCAGCGCCGCGTCGCGCGTCTCCGCATCGGTGACGCGCAGGCCGTTGATAAACTCGCTCTGCTTGCCCAGCGCCTTCAGCGTGCGCGTTAGTTGAATGCCGCCGCCATGCACCACAGCCACCGAGTGGCCATCGCGCACCAGGTCCGCAATGGCGCGCACACAGCCATCAAGCAGCGCGGGATTCTCCAAACCAGCCCCGCCTAATTTAACGACGTACTTCATTCCAGCCCCTCTGCTTCGCCCCAGCCCAGCATCACGTTCAAATTCTGTACCGCCTGACCAGCCGCGCCCTTCAGCAAATTATCCAGGCAACTGACAATCACCGCGCGCTTGCCGCTCGCGTCAAGCTGGAATCCGATATCCGCATAGTTGGTGCGCACTGAATACTGAATCTGCGGCAGCGCTTTGTCGTAGAGCCGCACCAGTGGACTGCCCGCAAAAAATTCGTGATACAACTTGCTGACACTCGCTTTCGTCTGCGCTTCGTGGAAGTGTACATAAATCGTCGAAAGAATTCCGCGCGGAATCGGCAGCAGATGCGGCGAAAAAACAATTTCACTCGCATCCAATCCAATCTGTTCCAAAAGTTCGCCCGTGTGACGATGCGTGAAGGTGCCGTAGGCGGAGAGATTGTCAGCGGCGGCTATGTAGTGCGTCTTCGCAGTGGGAGCTTTACCCGCGCCGCTTACGCCGCTCTTCGAGTCAGCCACGATGCCACGCTCCAAATCAATCAATCCTGCGGCAACCAACGGCTTCAGCGGCAAAATCACCGAGGTTGCATAGCAGCCGGGATTGGCAATCAGCCGCGCTCCGGCGATCTGCTTACGATGTAACTCCGGTAAGCCATACACCGCCAGCTCCTGCGTATCCTCGGCCACCTGTGCATCTGCATCCTCAAATCCGTAAACCGCCCGATTGGCCGCTTCCACCAGCCGCCAAGCGCCGCTCAGGTCAATCACGCGCACGCCGCGCTTGAGCGCCTCGGGAACCCACTCCCGCGACTGCTCGTGCGGCGTGGCCAAAAACAGAACATCCGCATCCAGATCACTCAGCAGCTCCCAGGAAAACGGCTGCTGCCGCAGGTTTCCATGGCCCGTGCTGTCGGCCAGTTCGGGATGAATTTCCGCTAGAGGAATGCCGCCCCGCGCCGCGTCCGCCGCGTCCACGCGTCCTAAAAAGACCGGGGGCTTTCCCTTCAGACGAGGATGCCGCAGCAACAGCCGCGCCAGTTCCGCGCCCGCATATCCTGTAACTCCCACTACCGCAGTTTGCACCGTTTCACTCATGATTCCAACATCATCCTTATCCGGGCTTCCACTTCGCTTGCGCGGCGATTATCGGGACAGATCACCAGCACCGTGTCGTCGCCGCCCAGCGTGCCCACAACCTCAGGCCAGGCTTCGTAATCGAGCGCCGCGGCCACAGGCTGCGCACCGCCCATCACCGTGCCGATGACCACCTGGTTCATCGCCTGCTTGACGCGCATCCCAAAGCTTTCAATCATCTCCGCGACCGAGGGCGGGCTGTTGTCTTCCACCGTCGCGCCAGAGCCACCCATTAAAGTGTATCCGCTGGGGCCCTTGGAGAGCTTCAGCTCGTGAATATCGCGCGAAAGCGTGGCCTGCGTCACGGCAAAGCCCCGTCGTCGCAGCTTGCGGCGCAGTTCGTCCTGGCTGGCCACGAGTCCCTGGCCCACCAGTTCGAGTATCGCATTATGCCGTTGATCCTTCATCGTCGATTGCGCCTTGTTTGAATAAATATACACCAAAATAGAATAAGTATGCAAGAAACAAAGCCCGGAAAATTTTTTGCGCCGCGCCGGAAAAGATGCAAGCCTTTGGGGAGGCTCTTGCGTCTGATGAGTAATGCGTCCAGGTCGGGCACTATTCTCAGGTTCGAAGGAGAAACGATGAACATGTTTTCGTTCGTGCGTAAGGTCGCGCGGTTCGGGCGGCTTCTTGTGGTTTTCATCAGCGCGATGTTTCTTGGATCGTTCACAGCCGCGGCGCAACTCATTGCGGGAACAAATGCCCCGCCGCTGCAATTCACGCAACTGCTGCAAGCGCCGCCGGGAACCCAGACAGACTGGGCATCGCTGCGTGGCAAGGTGGTTGTGCTGGAGTTTTGGGAGACGCAATGCGCCCCTTGTATCGCCGAAATTCCGCACCTGGGCAAACTCATTGCTGAACTCGATCCGGCCAAGTTCCAGTTCATCTCAGTGGACGGTCTTCCCAGCGAAGATGAAGCGGCGGTGCAGAAGTTTCTGACCAAGAGAAAGATTCCTGGATGGGTGGCAGTGGACACCACGGGAAGCGTTGCTGCATCGTACGGCGTAAAAATGTTTCCGACGACCATCATTGTGGATGGACAGGGGCGAATTGCCGCAGTGACTTTCCCGCAATTTCTCACGACTGATAATTTACAGGCTTTAGCGGATGGCAAGGCCGTCAATTTCGCGCAGATGCCTGATATAAATGCATTGATAAAAGCAGGAGATGGCAAGATTATCAAGATTCCTCAGATGTTGGATATGGATGCGTTGCAAAAATCGGTAGCGCTAACCTCTGATGCCAAAACTCTTTTTGATTTTTCTCTAACCAAAGCGCCACCAGATGCACCGTTTGGGATGTCCTACAGCGGTGTCCGGATAGATATCAATGGAATGAAAGCGAAGGCGCTCATTTCCTTTGCTTACCAGAGTCTGCCAGAGGACAGATTTCTTCCGACATGTGTTTTTCCTGAAGGACTCTACAATTTGCACACGGCTTGGCAGACTGGCGAAGAAAACGACAAACTGATTCAGATGGCCATTGCCTACGGTTTGAATCTGCAGATCGAATCGAAGGCAGTAACTCAAAAAGCTTATGTGCTGAAAGCGACAGAGGCGAGCAAAAAACTCCTAAAGCCTACTGACTCCACTGGCAATAGTATGTGGATGTATTCCAATGGAAAGCTTACCCTTGTGAACAGGTCCATCGACAATCTGGCAAACTCTCTGGAAGGTGGGCTTGAGGTTCCAATCGTCAACGAGACCGGCATCGAAGGGAAATTTGACGTAGAGCTGGAGTTCCCGGCAAAGGATGTAGAAGCCGCCAAGGCCGTCCTCAAGACGATAGGTCTGGAACTGATTGAGGCGGAGAGGCCGATTCAGATGCTCGAAGTGAGTCCGCGTGAAGGGACGAAGAAGGCAGACGAAGCCAAGCCGCAAACCGCGCCCAAACAATAGTGTTTTCGTGGCGATTGCAGAATAGGATTCCGCGCGCCAGTTGGGCCGAAAGCCATCAACTGGCGCCCGCAATCGGTTGGCTCTCAATCGCCGCATACCGCTTCTTCATCTTGAGAAACGGCATCTCGAAATAGCGGTAGGATAGTGCTGCGGCCAGCACTGTCAATCCTAGTGGCAATCCAATCGTCAGCAGAGTAAAAAGAAAAATATACAAAGGATAGGCCAATTTTGCTTGATTTAGAATGGCGGAAACAGACAGGGATCTTATCATGAAAATGAAGAAATCATGATAGACATAAAGGCCGAAGGAGATGCGTCCCAAATAGATCAGTCTTTGCGGAAGCAACCCTGGAGCAACACCAAGAAATGCCAAGAGTAATAGTACGCAGCCAAGTGTGATCAATGCATATCCGCCCATGAGAAACCAACTGGCTATTGGATCAAAAGGGGCGTAATCATCCGCCAAAAACAGCCAATGATTGGCGATCATCCAGAAAATGCCGCATCCAGTCACAAACAGCAACCGACTCCAAATTGCGAGATGGGGCGTGCGGCTGCGAAGAACCAGGCAGAGCAGAACACCGCCAGCAAAGCACTCAAACTGGACAACTGAGTTATACCACGCGGAATAACTTGGGTATCCTTTTCTAACCATATAGATCAGAAACAGATTTGTTGCAACGATAATCACCCCGCAAAAACTGAAAAGCCTTCTGCGGTTGAAATACTTGATTACCCATGGAGCGAAGAGATAGAACTGCTCCTCGACGGAGATGCTCCACAGCACATTTGCCGGAGTTACAAGTATTGCATGCGAAGCGTTATACCAGGCTCCCAAAAAGATGGCAAACCAGCCCAGTTTCGCGGCATCCAATCCATGGCCGATGGGTAAAAAAGTATAGGCCACGCCGAGAGCCAGTCCAAAATAATAGAGCGGCCAGATGCGCAGAATGCGCCGAATATAAAACTGTTTCACCGCGACGCCACCAGCGGTCGCGCGCTCACGCAACAATAGCTCGCAGATCAAGAAGGCGCTCAGTGTAAAAAACAGGCTAAGCCCAAAGCGGCAAGCATAGACAAAATCAATAAAAATATGCACCAGAACTTTAACAACTCCATGAAATCCAGAAGAACTCATGTGGGACAATGAGTGATGAAAAAAAACTAGTAGAAACGCCACAAAGCGTAGAACATCCAGTTCTGGGCGATAGTACCGTCCTGTAGATGTTTTGGCGGCGTCCATGGGAATGGATTACCTCTCTCTCGATTCACCCGATAATTCCAGGATTCGGAGCAATGCGCAACTGAACCTTATGGTATCAAAGTCAATCTGCTGCCTCATGCTGTTGCAGAATCAGGCAAAACAAAATGCGCGTCGGCATCTGGAGTGAGTTGGCTTCGCGATTGTGCCTCCGCGCTGTTACACTCTTTTCATAAAAGGTAGAGGAACCCCCGCCCACCCATTAGGCTCAAAATGACAAAAAACACTCCGCTCTCCACCATCAACGACCTCTTCCGCATTGTCGCCTCTGCCGCCAACCCCCGCGCCATTCTTTGGCAGGACGAGTTCGGCCTCTGGCAGCCCATCTCTTCCGACCAGATCTACCAGCGCGTCCGCTCGCTCGGCCAGGCCTTCCTGGCCTGGGGCGCGCAAAAAGGCGACCGCATTGCGCTGATCGCCGAAAATCGCTGGGAGTGGGCCATCACTGACTTCGCCGCCCTGGCCATCGGCGCCGTCAACGTGCCCATCTATCCTACGCTCACCGGCGAGCAGATCGCCGCGCTGCTCGACGACGCCGGCTGCCGCATCGCCGTCGTCTCCACCCGTCAGCAATTCGACAAGCTGAACGCCGTGCGTGGCAAGACCAATCTGGAGCGCATTCTGATGATGGACCCTGCGGCGCCTGAAGGAGCCATCGCCTTCAGTGAGGCGCTCGCCGGGGCTGATGCGCGCGGCGCGGAGCGCGATCCGGTCTTCGACGCGTTGGCCCGCTCGGTCGAGCCCAAGGACGCCGCCACGCTCATCTACACCTCAGGAACTACGGGCGAGCCCAAGGGCGTCGTGCTTACCCACGGCAACATCGCCACCAATCAGAACATCGCCGCTCTCGATTTTGACTTCACTCCCGCCGACGCGCTGATCTCCTTCCTGCCGCTCTCGCACGTCACCGCCCGCGCGCTGGACTACGTAATGTTCACCCATGGCGTGCAGGTGGCCTACTGCTCCAAGTTCGACAAACTGCCTCAGGCCATGCACGAGATTCGCCCTACAGTTTTTGTCGGCGTGCCGCGCGTCTTTGAGAAAATCCGCGAGGAAGCCATTCGCCGCACCGCGCAATCGCCCGCAAAGAAGCGCCTGTTCGCCTGGGCGCTCGGCGTCGGCGCAAACCACATCAAGACGGTTTACGATGGCCGCCAGCCAGCCTCTCTGCGTTGGAAGCTGGCCAGCAAGCTGGTCTACTCCAAAGTCCGCGAGGCCTTCGGCGGACGGGTCCGCATCTTCGTCTCCGGCGGCGCGCCGCTCGGCGTGGACACCATCCATTGGTTCGCTTCAGCCGGAATCGCCCTTTGGGAGGGCTATGGCCTCACTGAAACCTCGCCGCTGATCGCCCTCAACACGCCTCTCACCCACCGCATCGGCGCGGCCGGCAAGCCCATGGCCAATCTCGACCTTAAACTGGCCGGGGACAATGAGTTGCTCGTCCGCGGCCCCTCCGTCTTCGCCGGTTACTGGCAAAAGCCGGAGGCCAACGCCGAGTGCTTCACCCCGGAGGGATTCTTCCGCACCGGTGACATCGCCCGCTTTGACGCCGACGGATTCATCTTCATCACCGACCGCAAAAAAGAGCTGCTCAAGACCTCCGGCGGCAAGCTGGTTGCCCCGCAGCCTATCGAAAACAAGCTCAAGAACAATCCGCTGGTCGCCCAGGCCGCGTTGGTCGGCGACAAGCACAAGTTCATCTCCGTGCTTCTCGCGCCCAACTTCGCAACTCTGGAAGAGTGGGCCAAGCATAATAATGTTGCTTTCAGCAATCGCGACCAGTTGGTGGCGGACAGCCGCGTGCAAGGCCTCTACGCCGAGATCGTCCGCGAGGTCAACGCCGGCCTGGCCAATTTTGAAAGCCTCAAGCGCTTCCGCGTTGTGCCCGACGAGTGGACCCAGGACTCCGGCGAGATGACCCCCTCGATGAAGCTCAAGCGGCGCGCCATTACTCAGCGCTACGCCGGCCTGATCGCTTCACTTTACGAGGACGAAGCAACCGCGCGCGGCGAATAGGATAGCTCAGCCCGCGCCCCAACTCTTTGCCAAGTGCTCCGCGCTTGCTCCACAGGCGGCCCAAGCCCCGGAAGAAGGGCGCGCCCCCCGCGCCCACCGCCAGCAGGCCGCCGAAGAGAATCACCGCGTCAATCGAGAGCCGCCCGTCGCGCGACCAGTAGGCGTCCGGCTCAAGGTTCAGCCAGATCGAGAACTCGTCCAGCGTCAGCGCCGCGCCCACTCCGTAGCTGACCGACATCAGCCGGCTCAGGAAGATCGACAGCGGCGTGTGCGCCCGTCCCAAATCCAGCAGCCAGCCGTAGCCCACCAGCAGCAGAATCAAAATCCCCCACACCAGATGGTGAATGTGCCGCCCATGCACCACCACCCACTGGAACGGCCCCTCGTCATTCTCATGCACAATCGAGCGCACCAGCAGCCGCACGCCAATAAACGTCACCAGAAAAGCCACCGAAGCCAAAAACATCCGCCGCCGCGGCCGGTCCGGGATTGTCGCGCGCACCACGTACCCCAGCCGCGTCAACTGCAGCAGCACCAGTAACATCCCAACGACGAGGCTGGCAAAGGCCAGCAAAATCAGCGCTCCCGTACTCGGCATACTTCCTATTCAAGCACCTCCCGCCGCCTTCCCGCCAATCACGCCGATGCCGCCGCTAATTCGCCAACTCGCCACGCCCGCAAAGCGGGCGCTAACTTGCTGAATTAATTTCTGCCCTTTACTCCACGTCCAGATTCTTCAGGAAGAAGTCTAGATCCTTAATCGCCGGCTCTTCGATCGATGCCGCCGTATCCAGCATGACCAGGTAGAAGAGCTTGCCGGGAATGCGCTGCTGGGTCTGATTGGGACGGTAGTATGTGATTTTCTCCGAGGATTCTGGTTTGGAAATCTCCATAGGGGTTTCAAAAATCAATCCAGGGAATTCGGGTTGATCCCGCTCAAATACGATAATGCGGCCACGCCCATCCCCGTCTTTTTTGTACATACCTTGCTGTATACCCCAGAGTGCAACACATTCTTCCGCTGGGCATCGCGCTGGAGTAAACAATCCAAAGAGTCCTTTTGAATACTTCTTTGCAAAGTCCAGCAATGTCTCATTTTTTTCGGCCTGCTGAACAAGCAGGAGAATTTCCGGGCTCAGTTTGCGAGTTGTGGCCTGGTAGGGACCGGTGCTGAATTCTGCGATACACCCTGTACCGTTGAATCCAAGGTTATTGATCTCCCAATCACCATGCGTACGAATACGAACGCCACAGGTTGTGCTGGTGAAATCGGGTTTATCGCCGGCATTTGCGCCAACCCATAACTCTTTGGGGGTATATTGTTTTTTCGGATCATAGGAATCGAACCGGTTGTGCGCGATTTTGACTAAAAAGCTGCGCATCTCCGAAGCAGGCGCGTGCAGTTTTTCCAAATGGTCAGCCGCTCGAAGAATATGCGCTGGCATATTTGTGACCGATGCGCATTCCATGTAATCTTCCCAGAAAGCTGCTGGTAGCTGTTCCCAAGCGTGGGTGCTTTCAATCGAAAGAAATTCATCGGCGCCAGCTTTGGGCTGTGTGGTCTGGCATTTCAACGTGGCTAGAAACCAAGGCGGGCGTACGTCCGCGGGAGCAATCTTCGTAGCCTCTCCCAGCACGCTCATCGCAGAATCATAGCTGCCTTCCACATCCAAGTTATACGCGTACCGCGCCACCAACCCTGTCAATACCAGCAGTTCAGCATTCTCCGGATGGCTCTTTAGTGCAATCGTCAAAAATCCCAAATCTTTGCCAAGCCGCGTCGCCACTTCTTCTTTGGAAATGGAAAACTGCCATTTAGCATTCCAGGTGTGGCTATACGGTTCTAACTGCTTTGCGTCGTCAAAGGCAGCCAGCACAGCTGTCTCTTGCGGCAGCCGCTCCGCATGAATAGCGGCCATGTCGGCCAAACAATGTGAAGCTATTAAGAGTGGAAGAAACGCAAACAGCAGGGAGATAATCTTGCGCATGGAAACCTCTCGATCTGATATTTGAGAACGGTTGTACAAATCTTTGACAAACACTCCGAAAAGCGGCAAACTGGGTACAGATGGGTAAAGCCCGGAGGCAGTGCAGCCTCCGGGGTAGTGAGCGTTACCTGTTCAGCAACACTCGGATCAGAACTGCCAAGGCCACCAGGAATCGCCAATCAAGCACGATCCTGATGACCACCTGGAGCCATAAAGGCTCTTTCTTGGGCATTCCGCCCCACCTCCTCACATCGGCCGGTCCTGAGGCCGCCTCACGGCCCCAGGATCTCACCGATCCTGTAACCGCTGCACCTGTGACGAGGAAGACTACCCGCACATCTTAACTCAAGCATCCTGCATCTGGCGCTTATTTATTTCCGCTTTTGGGCATTCAGTTCATGTCTGCCCGGAAGCCAACTCGCTCTTCTCGCCAGCGTGACCGCGCTCACGATCAATCGTCATTGCGGCGGAGTAAACTAAATATGGCGTCGAAACGGCTTTTCGCCGCACATTTCAGGGAATTCTTCCCGGCTCGGTCAATCACCCATCATTGGGGTGGCCGCGCAAAAATTCAATCAGGAGATTCATACGATGCGAGTTGCTTTGTTGACCGGCGGCGGCGATTGCCCCGGACTGAATGCGGTGATCTACGCGGCTGTGCGCAAGGGCATCAACCACTATGGCGATGAGTTTATCGGCTTCCTCAACGGCTGGAAGGGCGTTCTCGAGAACGATTTCATCCCGCTGACGCTTGAGGCCGTGGACGGCATCCAGCTCACGGGCGGAACCATCCTGCACTCTTCCCGCACCAACGTGAAGAAGATTCCCGGCGGCATCGAGAAGGTCCAGGAAGTTCTCAAGGCCAACAAGATCGACGCGCTGATCGCTCTGGGCGGCGACGACACGCAGTCCGTTACCCTCTTCCTGAGCGAGAACGGCGTGCCCTCGGTCGGAGTGCCCAAGACCATCGACAACGACCTCAGCGGCACTGACCAGACCTTCGGCTTCGACACCGCCGTGATGATCGCCACCGAGGCCGTGGACCGCATCCGCACCACCGCCGACTCGCACAACCGCGTCATCGTCATTGAAGTGATGGGCCGCGACGCCGGCTGGATTGCCTACGCTGCCGGAACGGCCGGTGGCGCCGACGTGACCCTCGTCCCGGAAAAGGACATCGACATCGACCACGTCGCCGCCCTGCTCAAGCACAACTATGACAATGGCAAGCACTATGGAATCGTAGTCGTCTCCGAGGGCTGCCACCTGCCCGATGTTGGCCAGGTGATCAACGAAAACGCCAAGCTGGATTCCTTCGGCCACGCCCGGCTATCCGGCATCGGCGAGAAGCTGGCCGACCTGATCGAGAAGAAGACCGGCTATGAGACCCGCTCGGTCAACCTGGGCCACACCCAGCGTGGCGGCGTTCCCACGGCCTACGACCGCATCCTCGGCCAGCGTTACGGCCTGCACGCCATCGACATGGTTCACGACCAGAAATGGGGCCGCATCGCCGTCCTGCGGGGCCTGGACATCACCGACATCCCCATCAAGGACGCTATCGCCACAAACCGCCGCCTCGATCAGCGCTTCTTTGACGTGATCGCCGACCTGGAAGCCAAGGTCTAGCTTTTTCATTCAGGAAACTTGGATGCCCCATCCATCGCGTTCTTTGCGATGGGTGGGCATCCACGAACCTTGACAATTTTTTCACTCAACGGATTCGTTCCATGCACAAAGAGCCATTCCTTCTCAGGAATGGCTCTTTCGGTGTAGGTCGTAGATAAATTGAAAAGGCGTTCCCAGTCTCGAAGCAAGGCTGGGAACGCCCTGTAAATCCGATGAATCTTGATTCACTAGAAGGATGTAGAGCCACTCAGGTTCACACCGCAAAATGAGCCGCTGTAGGTTTCGGAACCGTGATCTGTCGAGGTGTTGACGGTTGCATTGATCGTCAAGTCAGTCGTGCAACTGGAGGAGCCAACGGTGAGGCCGCCGGACATGGTCAGACTCTCGGTTACGGTGGAGCCACTCAGCGTTCCAGTGGCAGAGATTGAAATGTTTGGATCGCCATTCATCGTGACTCCGTCTGCTTGGCAACTATTGATGGTTTCAACGACGCTCTCCGAGACCGACGAGGAGGTCTCAGACCAGGAGCCGTTCACCACAATGGTCCCGCCCGAGGGGCACGAGAATGTGTAGGTGGGGAGTTTTGTGGATGCTTCTGAAATTGCGCTGAGTGCCGGAGCAATCAGATCGGCGGCCGGCGTACCCTGCGCGCCATTCAGAATAGCCTTCTGAACTCGAGCAGCTTGTTCTTTGCTTAACTGCGAAAAGGGAGTTTCACGGTTGACGCTGAGAGCTCCACCTGCATCTGCCAATGCCTCATAGACATAGCTATATGCAGTTGCAGCCTGTGCTGTTGACATGGTTGATCCACCGCTGCCGCTGCCGCCGCAACCGGTAAACAACAGGGCAAGCAGAGCCAGGGAACCTGCAATCATGGGTTTGCGATTCATTGAAAAACCTCCAGGGTTTGAGTTGGTAACGATTTGAAAGTTAAAAGTGGACGAATGTGTACAATATAGCACAGCAATTCCAGACTTTTGTTTGAAATTCATACAGTTTTCACTTCTGCTTGCGTGGCGCTTGAATATCAGGCGCGCCAAAAATTGCCAAGAAGAGCGCGAAGACCACAACCTGCCGACTTACTTCAAGGTTGCCGGTCTCCAGGACTTCCTACGGCAGGCTGGGCGGAATCAGTTGCCAAGCGCCTGCCCTGCGCAATCAGAAAGATATTCCAAGCCGTGCCGACAATCAGCAGCAGAATCGCCAGGATGTAGCCGCTTTCAAAGCTGACCTGAGCCACACCCTGACTCTGCTTCGTAATCTGATCTTCCAGGCGAGAATGCAGAACCAGCAGAGATACCGCGCCCAAACCACCGCTGGCCGCTGTTCCGGCGGCGATTTTTCTGCCCAGCAAGCTCAGCACAACTCCGGCGACTGCGCACACTCCGGCAATGGCCGCAAAGGGGTCTACTTCGATCTTTTGTGTTTGCGAGGGCCCGAAGGACTGCGGCTGCGCAATGGTTGTCCCGGTGGCCAATTGCTGTCCGGTAAGAGTAAAGACTTTAATTCCTCCGCAGGAGACCGTTGCAAACGGAAGGAAGAAGCAGAGTGTGCTGCCCGCAAACAGGAGCACGGAAGCTATTGACTTTCGATCAGCCATGGATTCTCCATTCAATTCAAATCACGATGAGGATGAAAAGGAAATTGATAAAGATACTGCTCTTGCTGGCTGATTGTTGTCAAGCGAGAAGATTCAAAGATCGATAGAATGACAAATTCCGAGTTACAATCCTTCAACGAAAGAAGAGAAAGCTGAACCGCAGATCATACAGTAAAGTTAGATTGTGTTCTACCGCACCTACCAGCCCGAAGACTTTGCGCAGCTTTACGCGCTGGAAGAATTGTGCTTTGATCCGCCTCACCGTTTCAGCCGCAGATATATGCGCAGCCTGGTCAGCCGCGACCACTCAGCCACATGGATTGCCCTGGAGGAGCAGCGATTAACCGGCTTTGCCATCGTCGTCTGGGCGCAGAGAAAGGCCGGAATCACTGCCTACATTCAGACTATCGAAGTGGCGCCGGATGCGCGCGGCACGGGTGTTGGCCGCGAGCTGCTCCGCCGTCTCGAAGCCTCGGCAAGCGCCGCCGGAGCGGTCCGGATCTGGCTGCATGTTGAAGCCAAAAACGCTGCTGCCATCCATCTATATGAGAGGCAGGGCTATCAGTGCCAGGGCCGCCAAGAGAACTATTATCCAGAAGGCCGCGCGGCGCTTCTTTATGCCAAGACTCTCTCACTGTGAGAGCTTTTTGAGCTTCTCTTCCAAGTCGCCGATGTAACCCGCTCCAGCCTCCGGCTCCAACTGCTTGGCCGCAACCAAAGCAAAGGTCCACGCCGAGCGGGCCTGCTCTTTCTGACCGAGATGAGCAGCCACCGAGCCGAGTGTGTTCTCCACATCCACGTTGCCCGGATCAAGCTGGGCCGCTTCGCGCGCCATCGCCAAAGCCTCTTGGGGCTTTCCTGCGTTCATCAGTTCGTACGCGCGTTGGGCGCGGCTCATGGCGGCGGCATGGTTCACCTGGAATCTCCCGTGATAGACAAGCACGCCGTAGTCGATCCACTCGTCTGGACGGAGCGATTGGAAATCGGCCAAGGGATTTAGGAGGTTGCTGGAATACTCGCAACCGCTCATATCTCCGGCGCTCAGCAGCACATAGCCGTTGATCTGCGGTGGAATCAAATCCGCGCCGCCCAGCCACCCGGTGATTGCATTGGGCAAATGATGGCAGCGAATACCGTAGGTCGCCGGATCGACAACCGGATAGGCGAAGTAAGAAAACCAGCACTCCTCGCCGGGATGGCGATCCTCCCAATCCTTGACTTGATAAAGCTGCTGCGCCCAATCGACGTTGGCGTCGCTGAGCAGCTTGTAGGTGTTCTTCGGCCCGCCCCAGGCTTCATTGGCGTATGCCATGCCGTTGGGAAAGGCGGCAAGCGAAGAGGCGATGTGAGCCGCCACGAGCGCCGCGCCGGTCCAGGCCCACAGGCGGCTGTGCGCGGCCAACGCGCAGAGGCCGGCCCCAGCCAGAATCGTAGCCATCGCATAAAGCGGCAGAATATGCCGCCCGCCAATGTTCATTCCGGATAGGATCGCAACCAGCAGATAAATACCGCCCGGCACAATCAGGTAGGCCAGCTCACGCCCTTTGCGCAGGCTGCCGGAGAAGATAGCGTAGGCCGTCAGCGCCAGCAAACCCAACAGGCCAAGCGTGGTTTTGATGGTGATGACGGCGGGAAAATACCACCAGCGACCGCTTGCGTACACCTTGCCAAAGATAAAAGTGGGATAGAACTGCGCCATGCGCTTCACATCCACCAGGCCGATCAGATACGACTCCGGCAGCAAATGCAGATGCGCGATCCACAGCACCGCTGCGGCATTGAAATGGCTGAGCGGCCCGGTGTAATCAGCCAGCGAAGTGCTCAGCACCAGCCCCGCCGGTCGCGCGGCATAACGGAAGCCGTAAAAGGCCCAGAGCACGGTGACACCGATAACCACAATCGCCGCAAAGGCTCCGCCCAGCCGCAGCGCCGCGCGCCCTCGGCTTCCTTTGGGCGCAGCCGCAATCTCTCCCGCAATCAGCAGCACGAGCATCGGAGCCAGCAAAATGCCGGAGTGCTTGGTGGCCAGCAGTAGTCCAGACGCCAGGCCGGTCAGCAGCAAGCGCGTCAGCGTGGGCTTCTTTACATAGCGATAGAAACCATAGAGGCTGGCCAGCAAAAAGAGCGAGAGGCCCATGTCAGTGGTGACGAGCGCGGAGTGCGCCAGCAGATTCGGATCGAAGACCGCCAGCGTCAGCGCCACCAGTGCGGCGGGCGCGCCAAACCACTCGCGCGCGGCAAAGAAAATGATGAGCGAAAGCCCAAGCGCCAACAACCCGGCCGTGAGCCGCATACGAAAGACCAACCGCTGGCTTGCGCCGTCGTTGCGCGCCAGCCAGTCGCGCCCGTCCAGGTAGGCTTCGGACTTGAACTCGCGCCCCTGCAGCGGCGGAATCCACATCTTCTCGCCCAGCAAGGGCAGCGTGGCCAGCAGCTTGACCAGCGGCGGATGCTCGGGATTCAACCCATAGTCGCCCGTCTTCCACATCATGTAACCGGCAAACATATGGTCGTCTTCATCCCAAGTCAGAGACTCGCGGTGAACCATGTACACAACCTGCGCCGCCTGAAGAACCAGCAGCAGTAGCACGGCAGACAGCTCCCACCTTTTTGTCAATTTCATTCCAGCTTCTTTCTGATCCAAGACTTTTCAACGGAATCTATCCCGCAAAAATACCTGAACTCACTGCCAGTATTCAGATCAAAGAGGTACCACCTCAAGCCGCAAAAACTATATCAAAGACCGTATGGAAATGCACCAATTGAAATTGTAGCGCCGCCCTCCCGGCCCACACCCGATCACGGGCCCTAGTTGGTACTGGTCCCCCAAATGATGCCGCGACCGTTGGTTCCAACGTAAACCGTACCGAAGGTGCGCATATCGCCGGTGACGCTATTGACTCCGCCGCCCCATTGGTGAGCCGCGTTGTTGATCTGAAGCCACGTGGCGCCACCGTCCGTTGAGCGGAAGAGTTCATTCCAGTTGCTGGAGTTGGCAAGCCCGTATAGATACAAAGTCAGCGCGCTGGAGCCAGGGGCAGCCTTGCCAAAACTCAGGAAACTGGCGCTGGTTACGGAGCTGACCAACGTCAGATTGGGTGCTGTGGCCGAGCCGGTGTTGTGATAGACACCCAGAGTGGAGGCCAACCAAAGGTCGCCTGGCGCATCAGGCAAGATCACCAGACAGCCCGTCTGTGAGCCGCAACTGTTGGGAAGTCCGGTTTGCGCCACGGTCCAGGTTATTCCCTGATCCGGACTGATGTAGAGCGAACCACCAGCAAAGCCATAAAAGACGCCGGGAGTGACGCGGTCGCTCACCACCTGGGTCACGGCATTGCCGGAACTGGCGGGCAAGCCGGTAGCTACGTACCAGGTTTTCCCTTGATTGACCGAGTACCATGCGGAGGCCGTGTTTACTGGCGTCCAGACGATAGAAGATCCGTCCGGCGCAATGGCGATGCTGCCGCCGCCGGAGGACGAACCGCTGGTTGTATCGGTCCATGTGGGAGAGCCGGCAAAGCCCGTCCAGGTCAGCCCGCCGTCGGTCGAGATGGTGCCCCAGGGCGTGTTGCCGGCCGCTGTCGATCCGTTGGCCGCATTGCCCAGCGTGGCGCGCACCACTTTGGTGGGAGTGTTCTGCTCAAAGTCCATGTCGGACGGGTAGTAGCGCGGGTTTTGATACATTCCCTGGGCTGGCGAAACCGTCAGATCGGTATGCGCAAAGCCGTAGATGTCTCCCATGCCGCTGAGCAGGATGGTGTTGCCGGAAGGCGGCGCAATGGCCATGCCGATGGAGGCCTCTTCCAATCCGTTGGCGCCCACGTTCCAATCGACGGTTCCGCGGGTGTCGGCGTTGGTCAGGTTGGTGGTCTGCCAGATTGTGGCGCCGGTTCCGTACATCGTGTGGTCGGAGTTGAACGGATCAATCACAATGCTGCCCGCCCAGTTGCCGCTGCCCACGTTGGCCACATCGGCAGCCCAGTCGGCTGGATTTCCATTCCATCCCCAGCCAGCAAGATACGGTGAAAGGCTGGCGTCATGCACGCCGCCCGTGCGCGAAATATCGGTCCAGGTTGCGCCGTCATCGGTGGAGCGATAGATCGAGTCACCGGGCCACCACTGATCGATGGTCGCCAGCAGTAGAACGCCCGCATGGCTGGGATCGGCTGCGATGCCGCCAAAACCGTCGCCATTGCCGTTGCCGGTGGGGTTGGCGGGAATCGTGATCTGTTTCCATGTGCCGGAGGTCCAGCTTGCGCCGGGGGTGAACTCCCAAAGCTGGCTGTTGCTGATGCCGTTCGGTCCTGGGCCATCGGCGTAGAGCACATAAAGGTTGCCGTTTGGTCCGAGGATGGCGTGAAGCGGCGCCATGGGATCGGATGATGTGGCAAAGGAAGGCTGCCCGGATACCGCAGTCCATAAGTTTGTGGTGCCGCCGCCCGTTGTGGTTACGTACAGTCCGACTGGATCGTTGCTGACGCCGGTTCCGCCCACCGCAGCATAGACCACGGGGGTTGCTTTCCCACTGGAACCACTGGACTTGATGGGCACCACCGAAACCACGCCGTTGCCGTTAGCCGTTGAAGTGGCCGGAAAACCCAAAACCGTGCTCCACGAAGCGCCGTGATTGGTTGAAATCTGCAAGCCCGCTTGGCGCGTGCCAAAGTAGACCGTGCCGGGCAGATTGGGGTCCACCGCAATGCGCTCGCCGGAGTTGCGCCCGTTGTCGTTGGAGCCGTTTCTGAAGTTCAGCGGAACGGTGGTGAAGGTTGCGCCTTGATCGTCGGAGACCAGCATTGCGCCATCGCCGCCCCAGTTTTCTGCCGCATATTCACCCACAGCTATATACACCCGATTGGGATCGGTGGGGTCCAGGCCGATGGCCTCTGCGCCGCCGTACCACCAGACCGACGGACTGATCCAGTCCAGCAGCGGAACCCATTGCGTATCGTTTGGACCCCATCGGTAAGCGCCTCCCATGTCCGTTCGCGCATACATCAGATTCTGCGTGGTGGGATGGAAGTACAGCCCGGAGACAAAGCCTCCGGCCACAATTTTTACATTGCTCCAGGAGTAGGACGGCGGTGGGGTTGCGGTTACGGTCAGCGTCACGCTCGCCGTCGCCGTGGTGTAGTCGGTGGAATCGGTGGGCGTGAAGGTGGTGTTCAGGGTTACATTTCCGGCAGTGGACTCGATTGTTCCTAACGTTGGCGAATAAACAAACTTGCCTGAGACGTTGGCTGTTGCATCCAGTTGCGTTGCGCTGAGCGCCGTGCCTAAAGCCACCGGGGCCGGGGTGTTCCAGGTGATGGTGGGCGTAGCTTGGGTCACGGTCAGCGTCACACTCGCCGTCGCCGTGTTGTAGTCGGTTGAATCGGTGGGCGTAAAGGTGGTGTTTAGCGTGACACTCCCAGCCGTGGACTCGATTGTGCCAATCGCTGGAGAGTAAGCGAATGAGCCCGCCACGTTGGCCGTTGCATCCAACTGCGTTGCGCTGAGCGCCGTGCCTGTCGGGACAGAAGCAGGCGTGGCCCAGGTGATTGTCGGCGTTGTTTTGCCGCCTCCACCTCCGCTCGATGAGCCGCAACCGCCCAGCAAAACAGCCAATGGAATGAAAAGAGAAACAAGAATAATTGCCGGTAGATTCGTCTTCACAACCACCTCGAATAGCCTTGCTGCTGGAAGACAGAGAAGGCCCGTATTTCATCCTATACGTTCACTTGTGCTTTGAACTACGCGGGAGAAGTACCAATATGTTCGTAAATGTTACATCCAGTTTGTAACCTGTACATCGTTGAAATGAAGGATGTACAGGCTCAAAATCCGATTTCTTAAACCCCTCAGTATCGCCAGCTCGTCAGGTCCGCACCCTTGGGTGCGGTCTTCTGAATCTGCTCCAGAATCTTCGGCAGATACATGGTGTTGTAGTGCAGCCGCGAATAGGCGTTCGGCAGCGTGGGATCGCCATTCCAGCAGTGCTCGGCGCGCGGTCCGTAGGTTACTTCGCCGCCGTAGGCCGGATTCTTCGTCGTCTTGAGAAAATCTTCCATGCGATAGACCGCATCATTCAGGAAATACGTGTCGTCGGAGCCGACATAGATATGAATTTTTCCCTCCAGCTCCGGTCCAAGCTTTGCCCAATCCCGCTCCAGAATCGCCTCCAAATCATAATTCTTGCGCCAGTAATCGGCCACTTTATGGTCGATCTCGCCGGTAACCTTGTCGAAGATCGGCTGCGGGTAGCCGTTCTCCCCCACCGGTCCGTAGACCGCCTGCCAAATGTCATACTGCTCGCCGCTGCGCCCATGATCGCCCAGCGCCAGTTCGTAGCCGTTGATCTCCTCGGTGGTGATGAAGGTGTGACCCAGGTAGTCGCGCATCGCCGGCTGTGCCTCGCGTTTGTGCGCGCCCTCTTGATAGAAAGCGTTCGTGTCTTTGTAGAGATCGATGTTGGTGTAGGCGTGGAAGTCAATCGGGTCCGGGCAGGCGGCAAACGCGCCGTTGTAGTGATCGGGATAAAAGACCTGCACCGCCAGCGCCTCCCATCCTCCGGTCGAGCCGCCGTAGGTAAACCGCGCCCAACCCTGGCCGATGGCGCGGAATTGCTTCTCCACCGCCGGAATCAGTTCCGTCTCAATCGCGTCGCCATACGGCCCCACATTGGCCGAGTTCACCGCGTAAGAGTCGTCATAATACGGATTGGCGTGCTGAATCTTGACGATCAGAAAGCGCGGAAAGCCGGGAGCGATCCATTGCTGATAGAACTTGTAGCCCTCCTCCTGCTGAATGCGGTTGTAACCGGCCAGGTGGAAGCGCTCGCTGTAGTCGGGCTTCAGGTCGGCATCAGGCGGCGTAGTGCGGAAGTTGCCAAAGTCGGCGACGAAATGGTCGTGAAAGAGCATCAGCGGAAAGCGCGCTTGCGGGTGCTCGTCAAAGCCTTCCGGCACCATCACAATGGCGCTCAAAAAGATCGGCCGCCCCCAGAACTTGCTCAGCAGCGCGCTCTGAATGCGGATGTGGCGCACGTACTTGGTGTCCACCGGTGTCGGGATCGGTGGAATCACCTCGCTGAGCGAGATCGCAATCGGCGCGCCGCCCGGCTTCACCGTCATCTTCACCGGCTTCGAGGTCAAGTTGCCGGGAGAGATATTCCAGTGCTGCCCCTCGCCCTGATCCATGTGCAGCTTGATCGTCTTGCCGTCGGCGCGATGGAAGGTCTCGTATTTGTTCAGCATCACTTGGACGGTATATTCGCCCGGCGGAACATCCTTCAGGCTGCGCACCGGATAGCCCCAGGCGCTCGCGTCCACCACGGCGGGCTGGCCCGGTTGCCATCCATCGACCGTCAGCCCAAAGACCATCTGCGAACGCATCGAGTCGTCGATCTGATTGCAAGGCAGGTCGCTCGGATCGGTCGAGAGGCAGAGCAGCAGCCGCCCATCCAGGCGTTCCGCGCTTATCTCTTTTGGAAAAGTGATGGTGAAGGACTGGGCCGCGGCGACGGCGGCGGAGAGCGACAGGAGGAATACAAAGGCAATGCGCTTCATGCTCGCTAGTCTATCGCGTCGCGCGAAGGCCAGTCGAGGGGCTGCGTATCAGTCTTTTCCAATCCAGGAATGAGCCTGAAGGGTGTGTCTGAGGCGGGCAGCT
>CAZYCV010000053.1:0-27967 GCA_964645305.1 uncultured Occallatibacter sp. | reverse complement strand
CCGGCGCATAGAAGCGGCGCGCATAGTATTGCAGCGCCTTCCAGCGGCCGTAGTAGTCAATCGACGACCACGAGGCCACCGGCCAGCAATCATTCAACTGCCAGAAGATGGAGCCCATCGTCTCCGGGCGCGAGCGGCGGAAGTGCTCCGCGCCGATCTTGATCCCCTCGGCCTGCAAGACCTGGCTCACATAAAGGAAACTGGCAAAATCCTTCGGCTCCGCGTAATCCTTCAGCAGATAGTTGTGAATAATGTCATTGCCTTCGTTGTTCTTTTGATGCGCGAGCATCACCGGCGTAAAGATATTGGCGCGATCCTCTGGCTGCGTGAATGCCTCCACCGTCTTCATCTCCGGGAAAGACTGGAAGCCATACTCGGTGACAAAGCGCGCGTGGTGCGTCTCGTAGGTGGAGAAGGGCACGCGCCCATGCCAGACATCCCAGATGTGCGCGTCGCCGCTCTGGTAGTGGTCGCTCAACTCCTCATAGTCGGAGCTGGGCGAACTGGGCCAGTAGGGCGTCTCCGGATTCAGCCGCGCCACCACACGGGGCAGAATGCCGCTGAAGACGGTCAGATAATCCTGCCACATCTGATACTTGACTTCGGCTGGAAAATTGGGGCGTCCAGCCCATTGGATGGCGCCCTCTGTTTCGTTGTTGCCGCTCCAGATCACAATGCTGGGATGGTTGCGCAGGCGGCGCACCTGGTCCTCGGCCTCGGCTTCGACGTTCTGCTTGAAGGCATACGTCCCCGGCTGCCAGTCGTTGCCGAACATGAAGTCCTGCCAGACCATGATGCCCAGCTCGTCGCAGATCGCGTAGAACTCGTCGGTTTCGTAGTAGCCGCCGCCCCAGTGGCGAATCATATTCATGTTGGCGTCGCGCGCTGATTCGAGAATGCGGCGATAGTCAGCGGTCTTGACGCGATTGGGAAAGCTGTCGAAGGGAATCACATCCGCGCCCTTGGCAAAGACGGGAATGCCGTTGACAATGAACTCAAAGCTGCGGCCCCACTTGTCGAGCGCGCGATGCAGTTCGATGGAGCGGAGGCCGGCCTTGACTGTGCGCTGGTCGAAGTTTACTTCGACCGTTCCCACGGCAGCGGTGAACTCGTAGAGCGGTTGTTCTCCATAACCAGCCGGAAACCACAGCTTCGGTTTCTGGATCTCGATTGGAATGTCAATTACATTGCGACCGGCATGGAAGCTGACCCGCTTGGGCAACATGACTGGACTGCCGTTGTCGGAGTAGCGCACAAACACAGTGCCGTTGCCTGCATCGGCGGCCTCGACTTCCACCTCCGCGTCCAGATGCGCCACGTCCTTGCTGACATCGCGCTGATGGATGGCGAAGTCGGCGATGCGCGCATTGTCCCAAGCCTCCAGCCGCACCGGCTTCCAGATACCGCTGGTGACAAAGCGCGGACCCCAATCCCAACCGTATTCATAGGCCGGCTTGCGCAGATAGGTCTTGCCCTCGGTCTTGGTCTTGGGCTGCCATGGATCTTTTGCAGCCGCTTCGGCGGCGGCTTTGACCGGCGAAGGAAAGACGACGAAGAGGTCGTTTTTCCCGAGGTGCAGGTGAGCCTTGACCGGAACACGCCAGACGCGGAAGCTGTTGCCGGTGTCGAGAATGCGCGCGCCATTCACGTACACTTCCGCAACGCCATCCAACCCGTCAAAGACCAGATCGAGATTCTTGCGGGCAAGCAACGCCGGAGTCACGTCAAAGTACGTCCGATATTCCCAGGCCTCCTGCTCAATCCATTGCAGCTTAGCCTCGTTGTCACGGACGAAGGGATCAGGAATCTTTTTGTTGGCCAGCAGGTCCAGATGCACGTCGCCGGGGACGGTGGCCGGCAACCAGCCGTTTTCGCTGGTCTGCGCGCCTGCCGTAACCTGCCGGAACTCCCAGCCGTGATCGAGCGCCAGAACCGTATTCTGCGCTTGTGCCTGTCCCATTTTGCCCCCCAGGCCAACCGCCGCAACCATCAGGCTGCAACACACCATCAAAGACTTCCGCATTCAACTTCCTCCAAGCCTCCTGCACGCCGCAAATTCCGCGCGGAAGGACCATTTACCAGATCGCTTTTTAGGGTATCACTTGCTCATAGGCTGGCGCTCTGACGATTTGAATGGGAAATTGCTTCAGGATAGGCGCGGACGGGGACGTCCGCGCGACAGTTCCATGCGCGGCGGGCCGGCAAGGGTTGTGGAGAACTAAAAACTGACCTTGCGCTCCGGGTACCAGGTGAGCTGAATGGTGGTGGCCGTCACCGTTTGCTGGCCACCGACCTGGGTGTAAATCGGCGCCTTCCACTTTTCCCAGGTGAAGCTGCCGTTCACCTCGAAGTCCCTCGCAAAGCGCTTGACCACCTGGAAGCTGAAGTCATTCAACGTCGTTCCTCCGGGCGGAAGGCACGGGCTCTTGACCGAGCAGGGTGTGCCGGTATAGGTCGCGCTGGTTGAGCCGGGAATGAAATTGCTGGTGGCTTTTTGATTACGATAGCCCGCCTGAAGCCATTCGTTGCCGCTCAAATGATAGGTCAGCCAGGCCTGGCCGCCTTTGTCTTCGCGGCCTATCCAGTCACCAAAGAGCTGGCCTTGGTTGGTATAGCCCTGCTTTTGGATGCCTTCCCAGTACATGAAGTGGCCGTAATGACTTGGATAAGCAGGCGGATTTTGAAAGGCATGATCTGAACTGGATGGATCGGTGGAGACGGCTTCCACGCGCAGATCCAGCTTGGGCACGCCGGGCACGTGGGAGAGATAGAGGCCCGGCCGATAGGCTGCGCGCCGCGGAGCGTCGATGGGCGAGACGTCGTCATGCACCTCGGAATCGGTATAGAGTGTGAGCCACTTGCGGACAAATGGAAGCCGGTAAGAGAAGTCAAAGGCGCCAAAGCGCGCGCCAGGATCCATGGAATCGTTTTTATCGGCGCCGCTGGGCGAGGTGACGCTGAAAAAGCTCCTGAGAAAGCTGTCAACATTGACCGCGCCGTGGCCCTTGCCCGCCCAGATCACGGTGCGCTCGAAGCCAAATTCCAAGTCCCGCGTGGGCCGGAAGCTGACCTTTTCGATGTGCACCCAAGGGTCGCCGGGAGCAATCACATTGGGTAGATTCGCCTTAGGATTGGCGATATAGGCAGGGTTGGGAATAAAGTTATGGCCGCGCAACCCGCCAATCAGAAATTCATAGCGGAAGGGTCCGGTCAGACGCGAAAGCCCCGGAACACGCAGCGGCTCCACGCGATTGATGCGGAAAGAATAGATATTCGCCGCGTTGTTGGAGTAAGCCATGCCGCCACCCAGTCCGGGCCCGAGCCAGTCGTCTTGCCGTCCCAATGAAATTTCGTGGTTGAGAACGTGCGCCGAGGCGAAGGCCTCGATGAGCCGCACATTGGTGGTGGCGGCAATGGGCCCTTCGGGGATGGTGGCCTGCGGAAGGTAATAATCCGTCACGTGAGTTTTAGGATCGGTATAGGTCGTACCGTCCACCGTGGCGAGCGCCTGGGCCAGATCGAGCGAGTAGCCGTCAGCGCTCGGCGCCGCATCCATCTCGGCGCGCGCATAGAGCACAAAGCGCCCGGCCGAGGCAAAGCCGCTGGCGCCGGTGTAGTTATTGAAGCCGCTTTGGTAGGGGCGACCGTAGTCGTTGATAATCGTCGATCCCAGATGGAAACTGTCGCGCAGCGGAGTGCCGCTGATGCCCCTGCCGACCGTATAAACCGATTCCACGCGCGAGCTGCCTTTGAGCGCCTTGCAGGGGCCTTCCGTGTCGTTGCGCAACTCGCGCAGCAATCTGTCGTAGATGCCTTGCGCCTCGTCGGTGGCCGCGCTCTGGTCCGCATCCTCCAGCAGCGCTCCGGCCTGCTCCATCATATGGCTCACACTGGCGCGGGTCCACGGGCGCATACCCAGGTAAACCGTATCTACATAACCCAGAGAATAGAGCCGCAACACGGCCGGATAGATCCAGCTATCCACCGAAATATAAGGCGAACCAAGCTTGGAAGGCACGCAGGCGTGCGGCGCGCTGACCACTGCGGGCTTTGGCGAAGCAGTCTGCTGCGCGGTCTGCGCGCCGGCCAATTGCGCCCCCAGCAGCGCCGTGCTGAAAACAAGGACAGCCATGGACTTGTGTTTGTTCAAAATCATATACCTCACTTTATCACTGGCTTAGGCTGGTTGGATGAAGAAAGACGCCAGTCTGGAAGCCTGTTCGTAGACTAGCGATGCAATCCAATCTGTTAAGCGACGGCCTCCGCTTGCCTGTCAATGTGCAATGAGAAGAGCAAAGCATTGTTAAAGCGGTCCAGCAACTCAGCAGCTTCGGCCAATGTAAAACCTGTCCGTGTAGCGAACTCTTCCTGTCCTAAATCGAGCATTACGACTTCGACTGAATTGCGCAAGGCGCGAATCTGCGCGAGCGAAAGGGGTTGGTCAAAGGTTGCAACAGGCAAGCCGTTCGCGTCCATTTGTTGCATCCGTATCCAGGCATTCAAAGTGTCGAAGATCTCTTTCAACGCCGGCTTGCTTAAGCCAACCTGTGAATAAATATGAACTCCATGAATGCCGTGCAAAAGTTCATTCAACGACTGATGGATGAGCAGTGTCTGCGGACCGGCAATCGGGAACGGCACAGCCTCAGGAGAGACAGGGAACGACGCCGCGCTTTTTGTTGCACCCGGATTAGAATAAGTTCTCGAATTCATTCCGCCCCTCTGCTGGCCAGTAGGCTGTACCACAATCAGGGTCGACAGGGTTATAAATCACCAAGAGACCTTCGGCTGTATTCCAAAACGCCTGTCGATTCCACCGCAATTGCTTGAATTTCTCCGGTTCTAAAATCGTTTCCAAAACAAGTTGCTCGAAGGTGCTTTGGGTAATCAGTTCGCCAAACTCATTGGCGTCGGCAACGTGTTTCCAGTAAGCATGGCCGAATGCAATTGCATGGGCTATCTTCCGCGCATTTTCACCGGTCAGACTCATGCATACCTAAAGGTTATACTGTTTGCGCCCTCGGCGCGAGGGGATTCCTGGATTTCTGTTCCGGGCTGGTTCCTTGTAACTGCTATTGCGAAATGGAACGGTTACACCTTGACCGGAACAGCCCCGTCCAAGCTCCGCGCAAAGCCGTCCGCCTCTTTCCGCTTCCACTCCTCGCTGAAGAGTCCTTTGCGGGTGAGGTAGGCTTCCATCTTTTGAATCGGATCGAGAGCCTCCGTGGGGTCAAAAACACATTCAATCAGCGTGGGACCGTTGCCTTTGCGGGCGTGGGTGATGGACTCGGTGGCCACGCGATAGATGGCCACCACGTCCCTGCCGTCGACGGGAATGACGGGAATGATGGTGGCTTTACCTTCAGGTATTTCGGAGAGGAGATTGGTGTGGCGGACAAAGAGGATGGGCAATCGTTTGGCGCCGGCTTGCTTGAGCAGTTTTTCAGAGAAGCCGGAATCGCTCTCCGAAAAGACTGCGGAGATCGTGCTCTTCTTGGCTTTTTGATTGGCTTGGGCCGTTTGGAGAGCGAGTTTGAGTTGGCCGGCGAAATCCGGTTCTGCGCTGCGGTTCAGAAGTTCCGCCAGCGGATTGCCCTGCAACTCATTCTTGAGGAAGCGAACGACGAAGTCGCTGTGTGCGGCAGTAACAGCATCCTCCGCCAGCACGCCGGCCAGCACACCCACTGCGGCTGCCTCGCGGCCAGTGCTTGCCCCTAGGCGCGCCTCAAGCAGGCGGCTCTTCACCATGGAAATGTAAAGCTGGCGCAGCGTTTCGTTGGAGATGATGGAGAAGCCCTGGTGCCCGGCCAGTTGCGCGGCGGCTTGATCGATGGTCGTAGTTGTCATGCTTGCTGTTTCCTCACCGTTTGCTGCGATTGTAAACGGGCAGGCGAATCCGGCGCACGACAATGGAGTGGCCGGGAGTAAAATCCATTGTGACGGCTTATGGTTAGGCAGCATGATTGGGGATTGATTCTCCAGCAGGCGCGGGCGAAGACGCCGCACTACAGCCGGTCTGGAGACCGGCGCTACAATCCGGGCCTCAAGCAGTTCTGGCATAAGAACAAGGAGCATCCTATGCAATACCGCAATTTTGGCAAACTCGATTGGAAGGCCTCGGCCCTCGGCTTTGGCTGTATGCGCTTTCCCACCACCGATGGAGACCGTCTCAGCCCCAACATCCGCGAGGATGAAGCCATTCGCATGGTGCGCCACGCCATTGACAGCGGCGTCAATTATCTGGACACGGCCTATCCCTATCACGGAGGGCAGAGCGAAATTGTGGTCGGCAAGGCGCTGCGGGACGGCTATCGCGAGCGGGTGCGGCTGGCCACCAAGCTACCCGTCTGGATGGTGGAGAGCGCGGATGACTTTGATCGCCTGCTCGATGAGCAGTTAGTCAAGCTGCAAACGAGTTATATCGATTTCTATCTGCTGCACGCGCTCAGCCATGAGCGCTGGCATGATGTGGTTCTCAAACACAAGTTGTTGGAACAAGCCGAGCGCGCGCTGGCCGACGGCCGCATCCGCCACTTGGGTTTCTCCTTTCACGATGAGTACGACGCCTTTGCGGAGATAGCGAGCGGCACCGAGTTATGGAGCTTTTGCCAGATTCAATATAACTTCATGGACACGGAGAATCAGGCCGGTGTGCGCGGGCTGAAGCTGGCTGCGGAAAAAGGCCTGGCCGTGGTGGTGATGGAGCCGCTGATGGGCGGACGGCTGGCCGATCCTCCCAAAGATATATTGGCTCTGATGAATGCCTTTCCGGTGCATCGCTCGGCGGCCGGTTGGGCGCTCGATTGGCTCTGGAATCAGCCGGAAGTTTCGGTCGTCCTAAGCGGCATGAGCACCATGGAGCAGTTGGATGAGAATCTTATCTTGGCCGATCAATCGCGCGCTGGAAGTTTCAGCCCCGCCGAGGATGCGCTGATCGCCCAGGTTAGTGATATCTACCGCCAGCGCACGGTGATTCCATGCAGCAAGTGCGGCTACTGTATGCCCTGCCCCAACGGCGTCTATATTCCGGCTAACTTCGAGTTTTATAACTACGCCCATTTGTTTGACGATCTCAACGCGGCGCGCTTCCGCTACGGGGTTTTTCTCAAAGAGGAGCAGCGCGCGGGTGCCTGTATCCAGTGCGGCGAATGCGAACAGAGGTGCCCGCAGGCGATTCCTATCAGCGAGTGGATGCCCAAGGTCTCCGCGCTGCTGGGTTGAGCGTGAGCATTGATTTCGAAGTTGTGACGGGCCTATTGCCGACGGTTATTGCAGAGCGATTTGCCCATTATTTTCAGCCATGGCACCGGCTGTAAAGCTTTCTATCGGTGCGGTTGCGCCGGAGGCATTCGACGCATACGCGGAGACGGTTGAATTATAGCTATTGCTATAAGCCTCGATTTGAGTGTGTACAAAAAGGATTCCATTCGAGTCTGCTACGGGCGGCGCAACTCTGACCCGCCCGATTTTTTCGGCGATCATCGCGCGCTGTGCGTTCGCCCTTGAAGTCTGCCGGCTCATCACAGTTGGTCGAAGATGTCGCGGAACTCCCATGCGCCTTGTTTGCCGCTGACCCATTCGGCGGCGCGGACGGCTCCATCGGCCAGGCAGCGGCGGCTTTGAATTTCGTGGCGCAGTTCAAGTGTGTCCACGTCGCTGACCGCGGTGACAATGTGCTCGCCCATGGCGTCGCCGACGCGATGCGAGGTGATCTCAACCTCCGCGCCGGGCCGAGCGGCCTGGATGATTTGGCGCAGCGTGGCGGCAGTGCCGGAGGGCGCGTCGAGCTTGGTGGTGTGGTGCGTTTCGGTGATGGAAAACTTGTAGCCGTCGAGCTGGGCGAGCGAGGCGGTGAGGCGGAAGAGCTTTTGCACGCCTATGGAAAAGTTGGTTCCGTAGAGCAGCGCGCCGCCGTGTTCACTGGCCAGCTTCTTCATCGCGTCCAGAGCGCCATACCAGCCGGTGGTGCCGACGACGATGCGGCCGCCGTGGGTGAGAACGGCGGTGATGTTTTGCACGGCGGCTTGGGGCGCGGTGAAGTCAATGACCGCGTCGATGCCGGCGAGCGCGGCGGCGGTGAGCGCCTGGGCATTGGGGTTCTCATTGATGTCGAGAGCGGTGACCGCGTGGCCGCGCTCGCGGGCGATCTCGGCGACCAGGCTGCCGGTCTTTCCTTTTCCTAAAACCAGAAATTGCATGATGACCTCGGAAAGTTAGGGTAATCAGAGAAGAACAACTGCAGGTCCTTCGACTCCGCTTCGCTCCGCTCAGGATGACAACATAAATGCAGTATTCATTTTATCTGGTCGGCGGTGGGCGCGGCGTTATTCTGGAGTGAACGCAGGAGCGACTCCTTGATCGATCTGACAAATGCATCTTCCGCCAAAGGCCGCAAGCGCGGCTGGCCGCAGATTCTGCTCTATTGCGCGGGCGGTTTGCTGGCTCTGCTGTTTGTGGGCGCCGTTGCGGGCGTGTTGTGGCTGCGGGCTACGGCGCGTGCGGCTCTGCCTCAGTTGGACGGCGATCTGCGCGTGGCGGGACTCTCCGCGCCGGTGACCGTCCGCCGCGACGCGCATGGCGTGCCGCACATTGAAGCCGCCAACGATATCGACCTCTTCATGGCGCAAGGCTACGTGACGGCGCAGGACCGCTTGTGGCAGATGGATGCTCTGCGGCGCAACGCCAATGGCGAACTGGCCGAGGTGATGGGCGCATCGCAGGTTGAGCACGACCGGGCGCAGCGCGTGCAGCAATTCCGCAACACGGCGCAGCGCGTCTATGCGAATCTGCCGCCTGCCGATCGCGCGCGCTTTGAGGCCTATGCGCGCGGCGTGAATCTGTACATTGCACAGCACGGGGATGCGCTGCCGCCGGAGTTCCGGCTGCTTGGCTACCGGCCCAAGCCGTGGAGCGGCGTGGATTCGATCAGCATCGGGGTGATGATGGCGCAGATACTGGATACGCACTGGGAGACGAAGCTGATGCGGGAGTATGTCGCCGCCAAGCTTGATCATCTGAATAATCCCAAGCTGGAGCAGGATTTGTATCCGGTTGGATCGTGGCGCGATCATCCGCCGACCGGGGTGCGGGTGGACCTGACGCAGCCTCAGCCAGCGCCGCCGCCTGCCGACGATGATGAGGATGAGGATGATCGCAGCACGGCGGTCGTTCAGCCCGAGGAGCAAGACCGGCTGGGGGTCGTGGTATCCCACCCTAGCCGCAAAAACAAAGACGCGGCGAGGGTGGGGCACCCACGGTTAATGATTCAAAGAAAGTTGGGTGCCCCAGGTCCCGATTCTGGGACCTGGGAATCCGCGAACTCCAATCGGCAGCCAACGGAAACCGCACAGGAAGACCCGCAGGCGCTACGCGCGGCGCTTGGCCTGTCGGCGTGCGCAAGCTGCGCTCCCGGCTCCAACAACTGGGTGATTGCCGGCGCGCACACAGCCAGCGGCAAGCCGTTGCTGGCCAATGATATGCACCTCGGACTGACGGAGCCGAATATCTGGTACACCGCCGATCTGAAAGCGCCGGGTTATCACGCCGCCGGGGTGACGCTGCCGGGAATGCCGTATATCGTTGCCGGGCACAACGACCGCGTGGCCTGGGGCTTTACCGCGCTCTACGCCGATGTGCAGGACTTGTACCTGGAGGCGCTGGACGGCAAGGGAAACTTTCAGGCGCTGGACGGCAGTTGGAAGCCGCTCGCCGTGGATCACGAGATCATCAAGGTACGTGGCAGCAAGGATGTGGTTGTAGATGTGCAGTTCACCGATCACGGGCCGCTGCTGAATCCGATCTTTGTGCATGAGAAGCGGCCGATCTCGCTGAAGTGGACGCTCTACGATCCGGCCCTGAGCGGACTGCAACTCTACCAACTTAACGTGGCGTCGAATTGGACGGAGTTTTCCGCTGCACTGGAGCAGTGGAGTTGGCCCACGCTGAATGTGGTTTACTCGGACGATCAGGGGCATACTGGCTATCATGCGATTGGGAGGGTGCCGCTGCGTGGAGGTGGAGTCGGCTTAGCTGATGTGCCTTTGACGCAAGGCACAAAAGACCCACGCTCTGCATGGGGGTATCCAGTCTGTGCAGGTATTTGTCCGATTTATATCACCTTTGACCTCATGCCGCACGCCTTCGACCCGTCTTCTGGATTCCTAGCAACGGCAAACTCACGAGTCACGGCCAACAATGCCATGATTTCGCTCACTCACGAATGGGCCGAACCCTATCGCGCCGAGCGCATCTACAAGCTGCTCGATGGCCGCGATCACCTTACGCCCGCCGATATGCTCGCCACGCAGACGGACATCTACAGCGAGGCCGATCAGGAGCTGGGCCATCGCTTTGCCTATGCCATCGACCACACGCCCAGCGCGGACGACCGCCTGAAGAAGGCCGCTGATCTGATGCGCTCGTGGGACGGCAAGCTGACCACGGATTCGGCTGCCGCTTCCGTTGTGACCAAAGCCCGGTACGCCTTTTGGCCGCTGATTCTGAAGCCCAAGCTCGGCGACGACGCCAAATACTATCAGTGGTCCGAGTCCAACTTCGCCGAGGAAGAGATCATCATGCACGCCAGCGCGGATTGGCTTCCGCCGGGCTATAAAAACTGGGACGAGCTGCTGACCGACTCCGTGCGCCAGGGCATGAAAGACGGCAAGGCTCCCTCCGACGTGTCTCGCTGGAGTTACGGAAGCTGGCACGTGGTAGACATTGAGCATCCCATTGCGCGCCTGCTGCCGCTCATCGGGCGCATCGCCGGAACCGGCGCGCAGCCGCTCAGCGGAGACACACTCACCGTCAAACAGGTAGGCCGCGAATTCGGCCCCTCGCAGCGCT
This sequence comes from uncultured Occallatibacter sp., assembly GCA_964645305.1. Classification (GTDB taxonomy): domain Bacteria; phylum Acidobacteriota; class Terriglobia; order Terriglobales; family Acidobacteriaceae; genus Telmatobacter. The sequence goes on along the minus strand of CAZYCV010000053.1, from coordinate 17,122 downwards.
TCACCATGGATTGGAGCAACGTGGACGGCTCGACGGAGAACATTGTGCTCGGCGAGAGCGGCAATCCCTACTCGCCCTACTTCCGCGACCAGTGGAACGACTACTACGGCGGCACGACATTTGCGCTGCCCTTCAGCGCGGCGGCGGTTGCCGCCCAAACGCGGCACACGTTGAGGCTGCTGCCATGAAAAAGCAGGGATCAGGGAATAGGGATCAGGGATCAGGGATCGAAGTGGGATCATCAAACGCTCGGGTGCCCCAGATCCCGATTTTGGGACCTGGGAGTCCACGCAGCATTCGCCGCCTCCTCGGCCCCGCAGTCATCCTGATGGCGGCGGCTGTGGCTATTGCGCCGCAGTTGTTGCACGGCCCATCCTGCGGCCACGACTTCCAATTCCATCTGGGCTCGTGGTTTGATTGCGCGGCCAGTTGGCGCGAAGGCATTCTCTATCCGCGCTGGGACGCCATCGCCAACTACGGCGCAGGCGAGCCGCGCTTTATCTTTTATCCGCCGCTGACCTGGATGCTGGGCGCGGCGCTGGGTTCCGTGCTGCCGTGGACGATTGTGCCGGTGGTGATGGTCTTTCTGATTCTGGCAGGGACGGGTCTGGCCACGCGGGCGCTGGCTCGGCTGATGCTCAGCGACGGCGCGGCCACCTTGGCCGGCTGCGCGGCGCTCTTTTCCGGCTATGCACTTTTTAATGGCTATGAGCGCTCAGCCTTTGCCGAGTTTGCCGGGGGCTTTTGGATTCCGCTTGTGTTGCTGTTTCTACTGCGCGAGCGGTTCCCATCCCACCCATTCCGCAAAGAACGCGGAATGGATGGGGCACCCAAGCAGGAAGACGCAGGTCCTTCGACTACGCTACGCTTCGCTCAGGATGACAAGTTAGTAATTTTATGGCGGCGCGCGCAGGATGGCTCCGCCGCGCCCCTGGCAGTGGCCTTTGCCGGTTGCTGGCTCTCCAACCCCACGGTCGGCGTGATGGCCGGCTACCTTTTGGCCGCCGTGGCGCTCACGCTGGCCGCGACCACGCGCTCCTGGGCACCCGTGCTGCGCGCCTTTGTGGGCGGAGTGCTGGGAATGGGCGTGATTGCCGCCTATCTTTTGCCCGCCACATGGGAGCAGCGCTGGGTGGACATTCTGCAAGTCACGCGCGACCCCGGCCAGACGCTGGAAAACAATTGGCTCTTTGCAACACACGCCGACCCGATCCTGGCCGATCATGACGTGGTTCTGCGCCAGGCCTCCTTCCTCGTGGTCGGGATGATTGCCGTGGCACTGGCTGGAATTCTAGGCAGTTGGCTGCGTGGTACGTTCCCGCAGGGCCGTACTCTTCACTCCCGCCTGTGGCTGCCGATGGCGCTCATCCCCTTTGCCGTGCTCTTTCTCCAATTTCCCATCTCGCACCTCGTTTGGAATCTGCTGCCCGAGCTGCGCTTCCTGCAATTTCCCTGGCGCTGGCTGCTGGTTCTGGAGGCGCCTATGGCTATCTTCTTTATCGCCGCCATCTGGCCTGCTCCCTCCGCGCGGCGCTCCTGGCGGGTTGCCGTGAGCCTTGTTTGCATCGCGCTTTTTGTGGGCATGACCGCCTGCGCGGATAAGTTCTTCTATCAAAGCTGTGACGCGGAAGAATCTGTGCCCGGAATGTTGGACGCCTATCGCGCCGGTCACGGCTTTCTCGGCACGGACGAGTACGAACCGATCGGCTCGGAATTCTCGCTGATTCCGACCGGCCTGCCCGCCGCTTGCCTGGTCGGCGATCCCAACACCGCGCTGGGCAAAGCTCCGGAGGCACCCGACCTGCCTTTCACTTGGGATGCCGCGCAGGGCAGTTGCCAGGCAACCTATGCATGGGCTCCTACGCCCGGCCAAGCCTCACACCGACATCTGCGCATCGTGGCCACGATAGATCATCCCGGCACTCTGGTGTTGCGCCTGCTCCGCTTCCCCGCTTGGCAGATCAAAATCAATGGCCAGCCGGCCACTGATCTGCCGCAGCGCGACGACGGCCTGATCGCTGTTCCCGTGGCGCAAGGACCGGTGGAAGTGACCGCCGATTGGCGCACCACGACCGATGTGCTGATTGGGCGCTGGCTGAGCTTATTGTTTGCGTTGCTGCTTGCCGGGCTCTTTTGGGTGGAAAAAAGCTGATTGATTTGAAGCAGAATAGTGTTGTGGTATCCCACCCATTTCACAAAGAATGTGAAATGGATGGGGCACCTGGTCATTTTTTTGCTGGAACGGAGATTGAAAACCTTCAGCCATCCTCATTTATCATCAAAATAATGTCTACCGATGTGAAAATGATCTTGCAAGAAGGCGCGGCGCTCACTGACCGGGCGCTGGAAGAGCTGATTCCCAGCGTTGAAACGGTTCCTGCCTCGATCCACGGAGCCATGCGCCACTCGGTCTTTGCCGGGGGCAAACGGCTCAGGCCGGTGCTCGCCTATCAGGCCGCCGTGACCATTGCCGGAGCTGTCCCAGCGGGCATTGCCAAGCTGGGCTCGGCGCTGGAGATGCTGCACACTTACTCGCTGATCCACGACGACCTGCCGGCGCTGGACAACGACGATCTGCGCCGCGGCAAGCCCACCTGCCACGTGGTCTTTGGCGAGGCCATCGCCATTCTGGCCGGAGACGCGCTGCAAACCCGCGCCTTTGAAGTGCTCTCCGGGCTGGAGTGCCCTCCCGCCGCGACGGTGCGGATCATCGGCCTCATCGCCAACGCCGTGGGTACCGTCGAGGGCATGATCGGCGGCCAGGTGCTGGACATTGAGAGCGAACATAAAAAGCCTACCCCGGAGCTGGTGCAGGCCATTCATGGCGCCAAGACCGGCGCGCTGATCCGCGTCGCGGTGGTGGCGGGCGGCGTTTATGCCGGGGCTACAGAAGAGGATGTGGCCCGCCTGGACACTTTTGGACGCAAGGCCGGGCTGGCCTTCCAGATTGCCGACGATGTGCTTGATCTGACCACGGATTCGGCCAACCTGGGCAAGACCGCGGGCAAAGATCTGGCTGCCGAAAAGGCCACTTGGCCAGCCGTCTACGGCATCGAGCAGAGCCGACTGGACGCCGCACGCCTGATAGAGGAAGCCTTTGCCGCATTAGCGCCCTACGGCAGCCGCGCCGATGGATTGAAGGCCGTCGCACGGTTCCTGGTCGAGCGGAAGAACTAAGAGCTTATCCGCACTATGTAGCGCCAGTCTCCAGACCGGCTGTCGCGTGGACCTCCCGGTCCACGCTTGTTTCTTCCTGAATTGTTATGCTCTGATCGAATGGAATCAAGTATATGATGCTTGTATGGCCGAGAAAGGAACTCTACCCATCTACGAAGGATTACAACGGAAACTGGGCGTGTTTCCGGTTGGCTACTTCGTACGGGCATACGCGAAAGCGTATTTCGAAGCCGACGTTGAAACCATCAAGAAACTGCGGGAATTGCTAGGCCTCTTTTCGGAATACATTGAGCCAGAAGATCACGGTGAACCTGACGTAATGATTGGCGCACCTATTCTGCCGCGTCCGTCCTTGAATTCCGGAGCAATTGCCCTTCCGCTACTGAACGAACCTGGTGATGATTGCAAGTAATCTGAGATCAAATCCCTTGCGCATTTTTCACTTTAGTTTGACAATTAGAATATGGAAAAGACCGTTCGCACCTACGACAGCTTGAAGGAGATCAAGGCGGACGAGTATCGGTACTGGCAGAGCCGGCCGGCTCATGAACGCATGAGCGCCGTTTCCGAGCTTTCACTCGCAGCCTACGCAATGAAGGATCCCTCCGTTCATGTACGACGACTTCAAAGAACTCCTGTCTGCCTTCAACGCCCACAGCGTTAAGTATCTTGTCGTTGGCGGCTATGCGGTTTCCTATCATTCGCAGCCCCGCTTCACCAAAGACCTGGACATTTTCATCAAAGCAGATCCGGCAAACGCGGAAGCCGCCTACGCGGCATTGGCCGATTTCGGCGCACCGCTTGCAGAAATCAGCAAGAAAGACCTCGCAGACCCGCGCAAATTCATCCGCTTCGGACAGCCGCCTATCGCCATCGACATTCTCTCTGGAATCGATGGCGTGGATTTTGACCAAGCATGGGAGCGCCGAATCGAGGGTGTAGTCGACCAAAAAAGCGGCTTGGTCGCATTCATCATCTCGAAAGCGGACCTGATCGCATCCAAACTAGCGGCAGGAAGAATGCGCGATCTTGCCGACGTGGAAGAGATTCGAGAGGCTGATTGCAGTTGACTATGGGTTGTGGGCTGTTCAAAGGGCTTTCGAGAGAGGAGAAATGCGATTCACATCGCGACAATCATCTCTTCCTGCCTATGCAGCGCGTCGAGCGTTGGCTGGTCTAGCAGTGTGAAGCGCAGCGGGAAGACGCCTTTGGGCAGTTCCAACGCGGTCACGGCGTCGCAGACCACGCCGGAGGCCGCATCGAGGCCACGCTTCCAACCGGCCTCGGATGCGTCACGCACCAGCAGACTCTCCTGCGGCAGTCCCGCGGCCGCCAGCATGGTCTGCGCAATGCTCAGGAACTTCTTCCAGCGCGAGGCAATGCCAACCAACATTCCGGCTTGCACCGGGCCATAGCGCTGCAAGTGCGCCAGCAGCTCTGCCGAGACGGGATGCACCTGCAAGACGGTCAGCGCGGCGCCGGCCGGCAGCAGCTTGCGCACCAGCTCGGCCTTGCTGGGCACGGTGGCCAGCATCGCGCCGTCGAGCCGGTCAGCCAGCGCGCACTCTTCCGGCGCACAGCCATCGATGGGAAGCGTCAAGGCTTGGCGCATCTCGTGGATCAGGATGCGGCGCAGCTCCGGGTCGGGTTCGATGAGCAGCCAACGCGCGGGCGGGGTGAGCGTGAGCCAGCGGCGCAGGCGCTCGCGGACCAGTTGCTCGGGCGCACCCAGCTTGCGCGCCTTGGCCATCAGTTCGCCGATCAGCCCGTCGAGCGCAAACTCGGCGGCCAGCTCCGGCGAACGCGGCGCAACAGGGCGCTTGGCGCGCACGTAGACGCCGCTGCCCTGGCGGAACTCCAGCCAGCCCTCCTGCTCCAGTTGTTTGTAAGCGGCGCTGGCGGTATTGGCGTGGATGCTGAAGCGGCGGGCCAACTCGCGCGTGCTGGGTAGCCGCTCGCCGGGCGCAAGCTCTTGGCAGAGAATGCCCAGTGTCACCTGCGTCACCAACTGCTCGCGCAGCGAAACTTCGCCGGTTCGGTTGAGCCAAAGGCGCATGGATTCTCCGGTACCATCTTTATAAATAACGATGGTTGAGATTCGTGGTCTCCCACCCATTCCGCAAAAGACGCGGAATGGATGGGGCACCCAAATTTAATACCCAAATTTAATACCCAAGTTCAGTACTCAAAATCAGCCGATGGCCCGTTCCAGGGCGGCCGCGCCAGGCTGCTTGCGGCCATGAATCACCAACAGCGCGGCCAGCAACAGCAGGATAATGCCAATCACCAGAATGCTGCCCTCTGGTCCATCCGCGCCGCCGCTCCAGAACTCGTTGCCCAAGGGGTTGGAAGAGAGGTAGTGACCGGTGGCCAGGTTGCCGCTATCGGCGGTGCCATAGAAGAAAGTCTCGGCCCAATCCCAGGCCGCATGGCAGCCAATTGCCCACCAGGCCGAGCCGGTTACATAAACACTTACGCAGAAGACAAAACCGATCAGCGCGGCGGCAAAGATGCCGATCCAGTTCTCGCCTCCGTTGCCCGTGTGGATGAAGCCAAAGAGCGTTGAGGTCACCCACGCCGCCTGCCAGAAGCCACTGCGTGGCGTTTTGCGTATATGCAAGATCAAGCAAGGAAGCAGCCCCAGCAGGGCGATGTAATACACGCCATAAACACCATTGCCTTTGCTCCTCAGCAGCAAGTCCAGGCAGATGGCGGCGACCAAGCCCAGCGCCCACCAAAAATTGATGCTGCGGGTCAGTGTGAATTGCAGATAGCAGCGGAAGATGCCCTCTTCCACGCAACCCACCACCAGGAAGGCCGCGCCCCAGATCGCGCCGAACTTGAAGATGGCCGCCCCGGAGAGCGCCACTGGGCCAAAGCTCAACCAGTGTCCCCAGGCCAGCGCGCCCACCAGCGCAGAAAGCGCCAAGAAGCCCGCAGCCAAGCCGGAGAAGAAATGCGTAGTGCGCCGCGGGCCTGTCAAGTTAAAGGCCAGCAAACTGCGGCGGCGCTCGATGAAGGCGACAACTACTGCCGCACCCACGATTCCCACAAAGCCCGTCAACTCACCAAAGAACGCCGAAGAAGCTGTAAAAAGATGTTCCTTGGGATTAAGCAGGTGGGTTTCAACAAGCACGAATCCGGCCACGCTGGCGAAGAGGGCCGTCATAAGCGCAAAGATGGCGATTGACCAACCGGCGCGCAACTCTTCATTGCCGAAAAAGGTCCAGCGCAGCCAGCGGAAAGTCCAGCGCAGCCAGCGCCATCTGGTCGCGCTCTTGGCCAGCAGAAATATCAGCAGGCCAATGCCGACGGAAAGCACCGGGAAAATCGACGGAAATAGGGCAATGTGCTTGGTTGTGACCAGCGTGCGCAAGCCCGTGACAAGCGAAATCAACGCACCAAGCAGAGATGCAACAAACAGAATGTAGCCCAGCACGGAGCGGAGATTGAATTGAATTGGCTCTTCAGGGGCATCCGATGAAGGCAATGCATCACTGCTGCTTGCTAGGGCTGGCTCTTCATTGCGGGTGAAACCATAGGCTTCCGGTTGGAGTGGTTCCGGTTGCGGCGTTTGATTCTCCGGCCCGGTGGGATCTTCGGGGAAAGGCATGAAGCCTCCTTCAAAATTGAACAGGGTACGGCATGAAATTGATCTGTTGGAAAGATACTCTACGCGGCGGCTGGCTGGGAAGTTCCTGCTAAAAGGACTCCGGCCACATGCGAGCGCCATGCCAGATGCCGAGAATCTCTACAGTCTGCGCAGAGACTTGATAAATCACAATGTAGGGCGAGCGTGGAACCACCGCCTCGCGCGTTCCATCCACGCGGCCTGTCCGGCCTGAATATGGCAGTTGCTCCAAACGCCGTACCGTTGCCAGGATTCTCCGGCGAATGGTGATGGCCCCGGCTGAGCTTTCGCCTTGAAGATAGTCGATAGCCTCTTGCAGGTGTCGAACCGCGGCGGCAGACCAGATCGCTTTCATTGGGCCACGCACTGCTCTTCGCACTCCCACTCACCCGCCATGCGTTCGACTTCTTCGTGGGTGTAAAAACGTCCTTTGCGGAAATCCTCGCGCCCTTCCTCCACCATGGCGGCAAAGCGCCGCTGTTCGCTCAAATAGCCCTCAACCGCCTCATTGAGCAAGTAGCTGCGATCACGGTCCATGGCTTGGGCGATCTGGTCTAGTTGGGCGACTTTCTCTGAGTCAATACGAAAACTGATCGTGCGCGCGGTAGGCATAATACGAAATAATACGCCGTATTACACGGCCGCGCAAGTGGTATTTCCGGGCTTTTTTACTCGTCGCGCAGGGCCACCATGGGGTCGATGCGTGAGGCGCGGCGGGCCGGAAGCCAGCTTGAGCCCAGCGCAATGACAGCAATGGTCGCGGTAATTGCGGTGAAGACGACGGGATCATCCGGACGGACGCCGCGCAGCAGATTGGCGACCGAATGTGCCAGGGCAAAGGCCAGCAACAAACCCACGCCAACGCCAGCCGCTGTGAGCCGCGCGGCGCGCCCCAGAATCATGCTCAGTATATTTTCACGCCGCGCGCCCATGGTCAGGCGCACACCGATCTCGCGGGTGCGCTCGCCCACCAGGTTGGCCATGACGCCGAAGATTCCGATGGCCGCAAGTAGGAGCGCGATCATTCCGTCCATGCTCAACATTCCCGCCGCGTACATCAGGCCTGTCAGGTTGTCGCGCAGTAACTGCTGGTAGGTCTCAACCGTGTTGAGCGGGAGGGCCGGGTCCAGCGCGGCCAGCGCTGTGCGCGCAGCGGGCGCCAGGGCGAGCGGATTGCCATTGGTGGTGATGGCGTACTCGGTGGCAACCGGCGGCAGTTGCAACGCATCCATGTAGACTGCGGCGTGGGGTGTCTGGTCCCAGAGCGAGTAGCTGGTCTCTTGTGCGACTCCGACGATGGTCAGCCACGGATCGTCTTTGACGGGGCTGCTGCCGCCGCCCATGCGGATGCGATGGCCCAGCGGGTTCTGGCCGGGAAAATACTGGGTTACAAAGCGTTCGCTCACGATGGCCACCGGCGTGGATTGAAGGGAATCGCCCTGCGTGAAGTTGCGCCCACTGACCAGGGGAATGCGCAGCGCGGCAAAGTAGCCGGCGGTAACCGGCAGGTTCAACGCGGCCTGGAACTTGCCCGGAACCGTGGGCCGATTCTCGATCTCGACGTCGCGGAGCCAGCCATTGTCGTCATAGGGCAACGCCGGTGTCAACTCGGCGTGATCGACGCCGGGCAGGGCGCGCAGCCGGGCAAGAGCGCCGGCATACCACTCCGCACGCTTCTGCGGCGTGTCATAACGGGTTGCCGGAAGGGTCACGTTGAAGGTCAGCATCTTTTCCGGTTGGTAGTAGTCGCCGGCATGGAGAAAGGCGTTCATGCCTTTGGCCATGAGGGTTGCGCCAATCACCAGCGCCACAGCCAGCGCAATCTGCGCGACGGCGAAGATGTTTCTCAGCCGATGGGTGCGACGGGAGCCGATGGAGGCACGCGCGCCGGCTTTCAACTGGTCCACCAGATTGATGCGCAGCGCCTCTGCCGCCGGAACCAAGCCGGCAATCAAGCCCGCAACACCCGCCAGCAGCAAAGAGAATATGAGTGCGCGGCTGTTGATGCCGGTGTTGGACCAACCGGCCATAAAGCGCGCTACCCGCTCCGGCATGGTGGCCAGCAGATATTGGCTATATGCCTTGGCGATGACGATGCCGCCCACCGCGCCGGCAAGGCTCAACAGAAGGTTCTCCGTAAGCAACTGCCGCAGGATGCGCCAGCGGCTGGCGCCGAGAGCGGTGCGCAGGGCAATCTCCGGTCGGCGGGCTATGCCGCGCGCCAGTTGCAGATTGGCGATGTTGGCGCAAACCACCAGCAGCACAAACAGCGTTGCGCCTAGAATCATCCGGTAGTAGAGGTTTGTATAGGGGCCGTTAATGCCGTCCAGAAGCGTCTCCACGTGCGCTGACCAACCCGTGTTGGTGGCAGGATAGGCCTGCGCCAGCCGCTCGGCCAGGGCAACCATCTCGGCCTGCGCCTGCTTGACGCTGACGCCGTCGCGCAGGCGCGCGGTCACCTGGTAGTTGTGCGCGCTGCGATTGGCGAGTTCGGCGGTCGAGGGCGCGAGAGGAAGATAAATGTCCGCCGTGGAGGGGTACTGCATCGTCTTCGGCATGACGCCGATGATGGTGTAGGTGCGCTGGTCAAGCTCGATGGTGCGGTTCAGGATCGCAGGATCGGCGGCAAAGCGGCGCTGCCACAAGCCGTAACTCAGCACGGCCACCGAGTTCTGGCCCGGATGGCACTCGGCTGCGCCGTAGACGCGGCCCAGTTGCGGAGTGGCGCGCAAGACGGAAAAGAACTCGGCCGAGGTGAGCGAGGCTTCCACATGAGCGGCATCGCCACCACCGGTCAGGGTCATATCGGCCTGGGAGCGTACCGCCAGCGATTCGAAGGAGCGGCTTTGGCGCGCCCAGTCCTGGTAGTTGGCCAGGGTAACCCAATCGTAGCCGGTACTTGGATTGCGATGCGCACTCTGCTCGGCCACCGTGACCACGCGGTCCAGTTGCGGAACCGCCAGCGGATGCAAGACCACGGCGTCCATGTTGCTGAAAACCGCCGTATTGATGCCGATGCCGATGGCCAGGCTGGCGACCGCGGCCAAGGTGAATCCCCGCGACTTCCACAACTGCCGCACCGCATAGCGCAGATCTTGAAGCAAGGTATGCATGAAATCTCCCAACGAACCTATCCCTGGAGTGAGCAGTCGCGGGGCCAAACTTTCAAACCAATTAAATGCTGATGATAAACGGGTTAGGAGTTGAATACTGCGCCGACGAGGCCGTCCGCCTGTTCAGAATCGCACCTGGCCGTTCACTTGCGGACAGTTGCCTCCGGCAGAAAACCAAAAAAATGCAGCCCGCGCCTTGACACAATCGTCCGCGGCCTTGATGCTAGACAGTTCGACCAATTCGCTTTTTTCATGCACAAAAGGAGTTCTTCCCTTGCAAGTTCGCGTCTTCTATCACGACAAATGCTTTGACGGAGCCTGCTCCGCCTCGCTCTTTACACGCTTTCACCGCGAGTGCGCCACGGCAGGCGCCAACTATGAATACCACGGACTGGTGCACCGCGCCGGGGCGCTCTTTGACGAGAGCGATTTCATCGGCGACGAGAACGCCATCGTCGATTTCAAGTACTCCGACTCGCCGCGCATTACCTGGTGGTTCGACCATCATCTCTCGGCCTTCCTCACACCCGCCGACCAGCAGCACTTCCGCGACTACCAGAAGAACACGCCGCCGCCGGGCCGCAAGTTCTTTGATCCCAACTACACCTCTTGCACCAGCTTTCTGGCGCACATTGGAGAGACGCTCTTCGGCTTCAACACCAAGCCCGTCGCCGAGTTGATTCACTGGGCCAACATTGTGGACGGCGCCAAGTACGAGAGCGCGGAGTCGGCCGTCGAGATGGCGGCTCCAGCCATGAAGCTCACGCTGATTATCGAGTCGGCGCAGGACAATGTTTTTGTGCCGCGGCTGATTCCGCTGCTCACTGAGATGCCCTTGGCCGAGGTGCTGGCGCAGCCGTTTGTCGCCGAGCGGCTGCCCGCGCTGCTGGAGCGCCATCAGCAGGCCATCGAACTGATCCACAGCCGCGCCGAGGAGCGCGACGGGACCATCTTCTTTGACATCACCGACCAGCCGCAGGAAGGCTACAACAAGTTCATCCCGTACTATCTGCATCCGCGCGCGACGTACTCGATTGGCCTCTCCAGTTCCAACTTCCGCACCAAGGTCTCGGTGGGCTCAAATCCGTGGACCAAAGCCGACCCGGCCAAGATGACCAACCTGGCGGCCATTTGCGAGCGCTATGGAGGCGGCGGACACGCCCGCGTGGGCGCCATCAGCTTTCCGCCGGAGAGCGCCGACCAGGCCCGCGAAGCCGCCGCCGAGATCGTCGCCGAACTGCGCTCCAAGAACCCGTTTGCGTAAGCCTGGATTCTGGCTGCTCCGCGGTTGAGGAATCTTGCCTAACCGCAGCCGCATAAATTCCGTCGAATGAGCGAGCAGGATCGAGAACGAGAATGCCGTGGCCATCGCTGGAGAAACGAATCGCATGAGGAAGCTGTTCTGCGCCACTCTTCTTCTCTGCTGCGCTTGGGTTGCCGCCGGGGCGCAGCGGTTTCATGGGATGGTTATCCAATCCCAGCCACCGGTCTCCTCGTCGCCGGCTACGTCCACAGTGGTGTCCAAGACGATCAATCCACACTCGACAGACCCTGTAGAAGGGGTCATCCAACTGGATGTCACGGTGACGGATGCATCGGGGACTCCAGTGGGCGGCCTGGATTGTGCCAACTTTACTTTGCTGGACAACGACAAGCCAGCGAAGATTCTTTCCTTTCACGAAAACGATCTGGCCGTGCAAAAGCGCGATGCACCCACCGAACTGGTTCTGGTTCTCGACCAGTTGAATCTGAACACGATCGATGCCAATGAAGCGGAAGAACTGCTGGATGTGTTTCTGCGCCAGAACGACGGCCATCTCGCTTTGCCTACATCGATCTACCGACTCTCCACGAAGGGACTGAGCGCCACCTCGCAGCCCTCGACGGACGGAAATGCGGTGGCCGATGAGTTGGCAAAGAAGAATGGAATGCGTCCGATTTCTCCGACACTTCCCATTTGGATATTTGATGATGGGGACAGTTCTATCCAACTCTCCCACTTCACGCTTGGCTCCATCGCCAAGGAAGCCATGAAAAAACCGGGCAGGAAGCTGGTGGTTTGGATCGGCTATGGCTGGCATCTGTCACAAACAAATCCAGGCCTCAACTTCTACGAGACCACCGAGTTTTCCACCCGACTCCGCGAGGCCCGCATCACCCTCTACCGCGTGAATGCGTGGAACGATCCCAAAGTCAACGATCCCAAACACCCCTACGACTACCGGAAATTTCTTGACGGCGTGCAGACCGAGAAGGATGCGGCTCCCGCCAAGGCCAGCCTGGAGGTGCTAACCACGCAAAGCGGCGGCGAGGTTCTGGGAATTATGACGACTGCCGATTTTGTGAATGGCCGGCCTACGCCGGAACAGATGGCCCACATATTCCTGGATTCGCTTGGCCGCGTCATTGCAGAGAACAGCGCTTCTTACAGCTTGTCCTTCGACCCGCCGCACATGCAGACTTTCAATGGGAATAGCCAACTGGGAGTAGTCCATGCAAATGACCAGCAGGAGGTTGTTGATGACTATCATAGATTGAAGATAGAGATTGACAAGCCAGGCCTTGTGGCCCACACCCGCGCAGGCTACTACAATGAGCCAGGCAACTACGATCAACCCCGCCGCATTCCCGCCCAGCAGCTTTCCGTCGCGGAGTTGGAGCAGTTGCTTGAGCAGGGCCTGCACAAATCGGAATCTCAACTTGTCAGCGAACTGTCCAACGCCGAGCTGACGGAGCGACTGAGCAACGCCAAGCTGAATGCCTGGAAGAGTCGCGTGCATGACAAGAAGGCGTGGCAAGCTCTGGTGGCGCTGGCGGACGCCTCGGCCTTTCTGGAACTGCCCTCAGCGGAGATCCCAGCCCTTCCCAAGCCCACATTGCCCGAAGAGCGCGAGCAGCTCACGCGCATTGTTCACTATCTGGGTGACATGGCCCCCAAGCTGCCCAATCTGTTGGCAATGCGGACCACGGATCGCTACGGAGAGCCGCCAATGCCCGCTAGCGCCAGTTGGAAGACAGCGCGCGCCGACCGCTCCCTGCGCCTGGAAGCCAGCGAAACCGTCGCCATCCATTATCAGAACGGCGAGGATTTTATTGAGAACGGCAATGGAAAGAACAAAAAAGATAAGCAAGACGTACGCTCACTGGAGACGCGGGGAACCTTTGGAGGAATCCTGCTGATGGTGGTCTCCGAGGCCATCCGTGGCAAGGTGACGTGGGGAGGCTGGGAGACAGGTCCATCCGGCCCCATGGAGGTCTTCCGTTATTCGGTGCCGGAAGGCCAGTCGCACTATACGGTCACCTATTGTTGCTATCCGGAATATCTGGGCGGAGGACTCTTCCAGCGCATGACCGGATACCATGGAACGATTGGTTTTGATCCAGCCAGCGGGACCATTCTGCGCGTGACCGTGCAGACGGATTTGAGCGAGAAGCTGCCGATGATTCGCTCCGACATTGCAGTTGACTACGGCCCGGTGGAGACCGGCGGCAACACCTACAACTGCCCGCTGAAAAGCGTCTCCATCTCACGCGGGCGAACCCTGCGCAGAATTCCTCTTTGGGGCGAATCCTTTCAGATCTTTGGCCCCTTCGAAACCCTGCTCACCGATGTCACCTTCAGCAACTATCACCGCTTCGGCTCCACTGCGCGCATCCTGACGGATGTCCAGGGCGAGCCGTAAAGATTGTGACTGGAAGACTGAGAAATCAGCGGCTTGGTTTTTCAAGATTGCCCATGACTCCAGGCAATCACTTTATTCCTGCGGCTGGGGACAATCGAATCCGCGGTGCAGAAATTATTCCTAACCGCAGCCGCAAAAATTCCGTCGAATGAGCGAGCAGGAACCATAACGAGGATGCAGTGGCTATCGACAGAGAAACGAATCGCATGAGAGAGCTGTTCTGCGCCACTCTTCTTCTTTGCTGCGCCTGGGTTGCCGCCGGGGCGCAGCGAAAATCCATTCATATTTCCCCGCCACAGGATTCTCCAACTGACAGCTCGACGATGAATCAGCGTCAAGTCCCACCCACGACTGAAATTCCAGCGCTCTATCAGCGCTTCGTAGACCCTAAAGAGGGGGTTCTTCAACTGGATGTTACGGTGACGGACGCATCTGGAAAATCGATTTCAGGATTGGACCGAGGCGACTTCACTCTGTTGGATAACGGCAAGCCGACGAAGATTCTTACCTTTCATGCCTCTGATCCAGCCGCGCAGAAGCCCGATGAACACACGGAACTGATTCTAGTTCTTGACCAGTTGTATCTAAATTTTACGATTGCGAGCCAAGCGGAAAAGGCTCTGAATCTCTTCCTGCGTCAAAATGGAGGCCACCTTGCTCTGCCCACCACGATCTACCGGCTTACAGACGATGGGCTGAGTGTTACCTCGCATCCGTCCACTGACGGAAACGCGCTGGCCGCCGAGATTTCCAACAAGAAAGGAATGCGCCCAGTTGCCTGGAACAACACCGCATTTTATTTTTTTGAAGACAAACGAATTCCCCTTCACGCTTCCGCGCTAGGCTCCATCGCGATCGAAGCGCGGAAAGCGCCGGGCCGCAAGCTGGTGGTTTGGATCGGCTATGGCTGGCCGTTGGCAGGAGCCAAGAGGAATCCCGAGTTTGATGAGATCACCGAGCTATCCACCCGCCTCCGCGAGGCGCGCATTACCGTCTACAGAGTGAATGCGTGGTTTGATCCCAAAGTAAATGATCCAGAGCACCCCTTCGACTACCAGAAATTCCTTGAAGGCGTCGAAAACAAGCACGATGCGTCTTCTGTCAACTACAGCCTGGAAGTCCTGGCAACGCAGAGCGGCGGCGCTGTGTATGGATTGATGCAGGCCGTGAATGGCAGAGCGTCGCTGAACGAGATTGCTCCTATCGTACTGGATTCTCTTGCCCGCATCCTTGCGGAGAACAGTTGCTCTTACAGCTTGTCGTTTGATCCGCCGCGCTCGCAGGTCATTGATGAGTATCACCGCTTGAGGGTGGAGATAGGCAAGCCGGGGCTGGTGGCCCACACCCGCACAGGCTATTACAATGAGCCAGTCAACTTCGAACAGCCCCGCGCGATTCCGCCCCAGAAATTATCCGTGGCGCAGTTGGAGCAGAAGTTGGCGCAGAGCGGCAACGGATCAGAGTTTCAATTTGAACTGGAGCTTTCCAGCTTCGAACTGACGGAGCGCATGAGCAGCGCCAGGTTGAATGCCTGGAAGAGCCGCTTGCACAACAAGAAAGTTTGGCAGGCGCTGGTGGCGCTGGCCGACTCTTCGGCTTTCCTGAAACTTCCGGACGCGGAGATTCCCGCCCTTCCCAAACCCACGCTGGCCGAACAGCAGGAACAGCTCCTGCGCATCCTTCGCTATCTGAGCGATATGACGCCCAAACTGCCCAGCTTGGAGGCCACGCGGACCACGGATCGCTACGAGGAGCCGCCAATGCCCGACAACGCCAGTTGGAAGTCAGCGCGCATCGACCGTTCCCTGCATCTGGAGACCAGCGACACCGTCACCATCCGCTATATAAACGGCAAAGATTTTATCGAGTCCGGCTCAGGGAAAGATAAAAAGGTAAAGATAGGCTCAAGATACCTGGAGACAAAAGGAACCTTCGGAGGAATTCTCTCTTTGGTCCTCTTCGATGCATACAGCGGCAAAATTACCTGGGACGGCTGGGAGTCGGGCGAGTCCGGCCCCATGGCGGTCTTCCGTTATTCGGTCCCGGAGAACCTGTCGCACTACCATGTCTCCACCTGCTGTTATCCAGAGGATTTGGGCGGAGGACTCTTCCATCGCCAGCCCGCATACCACGGGAGCATCGCCTTTGATCCGGCAACCGGAGCCATCCTGCGCCTCACCGTGCAGCCGGAACTAAGCGAGAAGCTGCCAACCACACATGGGGATGTAGTGATTGAATACGCCCCGGTGAAGATTGGCGATGGCACGTATATCTGTCCAGTGAAAAGCATCACCCTCATGCCCGGCCGAGGGCTATACACGATCTCCGAGTGGGGAGGACGCTTTCAATTTTACGGCCCCTTCGAGACGCTGCTCACCGATGTCACCTTCAGCAACTATCACCGCTTCGGCTCGACTGCACGCATCCTGACGGACGTCCAGGGTGAGCCGTAAACATTGTGACTGGAAGATTGAGAAATCCGCGGTCGGAGGCAATCGAGTTAGGATTCAAGCCCGTTTTTTCTTCGATGGAAGATGCGCCGATAAAGCCGCCAGGTGAAGCTATGCAGCAGGCGGGTCTGCTCGGCTTTGAGCGCGGCATACGAGCGCGTAACGTAGGCGTCGAACTCAGGCGGCCAGCCGATGGTGGAGCGGCGCTCGGAGTAATCGCCCTCGGACCACTTTTTCAGCACCGCCTTGTAGCCCACCACATGAGTGACAAAATCCAGCAGGCAGCGGGGCATCTGCTCCTCGACAATCAGATAGGCCTTCTCGATGATGACCTTTTCACGGACATCGTTGAGCGGCATGAAGATGGTGGTCATCCACAGCATCCACTCCTTCATCTCGCTGTCGAGGATGGGAAAGCTCTGCGTCTTGCCCTGCTTCTGGAGCAGTGAGCGGTAGGCGATGTTGCCGGCCTGCGAGGCGACGTAGAGCGGGCCGTAAAACTCGTCCAGGCGGCGGTTGACCATCTCCAGCTTGTCTTTGCGGCGAGCCAGCATACGAGCGCTCCCAAAGGTGGCCAGGTAGCCGACAAAAGCGAGCAGAATGGTCAGCGCGGTTGCGTTATCGAGAATCTTTTGCAGGAAATACATTCGTGAGTCCGTGGATGGCGCTGGCAACGAGTATAGCGCGAAGGGGCGCCACCCTCTGCATTTTCCTCAAACAAAAGAAAAATTATGCGAGTTGCGCGGAAGAGTCAAGCACGGTTCCGCTTCATGGATGCCGCTCGCTCCTCTGAATCTTGCAGACGGCCGGTCAATTCAGATTCAGTCCAAGCAGCCGAGGATTCCCGATTCGACCTCGCTTCCACAATACAGGAGCTAGGAGAACCATCGGCGCATCATATATTCTGGGTTATGGACCTCCCCGCCGAGCAAAACCAACCGTCGCCCCCGCCCGCTCCCGCGCAGGCGAGCTTCTCTACGACCTGGAAACCTCGCGTCAATCCATGGCTGATCGCCATGACCGTGGCTCTGGCCGCCTTCATGGAGGTGCTGGACACCTCCATCGCCA
>CAZYCV010000052.1:0-28001 GCA_964645305.1 uncultured Occallatibacter sp. | reverse complement strand
ATCTCAACAAGCCAAACCTGCTCTGCATATAGCAATTAAGATGCGTTTGCCCTGGTTGTGTTGGCTGGTTTGTTGCAGGTTGGGCATATTGCTTGGTACACTTTTAGCCTCCGAGACTCAATGATACCGCTCGGATCAAGTCAATGTAAAGGTTGGCGTGATGGTAAGATTCGAAGTAAGGGAGGAAAAGACAGAAAATGAATTGGAAATGGGTAGCTGCTGCCATAGTCGGTTTGGCTGTTGGTTTGTCGATTGCGCCTTTTGAACGCAAGACGGTCTTCGCTTCAACTGCTCTTGCTGATTCCCACTTTCAGATGCAGACTGCAACGGTAGACGAGTCTGATGGCGCTGGTGGGGTTACACCCGTACATGAGGTCTTCCTACTGGATACTGAGAGTGGGAAAGTTTGGAAATTTCAGGGATTGGTTTGGACCCACGACAAAGATGGCCCTTCAAAATTGTTAAGCGAGCCAAAATTCTTCTCGGTCGCTGTAGAATCAGGAAAATAGAAAAGTCGGGTGCCCCATCCATTCGCGCACTCTGAGGATGGATGCAAACCACGAACCCGAATCCGCCGCTTTGGTTCAGTCGTCCACCGGCTTTCGCCGACCCGCTGGGGATGAAACGAGCGCCATTGGCTTCTATCCGCCAGCTTGCCAAGGGGCAGTCCATCGCCCGCGCCATAGGCTCTTATTATCCAGAGGGGACATTTTTGAACATCTCGGAAGATGGCCGATGCAGGATTGCATCGCTCACAGTGATGCCTCCGCGCCAGATTTGTTGAGCATCCTGGTAACGATAGAGAAGGTGCTGCAATCTCGCGGTAAAGAGAGCGCGAATTTTTGAGTACCCTGGCTGGACATGGACGTTGGCAATGTGGCCAGAGCAATAGGTATGAACTGCCGTGGGCACGATAAGCGCAGATGCCAGCAGATCACAAATTTGAACGCCAACGTGATTCTCGCTGTGTCCGAAGGTGGGAAGCTCCAGGATGCGCGGAAAATGGACCTGCCTTGCGCTGAACATTTGCGTGAAGATGGAATGCGCTACCGGAACGTTGAGGCCCTTGGTGCGGGAATCGGCGATGCAGAATCCAGTATCGTCCACTGTCGAGAGGTAGTGGTCGAAGCTCTTGAAGAGCGCCTGACAGGCGGCTGTATAGACGGATGTGTGTCGGTTCTGCTGCCCGATTCCTTTGACGTAGACTTTTGATACCAATTTAGCGTCGGACCGAAGGCAGAGGTCAACGATCTCGGCAAGGAATCGTGTTGCGTGCCGCGCCTTATTGCGGGATCCTGTGGCAATGTCGCGTCGAATATCCGCGCCTTTGATCTCAGACAGAACAGCCGCCAGGAAATGCGAAGCGGGAGGAATGAGTCCGGGAAAGTAGTTTCGCTTGATCTGGAGGAATTCCGGAACCAGTGAGGCAAGGCGAACCTGATTCATGATGAGGAGGGTCAAGGCAAAGACGGGTTGATCGTTGTGGAGAGGAGGATTTGCCAGAGCGCCCAGATCACCGGCATCGTCCATATACGCGATCTGCATTGGCTTGCCTAACGCTAAGGCCGCCTTGCGGCGGCCCTAGGATTTGCTGCCTCGCGAACGAGGACAGTTGATAGGTAATTCTGAATACGAGTATACCACACGTCATAAAATCACAATTTGCCGGATGCACCATCCTCCGGTTCCATAAAATGAATTGCGCCAGGTAGTTCAATGCACTACAATGATTCATGCCAGAGATACGGCCTATCACGGTTGTGGAGACACAGGAGTTCCTCAGCGCGACAAAGAAGCTGATGGATGACGCGGAGCGGGCGGAACTGGTTTTTTATCTGGCTTACAACCCCACGGCGGGTGACGTGATTCCCGGATCGGGCGGAGTGCGCAAGTTGCGTTGGGGGTTGGAGGGGCGCGGCAAGCGAGGCGGAGCGCGCGTGATCTATTTCTTTCACGATCAGGCGATGCCGCTTTATATTCTTCAGGCATATGCCAAAAACGAGCGCACGGATCTGACCCAGGGCGAATGTCGTGAATTGCAGCAGGTTACAAAGTTTATTGTGGAATCTAATCGACAACGGAGGTCAGGACGATGAGTAGACGAATTGCCGACGGTATTTTACGCGGGTTGCAAGAGGCGCTCGCTATTGCAAATGGCACGGCCAAAGAAGGCACATACGTCGTCCACATCCCGCCGGAGATCGACATCAAGGCGATCCGCGGACGTTTGGGCATGACGCAGCAGGAGTTTGCTGAGCGCTTCGACTTCAACATCAATACGCTGCGCCACTGGGAGCAGGGACGGCGCGTTCCCGACGGCACGGCGCGCGCTTATCTGCGAGTAATCGACCGAGAACCGGAAGCCGTGCAGAAGGCATTACGGGTTGCTTGAACACACTCGCTACGAGTGACCCTGATCGCAACCCAGACAAAAGCTCAAAGCAGCACATATCTCATTCATGCGCATGGAACTCAGATGGCCCACCCGCGCGCCCAGCCTTTCCTGGCTGACGGTAATCGCATGGTGCAAATTCACCGCGCAGGAGGCCTTCATTCCATCTTCTTCATTCAAGATAACCTCGGAGGGCACGCCACGGATCGCGGTGGTGATGGGCGCAACAGTGACCGTCGAGAGATAGGCAATGGCGCTCGAACGCGTGAGAACAACCACCGGCCTTTTCTTATCGGGCGGGGCAAAGCTGTACAGGCGAACATCCCCACGGTCTATTCTGCCGGCCATGCCGCCTCCGCCTCCCAAAAATGCGCCTCATCCTGCGGCTGCCGCTTGTAGCCCTCGCGGTCACGTTCTTCACAGGCGAGCACCTCCAGTCTCCGGAGATGTTCCCGCAACGCTTCACGCACCAGCGCGGACCGATTCTGCTTGGTTCGCCGCGCGGCTTGATCGGCGGACCGCAGGAGGTCCTTGTCAAGAACGATCTGGACTGTCTGCATACTGTGGACTCCACTCCACAGTATACTCCACATATCCGAATCAGCATCTTTGGTTCTGTCGTCCAATGGCTTTCATCGGTCCGCAGGGGATGAAACGATAGCTTGGCCTTCCCGGTCTATGCTGGCTTCGATTTGGCTTCTACAAGTGAAATATCCAATTCAATTGCCTGCCTCTCGCGGTATTCTCAGAAGATGGTGCGATTCACGGTGCTGGCGTCGGGGTCGAAGGGGAACGCTACGGTTCTCTGCGGCGGGCGCACGCGGATTTTGATCGATTGCGGGCTAAGCTGCCGGGAGCTCTTCCGGCGGATGCGGCTGGTGGGCGAAGAGCCGGAGGCGCTGGACGCGATCATTATTACGCATGAGCACGCGGATCACGTGGGCGGGGTGGCTGTGACGGCGCGCAAGCTGGGCATTCCGGTTTACTTTACCGAAGGGACGCACCGCGCCTGGATGCGCTGGCTTTCGCCGCGCAAGCAGATGACATACGCGCAATGGATGGAGCAGGTGCGCAGGCAGGCGGCGGAGCGGCAGGCAGAGGCGGTTGCGGCGGAGGATGAGGGGGCGGAAGAGAGCGACGAACCACAGGTCCATCGACTCGCTTCGCTCGCTCAGGATGACAGCAGCGGAGAGGCCGAGCCGGCGAAGGCGAAGGATCCCACCAGGTTGCCGGCGGTCGAGTATTTCAGGGCTGGAGAACCGTTTGAGATTGGCGACATCGCGGTCAGTCCATTTACAACGCCTCACGATGCGGCTGACCCGGTGGGCTTCGTCTTTAGGGCGGAGGGGGTGCGGCTGGGCTACGCCACGGACTTGGGTTACCTTCCGCCGAATGTGAAGGCGCAGCTCAAGGCACTGGACCTGCTGCTGCTGGAGTCCAATCATGATTTGGAGATGCTCAGGGATGGGCCTTACCCTTGGGCAGTGAAGCAGCGGGTGATGTCGAGGGTCGGTCACCTGTCGAATGAGGCCACATGCGGCTTTCTGGAGCACGAGTACGATGGCCAAGCGGCGTATGTGATTCTGGCGCATCTCTCTGAAAGCAATAATCTTCCTGAACTGGCGCGGGTGGCGGCTGAACGCGCATTGAATGGCCGGGCCAGCCTGATGGCCAATCGGCTGCTGCTGGCCGCGCAACACGAACCAATCTTTCCTATTGCATTTTAGGCGGAGTCTATTACAATAGTAAGAGACTGGCATCACTCTGTACCTGGTAAGTTTGGCTGGGAAAGTGCCGAGGCGGAAGCCGCCAAAGCGAGGCAAAAGAGCGTGGGGTTCGCCGATTCAAGGACGGGGAGCGCCCACAAAATCAAGCCTTCCGGGCCAACGAAGCCGCACAGAAATAGGCGGCAAAACAAATCCTTTGCAAAGTGAGTCTTTAACTTTATGGCTAAAACCCGTTGTACTGATATTGTTGTAGGCGCCATTCTGGCAAGCTGGCGCTATGACATCTCTGGAATCACTCCTGAGATGCGCAAGGACTATGAGCAGCATTTTGCCGAATGTCCGCATTGCAGCGCGCGGCAGAAGTTCCACCGCAGCTTGGATGTGACGCTCACAGTTCTCACCTCGACGGCGATCTTCTTCTTCCTCTTTGCGCTGGCGGTTCTCAAGCACATCAAGCCACTGGAGCACGTGGCCTTCAATGTCTTCGGCCTGGATGTGTATGACACCTACCATATGCTGGTTTCGGCAGGAATTGCCGGCCTGTGTTTCTCGGTGATCGCTCTGGCACTGGTGCTGACCACAACGCCGGTTCCAACCTATCTGAGCGGGATTGCCGCCGAGCGCGCGCGGTTGATTGAAGAGCGGCTTCCGGCGGCGATCAAGGCGCTTCGTCCGCGTTAGACTGAATTTTGGTGAGCGAATCTCAAGAGCCTCCCGCACGGGAGGCTTTTGTGTGTGCAGGAAGGGACGGAGATCCTGTTGAACGCGAAGACGGCGGAAAGATGGCGACTGCTGCCTGGACTCAAGGTTGGCGAGGGATTCATGCGGCATCCCTTCGACGAGGAGTTCGGCGTGCGCACCAGCGGGTTGGTGGCCGGGCGGCATTTGAAGAGCGGTCACCTGCATGATCGCCACGCCACAGCCTACTACGGGGTTGCGCCGTCGGTCTTTCGCGCGATGGTGAAACGTTGGCAGAGAAGTCGGCCGGGACAACGCATGGAGGAGGTTATCTTCCTCGATGTGGGTGCGGGGATGGGACGTGCGCTGCTGCTGGCGGCGGAGTTGCCGTTTCACCAGGTGGTGGGCGTGGAACTGAATCCGACGCTGACGCGGATTGCCAAGAAAAACCTGACCATTTGGCGTGCCTCCGGGCAGGCGCGCGCGTCAATGCGCGTGGTCTGCGGCGACGCGGTTGAGTTTCCGCTGCCGCCGGGCCCCTGTCTGGCGTTTATGTTCAACCCTTTTGGTGCGACGGTGATGCGGCGGCTGTTGAAGAGCTGGAGCAAGGAACTGACCGCGCGGGTTGGGAGCTTGGACTCCCACCCTAGCCACAAAGACAAAGGCGCGGCGAGGGTGGGGCACCCACAGTTGATTGGAAAGGTGGAGCACCCAACGGTGCAGGGGTTGGATCTGATTTATGTGAATCACGAACAGGAGCACGTGCTGGAACAACAGGCGGGATTTACGAGGCTGTTTCTGGGCAAGGTTGCGCGCTCCAAAGCGGATGCAATTGCCGACCATCGCATTTTGGCCAACCAGCCGGATGGAGAGTATGCGTCATCCAACTACGAAGATTGTTCGATGTGGCGCTGGGTAAAGACGGGGAAATGAGCGTAGGGCAGGAGTTTCCAAGTCCCCCGCCCTTGTCAGAGAAAGCGTTTTCCGATACTCTCTAATGCGTATGAAAAATCATTCCTTTTCGCTCATTCTGCTTGTTGCTTCCGCGTTTTCTCTCGGCCTGAATGCCCAGGCTCCCTCACTTACAGTGCAGGTGGATCATCCCACCGCGCAGGTCAGTCCCACGCTCTACGGGCTGATGACCGAAGAGATCAACTTCTCCTACGACGGTGGAATCTACCCGGAACTGGTACGCGACCGCACAATTGGCACAGGCTGGCAGGCGCTGGCGCACTGGACGATGGTGGCGCGGGGAAGTTCCGCAGCGACCATCTCTGCGGACGAGACGACGGGGCCTAGCGTGTCTCTGACGCGCAGTGTCAAAGTCAGCGTAACGGCGGCCTCGGAGGCGGCTCCGGCTGGAGTGCAGAACGACGGCTACTGGGGCATGGCGGTCCGTCCGAACTCCACCTATACGGGCTCTTTCTATGCCAAGTCAGACAGCGCTGGGCTGCCGGTGACGGTGAGTCTGGTGAATGATGAGACGGGCGTGGCAGCGGCGACGGCAACGGTTGCCGGAATGACGGGCGAGTGGAAGCAGTACAGCTTTACGCTGAAGACCGGCGAGGTCGCACCGAGCGCCAATAATCATTTGATCCTGACGATTGCGCGCCCTGCGACACTTTGGCTTGACCTGGTCTCGCTCTTTCCACCCACCTATCATGACCGCCCCTTCGGCACCCGCGTTGACTTGATGGAGAAGTTGGCGGCGATGCATCCGAAGTTTCTGCGCCTGCCGGGCGGCAACTACCTGGAAGGCAACCATGTTTACGAGCGCTTCGACTGGAAGACGACGATCGGCCCGTGGGTGGACCGTCCGACGCATCCCAGCCCATGGGGCTATCGCTCCTCGGACGGCATGGGGCTGCTGGAGTTTCTTGGATGGTGCGAGGATCTGAAGATTGAACCGGTGCTGGCTGTGTATGGGGGCTACTCGATGAATCAGGAGCATATCGATGCAGGCCCTGCGCTGAAGCCGTATGTTGACGACGCTTTGGATGAGATCGAGTACGTGATCGGCGGGCCGGAGACCAAGTGGGGCGCCGAGCGCATCAAGAACGGCCACGCCGCGCCCTTCCCGCTGCATTATGTGGAGATCGGCAACGAGGATTTCTTTGACCGCTCCGGCTCTTATGACGGCCGTTTTGCGCAGTACTTTAAAGCGATCAAAGAGCGCTATCCGCAGTTGCAGATAATCGCCACAGCGCCGGTGAAGACGGTAAGCCCGGACGTCCTGGACGAGCACTTCTATATGTCGGCGCAGGAGTCGTTTGCCCAGGCCAGCCACTATGACAAGACAGACCTACCACAGACTCCAGGTACGTATGCACAGGCAGGGCATTACGATAAGGCCGATCGTAAAGGTCCAAAGATCTTTGTGGGCGAGTGGGCGACGCGTGAGGGCTCACCGACGCCGAACTTGGATGCGGCTCTTGGAGATGCGGCTTGGATGACCGGGTTGGAGCGCAACGCCGATCTTATTGTGATGGCCAGCTATGCGCCGATGTTTGTGAATGTGAATCCGGGCGGAATGCAGTGGGAGTCGGACCTGATCGGCTACAACGCATTGACGAGCTACGGCTCGCCGAGTTATTGGGCGCAGGTGATCTTTGGCAGCCATCTTGGCACGGAGGCCGTGCCGGCGGTGCTGGCCAATGCAGGGCCGCGCGTTTTTGCCTCGGCCACGCGCGACGAAAAGCTGCGCAAGCTTTACCTCAAGGTGGTGAACGCCAACTCGGAGGAGAAGTCGCTGTCGATTGATCTGGCGGGAGTGAGCCGTGTGGAGCGCTCGGCGAAGCTGGTTACGCTGAGCGGCAAATCGCCCAACGCGACCAACAGCATTACGCATCCCGACGAAGTGATTCCAGTGGAGCACAAGATTGACGTGGCCGGTCCGAAGTTCGAGGAGAAGTTTGCGCCTTATTCAGTTAACGTGCTGGAGTTGAGTTACTAGTTTTATCTGTAGTTATCGTGTGTTACTTGGACCGGGAGGTCGGCGTTACTCGAAATAATTCCCGTGCCGGGTTGTGGAATATTTTCACAACCCGGCACGGGTTTTTATTTGCGGTTCTTGGGCGCAAAGCCGAAGGTGACGGAGACGGAGAAGCTGCGTCCGGCCATCAGGCCCGGCGTGTCGCCGCCGTTGATGGCGGTGGTGGCGTTGAAGGGATCGGTGCAGGCTGCGGTGGCCGTGGCGCTGGCCCCGCAGTTGCCGGGAATGGCAGGCGCCACCGCTGATCCAGCCAGCGAGAGACTCTGGATATTGTGCGAGTCGAGCAGGTTGGTTCCGTCAAATCGGACCTTTGTGCCGTCAAAGATAGAGTGATTGCGGATGGTGTAGTTGAAGTAGCCGTTCAGCGTGCTGAAGGGCGCGATGATGGCCTGATTGTGATACTGGCCGTTGTCCACGTGCTGCTCGCCGACGCGCTTGTTGAAGATGCCCAAGTCAAGGCCATGATTCTGATAGGTGAGGCCTTGCTGCTCGGTGTCGGTGGGTGTTTGCGCCACCCAAAGGCCGGTGGGCGCGGCAACCCAGAGGGCGGGAGCGGTGAGCGATGGAGTGGTGTTGGCGTTCAGCGAGCCGGAATAGTAAGCATTGTCTGCGGTCGCGTTCAGGTAGAGGTTGAGGCCTTTGGCCAGGACCATGGTGCTCTCAAATTCCACTCCCTGTGTGACGGAACTGGGCTGAAGGAAGTAAACCGAGTCGCCCAGGTTCGCATCGCCCGCGGTCGTATCCAGAACCGATGAGTAGCTGTTCTGGAAGCGGATGTGATAGGCGTCCGCGTCCACCGTAATTTTTTGACCCTTGAAGACCGTGCCGATCTGGTAGGTGCTGGACTTTTGCTGCTTGGGCGGAGTGGCGAGCTGGGGGTTGGGAATGGCGGCCGTCGGAGTTTGGTAGAAGTCGTAAACGGCGCTGGGCGGAACGATGCTGCCGGTGGCTGCCTGTGCGTAAACCGACCAGTTGGGCTGGATGCGATAGTTGAAATCGAGCGAAGGGAGCCATGCGGTGAAGCTGCCAAAGTCGCTCACGGTTGCCGAGCAAGCCGCTGTCGTATTGGGATAGCAGCTTAGTTCGCCCACGGTTGCGCCATCGTCCGCGTGATGCAGAACGCTCATGGTATAGGCGGCGTACTTGATGCCTGCGGTGATGTTGAACTGAGGCGTGGCGTGCAGTTCGTACTCGGCGTAGGGCTGGTAGGAATCGGTCCAGAAGGACTCGTTGAACTTTGGCAGCGCCTGATCTGCCCAATTGTTCAGCGGGTCACTGGGATACTGATGGCGGTTGGTGTCGGCGTATTCATACCAGAGACCGGCGCGCACCACGCCTAGTTTGGATGTTTGGGTGGTGGTCAGCGTCTCGCCGAACTTGCGATAGCTGTTGTATTTGTCGATGCCGCAGGGCAGCGCGGCGACGCCGGATTTGACCACCTGCACGTCGCAGGGCTTGATGGCTGCCCCGTCGTAGTAATCCTTGCCGTTGACCACGATGGAGTTGGGGACCAGCGACGGATTGGCGGCGGCAGCGGCGGCGGTCACCTCGGTGAGCGGCGTGGCGTTGTCGTAGCGCTCGACGTTGTCATAGTTGTAGGTGTAGGGTTTGAACTCCAGATACCAGCCCTTGCCAAACTCGGTCTTGAGGCTGATGTACTCGAAGTCAGTGGGCACATGGTAGGTGTTGTATTGGTAGCTGAACCAGTTGGCGGGGTCAGTCGAGTTGGGTGCGGTGAGCAGGAACTTGATGCCCGCGCCGGTGTAAGGTTGCAGTCCGTTGGCGGTATTGGCGTTGGTGCAACTGTAAGCACTTGTCGCCGAGACGCCGAAGAGCATACAGCGCGTGGAACTGATATTCGGCCCGTTGGAGGTCAACTGAATGACGCCGCTGAAGCCGGTGAGCACCGTCTTGGGACTGAACTGGTATTGATAGAGAATTGAGCCTCCATCACGGCGGTTGTAGTTGTAGCTCTGGTATCCATCTGAGGACATATGGTGGTAGTCGATGAATAGATTCGACTTTTTAGCGCCGCGAAGGATGCCGAAGCTGCCGGAGTTGAAGGCGGCATCGTAGAGCTTGGTGTTCCAAGTGCTGAAGGAGGCCGTGGCGCGCAGATCGAACTCGTTGCTGAGCGGCTTGGAGAGCAGGTGAATGGAGCCGCCGAAGGGGGTGGGTCCGATAGTGGAGGCGGAGCCGGGGCTGCGGTCGAAGTCGACGCCGCCGACCCACTGCGAGGGGAAGAATGCCCAGGAGTGGTGGGTGGGCGTGTTGGTGTCAAAGAACGGAATGCCGTCGAAATCGATGTTGTAGTCGCCGTCCGGAAAGCCGCGGAAGTAGGTCTTGCTCTGGCCCAGTCCGACGCCGTTGGCGCTGGTGGTGAAGGCGCCAGGAACGATCTGGACGATCTCGCCGAAGTCGGCGATGGGCGCGGTAAAGTTCTCAATGTAGGTGTTGGAAACGATGGATTGCGCGGAACGCTCTTCCAGGAAGCCGCCGCTGGGAGCGGTCTCTGCGGCGATGGAATCGACACCGGCGTTGACCGTGACATCCTCGGTGATGGTGCCGATGGCCAGAGCGAACGTGGTGAACTGGCTCTGGCCCTCGGCGAGGAGAATGTCGTTTTTGGAGAGGGTGGCAAAGCCCGGGGCGCTGGCTATCACCGTGTAGCTTCCGGCGGGCAGGCCGTCCAGAGAATAGTAGCCATTGGCGTCGGTGCGGAGGAGCTTGCTGAGGCCATTGGAGGAGTTCTTAACCGTAACCTGAGCTTTGACGATGCCTCTGCCCTGGCTATCCGTTATAGTTCCTTCAAGCTTTGCATTGCTGGACTGAGCATGCAGGGTGACTGCGGAGAAAAGAACTATAACCGACAGTGTCAATGCAGTGAATCGCTTACACACGCTTTGAAGCAAATGGAACAAGTGTAACCTCCTGAATGGGTTGGAGCAAAATTTTATTCAATTTGGTTGAAAGTCCGAAGAATGTGGACTCCTTAAGGGTGAAATTAACGGCCCAATGCGACAGCCTGGTTACAGGAGTGTTGACCTAAGATTAAAAACTTGCATAGGAGGTTCATTGTGACAGTTGCGAAAGTGTCACAACTCAGGCCATAGGCGATGGCACATCGGGTTATCTTCCAGATTGAAGGGAGAAACAATTCAATGCGGAAGACGATGATAACAGTGGTGGTTTGGGCTGGGATGATTTTTTCGGCGGCACAGGCATTTGCCGTTGAAGGGCAAGAGGCCGTTTATGTGAACGGTACGGTGCAGACGGTCAAGCAGGGAACTGCCGGATCGTGGGTGATGACTTCGGATACGGCGCTGGAGTTTTACTCCGGCGTGGGAGGCTTTTCAATCCCTTACGCGCAAATCCGCTCCTATCAGTTTCGTGAGGAGGTGAAGATCCATCTTGGAGTTCTGGCGGCGGGAGCGGTGTCCTTGGTGAAGAAGCGGGCCAGAAACCATTTTGTGGTCATCACTTGGCAGACCGAGCAGGGAACCACGGATATGGTCACAATAGAGGTGGCCAAGACAGCGCCCAAGGTCTTGCAGTCGCTCTTTGAGGCGCGCGCAAGCGGGGCTTGCAAGCCACAATCTGGCTTGGTGTGCGGGTTTGTGAAATGAATTTCCGCAACGAGCGGTTCACAGAGTGGGATGAACGGCGCAAAAGGGGAAGCGAACGGGGCGCGCCCGCGCATCTTTTCGCCAAAGGGGCCATCAAATGGTAGGTTAAAGCAGAAGGATTTCTTTTTGACGATGGCTTCCAATCCCTATTTTCCTCTGGCAGTTCTTTTTGTGGCGGCGCTGGGCTTTGCTTTGGCTCCGCTCGGCCTCGCGTGGCTGTGGGCGCAGGTCTTTTCGCCGGCCAAGCCGAACGCGGTGAAGAACGACATCTACGAGTGCGGACTGCAATCCAGGGGCGACGCCTGGATGCAGTTCCACTCGGCCTATTACCTGTATGCGATCATTTTTTTAGTCTTCGACGTGGAGTCGATCTTTTTGCTGCCCTTCGCCGTGGCCTTCAGCGGGTTGAGCGTGGCGGCCTGTGGGGCGATGCTGGTCTTTGTGCTGCTGCTGGTGGAGGGGCTGGTATGGGCCTGGGCGAAGGGTGTGCTGACGTGGGGGTAACGGTAGCTTTCAGCTATCAGCCTTCAGCTTTCAGCCAAAAGCTGGGGTACAGCAATGAAGGTCTGGATTGCGGACAATAGAAGCTGACGGCTGATAGCTGAAAGCTGATAACTGAAAGCTGACGACTGGAGCGAAGCGACAATGGATGAGAGTCTAAAAATCGAGATGGGCAAGCAGGGGATCGTCGTGACCACCATCCAGGAGCTGTACAACTGGGGGCGGCGGAACTCGATCTGGCCGATGCAGTTTGGCCTGGCTTGTTGCGCCATCGAGATGATTGCGACGACCATGGCGCGCTACGATCTGGCGCGCTTCGGGGCGGAGATCTTCCGCCCATCGCCGCGCCAGGCTGATCTGATGATCGTCTCCGGCACGGTGACCAAGAAGATGGCGCCGCAGGTGGTGCGGCTCTATAACCAGATGGCCGAGCCGAAGTACGTGATTGCGATGGGCGCTTGCGCCATCAGCGGAGGGCCGTTCAAGCAGGGCTACAACGTGCTGAAAGGGATCGATCGCTACATTCCGGTGGACGTGCATATACCGGGCTGCCCGCCGCGCCCGGAGGCGCTGATCCAGGCCTTCATGACGTTGCAAAAGAAGATCGACGCCCAGCACTTGACCGGCGAAGATCGCCCACGCTACTTGGACGCGGAGCAGCAAGGCGAGTTTCCCGTGCCGACGTTTGGAGAGCATGATCTGGAGCCGGCGTTCAATAAGGGAGTATGGACGGTGCCGGTGGTGATTCAGTGATAGAGACTAAGGGACTGAGGGACTTGGGACTGGGGACTGAGGGACTGGGGACTAAGGGACTGAGGGACTTGGGACTTGGGACTAGGGAATAGGGAACAGTTCTTCCCGGAGGGAAGAGACGATAATAGCCCAGGGTAAAACCCTGGGTAAGGATGCAAGCCAGAGATTTCCGCCCCGTAGGGGCAGTGTGAAAGGTCACATCGTTGCCCGATTCAATGATTCACGGCGAGAACATTCGATCCGCCCCTCCGGGGCGGATAACCCTCTCTTGGCATCTTACCCAGGGTTCCGCTGCGCTTCACCCTGGGCTATTTTCGACGGCTCCCTCCGGGAGCAGGACGATAGGGCGGGAAAAGCACAATATGCTGCTCTCAGAAGGGGCAACGTTGTAGCCGATAGAATTGGTTTGTAGCAGGGCACGACTTCACAGGTTGCAGGAAAACTCGATTTTGCAGGCTTTGTAACAAGGGCACGGCTTCAGCCGGGCCGCAAAGGTCGCATCAAGAATAGGGCTTTAGCCCCTGCGGGAATGTCATGAATGAAACTGAATCAGGGGTTCTTGAAAGTCAGGTGGAACGGATGAAGAGCATGGATCGGGATTTTGTCGAGAACGAAAACTTGAAAGGGAATTGGCTTTTCACCTATGTATGGATGATTTTTGGTTCTATCATCTTTTTGGACGGAATATGGAATGAGGTTCATCTTCATGGTTGGGGTTATCATATTTTCCTTAAAATTGCTGCGGTTTTATTGATGTTTGTCGCTCCATTGATAGAATCAATTAAATTCAGAAAGTATATCAGGAGTGCATTGAAAGAAGATCTTGTGAATGAACGCGTAGCTACTAATTGCGAATACTTCATAGGAAAACAGTTATACGCAGCGTTTATCTTTTTCGCCATGATTCAACTTGTCACACATGGTTTATTCAACTAATAGTGGCCTAGATTCCGGGGAGTAAGGTTTTGAAGACGGTAGAAGAAATCAAATCGGCGATAGAAGCAGCCATACCGGGCGCTGCGGTGGAGATTGTCTTGAATCCAAGCCCCAGCGGTCAGCACTCGCTACGGTTGGCGCCGGAGTCTGCGTACGCGGTGGCCAAGTTTCTGCGCGACGATGCCGAACTGAAGCTGGATTTTCTGTCGAACGCGACAGGCGTAGATTGGCCGGATTCTCTGGAGGCCGTCTATCACTTATACTCCGTCGAGAAGAAGCATGGGCCGGTGATTATCCGCATGAAGACCGTGAACCGCACCGATCAGGTCGAGTTGCCCTCGCTGACGCCCATCTGGCGCTCGGCGGAGTTTCAGGAGCGGGAGATCTTTGATCTTTTTGGCATCGTCTTCACAGGGCATCCGGACCTGCGTCGGCTGCTGATGTGGAAGAACTTCAAGGATCATCCGATGCGCAAGGATTACCGCGAGCCGGACGACTTCGAGTGGGAGCCGACGGCGCACGACGAGGTGCTGAAGCGCGCCGAAGCGCAGAGAAGCAGGGATCAGGGATCAGAGATCAGAGATCAGGGGCCAGCGACAGCATGATTTTGGGGAAGATAAAAAAACGGCCCAAAGGCTGGAATCGTCCGCAGGCGGTAGCCGAGAGCGGCGACGGGGAGCTGTTGGAAGTGGCGATGGGGCCGCACCATCCCTCGACGCACGGCGTCTTCCGCATGGATGTGGCGCTCGACGGCGAGCGGGTGATCAAGCTGCGCCCGGTCTTTGGCTACCTGCATCGCAACCATGAGAAGATTGGCGAAGGGCAGAGCTATCTGGCCTCGATGCCCTTCACCGACCGGCTGGATTATATGTGCCCGCTGACCAACAACTGGGCCTACGCGCTGGCGGTGGAGAAGCTGACTGGGCAGGCGGTCCCGGAGCGCGCCGAGTATCTGCGGGTGATTCTGGGCGAACTGACGCGCTATCAGAATCATGCTTCATCGATTGGCTTTCTGACGCAGGAGATGGGCGCCAGCGGCACGCCGTTGATGTACGCCTTCCGCGAGCGCGAGAAGATTCTTGATCTCTTCGAGGAGCTGACCGGGGCGCGCATGATGGTCAACTATATGCGCTTTGGCGGCTGCCGTGTGGATGCTTCGGAGGGTTGGCTCGACCGGACACGCAAGGTTGTCGCGGGGCTGGGCAGGTTCACGGATGAGTTTGAGCGGCTGCTCAGAAGCAACGAGATTCTGATGGTGCGGACGCAGGGGGTGGGCAGGCTGAGCGCCGAGCTGGCGGTGAATGCCGGGGTGACCGGGCCGATGCTGCGCGCCTCGGGCGTGAACTACGACATTCGCAAAGTGGACGGCTACGGGATTTATAACCGCTTCAACTTTCGCGTGCCGCTGGGCGATCACGGCGATGTCTACGACCGCTTCATGATTCGCCTGCTGGAGATGCGCGAGTCGATCAAGATTCTGGAGCAGGCGCTGAAAGATATTCCTGGTGGTCCGGTGGTGGACCCCAAGGCCAAAAGCCGGGGCATTCGTCCCAAGTCGGGCGAAGCCTACGGTCGGATTGAAGCGCCCAAAGGCGAGCTGGGTTTTTATCTGATAAGTGACGGTGGGGCGAATCCGTATCGCTATCGCATCCGGCCGCCGAGTTTGATTAACCTGACGGTGCTGGAAGATATGTGTTTGGGTAGCGACGTGGCCGATGTAGTGCTGATCTTTGGCAGCGTGGACATTGTGTTGGGAGAAGTGGATCGATAGGGACTGAGGAGAGACGATTTGCTGGGTGAGGGCATCATTAAAGGGCTGGCGGAGACGGCGCGGAATTTCTTCGGCAGTTATTTTTTTGCGGAGCGGTTGACGACGGTCGAGTATCCGGAGGAGCGGATTGCGCCGTTCGAGGCGGCGCGCGTTTTTCCCTTTCTGGTCTTCGACGGGACGGATGCTCTGGCGGGGCTGCGCTGCACCTCTTGTCAAATCTGCGAGAAAGAGTGCCCGCCGAAGTGCATTTATATTGAGAAATCCAAGGACAAAAAACCGGATTATGTGGGCAGGATGCAGTTTTATCCGGCGCGCTTCGAGATTGATATTGCGGTCTGCATGAGCTGCCAGATATGCGTTGAGGTTTGCCCGTTCGAATCAATCAAGATGAACACGGAGTTTGAACTGGCGACAACCGACCGCTTTGGCGGGTTGCTGCTTGATCGCGATCAATTGGCCAAGCCGAATTCTTATTATCAAAAGATTCATCCCGCAGAGGCGGCGACCGTGGATGCGCGGCTTGGTGAAGAAAAAGCCAAGTTTGCCGCCAAGGTCAAAGCAACATCAGATGCGGCGGCTGCGAAGAGCGCGGCAAAAGCCTTGGAAGGAGCGAACGGATGATTGGATTTTTTGACCAGATCTTCGTATTGCTTCAGCACTGGATAGTTAGTTTTCTTCCCGCGGCGTGGCAATCCGCGGCCGGTGTGCTGCTGGCCGTGGTGGCCATTATCTGCCTCTTTCCCGCGCTCTTTGCGTTGACCACGGTCTTTGAGCGCAAGGGCATCGCGCGCATTCAGAATAGGCTGGGACCGAACCGCGTGGGCCCTTATGGTCTTTTACAACCTATCGCCGATGGCATCAAATCGCTGACCAAGGAAGATATTGTTCCCATGAGCGCCGACGCAGCGGTGCATTTTCTGGCGCCGGTGGTAATGGTCGTCGCGGTCTTTATGGGCTTTGCCGTGCTGCCGATGGGCCGTAACATGGTGCTGGTCGATATGGACGCCGGACTGCTGTTTTACTTTGCCATTGGGGCCTCGGCAGAGCTTGCGGTTTTTATGGCTGGATGGTCGAGCCGTAATAAGTACTCGCTGCTGGGCGCGATGCGGGCTGTCGCGCAGATGATCAGTTATGAAGTTCCGCTGCTGCTGTCGGGTGTAACTGTTGTAATGATCACCGGTTCACTTTCGCTCACCAAGATTGTGGCCGCGCAGAATCACTACAGTTATGGCCTGCCGCACTGGTATATCTTTACGCCGTGGGGCTGCGCGGGATTTTTGATGTATGCGATTGCGGCCACGGCGGAGTCCAACCGCTCGCCCTTCGACTTACCGGAAGGTGAGTCGGAGTTAGTGGCTGGATATCATACGGAGTATTCCGGCTTCAAATTCGCGCTCTTCTTTCTGGGCGAGTATCTGGCGATGTTTTCTATCTCTGGATTGGGTACGACTCTGTTTTTAGGCGGATGGAGCGCGCCGTTTTCTTTTCTTAACTGGGTTCCATCGTGGATCTGGTTCTTCTCCAAGCTGATGCTATCGATCTTTGTCTTCATCTGGCTGCGCGGGACTTTGCCGCGACTTAGGCAGGATCAGTTAATGAACTTTGCCTGGAAGTTTGTTTTGCCGATGTGCCTGCTGAATCTTTTTGTGGCGGCGGCATGGCGGTTTATGGGCGACGGCTGGCTGCGCTGGGTGGTGTGCTCGGCGGTTTTGATTGCAGCCTATGTGACGCTCGGTTGGAGCGAGATGCATAGAGGAAAGATTGGGCCGAGGAGTTATCGGTATGCGGAGTGATTCTTGATGAGTATTGTTTTTTACGTGCTGACTACGATTACGGTGATGGGCGCGCTGGCTGCGATGCTGCTGAAAAATACCGTGCATTGCGCGCTGGCGCTGTCGGTTGTATTTGCAGGATTGGCGTTTTTGTTTATGAGCTTGGACGCGCAATATGCAGGTTGGGCGCAGGTTCTGGTTTATATCGGCGCGGTGGCGATTCTGGTGGTCTTTGCGATTCTATTAACCAAAGGATCGGAGACGCCCAAAGATGGAGTCTTCAGCCGGACTTGGTTCGTGGGCTTGGTGATTGCGGCGGGAGTTTTTGCCGTGCTGGGCTGGGCTGTGATGGGGAGCATGAAGGCGCTGCCGCAACTGACGGCCGTGCCTCAAGTCACTAACTTGGATATAGGCAATGCGTTGGTGGGGCGCTATGTTTTGCCGCTGGAGATTGTAGCGGTGTTATTAACTGCGGCAATGATTGGCGCGGTGATTGTGGCGATACACGAGAAAGAAGGACAAAAATGACGTCGCTGGCCTATTACTTGTTGGTAGCTGCACTGTTATTCTCGATTGGCCTGGCCGGTGCGCTCGTGCGGCGCAACGCGATTCTGGTGCTGATCGGGATTGAACTGATGCTGAATGCGGCGAACTTGAATCTGATTGCCTTCTGGCGCTACGGGCCGCATCCGGAGCGGCTGACGGGAATGATCTTTGCGATCTTTTCGATAGCCGTGGCGGCGGCGGAGGCTGCGGTGGGCTTGGGTCTGGTCATTCAGATTCATCGCCACGCTAAGACGACCGATCTGGACGCAATGAATAGGATGAAGGGGTGAACGGATGCTAGATACAGAAATGGTTTCCGGATCATTAACTCATTGCGGTCCGTCCTGTGACTATCTAGTGCTAATTGCGGCAGTGCCTATGGTTGCAGCTGGAGTGATTGCTTTTCTCAAACAGCCGCGTCGTAAAACGGCTGCTGCTCTTTCTATTGGCTCGTTAAGCTTTTCGCTTTTGCTTTCGCTTATTGCATTTACACGTGTTCTGGTTGATTGGATACATGGAGTCGCTACACACTCAGTTTTTAATTTCACATGGTTTCAGGCAGGCACAGCACACGTGGACTTGGGTTGGGTGCTTGATCCATTGTCGGCGGTGATGCTGGTGATGGTCAGCTTTGTCGGATTACTGATCTTTATTTATTCGACAGGCTACATGAAAGACGACGAAAATTACACGCGCTTTTTCTGCTTTCTCTCGCTCTTTGCCGGGGCGATGCTGGGCGTGGTGATTGCCAATTCGATTCTACTGCTCTTTATGTGTTGGGAGTTAGTCGGACTTACTTCTTATCTGTTGATTGGATTCTGGTTTCAGAAACCAGCTGCGGCTGCTGCAGCGAAGAAGGCCTTTCTGACTACGCGTATCGGCGATGTTTTTTTTCTGCTGGGAATGGTCTGGCTTTTTTCGCAGACCGGCACGCTGCTCTTTTATAACCACGGCGCAGGTTCGATGGAAGTGGCTGCGCTGGCAGGGTTGTTAGCGCAGCCAGCCGCATGGGGATTGACGGCGGCGGGGGCGATTGGCCTGCTTATCTTTGCCGGAGCGGCGGGCAAGAGCGGGCAGTTTCCGTTGCACGTCTGGCTGCCGGATGCAATGGAAGGTCCGACGCCAGTCTCGGCGCTGATTCATGCGGCGACGATGGTGGCTGCGGGCGTTTATCTGATTGCGCGAGTTTATCCGCTGATGGCCGCCGGAATGCCGACAGGCGGAACAACGACCGCGCTGACCGTAGTTACATGGGTGGGCGCATTTACGGCTGTTTTTGCTGCGCTGATTGCCGTGGCGCAGAATGACATCAAGCGCATTCTGGCTTACTCGACGGTTTCGCAGTTAGGTTACATGATGGCTGGCCTGGGCATGGGCGGCGTGGCCGTGGGAATGTTCCATCTTATAACTCATGCTTTTTTCAAGGCGCTGTTATTTCTCGGTGCTGGCTCGGTAATACATGGCTGCCACGGGGAGCAGGATATTCGCAAGATGGGCGGGCTGAAGTCCGATATGCCGCTGACTTTCTTGACTTACTCGATAGGAATGCTGGCGCTGTGTGGCTTTCCGCTGGTCTTTTCCGGCTTTTGGTCGAAGGACGGGATTCTGGAGGCGGCGCAGCATTGGAGCGTGGCCAAGGCGCCGTTCTATATGCTGGTCTTTGGCGCGCTGCTGACGGCGTTTTATATGACGCGGCAGGTGGCGTATGTTTTCTTTGGCGTCTGGCGGGGCGGCAAGCCGGCGCATGAGAGTCCGAAGGTGATGACCGCGCCGCTGGGGATTCTGGCGTTTTTTGCCATGGCGCTGGGGTTGATTGGCACACCGGCATGGCCTTGGTTCCGGTCCTTTCTGGACGGGCGCGCAGCGGCATTCGATTGGCATGGATTCATGGAGCCTGGACTGGGAACGCTGATGCTCGCATCCTCGGTGATTGTTATCTTTGGGTGGTGGTTGAGTTGGAAGATCTATGGCGACCGCTCTCCACAGCCAATGGAGCCGGACCCGCTGGAGAAGGCTGCGCCGATGGCTTGGGGCTGGCTGCGTGACCGGTTGTATGTGGATGAGTTGTATAGCGCGACGGTGATCGCGTTTTATGGTTGGTGGGCGCGTGTGACGGATTGGCTGGACCGGCGGGTTTGGGGCGGCGCGGTGGCCGGAGTGGCGGGCAGCTTTGCTCTGTGGGCGCGGCTGAATCGATTCTTGGATGCGAATGTGGTGGATGGCGGCTTTGACAACGGCTGCGCTGGTCTAGCCGGAGGCGGCGGATTGCTGGCGCGGGTGCAATCGGGGCGCGTGCAAAGTTACCTGAGAATTATGGCGCTGGGTGTGGTGGCGCTGGTGGTTATTCTGATTTGGAGCAGCCGGCCATGAACGAATTTACGACCGGAATACCTATCTTGACGCTGTTGACCGTGCTGCCGTTGCTGGGCGCGGCGCTGGCGCTTGTGGCCGGCAAGCATGCGCGCGGCGTGGCGCTAGTGACGACGCTGGCCGCGCTGGTGCTGACTCTGTTCGTTTGGACGCAACTGCCGGCGGATGGGCGCATGGGCCTCGTCGAGCAACACGTCTGGGCCAAGTCGCTGGGGATCAATTATTACCTGGGTGTGGACGGGCTGGGGGCGCTGATGCTGGTGCTGTCGGCGCTGGTGGTGCTGATGTCGGTGGATGCGGCGCATCGGGTGCATCATCAGCCAGGGCTTTACTTTGCGCTGGTGCTGGTGCTGGAAGCGGGGCTCTTTGGGTCGTTCACGGCGCTGAACTTCTATCATTGGTTTCTCTTCTGGGAGCTGAGTTTGCTGCCCGCCTTCTTCCTTATCAAGCTGTGGGGCGGGGCGCGGCGAGGGCCGGCGGCGACGCAGTTTTTCGTCTATACGATGGCCGGAAGCGTAGCGCTGCTGGTGGCGTTTTTGGCTGTCTATCTTTCCACGGGCAGCATGGACTTTCCGCACCTGACGCTGCTGGCCTCAACAGGCGAACTGGAGCAGGCGATCACGGCGCATCTGGGACCGGCGGCGATTCTCTGGCTGGCTATCGGCGTACTGGCTGGCTTTGCCGTCAAGGTGCCGATCTTCCCCTTTCACACCTGGCTGCCCGCTGCATACGCCGAAGCGCCTTCGCCGGTGACGATGCTGCTGACCGGCGCGATGTCCAAGATGGGCGTCTACGGTCTGCTGCGGATTGCGCTGCCTCTCTTTGGCGCGCAGATCGCGCAGATACGCACGCCGCTGCTGGTGCTGGCCGTGGCGACGGTGGTGATGGGCGCATGGGCGGCGGCGGCGCAGAAGGATCTGAAGCGCGTGCTGGCATACTCTTCGGTCAACCACCTGGGCTATTGTCTGCTGGGCATTTTTGCGCTGGCGGTTCCGGCTGTGGGCGTGGCCGCGCAGACCAATCAGGCGATGGCGCTGAACGGCGTGATCTTGCAGATGTTCAACCACGGCCTGACGGCGGCGGCGCTCTTCTGGTTTGTGGCGATGCTGCAAGAGCGGACGGGGGGCCATCGCGGCATTGACCAATTCGGCGGGTTGCGCAAGCCCGCGCCGGTGCTGGCCGGGCTGATGGGGATTGCGCTCTTCAGTTCTCTGGGATTGCCGGGATTGAATGGCTTTGTGGGCGAGTTCCTGATCTTCTGCGGTGTCTTTTCGCTGGCCTGGGTGGCGGCAACGGTTTCGATTCTGGGCTTGCTGGTGACGGCGGCGGTGATTCTGACGGTGATTCAGAAGGTCTTTACCGGCCCCGTGCCGGAGCATTGCGCGGGCTTTCCTGATTTGCACCACGGCGAGCGGATGGCGCTGGCCCCGGTGATCGGATTGATGATTTTGTTTGGCGTTCTGCCGCAGTTGATCGTGGAGAATGTGAACTCAACGGTTGTGTACCTCTTGGCACACTGGAGATTTTAATGCTGGCGTGGACAATTTATCTCTCGTTTGCCGGAGCTTTGCTACTGGCGCTTTTGCCCAAAGGGCTACCTGCGCTGGCTCGCTGGTTGGCGCTTGGCGTGGCCGTGGCCGGCCTCGCGCTAGGCGTGCAAGGATTCATCGTCGGAATGGGGCAGCCCAGAGTCGTCCTTGTTGACCTGCCCTGGGTTCCGTCGATGGGGATTCACTTTTTGCTAGCGGCCGACGGTATCAGCCGTGTGCTGGTGCTGTTGACCGGCCTGGCTGCGGTGGCGGGCGTGCTTTTCAGTTGGAATATCGAGCTGCGCACGAATGAGTTTTTCGCCTTTTTTCTGGCGCTGATCGGCGGAGTCTACGGAGTTTTTCTCAGCTTCGATCTGTTCCTGCTCTTTGTCTTCTACGAAATCGCCATTGTGCCCAAGTATTTTCTGATCGCCATTTGGGGTTCGACGCGGCGGGAGTATGCGGCGATGAAGCTGGCGCTCTACTCCTTTGTCGGTTCGGCGATGGTGCTGATTGGCTTGCTGGCGGCGTACACCACGGCGGGCAGCCATTCCACCAGCCTCATCGATCTGGCGCACGCGGGGCTACCGGCGAGCTTTCAAATGTGGTGCTTTCCGCTGGTTTTCACAGGCTTTGCGATTCTGGCCGGCATGTGGCCCTTCCACACCTGGGCGCCCACCGGCCACGTGGCCGCGCCGACGGCGGCTTCCATGCTGCTGGCCGGCGTGGTGATGAAGCTGGGCGCGTACGGCTGTCTGCGCGTCGCCATCGGTCTCTTCCCGCGCGGCCTCGACCCATGGGGCTTCACGCTGATCGGCATCGGCTCTTGGCGCGACATCTTTGCGCTGCTCGCGATCATCGGCATAGTCTATGGCGCGCTGGTTGCGCTGGCGCAGACCGACTTCAAGTTTGTCATCGGCTACTCCAGCGTCAGCCACATGGGCTTTGTGCTGCTCGGCCTTGTGACGCTCAATCAGATCGGCGTGACCGGCGCGGTGATGCAGATGTTTTCGCACGGCATCATCGCCGGACTGCTCTTCGCCATTGTGGGGCGCATCGTCTACGAGCGCACGCATACGCGGCAGTTGGCGGAACTGGAGACGATGCACCTTTCCAAGCGGCTGCCCTTCGCGGCGGGAGCGTTTGTGATTGCTGGAGCGGCTTCGATGGGAATGCCGGGATTTTCCGGCTTCTGGGCCGAGGTGCAGGTGCTGGTCGGCGCGTGGATGGTCCGGCCATGGTGGGTTGTCGCGGCGGGCGTGGGGATTGTGGTGGGCGTGGCCTACACTTGGCGGGCAATGCAGAAGGCCTTCTTCAGCGATGCTCTGCCTAGCGCGCACGTTCTGGAAGAGGAGCACGGGCACAAGTTCGCGGCCATTACCTGGCCGGAAGTTACCGGCGTGAGTTTGTTAATGGGAGCGAGTTTGTTGGTTGGAGTTTGGCCCAGAGTTTTGCTCGATGCAATTGAACCGGCGGTAAAGACGCTGCTTGCGGGAGGTGTGCAATGAACTATTCGGACCTCTTCCGCGTAACACTGCCGGAGACGATGCTGGAAGTCGCGGCGCTCGTCGTGCTGATTGTTGACTTGGGCTTTCTGCGCAAGGCGGCGCTGAAGGTGCGCGTGGCCGTGGCGGCATTGCTGGGTGTGGCTGGCTGTGGGGCGGCGTTGTGGGCGTTGCAGGCTTCCGGAGGCACCGGATACAGGTTTGATGATGTTTTAATACTTGCTCAGTGTGGTTATATTGGTGCAGCACAAGCTGGAATCCTCATACTGACTGCACTGACGCTGTTACTGCTCATTGACTCCGATTTCACGAAGCACGTCGGCGAATTCGTTGCCGTAGTTTTGATGGCCGCTTCAGGCGGGTTGCTCGTTGCCGCCGCGCAAGATTTACTGGTTATCTTTATCGGACTGGAGTTATTAAGTCTAAGTCTGTATATCATGACTGCCTTCGCCAAGACTTCGGGAAAAAGTGCTGAAGCGGCTCTCAAGTATTACTTGTTTGGCGGAATGTCGGCGGCTTTTCTACTCTTTGGATTCAGCTATATTTATGGTCTTACAGGAAGCACGGATATTTCCGAGATTAAATATACGGTCTTCTGGCAAGGGTCGGCACCGTTGCTATACGTTGCATGGGTTCTAGTTGTAGCAGGACTAGGTTTTAAAGTCGCAGCGGTCCCGTTTCATTTGTGGGCTCCCGATACATACGAAGGTGCGCCAGCCCCAGCAGTTGCATTCATTGCTTCTGTCTCTAAGGTCGCGAGTTTTGCACTATTACTCACCATCTGTAGCAGGATTTCAACCATTCAGCTGTTTGAGGGTTCCTGGAATATGGATCGCTGGGAGCTATTCTCCCGACTGCATCAGTATGACGGGGTCTGGACTGGTATGGCCGGAGTCCTTCTCGCAGTGGCAGCTTTATCGATGCTCGTAGGCAATCTTGCTGCTTTGGCGCAGTCGAGCGTCCGCCGATTGCTTGCTTACTCGGCGATTGCACACGCGGGTTACATTCTCTTAGGCGTTGGCATTGCTCAGCACCTCAGCGGTAAGCCAGGAGATGTGGAGGCGTTGGTCTCATCCTGGAAATATGTCCTCGCCAGTCAACATGCCGTCCTCTACTACGTCCTCACCTACGGCCTGACGACCATCGGCGCATTCGGCGTGGTTTCCGTCGTCGAGCGGGCCACGGGCAGTGACCGGCTTGACTCTTTCCTCGGCTTGCACAAGCGCAATCCGCTGCTGGCCGCGGTGCTGCTGGTGCTGTTTCTCTCGCTGGCCGGGATTCCGCCTCTCGTCGGCTTCTGGGCCAAGTTCAATTTGTTTGCCGCCGTGCTGGGCGTCTCCGCAGGGCCGGTTCCCTTTGCTTTGGTGGCTCTCGCCGTTGCCATGAGCGCCGTCTCGCTCTATTACTACCTGCAAGTCCTCAAGCGAGCCTATGTGATGCCCGCCTCCGATGAGACGCCCATCAAAGCGCATCCGGTAACCATGGCCGTGCTGCTGGCCATTGCCGCCGCTGTCGTCGTGCTGGGCTGCTTTCCGGCGCTGCTGCAAGGCTGGATTGAGAGCTTTTACGGGCGATAGTAACTTGTAGCGGTGGCCGGAATATTCAATGTTCTATCGAATGGGCAAAAGTGGGCCAGAAGGCCCAGGTTAGCGCCAACCATGAGGTCGGCGCAACTTTTTGCGAGTTGCCATGTTTTGCGGTTACCGTGCAAGTTCTCCCGCACGGAAGCGCTCAATAGGTTTGCATGGGCTCCCATAGCAATTACCCAAGTAATACAACCCCGTAATCTTGCAGGCTTTTTGAAAATTAGATAAGATTTCTCCAACATTGAGGAACTATAACCGCTTTTGAGAACGCCCTTGAATTTCAGGGCATCTCGTTTGTATTGGTTCGCTGGCAGGTGAGCAGCGGAGAAGGATACCTATGGCTGCGGTTTGGGTTCAGGGATGAAGTGGCGTTGAGTTTTGGGTAGGGGGGACCATGAAGAATTTGAAGGTTTGCATCACTTTTTCGGTCTTGGTTTTAGTCGTTCTGTTGTTGAGTTCGGCGACGGCAAGCGCGGATACGATGACGGTCACGCTGGTCAGCACCGGGGGACAGATATCCGGCAGTAGCCCCGAGGTTTACGTCTTTCCTTATAACTTCAGCTTCGACGGCAGTTTGGCAACAACGCCGCTGATGTGCATCAGCTACGAGAACGAGATATATTTTGGCGAGACTTGGGAGGCAACAATGATTCCGGTCTCGGGAAACGAATTGTACGTGGAAGCGGCGTATATTGAAGCGGAAGCGGCCGCTCCTGGCGCCTCAGCAAATACTATGGCTGTGGCGCAGTGGGCCAACTGGGAGCTCTTTGATCCGAACGATCCCAAGCTGGCGGCGAACCTGCCTGCCGGATATCAGCCCCAGATTGATAGTTTACTGGCTACTGCTTCTTCGTTTGCGGCAAACAACATATATACAACGGACTACCCAAACATTGACATTTTTATTCCAATCGATGGCACGCAGCCTGCCGGGGATGGTACGCCGCAGATATTTGTCGGCGATCCCGCAGGCGATGAGACGCCTGAGCCCGGCAGCTTGATCTTGCTGGGTAGCGGCCTGCTAGGGCTGGCGGGATTCATTTACTTCAAAAGACGCTCCATTGGAAGAGAGTAGCTTTTCCGCG
This sequence comes from uncultured Occallatibacter sp., assembly GCA_964645305.1. Taxonomy (GTDB): domain Bacteria; phylum Acidobacteriota; class Terriglobia; order Terriglobales; family Acidobacteriaceae; genus Telmatobacter. The sequence continues at coordinate 2,232 of CAZYCV010000052.1, read as the reverse complement.
CACAGATTGCTTAAATGTAATCGCGGAAGAGTTCCGGCGAGGGTGCGGCTATGACGCATTTGCCCACCAACATTCCGTCCTCGGCGGCGACCTTTGCACCGACGGCCACGGCGGCTTGTACGCTGGCCACGTCGCCGGCCATCAGCAGAAAGCCCTTGCCTCCCAAGGCCATCGCCAGGTGAATGCGTAGCAGCGTGACGTCAGCGGATTTAATGGCGGCGTCGGCCACCCCAATAATGCTGGCGGCGGAGAAGGTTTCGATTACGCCAATCGAGCGCAACTGCCGGGGATCGATCTCGACGGCGTTGGAGATGGCCAAGAGAACCGAAGGATGCACGCGGGCGATCTGGCGGCGCTCAATCAGCGATGGGCCTGCCGTTGCTCCGCCGGCCTCGACCGCTGCCTGTACGCTGCTGACGTCGCCGGAGATCACGATGAGATACTTGCCAGAACAGATGCTGCGGGCCATCAAAAGCTGCACGGAAGCGGCCTTGAGCATGACATCCTGAACCAGGAAGCCGGTGGCCACGCTGGCCAGCTCAATCAATCCGATTGAAGTGATTTCCGCCACAATTTTCTCCTTTAATTTCGATTCTCTACGCTTCAATCACAATCGCATCGCGACCCACCGTCACAACGCCGTCGATGCTCGCGTGAATGCGCGCGCCCAATTTGCCCTGCTCCGGCGCGGCCAGCAGATCGCCCAGACGCACTGGATCGCCACACTTGACCACTGGAATTGCGGGCGCTCCGGCGTGCTGCTTCAAAGGCAGATTGACCTTGCGGGGCGCAAACGAATGATCCACCAGCGGGCCAACATTGTGGAACTCGCCCAAGCCGAGCCGGGCCATCAGGCGTCGCATCGGCACGCGGCGATATTCCGCCATCGGATGCGGCGTAATCGAGGCGGGATCACCTTTGAAGGTCAGCCCCAGCTCGCGCGCCAGCGGCTTGGCCTGGACGCAGACATTTTTGGGATCGAGATCCTCCGGGCAAGCGTATAGCGTGCAAAGATTGCACTCGCAACAATAGAGCGTGGCCACCATGGCATCGGTGCCTGTAGTGAAGCCCAGCGACTGCATGGCGCGATGCGGCTGGATGGGATGGCCGAGCAGAAAGCGCGGGCAAAATTCGGTGCAGAAGCGGCACTGATCGCAGGCCGAGCGGCCGATGCGGTTGACCTGAATCATCGGCGCATTGTGGCGGCGGATCAGGCTGTGCTGGGCGGGCAGTACGATGATCCCGCCGGTGGTCTTGGTGACCGGAACGTCCAGGCTGGCCGCGGGCTTGGCCATCATGACGCCGCCGAGCAGCACGCCGATGTCGTCCACCGTTGCGCCGCCCGCCGCTTCAATTACTTCGCCGATGGAGATGCCAACCGGTACCCGCAGCGTAACGGGGGTCGCAACCGCGCCTGCGACGGTCAGATATTTGTGCGTCACAGGTTGGTTGAGACCGATATTCAGCAGCGTTTCGACATTCGATACAGCAACGTCCACATCCTTAGGCAACCCGCCGGGAGGAATCACTCGGCCGGTCACCAGATGCACCAGAATGAATTCATCGCCCGCCGGATAGACATCGGGCAGCGGCACCACGCGCACATTGGGCGGCACAACCCGCTCCAGTGCTTCAATAATCTCCAGGTACTTTTCCTTGATACCAATGGCCGCTTCCGGCGCGCCGACGATCTCCATGGCCATGCGCAGGCCGCGCAGGAATGGCTCGGCGCAGTGATGCAGCAACTCCTTATCCTTGTGCAGCAGCGGCTCGCACTCGGCGGCGTTGACGATCAGCAACGAGACTTTGGAGGCGAACTTGACCGCCGCAGGAAAGCCGCCGCCGCCCGCGCCGACTATGCCTAGCTCCTCCAGCCGAGCCAATGACGAGGGCAGGGAAGCGCTGGCTACGAATTGTCCCGGATTGGCAGCCATGGATTGTGAACCTCAAAGATTCGCAGGGGCTAAAGCCCAATGTCTTAATGGAGCTTGCGGCACGACTAAAGTCGTGCCCTGTTACAAAGCCTGCTCAACGGTTTTTACAAAACTTGCTCATCGGCCTTTACAAAGCCAGCTCATCGGCTTTTATAAAGCCAGCTCATCGGCTTTTACAAATCTTGCTCAATCACTATTACAAAGCCAGCTTATCGGCTGTTACAAAGGCTGTTTGTCGCCTTAGAAAAACCATTTGACTCTGACTAGAATTGTACGATATGCTTTAAGATAATTCAAG
>CAZYCV010000051.1:0-28230 GCA_964645305.1 uncultured Occallatibacter sp. | reverse complement strand
GGTGAGAGTGGGAGCGGTCAAAGTTTCCCAGCACGATCTGCACAAAGCGCTCTCCGGCTGAAACATTCGTCTCCAGAACGCTGGCGCTCTCAGCGCGGACGCTATCAATCACCTGCTCAAGCGCTGCCGCATAAAGGTCGTCTTTACCTTTGAAGTAATAGTAAAGAAGGGCTTTATTGACGCCGGCCTCCTCGGCAATCTGTTCCGTGCGGGCGCCAGCCAGGCCGTACTCGCTGAACTCGCGGATGGCGGCGTCAAGGATGCGGGCGCGGGTGTGATCGGCACGTTCGCCTTGCATTCGAGATGGAGTGTGGGTCGCCATTTTTAACTAACTGGTTAGTAAGCTACCACACGGGATTGTCGATTGCAAGCGCTCTCGCTCTTTTGGTCGAGCCTTGCACGGTACTTCCAGACCGGCGGGCCAGGATTTGCTTCAACCCAGAAACATGCGCAAGCGGAGAGGCCAATGGTGAGCCGATTGGCGTAGAATGATGCTGCACCCGGAAACCGTTTACCAGTGCTCAGAAAACGGCCTGACGCAAAACGGATTGCGGAAAATTCTTGCACTTTCAGGAATGGATTGAGATGAATCTCTTTATTTGCGCAGCATCTTTGATAGGCGTGGCGGCGGGTTCCAGCCTGCTTAGCTTGGCCCAGAACATCACCGAGATCGGCGGCCAAAAGGTCATTACGCTGACCCGCACTGCGGTCAGCAAAACCAAGCCGGAGTTCACCAGCATCACCCTTGCGCCAGGCCGGGCCATGGAGATCATCCAGATCACCGCCAACTTTCCCGGCAAGGGCAATGTGGACATCTTGATGCCCAAGACGCTGGACGAGGCCAAGAAGATTCTGGATGTGGAGGACGACAGCTACGGCAATCTGGCCTACCGGCTGGGTTCGGCCTTTCTGGCGCCGTACCCGAACCGGATTCGCGGCAAGCTCTCCGCCGACACCAAGACGCTGACGACGGAGTGGGAGGGCCACACGCTGACGCTTCCGGCCAACAACGGACGCCAGCCGGGCGGCGACATTCACGCCATGCACGGACTGATCTTGAAGTCCAAAACCGATGATGTGAGCGTAAAGCAGGTGGAGGGCGGGCAAGAGGCCATCGGCATTCTCCATGCCGGCAACTTTGGCGGACACTGGCTCAGCAGCACCGATCTGGCGATCACCATTACGCTGAAGGCCGACACCGTGGATGTGACCATGACCGCGATGAATGTGGGCAAAGAGGCCGAGCCGATGGCGCTGGCATGGCATCCGTACTTCAACCTGCCCTCCGGCGACCGCACGCAGGCCAAGATCGAAATTCCCGGCTCGACGACCGCCGAGTTGGACAACTACGCCAATGTGTATCCGACGGGCAAGCTCGTGCCGGTGAAAGATACGCGCTTTGACCTGAGCGCCGAGGGCGGCGCGGCGCTGGCCAAGAACTACTATGACGACAACTGGAGCCACCTGACCTGGAAGGACGACGCGGTGACGGTGCAGATTGTCGATCCGGCGGCCAAGTATGGGTTGAAGATTGAGGGCCTGTCACCGGAGATCAAGACCATCCAAATGTACGCTCCGCCGATGGCTCCCTTTGTGGCCATCGAACACCAATACAATTTTGCAGATCCATTCAGCAAGGTTTGGGGCGGAATGAACACCGAGATGGTGACGCTGAAGCCGGGCGAATCCACCAAGTGGCACGTGCGGCTGAAGGTCTTTGTGCCGTAACCGAGGACGGATTTCTCTTGGCAGGCCAAGTCTCTCGCTTTGGCCTGCCAGGATATTTTCGCCTCCGGATAAAAAATATACGTAAAATATCTGCGCCTTCCACTCAGCGGTGAACCGGATTGCCCCGGGATGACAAAGCGTTTGCAGGATGAAAGTGTCAAGCCGCATCTTTGCGGATCAGGTATTCGTCGAGAAGGACGGAGACCAGCACCGCCGTGGGAACCGAGACCATGGCGCCGAGAACGCCTTCCAGCGCGGAGCCCAGGAGCAGAGCTACAAGGATGGCCAGGCCGGGCAGACCGAGCCTCGTCTTCATGATGCGCGGGGTGAGGTAAGAGTTTTCAATCTGCAGATAGATCACGTAAAAGATGGCGATGCCCAGCACGCGGCCCCAACTGTCGATGGCCGCCACCAGCAGCGCCAGCGCAACGCAGATGGCCGCGCCCAGCACCGGGATAATGTTCAGCAGCCCGGTCAGCACGCCCAGTGCGTAGGCATAGCGGACGTGCAGCGAGAGATAGACGATGGTGCTGGCCACTCCCAGGATGAGCATCAGGCTGCCCTGGCCCAGCAGCCATTTGCCCATGCGCACCTCGGCGCGCTGGAGGGTTGCGTCCAGGCGTTCGCGAGCCGGGAGCGGGAAGAAGGAGAGAAACCAGCGATAGGCGTGGTCGCCTTCCAGGATGAAATAGATGGTCAGGATAAAGCCCATGATGAGATCAAAGAGCTTGCCCGCCCAGTCGCTGATGGAGAAGAGCAGAGTGGTGGCGGCACTGCTCACAAAGTCTTGCAGCCGCGAACTGAGCGCCGCGGTGTCCAGGTGTTGCGCCAGAGGAATGGCCTTGAGCCTCTCCAGTTGCGCAGGCAGGCGCGCAGGCATCTCCTGTGCAAAGCCATGCAGGTCGCTGATGACCGGCGGCAGAGCAAAAAAACCAAAGGCCGTGAGCGCGCCGGCCACGGCAAGCAGAAGGACAAAGACGGCTGAGCTTTTAAACGGCTGCCAGCCGCGTATGCGAAGCTCCGCGGTGAAGCGCACCATCGGGCTGAGCACCACGGCAAACAGAGCGCTGACATAGAGCATCACCAGCACATCGCGGATCAGCCAGGCCACGTAGCAGGCAAGACCAAGCGCAAAGGCAAAGACAATGTCGCGGCGAAGAGTGCGCGTGCTGCCCGATGATTCATTCATGCTTATGACTCCAGTAAACCGTAAAACAAAATGTATCGCCTGAACGAAATGTAGCGTCTGAACGAAATGTAGCGCCTGAACAAAATGTAGCGTCTGAACAACTGTAGCGTCTGAACGAAATGTAGCGCCGACCTCCCGGTCGGCTGTCGCGTGGACCTCCTGGTCCACGCTTCTTTCCTATCCCATCCCATTCAAAGTTCATTCATCACGGAAATGCGCGGACGCGGACGTCCGCGCCACAGCCGGCCAGGAGGCCGGCGCTACACCTGCTACTGATCTCCACTCAGAATCGACCCGACGATGCCGCCCAGCAGTCCGCCGCCGACTGCCGGTCCCATCTGGCGGCTCTCCGTGCGCGGCAGGTACTCGGCGATCTGGTGCGCAAGGCGCGAGATGGGCAGCGTCTGCAGCCAGACGGTTCCGGGCCCCATCAGCTCGGCCAGGAAGATGCCGTCTCCTCCGAAGATCATGTTCTTGATTCCCGGCACGGTGGTGATCTGGAAGGCAACCGAAGACTGGAAGGCGCCCACATGGCCCGGATGCACGCGCAGCACTTCGCCGGGAGCGAGATTCTTGATAATCAGCTCGCCGCTCAGCTCAAGCCATGCCATGCCCTGGCCGCTGACGCGTTGCAGCAGAAAGCCGTCGCCGCCGAAGATGCCCGCGCCGAGCGACTGCTGAAAGCCCACGCCGATGTTGACCGCAGGCGTGGCGCAGAGAAAGCCGTGGCGATGGACCATGTACTCCGCGCCGTAAGCGACCTCGACCGGCACAATGTGCCCCGGAACCTTGGTGGCGAAGGAGACGACGCCCGGAGCGGCGTAGGCGCGATACTCGGTCATGAAGAGGCTGCCGCCGCCGGCCACGCGCTTGAGCACGCCGAAGAGTCCGCCGCCCCCGCCCATCTGCGTGTGCGTGGTCATCTGAATGGAAGCGGTCATCCAACTGAGCTCGCCGCTCTCGCTGAAGACGCTTTCGTTGGGGTCAAGTTGCACATCAAGCACGGGCATGGTGGTGCCTTGGATCTGGGTACGCATAGGGTTCTCCTGACGAGTCAACCGCGCAGGGTTGCTCGTATGTCTTTGATTTCAAGTACAGGCTTCTGATAGCCATGGCGCGCCACGGCCAGCATTGACTGGCCGATCTCGCGCGTGGAGAGGACCAGGCTGGGCAGTGCCCACTGCAGCAATGGCTGAATGGGCGCAAGCAGTTTGTAGGTGATACGGTAAAGCGGCGTTCGCGATTCAATTCCATCCATGGGCGCAATGAAGCCGGGGCGGAAGAGAAAGCTCTTGAGCGGCAGTCGCAGCAAAGCGTTCTCGGTGCGCCCTTTGACGCGCGCCCACATCACGCGGCCTTTTTCCGTGCTGTCGGTGCCCGCGCCGGAGACGTAAATAAAGGTCATTCCAGGCGCGACGCGGCTGAGCGCTTCAGCCACACCGAGAGTGAGTTGGTAGGTTACGCGCTCGTAGTCGGCCTCTTTCATGCCGCTCGACGAAACACCGAGGCAGAAGAAGCAGGCGTCAAAGTCGGCTAGTTGCGCTTCTAGGCATTGCAGGTTGAAGAGATCGGCGTGGAGGATCTGCCGCAATCGCGGGGATTGAACGGCGAGCGCACTGCGGCCCACGGCGCAGATGGACTCCACGTCCGTCGCTTGCAAGCACTCGCGCAAGACTCCCCGCCCCACCATTCCTGTTGCGCCAAAGAGCAAAACTTTCATCGCTGCCTCTTCAGCAACAGTGTAACTGCACGGGCCTCAAGGCGCGCAAAAGATCTCCGGGATCGGCGCTTCATTCGGAAGCAGGATGCCCCACCCGTTGCGCGCAGATCGCACAGAATGTGGCAGAAATTTCATGTGGCGGATGAAAGGATCAAACGAAGTAGTTGATCTTGATTTGTCCGCTTTCGCCGCGATGGGAGGCGGTTTCCTCGTCCTCCGGGTCGCCAAAGACCTCGTCTTCAAAGCCGGAGGCGGCTTTGGAGTTGTGGGGGGTATAGGTCTCGTCGCCGGAGCGAGTCGAGCGCTCGACCTCGTAGATGTCGGTCAGACCGAGGTCGGTGTCTCTGGAGCGTAGTATGGGGGCGAGGCGAACACTGGCAACCGGGGCGATTTCCATCTTCGTTTCTCCCATCTCTAAAGCAAAACCATGCGTAACTGAACCCAGGTTTTACTAGAGGTTGTTAGCCGGCAAATTCCGGTCATTTCCACAGTTCCTAATCTTTATCGCGCCCTACTGTCTGGATTCGGTACACGTGGGCGGTTGATTTTCTGTGCGAATACTGCCCTTGAAGCTGCTTATCGGCAGGGCAGGGAAGAAGTTTAGTTTTATTGCGACTATTTTTTTGCCTGCATCTGCACCAATGGATTGAAAGATATTTCCGCGGGAAGTTGGTAGACTGGGAGCATGCTGGATGAATCGCAATTTCGCCGCGTAGCCGAAGCCTCTCTTGACTCGCTGATGCAGCATCTGATCCTGCGCGAGGAAGACGAGGCGGGATTTGAAGTGGACGAGCAGAACGGCGTTCTCAAGATTAGCTTTGAGGAGCCGGCGGGCACATTCGTGATTACGCCGAATGCGCCGGTGCGCCAGATCTGGATTTCAGCGCTCTCCACCAGCTTCAAGCTGGATTGGGATGAAGCGGCCCTGGCGTTTATTTTGCCGCGCACGGGCGAGCCTTTGACGGATCTGGTGGACCGACTGATTGGTCAGCATCTTGGCAGCTAGCGTCAGAGTCATGTTCATCTTCCCTGGGTCACGCCGCGAGCAAGTTCTTGGACGAGCAGATTCTCGGCTTTGATTCATGGTTTGACTTTTTTAGACGATGATAGACTCAGGCAAGGCTTGGAGTCCGGTCCAGCGGCGCTGCCGGGAGCTTTTGAGACAAATGCGGTCATCCACAATGCGAGGGAAGGCTGGTTATTGGGCGAGCGTGAATCGCATGGCGCGCGCGTTCCGAGGTAACTGGCCTGTTCTGTTACTGCTCGTCTCCATCTCTGTTTCTTCGCAGACCGGGAGCAAGCCCGCTCCGCGCCGCGTTCTGAGATTGGTGCAAGAGATCGCCACGATGAAGAACGCGGAAGGCGCCAAAGCCTATCCGGTTGAGTTCACCGGATCGGTCACCTACTCCGACCCGGAGTGGGGACTGCTTTTTATACAGGATGCCAGCGGCTCAACGTACATCAACGTGCATGGAAGCGCCATCAAGTATGCCTTGGGAACGATACTGCGGGTGGACGGTACGACGGCTGCAGGCGATGTTGGGCCGATTGTAGCGCATGCCAAGGTACGAGTGATGGGCAGCGGGCAAGCTCCTGTGCCAGAAGCAAAACCTCTAGCAGATCTGGATGCGGGCACGGCGGACAGCCGCTGGGTCTCTACCGAGGGTGTATTGCGCCCCTGTTACGAGAGTTGGACGCGGGTCTGCTTCCGCATTGTGGATGGAAAAACCATTGGATGGGTGGTTGTTCCTGAGCAGGATAGCCCGGCAGCGCAGCGGATGGTGGGCTCAGTGGTACACGTCAAAGGCGTCTGCGGCGCTCATCTGGACCAGACCAACAGACGCATCGGAGTGCAGATTTTTGTCAACAATCTGAGTGACATAGTGCGCGAAGCTCCGGTCTCCATTGATCCTTTTTCTCTCGCACAGGTTTCGATCGGCAGCTTGACAACCGGGATGATCAGCCAGCAATTTGTGCCTCCGGTTCATCTGCGCGGACTGGTGACCTGGGTCTCGCCGCAGGGGTTGTTTGTGCAGGACAAGACGGGGGGGATCTTTGCCGCATCGGAAAAACCGCTGGAGGTTCGTGCCGGGAAGACGGTTGATTTAGTCGGCTTTCCGGGCTACGGCGAGTATGGCCTGACGGTTTCAGATTCGATGGTGAATCCGGTTACGAGCGAGGCAAACGCGGTCCAGATTGCGCCCTTGAAATTATCTGCAGCGGAGGTCATCAAGCGCGAACTGAACGAGCGGCAGGTGCATCTGAAGGCCCAACTGATCAGCCAGAGCGTGAACAACACGGGCGTGGTGTACCAACTGGCGGACGGGAATCAGCGATTTACGGCGACGCTTTTGCAAGACGATGCAGCGCGACAAGCGGTTGTGCTGGCGCAGAACTCGATTCTGGAGCTGACCGGCGTGGCAGTGGTGCGCAAAGGGAGTACGCAGTGGCCGGATTCGCTGATGGTGATGATTACCTCGCCGGCGGACATTGTGGTGATAGGCGGGAATAGCTGGCTCACCCTGCGTCGCGGCCTCATCCTGCTGGGCTTGGTTTGTGTGTGCGTGGCGGCGCCGCTTCTTTGGGTGCGCACGCTGCGCAGGACGGTGCGCAAGCAGACGGACATCCTGCGCGCGCGTCTGGAGAACGAGTTGCAACTGGAGACCAAGCACCGGCGACTTTTTGAGCGTAATCTGGCGGCGGTGTTTATCTGGCGTCCCGACGGTGTCATTGTCGATTGCAACATGGCATTTGTGAGGATGCTGGGATTTTCCAACTGCGAGGAGCTGATCGGGAAGTCTTATTGGGATTTTGAAATCAATTCCGCGCGGCGTGAAAAGCTGAGCGCCACATTGCGGCAGGAAGCAGTGAGCAATCAAGAGGCCAGCCTGCGACGGCTGGATGGGGTGATGGTTCATCTGCTGACGAATATCACGCCGGTAGAGACGCCGGAGGGGATTATTTATGAGACCACGGCGATCGACATTACCCAACTGCGGGAGAATCAGGCGGAACTGCAAAAGGCCCGGGACGCGGCGGTGCATGATGCACTGAACGATCCGCTGACGGGCCTTCCCAATCGCCGGCTTTTGTCGGAGCGGCTAGCCACGCACATGGTCAAAGCCCGTGAAGTGGGCAAGATGTTTGCCCTGCTCTACATTGATCTGGATGGATTCAAGTTGGTGAATGACAGTCTGGGTCATTCGATCGGCGATGAGGTGCTGATTCAACTGGCGCATCGGCTGCACGCGCGCATCCGCGAAGAGGATTTTCTGGCGCGCCTCGGCGGCGATGAGTTTGTGGTGATCCTGGACAAGCTGCACGTCAAGGAAGACGCGGCGCGGGTGGCTGAAGATCTGCTGCTGGCGATTGGCAATCCCTTTCATGTGGAGGGGCATGAACTGGCCATTGGCGCCAGCATTGGCATCTCAGTCTTTCCGGAGTGCGCCGGCAGCGCGGAGGAGTTGCTCCGGGAGGCTGACAGCGCCATGTACATCGCCAAGCGCGATGGCAAAAACCGGGTGATGCATTACACGCCGGAGATCGGTTCGGCCATCCATGAGCGGCTTACCATCGAAAACCAACTCCGCGGGGCGATTCAACGGGATGAAATTTTCCTCAACTTCCAACCCGAATTTGACCTGAGCAGCAACCGTCTGGTCCGGTTTGAGGCGCTGGCGCGCTGGACGCATCCGACGCTGGGCCGCATTCCGCCGGACAAGTTCATTCCCATTGCCGAAGACAGCGGAATGATTGTGGCAATCGGCTCCTACGTATTGGAGCTGGCCTGCGCCGAGGCTGTGCGCTGGCAGCGCATCATGCCTCATCCGGTTCAGGTTGCGGTGAATGTGTCCACGATTCAATTCAGGCGGAAGGGCTTTGTGGAAGAGGTGGTAGCCGTTCTCCAAAGCAGCGGGCTAAGGCCGGAACTGCTGCAACTGGAGCTGACCGAATCCGTGATGATGAGCGGCGCATCCACCGCCACGGATATCATCAGCCGCTTCCGCGGGCTGGGCATCAGTCTGGCTATCGACGACTTTGGAACCGGCTATTCCAACTTGAGTTACCTGCCGTCAATGCGCTTTGACGCGCTGAAGATCGATCGCTCCTTCGTGATGAACCTGGAGCAGGATCCGAAGAATGAATCCATGATTCGCACGCTTGTGGCGCTCGCCCACAATGTTGGTATGAGAGTAATTGTGGAGGGCGTGGAGAAGCAGGAGCAGTTGGATATGGTACGGTCGCTGGGAGTCAACGAGGTGCAGGGCTACCTGCTGGGACGCCCGACGGGCCATCCCATCCATGACTTTCTGCTGAAGCAGCCGGGCAGCACTTTGCCCGAGGAGATGGAATTGCTGCTGGAGCTCCCGGCGCAGCGCGCGCGGTGAAGGGATGGCAGTAGAAGTAATGGGCTCATAGGAGAAATGTGCACATTGAAATAATGGGCACCTAGAAGTAAACAGGCCTTCGCCTATCCAAAACCGTAACGCCTATCCAAAACCGTAACGCCGATCCAAAACTGTAACGCCGATTCCAAAACCGTAGCGCCGATTCCAAAACCGTAACGCCGATTCCAAAACAGTAGCGCCGACGCAAACCGTAGCGCCGACCTCCTGGTCGGCTGTAGCGTGGACCTCCCGGTCCACGCTCGCAGCAACAAAACCGCATGATCAGGTAATACCCGGAAGGTAGCGCCGGTCTCCAGACCGGCTGTCGTGCGGGCGTCCCCGCCCGCACTCTTTCAGTGATAACCACCCAATCACACGGTCGAACTCCAGTGACCAGGACTATTGCAGCAAGTAAATGGTCTTGAGTTCCTTTTCCCGAACATTCTTGGGTAGCGGCGCGTAGGAGAGGCCGGCAGCTTCATCCTCGCCGGTCTTGACGATCCAGCTCAGCATGTCCTTGATAACCTTGCCTTTGGCCGGATCAGCAGACTTGACCGGAACCAGCAGCCAGGTAAAGCTGGAGATCGGGTAAGCGTCCTTGCCGGGCGCGTTGGTGATGGAGACGCGATAGTCGTCCGGGAACTGCTTGATGCTGGCGGCGGCCGCAGTGACGCCTTCGATGGAGGCCTGGACAAAGTTGCCGGCCAGGTTCTGGATGGAGCCGTAGCTGATCTTGTTCTGCAACGCGTAGATCAGTTCAACGTAGCCGATGGAGCCGGCGAGCTGGCGCACATAGCCGGCCACGCCTTCATTGCCCTTGCCGGCCACGCCGGTGGGCCAACTGGGTGAGGCGCCTTTGCCGGGTCCGCTGGCCCACTCGGGGCTCACCTTGCTCAGATAGTCGGTGAAGATGTACGTGGTTCCGCTGCCGTCGGCGCGATGCACCACAATGATCTTCAAGTTGGGCAGCGTCACGCCGGGATTGTCCTTGGCGATGCGCGGGTCGCTCCAGTTGGTGATCTTGTTCAGATAGATGCCGGCCAGCACTGCGGGGCTGAAGCGGATGTTGTTGACGCCGGGAACATTGAAGATCGGAACCACCGCGCCCATCACGGTGGGAATGTGAATCAGCTTGGTTTTAGCCGGGGCCAGTTGCTCATCGGTGGCCGGAGCGTCGGTGGCGCCAAAGTCCACCAGGCCGGCAACCATCTGGCGGATGCCGCCGCCGGAGCCGATGGATTGGTAGTTGATCTCAACGCCGGGATGCGCCTGGCTGTACTCGCTGAACCACTTGGAATAGATGGGGTAGGGGAATGTTGCGCCCGCCCCGGTCAACTTCTGCGCCTGCGCCGCGCTCAAGGCGGCAACCAGCAATCCAATGACAACCAACGTCTTTTTCACAAAGCTCTCCCTTGCAGAAATTCTGCTGACTACTATATTCCGCGCGCATTGTTACAGGAGTTTGAATTGGAGGGGGAATTGCGGGGATTCTTGGAAGGCGCCGGGAATGCGGAGTTGATTTTTATTTATGGACCATTTAACATGGTCCATATTGGAGGTTGCTATGCCTACAGCATTTTCGAACAGTACCTCTATCGGCGTTACCGCATTCAAGTCGCAGTGCCTTGGATTGATTGATGACGTGGTCCAGGGAAAAACCGACCGCATTGTCCTGCTCAAGCACAATCGTCCGGTTGCCACCATCGTGCCCATTCATGAGGAAGCGGATGATGATTTCGAGCTTTGGGGGGCGATGCGTGGAACGGTGACCTTCTTACCTGACGTTGACTTGACCGAACCCACGGGCGTGGTTTGGGACGCATTGAACGAATAGTGAAAACTGAAATGAACTTTCCTAAACCAGTGCTTCTAGACACCTGCGCGGCGATCTGGCTTATAGGTGGCGCCCCACTCTCCGCATCCAGCCGGACTTTGATTGAGGATGCCAGAAAGAGAAATCTCGGAGTCTATGTATCGCCATTCACAGCCTGGGAGATTGGCACGCTGGTAGCCAAAGGACGGCTGCCACTGACACTTACACCGAAAGAGTGGTTTAGGGCCTTGCTAGCCATGCCTGGAGTGCGACTAGCCGATCTTTCGCCATCAGTGTTAATCGATTCGACTGCATTACCCGGTAAGCCCCCCAGTGATCCTGCCGATCAAATCATCGCGGCAACGGCGCGCTTCTATGGTTTCCGGCTTATTACCCGCGATGGGAAATTACTTGACTACGCGCAGCAAGGGCATATCCTCGCCATGAAATGCTGAATATGATTCACCGCAAGATCATTTTCCGCAAGCTATATACTGACCTGTTGAAGAATTCACCTGACCTGGAGAACCTGAATGATCCGCATTCCCCGTATCTTTGCCGCGATGCTGGCGGCGACGCTCCTCTTTGCGCCCGCGCTGGTTCGCGCGGAAGACGACAAGCCCGCCGAGAAGGCCGGCGCTGACAAGTCTGCTACCGACAAAACCGCTGAGAAGGCTCCTGCAACGGAAGTCACCACGCAAGGCACGGTCGAGGTGGGTGGGCAGAAGATTGCCTACACGGCCATTGCCGGAACCATCACCGTGGGCGCCACCGACGCGCAAGACGCACAGCTTGGCCTGGACGGCAAGCCGCAGCCCGGCAGCCAGCTTGCCCTGAATGAGCCCAAAGAGCCCAAGGACGCTGTGCCGACAGCGCGCATCTTTTACGTGGCGTACTTCAAGAAAGATGCCAAGGCCGAAGAGCGGCCGGTGACTTTTTTCTACAACGGCGGACCCGGCAGCGCCTCGGTTTGGCTGCACATGGGCTCGCTCGGCCCCAAGCATGTGGTGACGACCGGCGACCAGCACCTGCCCGCCGCGCCTTACAAACTGGTGGACAACGCTTACTCGCTGCTGGACACAAGCGATCTGGTCTTTATCGATATGCCGGGCACGGGCTTTGGACGGCTCATCGGCAAAGATGCGGAGAAGGCCTTCTGGGGCGTGGATGAGGACGCCAACGCCTTTGCCCGCTTCATTCAGCGCTTTCTGGCCAAGTACAACCGCTACAACTCGCCCAAGTACATCTTCGGCGAAAGCTACGGAACCACGCGCTCGGCGGTGCTGGCCGACATTCTGGAAAACCACATGGGCATCGATCTGAATGGCGTTATCCTGCTCTCGCAGATATTCAACTTCACCACCGACATCGACGTTCCCAGCGGCAATCCAGGCGTCGATCTGCCCTACGTGCTGGCGCTGCCCACCTACGCGGCCACGGCCTGGTATCACAAAAAGCTGCCGCAACAGCCGGCTGCTCTGGAGCCGTTCCTCAAAGATGTGGAAGAGTTCGCCATGGGCCCCTACTCGCACGCGCTGGCGCTCGGTACGGACCTGGGCGCGGAGGAGAAGCAGTCTGTCGCCCAAAAGCTGCATGAATATATCGGCCTGCCCGTCGCCTACCTGCTCAAAGCCAATCTACGGGTGAATGGCGGCGAGTTCGAAAAGACTCTGCAGGACGATCAGGATTTGACCACCGGCCGCCTGGACACGCGCTACAGCGGGCCGAATTTGAATCCGCTGAGCGAGTATGCGGAGTACGATCCGCAGAGCTCGGCCATCTCGTCGGCCTATGTATCGCTCTTCAACGACTACGTGCGCCGCGAGCTGAAGTACGGCGAGGGACAGACCTACCTGGACCATGCGCTCTTTGACGGCGTGCAATGGAATTTCAAGCACAACGGCAATCCGGTCAGCACCAATGTGGCGCCGGATCTGGCCGAAGCGCTCAAGACCAATCCCCGTCTGAAGATCATGGTCAACGGCGGTTACTACGATCTGGCCACGCCGTTCTTTGCCGCGCAGTACGAGGAGAAGCACCTGCCGATTCCGCAGTCTCTGGCCAAGAACATTGAGTACGACTGGTACGAGTCCGGCCACATGGTCTACGTGCGTGATGAGAGCTTGAAGCAGTTGCATGACCGCGTGGCGGCGTTCATTGTGAAGACACAAGCCGAAGGAAAGAACTGATTCGCCTTACAGTGAACTGCGCTGATGAAGGTCTGAGGCGCCCCACCTGTTTCGCAAAAGGCGCGAAATGGGTCGGGCCCCCGGCCGAACCCGATGCCCTGAAGCGCGGCTGGCAGCGCCGGCCAATCGCTCTCAGTTCCTTCTTGAAGCCGCCCCAAATCGATAGCGAGATCGCCGGATCTCTCTTTGCTGATAATTAACCGGCTGCCGGTTATCCTGAACGTGGATGGTTGAAATTACCTCTAGCGCCGCCGGTCTTTAGGAAACCTCTGATTCACTTCAAGTCTTGAATGCACGACTTTACAGGCTGCGGAAAAACTCAATCAGAGCAGGTTTTGTAACAAGGGCACGACTTTAGTCGTGCCGCAAATGGCTCAAAATGAGCCGGGCTTTAGTGCTTATCCGTAAATTGTAGCGCCGGTCTCCAGACCGGCTGTAACGTGGACCTCCTGGTCCACGTAGAGTCTCAAACAATACAGAAATACGCTGGAGCCATCGCTCAATTCAA
This sequence comes from uncultured Occallatibacter sp., assembly GCA_964645305.1. Lineage (GTDB taxonomy): Bacteria > Acidobacteriota > Terriglobia > Terriglobales > Acidobacteriaceae > Telmatobacter. The sequence continues at coordinate 14,695 of CAZYCV010000051.1, read as the reverse complement.
ACAGGCCTGAAACCAGGAGAAAATCTTCAATTTACGGATAAGCTCTTAGCTCCTGCGGAAAAATTCGATAAAGAGTCCAGAAGCGTCAGAGCACGACTTTAGTCGTGCCGATAAGGCCCATAGAATCAACTGGGCTTTAGCCCCTGCGGGATCTTTTATCATGAAATCGAGAGTTGTTCAGCGGACTTCCTCGCCCGCACAACAACCAAGGCACAAGTCTCTCTCGAAAAGGGCTGCTTCGAGGGTGAAAAAACGCACTCTACCCACCCCCCCGGCTATTGAACACGGTCCCATCTCATCCGTTTGCGTATAAAACACTTAAAATCAACAAGATAACTTTAAGACGGGTTAACGGATAAGTCACATCAAACCCCGATTTTCGCCCTCATTCTGCCAAGAAACACTGCTTTTTTTTGCCGAAATATGGCCACTTCCCGTCGATTCTTGCAGGCTCTGCATTCAGCCTCCAGACGTAACATCCGATATTTATGCAACTGCATTTCTGAGCAACAAGTGTGCGAAGGGAGCCGCAACTTTTTTCGGAGAATCATGTCAAAGAAATAAGTGGCCGAATGAGTTTGGAACATTTCACTTTCAAGTTGCGTAAAGGCTGTCAGACGCTCAGAAAGAGTGTGTCGCATTTCTATCCGTCGCAGCGTACCTGTATCAAATTTTCTTAGAGGACATATCATCATGCACGCTCTGCGCTACTTCCCGCTTTCCGTTCTCCTCCTGCTTCCTGCGCTTTGCGCGCCTGCGCAACAGGCCGCACAAAAGCCGCTGCCTGATATTCATCAACTGATGAAAGAGGTCAACGAGCATCAAAAGAAACTCGACAAGGTGCGCGAGAATTACACATACACTGAGACGCAGACCACGGAAGATATTGACGCAAAAAATCGCGTGACTAAAACGGAGACGCGCGAGGTGGAGATATTCTTTGTCAACGGCCACGGAATGTGGCGGCTGGTGAAAAAGGACGGCAAGCCGCTGGACGAGAACGAGCAGAAGAAGGAGAGCGAGCGCCTTACCAAGGCGGTGGAAAAGGCGCAGCAGCCGGAGACGGATAAGGAAAAGGAAAAGGAAGCAAAGGACGAGATTACGCTGCGCGACGTTCTGGATGTAATGGATGTGCGCAATCCGCGGCGGGAAGTTTTTCGCGGGCGGTCAACCATCGTCTTTGATTTTGTGGGACGCAAGGACGCCAAGACGCACGGCATGGCCGAGGATGTTTCCAAGAAGCTGCAAGGAGCGCTGTGGGTGGATGAGGCCGACCGCGAGGTGGTTCATCTGGATGTCTCCTTCAATGACAACTTTCATGTGGCTGGAGGCCTGGTCGCCAATATCGAAAAAGGCTCCAACTTTCACTTTGACCAAGCGCCGGTGAATGGCGAGATCTGGTTTCCTACCGGCGCCGAAGGAACTGTTTCAATGCGTCTCTTTCTGGTCAAGGGGATTCGTCAGCATTTCGTGATGCATGATTCCGGATTTCAGCGCTATCACGTGGTGGCCGAACAGGGCAAAGAAGGCACCGTGGTGGAAAAGAAGTAGTTGGTATAAAGTCTCCAGACAGTGGCATCCGTCTCTTGACTGTAGCGTCGATCTCCAGACCGCATCCACCACTTGACTGTAGCTCCGATCTCCAAACCGCATCCGCCACTTGACTGTAGCGCCGATCTCCAGACGCATCCGCCACTTGAATGTAGCGCCGGTCTCCAGACCGGCTGTAGCGTGGACGTCCTCGTCCACGCCTGCCTCTTCCCGCGATCCATCCAATTGCTCTACATTGAAGTTATGTTTGCGCGCAGGCTTTCGATTCAACGCATCGCCACAGACGGCACTCGCCACAACTGCCCTGTCGGCTGGATCGACAACTTTGCCATGCGCAACTTCACCAATGATCCGGTCTTTGACGACACGCTGCCTGTGGCGGACGGCGTGCTGGAAGCGGGCACGCGCGTGCCGCTTGAGCGCCTTCAACCGGCAATGGAAGATTGGTTTCGGCGCAAGGGCTATCTGAAGCCGGGCGAGCGCCTGAGGGTTGAGGAGATTACGGGTCAGGCCGCAGACGCGGATTGCTGAAATGCACTACGATAATCGAGTGACTGCTCCTTTGATCCACGCTCCCATCCTTCTGGTCCACGGCGGCGCGTGGGCCATTCCTCCCGATGCGGCGGCGGCTCACCAGAACGGAGTCCTCGCGGCTCTTGATGCCGGTTACGCCATCCTCTCGCGGGGCGGGTCGGCGTTGGACGCCGTGGAAGCGGCGGTCACCGTGCTGGAGGACGATCCCACTTTTGACGCCGGGCGCGGCAGCTTTCTCACCTCCGACGGCCGCGTGCAACTGGACGCGCTGCTGATGGATGGCGGGCGCATGAAGGCGGGCGGCGTGGCCTGTGTGGAGCGGTTGCGCAACCCGATCCAAGCCGCGCGATTGGTGCTGGAGCGCAGCCCGCACGTCTACTTTGTCGGCCCCGGCGCGGAGCAGTTCGCTCGCGCACAAGGCATGGCGCTCATCGAGAATTCCGAGCTGGTTCTGGACCGCGAGCGGGAGCGGCTGGCGCACGCCAAGGCACGCGAGGCCGCAGGGCTGGGCGACGAGACATTCTCCGGTCCGGAAGATTCGGAACCTACCGTTCTGCGCGACGACAAAAGTCCGGAGACGGCCTTTCCCGCGCATCTGAATTCGCATGACACGGTGGGCGCAGTTGCCCTGGACGCGCGTGGCAATCTGGCTGCGGGCACCTCAACCGGCGGAACGCTGAACAAAACACCGGGCCGCGTGGGCGACTCGTCGCTGATCGGCTGCGGCTGCTATGCCGACAATCTCTCCGCCGCCGTCTCGCTCACCGGCTGGGGCGAGCCGATCATGAAGCTGGTTCTGGGCAAGTGGGCCACGGACCGCGTCGCCTCGGGTACTGCTCCTGAGACTGCCGCGCAAGAGGCCATTGCTTACCTCTATAACCGACTCGGCGGACACGGCGGCATCATTCTGCTCGGTCCGGATGGACGCTTCGGCTTGGCACATAATACTCCGGCCATGGCCTGGGGACTGGCAACCCAGGCTGGAGTGCAAAGCGGGTTGACGATCTGATTCTTGAGCCGGCTCCGAAGGGCTGCATGGCTTCCATCAAACCTCCATTGAAAGCAGATAAACGCAAATTTATCTTTCCGAGATCAAGGCGTGTGTTGTAGAGTGGACGGCGATGACCATGAACCCATCCGAGAGTCTTGAAGTGCAAGTAAGTGAGCTTGGCGCGCGCGTGCGCCGGCTGGAAGAGGCGCTGAGCCGGCAGGGCATCCTCTCCCAAGAGTTCTTGCAGCAACCTAAAGCGAGCGCAACTGAGGCCAGCGCGCCCGCGGTGCCTTGGACCGCAGCGCTTGAGGGCAGGAAAGAGAGCGACAACGCTGCTCCTGCTGCTGCGCCTCCGCCTTCATCTCGGCCTGCTGCGCTGCCCAGCTTTGGTTACGCGGCGTTGGTCGCGGACAAGGATGAGCAATCGCTCGAAAACCGGATCGGCTCGCATTGGTTTAACCGCATTGGCATTCTAGCGGTGCTGATCGGCATGGCCTGGTTCTTGAAGCTGGCCATTGACAGCCAATGGATCGGTCCGTCGGGGCGGGTGCTGATTGGCCTGGTCGCCGGCGGAGCGTTGATCGCCTGGTCAGAGCGCTTCCGCGACCGTGGCTATGCGATCTTCTCCTATTCGTTGAAGGCGGTGGGCAGCGGCACGCTCTATCTGTCACTGTGGGCGGCGTTCTCGCTCTACCAATTGATTCCGCCGGGAGTGGCGTTTGTGGCGATGATCGCGGTGACTGCATTCAATGGCTATATGGCCTGGGCGCAGGATGCGGAATTGCTCGGCCTCTATGCCATCGCCGGCGCGCTCAGCACGCCGCTGCTGGTTTCAACCGGCGAGAACCATGAAGTTACGCTCTTCAGTTATTTGCTGGTGCTGAACGTGGCCATGCTCGCGCTGGTGGCGCTGCGTCCCTGGTCGCGGCTGCTCTTTGCGTCCTTTGCCGGCACAGCCATCTTCGTTTTGGGCTGGTGGTCGGAGTTCTATAGCGACGCTCAGTTTGCGCGCACCACATTCTTTGTAGCGGTTTTCTTTTTGATCTTTGCCTTTGCGCCGCGCTTGGTGCGGGTGGATTTGGAGGACGATGCGCCGCACTCCGGATGGGACAATCTGGCGCTGGTGGTGCTGCCGGTCCTGAACGCAGCCTTCGGATTCATTGCCTTCTACAATCTGCTTGATGTATTGAAGAGCGATTGGGCCGAGGCCTTTTTGGCGGTGGGCTTTGCCGCTTTTTATCTCTTCATGCTGCAGTTGCCCGCGCAGAGAGGCTTGCGCAAAAGCCCTCGACTGCTGACGGATTTGCATCTGACGGCGGCGGTGGTCTTTCTGACCATTGCGATTCCACTCAAGGCGCAAGGCCGTTGGTTAACGATTGGCTGGCTGGCTGAGGGCGCGGCGCTGTTGTGGATGGCCAGCCGGGCGCGCTTGCGGCTGCTGCTGGCGCTGGCGCTGCTGTGCCTATCGCTGGGCGTGGGGGCATTGCTGCTGGTGAATCCGTCGGCATCGACCACTCCGATTTTCAATGAGCGCTTTGGCAGTTATCTGGCGGGGATTGCGACCCTGGCTTTTACGGCTTGGGTGGCGCTCAAAGCCCGGACCGAGCCAGAGCAGGAAGCGTTGGTCAGTTGGCCGGCGATTGCCGCGGGAGCTGTGCTGGGAGTCAATGCTCTGATCCTGGTGGCAATTGGCTGGGAGATTCATAGCTACTGGTGGGTGCTTCGCTGGACGGGCGACGGGAACCAATGGGAGGCCTACCAGATGAGCGCGCAGTTCACTTACTCGCTGTGGTTCATGGTCTATGGCGCGATCCTGCTGGGGTTGGGCTTTTGGCGGCGCTCGGCCTTTCTGCGCTGGCAGGCGTTGGTGCTGCTGGCAGGGACGGTCGTCAAAGTATTCCTCTATGACATGAGCGCGCTCAGCCAGGGTTACCGAATCCTGAGCTTCCTCGGCCTCGGCGTCTTGTTGTTCGCGGTCAGCTTTGTCTATCAGCGCGACTGGCTCAAACTGCGCGCCGCGAAGGGGGAGAACGATGAAGCTTAGCGCAGGACTAGCCTTGATTGCGGTCTTCGCCGCATCGCCTGAGATCCGGTATTTCCAATACCAAAGGCCTCTGCCGGATGCGGGGCAGCGCGCCGGGCAGAGCTGTCTGGTTCTTGATCCCGGCATCCTTCAACACGCCGCGCCTGAACTAGCCGACCTTCGCCTGTATCACGACGGCACCGAAACGCCATTTGTACTGCGAACGGCCGCCGTTGCCGAAGGTGGCGAGAAGAACATACCTGTGCTGAACGTTGGGCAGCGTGATGGGCAAACCGTCTTTGACGCAAGCCTGCCCGATGGACCGTACAGCGATCTCAAACTGGACGTAACTGGCCAGAATTTTATTGCGACGGTCACCGTGACCGGCAGCCAGACGCAGGCTGGGAGCGCCGAAACAACCATCGGGTCGTATACCATCTTCGATTTGACCAGCCAAAAGCTGGGGCGCAGTACGGTTCTGCATCTGCCCGTGTCGGATTTTCGCTACCTGCACTTCAGCATCCGCGGCCCGCTTGAGCCGCAGAGCATTACTGGAATTTCCGTCGAGCGGCTGCCGGCCACGCAACCCAGTTACCAGGCCATTGCAGAGAGCGCGCACTTCCAGCAGGAGGGCCACACCACTGTTGTGGAATTCTCCGTGCCTGCGCATCTCGCCGTGGACCGGATTGTCTTCAAGGTGGGCGCGTTGCCGGCTCAGTTCAACCGTGAAGTGAGCCTCTCGATTGAATCCATCGCCGCAACCAAAGACGGCGCGGCGAATCAGCTTCAGCGGCCAGTCGTCTCCAGCGGAAATCTGTTGCGCGTGCACGGAATGCAGAACGGCCAGCGCATCGACGAGGAGCATTTGGCCATCGACGCTCCGTGGGTAGACTCCACTCTGCCGCAAAGATGGACGATCACCGTCGAGAACGGCGACGATGCTCCGTTGACTCTTGAGTCTGCGCGCATGGAGATGCTGGAGCGGAGTCTTTGCTTTGAAGCCGTCGTTAACGGAAGCTATACGCTCTACTATGGCGATCCGGCGCTCACAGCTCCACGCTACGATTACGCAGCGTTCTTCACGCCTCAGGCCAATGCGGCAAAATTTGCAGCGGGCCCGGAGCAAGCGAACCCCGCTTACCAACCGCGCCCCGACGCGCGCCCATTTTCGGAGAAGCATCCGGTTCTGTTGTGGACGGCGTTGCTGCTGGTGATCGCATTGTTAGCTCTGGTTGCTCTACGCACGGCGAAGGGAATCAAGGCCGAGTGACGAAAAAAGCCGCCCAATGGCAAACGCTTCGGCTTCAGCAAATGGTGAACCGTTATAATCTCAGAGTATTCCCTCCGCGATGACCAACGCTGCCGCCCAAGCCCGCTACCCGCTTACACAGGGCGTGAACCCGTGGCTGGTGACCGTCTCCGTGATGCTGCCCACCTTCATGGAGGTGCTGGATACGGCTATCGCGTCGGTGGCGTTGCCGTATATTGCCGGGAGCCTTTCGGCCTCGAACTCTGAAGCGACCTGGGTGCTGACCAGCTATCTGGTGGCCAACGCGGTGATTCTGCCCGCCTCGAATTGGTTTGCGCGGCGCTTTGGACGCAAGCGCTTTCTGCTCAGTTGCGTGGTGCTGTTCACCATTGCCTCGTTCTTCTGCGGCGCGGCGCCCTCGCTGGCGGTGATTCTGCTGGCGCGCGTGCTGCAAGGGGCGGGCGGCGGCGCGCTGCAACCGCTCTCGCAGTCGATTTTGCTGGAGAGCTTTCCCATCGAGAAGCGATCCATGTCGATGGCCGCCTACGGCCTGGGCATTGTGCTGGCGCCGGTGCTTGGGCCGACCCTGGGCGGCTGGCTCACCGACACATTCAGTTGGCGCTACGCCTTCTATATCAATATTCCGGTCGGCATTCTGGCGGTGGTCCTGATCAGCCGCTTTGTGCATGACCCGCCCTACATCAAGAACGCCAAGGTCGGCCCCTTTGACAACATCGGTTTTGGGCTGCTGATGGTTTGGACCGGCGCTTTGCAGATTGTGCTGGACAAAGGCCAGGAAGACGACTGGTTCGGCGCGGTGTGGGTGCGCTGGGCGGTGGCCGCGCTGGTGACCGCGCTGGCGATGTGGATCTGGCACTCGTGGACGCATCGTGAAGGCCTGCTTGATCTGCACGTGCTGAAGGACCGCAATTTCCGCACGGGATGTATTCTGATCACCATGCTGGGCATGTGCATCTACATCACGATTGCCATTCTGCCGCTTTATTATCAGGAGATTCTGGGCTATACGGCTTTCACTGCCGGGCTGGTCGTCTTTCCGCGCGGCGTGGGGTCGTTCATTGGCTCGCCGTTGATCGGCATTCTCGGCTCACGCATCGACAACCGCAAGCTGCTCTGCGCCGGGTTTCTCGGCTTTGGCATTTGCTCGCTGATCTTTGCCACCATCAACCTCGACATCGGCCCTTACACGCTGCTGATTCCCATCACCCTGACCGGCTTTGCACTGAGCTTTGTCTTTGTGCCCCTTTCCACGATGATGATGGCCACCATTCCCCGCAACGAGATGGGCAACGCCACCGGCCTGGCGAATATGCTGCGCAATATCGGCGGATCGATTGGGATTTCCATGGCTACCACCGCGCTGATTCGCCGCGCCGCGCTGCATCAGAACGAGCTGGGCGCGCATCTGGGCGCGTCGAACATCGTCTTGCAGGAGAAGTCGAAGCTGATTGGGGTTTATCTTGGCCACCGGCTCGGCCCCGCTGCCGGAGCGCCCGGTTCCATGGGCCTGATCTACGGCATGATGGAGCAGCAATCGGCGCTGATGGCCTACGTGGATGTCTTCCGCTGGACGGCGCTCTTGGCCTTTTTCTGCGCCGGAGCGGCCTGGATGTTCAAGAAGCCCGCCAAGAACGTTGCGCCGCCGCCTGGAGCGCATTAAATCGAAGTCAGATCCAGGCGTCAATCGTTACGAAGCGATAGGTCGGCAGATAGTGTGCCACCAGCATGTCGGCGGCTGCGATAGAAGGGCCGCGGTTGGCCGCTGGGTCCAGATGGCCGCCATCGTGCAATACGATGTTGGCAGCTCGGCCTTTGCGGGTCAAAGAGTCGATCTTGCGCGTGAGCTGGCCGGCGATCGCATCCGCCGAAGGGTTCACCCAGTCGGAGGTCATCGCATTCCAGAGCACTGAAGCCAAGCCCAGGCGTTTTGCCGTGCGCAGCACCGCTGGCCGGCGTGCGCCAAAGGGCGGGCGAAAGTGGCGAACAGGCGCGCCGGTGATCTGTTCCAATGTTTGATTGGCGCGCGTCAGTTCCTCTTCGATGCGGCTGGCCGAAGCCCACGCCAGATTCAGATGGCTCCAGGAGTGGTTGCCGATGAGGTGCCCCGCGGCTGCGATGCTCCGCACCAAGGCAGGCTCGGCCTGGGCGCGGCTGCCCACAATGAAGAAGCTCGCGCGAATCTCATGGCTCGCCAAAAGCTCCAGCAGGCGCGGCGTCCAGGTGGCGTTGGGACCGTCGTCAAAGGTGAGAGCCAACTCTCCGGGACGCGAAGGGGCAATCAGCGTCGAGCCGAAGAGTTGCGAGCCAGGCCAATAAGCCGCATAGGCGCAGCCGCCCGCCGCCAAGCCGAGACCGGCCGCCGCGCTGACTCCGGTTATGATTCCGTCCGGCAAAAGGGAGATCATTCTGCTTCCAGTTTGGCGCGTCGAGGGGTTGAAGAGCAAGTCGGCCTCAGGCGTATACTCGAATTGATCGGGCTGCATCCTGAGTTTCCGGAGCGGCACTGGAGGATCAATGAGCATCACCAACTTTCCTGTCGAAGGCGCTTCAGCCTCGACCAACCCATCCAATCCAAAAGTTACCATGCCCGCGCTCAGTGAGATGAAGCGGCAGGGCAAGGCCATCAGCGCGCTTACGGCCTATGATTACGCCACCTCCCGCCTGGTGGACGAGGCGGGCATTGACCTGATCCTGGTGGGCGATTCGCTGGCCATGGTGGTGATGGGCCACGAAAACACACTGGCCGTGACGGTGGACGAGATGCTGCACCATACGCGGGCGGTGCGGCGGGGCGTGCGCCGCGCGTTGGTGGTGGCCGATATGCCCTTTGGCAGCTATCACGGCTCGGTGAGCGAGGGCGTGACCAACGCCATCCGCTTTGTGAAAGAGGCGGGCGCGGAGGCGGTCAAGATTGAGGGGGCGCGGGTTGAGCTGGTCCGCGCGCTCACTGAGGCCGAGATTCCGGTGGTTGGCCACTTGGGACTGACCCCGCAAAGCATTCATCAGATGGGCGGTTACCGCGTGCAGGGCCGCAGCGCCGATGCCGCGCTCCAACTTCAGGCCGATGCCGTGGCGCTGGCTGAGGCGGGCGCTGGAGCCATCGTGCTGGAAGGCGTTCCGCGCGAGGTGGCGGCCAGGATCACCGCCGCGCTCCCCGTTCCCACCATCGGCATCGGCGCGGGGCCGGAGTGCGATGGGCAGATTCTGGTCTTCCATGATTTGCTGGGTCTGACGTTTGCGCCGGCTGCCAAATTTGTGCGCCGCTATTCGGATCTCGGCGGAGTGATCCGGTCGGCGGTTGAAAGCTACAAAGTTGACGTCGAGAAGCGGACATTCCCCTCGGACGAAGAGAGCTACCACTTGCCGGAAGCGGCGCGCCGGAGTCTGGATGCCACGGAAAATACAGGGAGAATACGAAGAGTCTGATGCATTTCTCCTACAAATATAAAGTCCTGGGTGCCCCACCCTCGCCGCGTACTTGTTTTTGCGGCTAGGGTGGGATACAAGTCACCTCAAATGTGATAGGAGAGTTGCTTTGATGGAAATTCTGCGCAGCGTTGCCGAACTTCGCCAGTGGTCGCGGCAGGCCAGGAGTAAGGGCGAGACAGTAGGAATTGTACCCACCATGGGCGCGCTGCACGCGGGGCACGCATCGCTGATGCGCGCGGCGCGGGGTGCGTGCGGGGCGGTCGCCGTCAGCATCTTTGTCAACCCCACGCAATTCGGGCCAAACGAGGATTATGCCCGCTATCCGCGCACCTTTGAGGCCGACTGCGCATTGGCCCAGGCGGAGGGCGCAGCGGTGGTCTTTGCGCCTTCAGTAGAAGAGTTGTATCCGGCAGGCGCGGCAACCTTTGTGGAAGTTGCAGGCCTCGGCGACCGGCTCGACGGCGCATCCCGCCCAGGGCATTTTCGAGGCGTGGCTACGGTGGTGGCCAAGCTGTTGATTGCCTCCGAAGCCGACAAGGCTTTCTTCGGACAGAAGGATGCGGCTCAGGTGGCCGTGCTGCGCCGCATGGTGGCTGATCTCTGCTTGCCCGTCGAGTTGGTGGTCTGCCCCATTGTGCGCGAAGCCGATGGGCTGGCGCTCAGCTCGCGTAACCGTTATCTCAGCCCGGAGGAGCGAGCGCAGGCACTTGTTCTGAGCGTAGCCGTTCGGCGGGTTGAAGCGCTGGTGGCCGCGGGCGAACGGAGCGCCCCATCGCTGATCGCTGCGGCGCAGCAAAGCTTTGCCGCTGAACCCGGTGTGCGCGTGGATTACATTGAGCTGGTGGATTGGGCAACGCTGGAGCCGGTGGAGACCGCGGCCTCTGGAATCCTCTTTGCCGTGGCTGCCTGGGTGGGTGCCACGCGGCTGATCGACAACGCTATCTTGGGTTGATAGGGTCGCGGTTCGGACAGTGCTTGTGAATCTTCTCCTCAGCCGTTCGCGGGGAAGAGGGACGGGCCTGATCTTTTGCGAGAGTGTTCGAGCATCGCAACTCATCAACCTTGGTCAAAGATCAGTGTGGCGCAAGCCGCGCAAGCCGCTTGTACAGTGCTCCAATGTTGCCACTTTGGCGCAAGGTGCTTATACTCGGCCAAGTTGACCTGATCCAGGTCGTAAGGCAAAGGGCTGGCCAATTGAATCTCAAGCTGCTGTAACGCCGATTCCCCGTTCGGCTGCGGGTAGAGGCTGTCAAAGGAACGCAGAGCCGAAATTGTCTCTTTCTCTCCCATGCGATCAAAGAGAGCGGCAAAATCCAGGTAGTCGCGCGTTGCATTGCGCTTGAGAATCAGCACCGCCTTGATGCGCAGCATCTCGGCCTGTGTGGGAATGGTGAGCCGCTGGCCGAATCGTTCAATCTCTGCGGTCTCCAACGGCTGCTCACGGATTAGTTGGCGCACGCCGGTCTCAATACCGTCCAGGCTGCCTAGAATCTGTACTGGCCGGCGAACACGCGCCGTCTTCCAACCAGCCACCGATTCCAGATCGCCAAGCACTTGCTCAAAGCGCCCACGCAGATCGGTAAGAACATGGTCTGCATCCGTGGAAAGCCGATGTTCTGCGTAGATTGCCGCTGCTGTTCCACCCACCAAAACTGCATCAGGAAAGATGCGTTGCAGATGAGCAGCCGAGGAAAGAACCTCTTCCCATTCAGGCAATTTTGAGATGCTGCTCGGCATATTGCCTCCAAAAGTGATAACGCTGCGCGTAGGGATCGCCGACATGGGTACTGGCGATGTGCAGAATCTGGGCCATCAGCGCGCGGTCGGCCAGAGCAGCCGCGCGCAGCTCAGCCCAATCCGCCCGCTTGCCGCGATCAATCACATCGTCGATCACGGGCAAAATATAGTCCACGCCGTCCTTCAAATGTCGATGGATCATGATTTGCCTTCCCGGAAAAAATCTGCCGTGCGCGATTCTCTCATGTTAAATCCATTTCACCGCCCGCAGCGCACCACAATCCTGGTTCCCGGCGCGACCATGGTTCCCGGCGCGGGGGCCTGTTCGCGCACCGTGCCGCTGCCGGTGATCTGCACATCGAGGCCGGCGGCGGCGGCTTGCTCAATCACCTTGCGTACCGGCAAGCCAATCAGCGAGGGGACGCGCAGCGTTTTGCCGTTGCCGAGGTTGACGGTTTGAGTAACCATTTGCGGCGACGCGCCCGCGGGCAAAGCGGGAGCGCTTGAAGCGGCTGGGAGAGCAGCGCCAGCAGGCGCAGTGCCCGGCAGGACTGGCTTGGGCGGCGCAATCTGGCTTGTGTCGCGCAGCGGATCATCGCTGGGCAGATCATTGGCTGCGTCATATAGTGCATGGATGTCGGCGATCTGCTCGTGCGCGTCGTCCTCGACCACCTTCATGTTGGCTGCAGGGTGGGGGCGGCGCAGCGTGATGTCGTGCGACACACTCAAATACTCCAGCACCTGCTGCGCAACTTCGGCAAAGACCGGCGCCGAGACATCCGCTCCGTGGTATGCTCCGCCCTTGGGATTGTCCATGACTACGGCCACGGCAATCACCGGAGTGTTGACCGGGGCGATGCCGACAAACGACGCAATGTGCATGGTCTTCGAATAGGTGTGCGTGGCGGGATCAATCTTCTGCGCCGTGCCCGTCTTGCCGCCGGAGGAGAAGCCGTTAAGTTGCGCCGACTTGCCAGTACCGTAGAGAACTACGCCCTCCATCATCTTGCGCATTTGCGCCGAGGTCATGGTCGAGATCACGCGATGAGCGCCGGCGGGCAGCGGATTGGGCAGATCGCCTCCTGGCTTGAACGGCTGCGGAGCCATCTGCGGGGAGGCCAGCGTTTGATTGCCGGCCAGACCATCTACTTGTCCCGGCATCAGCACGCGCGGCGGCAAGTAGACGCCGCCATTGGCAATCGTCGAGACCATCGAGACCAGTTGCAATGGCGTGACGCCCACCTCCTGGCCAATGGCAATTGAGCCAATCGACGTTGCGCCCCAACGGTTTGCCGGCCGCAGCAGGCCGCGCGTCTCTCCGGGCAACTCCGCCCCGGAGCGCTGGCCAAAGCCGAAGTCGCGAATGTATTGATAGAAACGATCCTGGCCGACTTTGAGCGCCAGCTTGACGGCGGCCACGTCGCTTGAGTGCTCCAGTGCCTCATGTACCGTGATGACGCCAAAGTGCTCGCCCTTTTCGTCGTGTATGATGCGCCCAAAGAGGTTGATCTGCCCGCCCTGGCAGTCGATCTTGTCGTCCGGCTTGGCCACGCCCTGCTCCAGCGCCGCAGAGTAGGTGACCAGCTTGAAGACCGAGCCGGGCTCGTAGACGTCGCTGACCGCATGGTTGCGCAGCAGCGCCGGCGTGGTGCGGCGGAAGAGATTGGGGTTGAAGGCAGGCCGAATGGCCAAGGCCAGAATCTGCCCGGTGTGCACATCCTGCACCACCACTGTGCCGTTGTCCGCGTGAGTGCGGTCCATCGCGTGGTCCAGCGCCCGCTCGGCCATGAACTGAATATTGGCGTCGATGGTCAGCGTCAGATTCTGTCCCGGTTGCGGCTCGCTCTCGCTGGAGCCAAGCACGTGGCGGCGCGCGTCCATCGCGGTGTACATACGGCCCGGCTCGCCGTGCAACTGCGGCTCAAACTTCAACTCCAGCCCACCCAGCCCGTTGTCGTCCAAGCCAACATAGCCGAGCACCTGCGCGGCAATCTCGTTGTCTGGATAAAAGCGCTGAAATTCCTTCTGAAAATAAATGCCTTTGAGCGCGCCGGAATCAGCGAGCGCGTGAATGCGGGCGGCCACACTCGGCGTTACACGCCGCGCTACCCAGGCAAAGCCGCGGCCTGCCTGGAGACGCGCGGCAATCTGCTCTTCGCTGGACTGCGCGTCGTCGGGATCAGTGTGGACGATGGGTGCAAGCAAGTGAGCCGCCGCCTGCCGATCAGCGATCTCGGTGGGCACGGCAAAGATCGAGTCCACTTGGACGGTCATGGCCAGCCCGCGCTGATTGCGGTCATACAGAACACCACGCCGCGGAGAGACCTCGAATGTGCGCTGCTGCTGCCTTAGCGCTCGCTCCACATACTCGCCATGACGCACCACCTGGAGCCAGAAGAGGCGAGAAGCTATCAGCACGGCCCAGCCGAAAAAAATCAGACAGATCAGCCAAAAGCGCGCCAGCCGAAGAGGCTTGGCGCGCGGCGTGGAGTTGGCTTCGCGAATCGGTCGAACGGTGGATGGCATTGCACTTGCTCCGAATCAACTATTAGCTTTCGGTTATCAGTTATCAGTTATCAGTTATCAGCTATCAGCTCTCAGCTCTCAGCTATCAGCTTTCAGCTATCAGCTTTCAGCTATCAGCTATCAGCTTTTAGCTATTTGCTATCAGCTTTCAGCTTTCAGCTTTCAGCTATTTGATGCATTTATATGAGTTCTGCTGTAAAAATCAGCTTTGTAACAGGGCACGACTTCAGTCGTGCCGAAAGAGTTATAAAATCAATGCGGGCTTTAGCCCTTGAGGGATGCAAGCCCGCAAAACAACGCAATCAAAGTTAGCCAGATCAACTTGCATTTGCTGATGACTGATAGCTGAAAGCTAAGTGCTAATAGCTGGAAGCCACACTCTCCGGCGTAACCATCGCCAGCGCTGGAGCGGAGTTGTCAGGAGCAACGGCGGGACGAGTCATCTGTCCGGGCTGAGGTTCGACAAAGCCCTGCGCGCGCGCCAGTTGGTCAATGCGCCCCGGATCGGTCAGCATCGCTTCACTTAAACGCAACTGCCGATTCTCCTCGCGCAACTGTTCCAGTGCCTGCTTCTCTGACTCCACCCGATAACCCTTTTCGATGGCGCAGAAGTGTTGAAATCCATAGAGCATGG
>CAZYCV010000050.1:0-29006 GCA_964645305.1 uncultured Occallatibacter sp. | reverse complement strand
ACACGTGCAGCGACTTTGGCAAGGAACTGGATTCGCTGGCCGACGCCATCACCTTTGGCGTGGCGCCCAGCCTGTTGGCGTTTATCTGGGGGTTCCATTTCCTGCCCGACTCAATCCCGGCGCAGATGCATGAAAACCTGCTCCACGCCGGCGCCTTTATCTGCTTCCTCTTTCTCATTGGAGGGGTATCGCGGCTGGCGCGCTTCAATATCAGCCACGATGCGCAGCCGCGCAATCCGGGCCGTCCGGACCGCAAGTATTTTGTGGGTATGCCCATTCCGGCGGCGGCCGGCCTGTTGGCTGCCAGTGTGCATTTCTGCGGCGGCTATCCGGTAATGTACTGGTGGGTTGCGCTGATCTGGTTGGGGATCGTGGGGGTGAGCGGCTTCCTGATGGTCAGCACCTGGCGCTTCTGGTCCGGCAAAGAACTCAGCCTCTCGCGCAGCCATCCCTACCAGATTCTTCTCCTCATCGCCATTTTGGTGTTTGTGATTTGGAAGTTTTCTCAGGGTGTGCTCTTTACCTTGACGCTGGTGTATATGTTCAGCGGCATCTGGGCGCGGGCTGCTTATTCGTGGGCGCTGCGGCGGCGTTGGAGGCCGACTGATGCGAACGCCGGCTCTGATGAACGGGGTTCATCCTAGGCGATTCCAAGTCTCTATTTTGTTGTCATCAACAACTAGGATTTGGCTGAAAACTGAGAACTGACAACTGAGAACTGTTTTACAAAGGAATGCCTGTGTACAAGATTGCCATTGCCGGAGCCTCAACCTTGGTGGGCCGTGAAGTGAAAGACGCCTTGTCGGAGTCGCCCCTGGCGGCGGCCAACTTTATTTTGCTGGATGAAGAGGAAGCGCAGGGCCAGTTGGACCAGGTCGGCGACGAAATCACCTTCGTCCAGGCCATAGCACCGGATGCTTTTGAGCGTGTGGACTTCGTCTTCTTCTGCGGTTCGGAGGAGCTGACCCGCAAGCATTGGCGGAATGCGCTGCGCTCCGGCTCCACGGTGCTGGACCTCTCCGGTGCGCTGGATCAGGAGACCGGCGTGGTGGTGCGCGCGCCCTGGCTTGAGTCTGAGAGCTCCGGCTCCGCGGCAACGTCCGTTGACCTGTATACGCCAGCCGTGGTTCCGGCGAATCCGGCCGCGCTGGCTCTGGGGGCGTTGCTGGAGCGCCTTCAGCAAGCCGCCCCGGTACGCGTAGCCTTCGCCACGCTGCTTGAGCCTGCCAGCGAGTTTGGCCGCGCCGCGCTGGATGAACTGCACCAGCAGACGGTGAGCCTGCTTAGCTTCCAGGGCTTGCCGCGCGAGTTGTACGATACGCAGGCGGCCTATAACCTATTGGCCGGTCTGGGCGAAGCCGCCAAAGTGAGCCTCTCCACAATCGAAGCGCGCATCCGCCGCCATTACGCTGCGCTCTCCCATGGCCGCTGGCCTTCGCTGGCCCTTCAACTGGTGCACGCGCCTGTCTTCCATGGCCACACCTTTTCGATTGCCATAGAGCTGGAGCGGCCGGTGGAGATTGCCGCGCTGGAAGAAGCTCTGAGCGGCGGCCACGTAGAGCTGGTTCTGGAAGAGACGGATTCGCCCTCCAACCTGGCCGCCACCGGCCAGAATGACGTGCTGGTCCGGATGCGTCCTGAACATGGCGAGCGCAACTCAAGCCAGGTCTCGCGCCTGTGGCTGTGGGCCGCCTCCGACAACCTTCGCCTGCAGGCGCAGAACGCCGTAGCGTGCGCTCTGGACCTGCGCCGCCTGCGCCCGCAAGGGCCGGTGCAGTAGCTTTTGAAGCGACAAGTTTACGCTGCTATGGTTTTTTTTGAGCTGGAGCCGCCACCGGAGCGGCTGGTCCCCAGGGCAAAACCACAGTAGGCAGGCAATCCGGCCCCTCTGCGCTGGCCCGGAAGGTTCCCTGCTTTTTGCCGGGCACATACGGAAATGCAGCCATCACCGCGTGACCATTCTCGTCGGTTGTCATGTCTCCACTATAGGAGAGGTTCTCCGACTCAAGCACGAGGGGGATCTTTTCTTTGGCGGGAAAACCATCGGCCAGGATCAAGACGGACGAGGCATCGGCCTCGGCGATCCTCACCTCCAGGTGGCAGCCATGCTCTTCTGACTTCACGGGATGGGGAACAAGCGTTGCGGAAACTTCCAACTGTTTGTCTTTCCTGGACAGGAGAAAGCGAATTGGCTCTGCGTTGGCGGTCGTCGTAATCACAACCAGTTCATCGCCCGGCGCGCTTAAACTCATCTCCTGCTCGGGCGTGGGCTTATGAATCATCAGCAATCCCTGCCCATTCACATAGACGTTTTGGGGAGCTTGCGCGGAGGTATCGCTCATCAACCAAGTGGTGAAGGTAAAGACTTTGTTTTCAGGAGCGCCATCCACATAGACTCGATATAGATCCGCGCTGTCTCCACGCTGAGCGGGTTGTTCGTCGATCTTCGAAAAACGCAAGCGCAGTCCCGACGGATTCAAATTGCCTGAATCATCGTTCCAGTGAGCATCGCGGTTCAGAGACTCAAGCTGATCCGAATAGGGGTCGGGCTGACCCTTGAAAAGGGCGTAGCTCAAGCCATGCCTCTGCTTGGTCTTCTGTCCGTGCAATGAGAACGGAAGGGCCAGCAACCCAAGCAACACCACGCAGACGATGGGACGGACCGAATTAGACATAACAACAGTCTCTAATATCTTGATTCCAAACGCAACACTTCTTGCCGAAACATGAAATGATTTTCATTTTTAGGCTACTTGGATTGTGCCCGTACTTTTAACCAAAAATTACCACGAACTTCATCCAATTTTATCCCTTCGATTCCTATACTCTGCTCAGACTCCAGAGTTGTACCTGATTTGGAGCATAGGAGTTTCCCAGACTATGGCGACCGCAAACGGCCTGCCCACTCAACTTCGCGTCCGTCTCATGACGCAAGCCGACATCCCCGCCGTCATCACCCTGCAACTTCGCGCCTTTCCCGGCCTTCCCCCTTGGAGGCCCGATCAGTTGGAGCGTCACTTGGCGGTCTTTCCTGACGGGCAACTTGTGGTGGCCAACGCCGCCGGCGAGATTCTCGGCTCTTCCAGTTCGTTATTGATCGACTGGGACGATTATGCCGAGTCCGCCAACTGGTCGGCAATCACTGGGGACGGCTCCTTTGACACCCATAACCCGCTGGGCAAGACCCTCTATGGAGCGGACATGGGCGTGGACCCGGGGGCGCGCAAGCAAGGCATCGGAAGCGCCCTTTATGACGCGCGCAAGGAACTGATCCGTGAGCGCGGCCTCAAGCGCCTGCTCACCGGCGGCCGCATTCCCGGTTACACAGTTGTTGCCAGCCAGATGACCGCCAAGGAGTACGTGGCTGATGTGGTGGACGGCAAGCTGCACGATTCGGCGCTCAGCTTTCAGCTTGGCAATGGCCTTGTAGTCCTCGATGTTGTCCCGGGCTATATGCCCGATCTGGAATCGCATGGCTTTGCCACAGTGCTGGAGTGGCTGAATCCGGAGTACACCTCATCGGTCAGCCTGCAAGCCAGCCTGCAACACGCCGCCCTGGAGCAGGCCGCCGCCGAGGCCTTGCGCGGCACGCCCCGCCCGCGCCGCGTGCGCATCGCCGCCGTCCAGTATCTGCTGCGGCCCATCGCCAGCTTTCAGGACTTCGCTCATCAAGTTGAGTTCTTTGTGCGCAGCGCCAAGGACTATAAGGCGCATTTCATCCTCTTCCCTGAGTTCTTTACCATGCAGTTACTCAGCTACATCAATGAACCCGCGCCTGCCATGGCTGTGCGGCGGCTGGCGCGCATGGCGCCGCAATACGAAGAACTGTTTATCCGGCTCGCCAAAGAGACGGGCATCTACATCATCGGTGGAACTCATCCCGTCTTTCAACGCGGCAAAGTCTTCAACGCCGCGCATCTCTTTACTCCCAACGGGCAGGTCTTCCGCCAGAAAAAGGTGCATCTCACTCCCACCGAAAGCGGCCCTTACCAGTTCAGCCGCGGCCACGGCCTCTACCTTTACCACACCGACTTCGGCAACATCGCCATCCTCATCTGCTATGACATCGAGTTCCCGGAGGTGGCGCGTGTAATGGCCGAGGCCGGCGCGGAGATTCTCTTTGTTCCCTCCTGCACCGATGGGCGCGAGGGCTTTTGCCGGGTCCGCTACTGCGCCCAGGCGAGGGCCATTGAGAATCAGATCTATGTCGCGGTCACAGGCACGGTCGGCAACCTCCCATTGGTGCCTTACATGGCGGCAAACTATGGGCAAGCCGCCATCCTTACCCCCTCAGACTACTTCTTTGCCCGGGATGGAATCGCCGCCGAGGGAACCATCAATCAGGAGCAGATTATCTTTGCCGACGTGGATCTCGATCTGCTGGACGAACAGCGGGTCAACGGCAGCGTGATTCCGCTGCAGGATCTGATTAAGGATGCCTATGACAATGTTGTTCACTTCTCGGATTACAAGGGGCAAAAGTCGCCTGCCGTGGGCGAGGACGGAGTAGGCCAGTCGCATCAGGCTTCAGGAAGTGAAGCGCGGCAGGTTCAAGACGTTTACCTGGAAGCGGAGTTGCAGGAGGTTCCCGCCGATTGAAGCCGCGGCGGATGACTTCAAGAGAGATTTACCACTGCGACCAATCACCCAACCCCAGCACCCAGACAGCGAGAAGAAGGTTGCTGACCGCGTGCGCAACCACCGCGTCGCCCATGCGTCCCCGCCAGCGCAAGACTCCGGCAAAAGCCAAGCCCGCGGCCGTCCCGAGCAGCAGGTGCTGCCAGTCCATCAGGTTCTTCATGTGCTCTATTCCGAAGACAAGCGAGGATAGACAAATCGCAACTGCGGTCAGGTTGGAAAAGGAGATCTGGTCAAAATCCCAACTCATGATTCGGCGCGCCAGATAACCGCGAAAAGCCAGTTCCTCGGCGATCGGTACGGTAATCACCGCGGCGGCAACGCGAAAAGCAACCCATGCCCACCGAGCGGAGGGCGACAATGCAGCCAAATCCGACCCCAGTGAGCCAGCAGCGTGAGGATGTCCGCTCAACGATGCGAACCAGGACGGTGCAATCCACATCAAGAAAATTGCCGCGCCCGTGACCGGGCCCAACCAGCCGAAACGCCAGTCAAGCTTCTTCAACTTTGGCCAGAAACAGAGGATGGCGATGGCTGCGGCGATAAAACGCAATGGGTAAAGCCAATCAAAGTATCCTGAAAGCAATTTGGAGAGCGTGGCCGCAGCCAGAATCGCCAGAAGCGGAATCATATAACTGCGGATAGCCGGAGATTCTCCCAAATCATCGCCCAATTTATGGGAAGGGCTGAATGTAATTTCACTGCCGGCGCTCTTTCGCTCCTCTTCAGCAGCGGGCGCGGAGGGTGGGAGCTTACGCATCCAGGAGATTTTTTGAAGAGCCCATGAAAAAGCCACGGAGATAGCGATAAATGTAACCCAGCCGAATTGGGCGTGGAAACCGTTTTCAAAGGCTTCGGAACCTCCCGAACTGGCAATCAGAATGAGGAGGCAAAGGCGGATGATGTTCAACAACCAACTACAGGCCAAAGAGCAGGGAATCAGAAGGAGCGCTTGTGGAAACCGAATTTCCTTCCGGTAAACCCAAAGCCAGAGAGTGGTAAATACCAGTACTAGTCCAAATCCCTCTACCCCGGAACACCCGCCTGCGATGATGAGTTGATAACGGGAGGTCCCAATCAAGAAGGTTGAGGGATCAATCACCATATCCTTGGTAAAGATGCCAAGCACCGCCGCAACCGCTTGAAGCGTTGTTCTTTGCAGGAATGAAACGCCCTGGACAGAACCCGTGGTGGACCATAGCGTAATCGTGGCGCTGCCAATTACGCATCCCATGAAGCCCCCGAATATGGCATACAGCCACAAACGCCCGGTTGCCCGAATTGCCGCGATCCAACTCTGGAGCGGAATCAAGGCAAAGGCCAGCAGCACTGTTGCCAGCACGTAGAGAGCACTTTTTGTGTAGCTGAATGTATCAAAGAGCAGCGCGCTGAAGACCACAAAGCCATGCATTGCCATCGTGAAGCAGACGACGGCCGCAATACAGACGAGGTGGCTGCAAAACAAAATGCGCGAGAACGCAATCGTCTCACGCTGGGCCTTCAGCCGGGAATGGCCAAAAACCAGAAACACTATAAACGCAAAGAGAGGGATCTCCCCATACGCGCTTGTAAAAAATGAAAACAGCTTCAGATGGCCCAAGATCGTTCCTCTGCCCTGAAAGCAGAAGAGATATTCCAAGACCATTAAAGTGAACAGCAAACAAAGCCGCCCAAACAAGCGCGCAGGGAAAACAAAGCCCAACATTAACCTGAAATCGCCTTGGTCAGGCGAGGCGCTGTTGGGCTCCTTTAGTAACCTTCTTGCATCCCCCATCCTACTTCTTGCGACGTACGCGCAGAATAGCGAGGGAACCACCAAGAAGCGTCAAGCTGCTGATGGCCAAGCTGGGATCAATCTCTGGGTGTTTTCCTGCGAAAGCCATGCCGTGAGCGGAGGCGCAAGCACTGAGCGCAATACCCAGCACCATGAGTGTGTTAATCAAAAGATTCTTTTTCATGTATAAATCCTTTCTTTGGGGGGTGTGGTCAAAAGAGCTACAACCGCCGAATGTACACAAACCCAAACCACTTTTCAGTTTGCCTCTGGCGCCTTCAACGATTCAAGCCCTGAGTTTGTTCAACCGCGCCAAGACTGTCTTGGAACTGACAGCTAAGAACAATCGAGCATTTTCTGGTTCAATCCGGCCAGGGAAGATATCCGGGTGTTCCGCGCCCCCACTACAAACTTGAAGGCCACTAGAGATAATTTAACACGAACCAGTACAATCATTGCAACCAGATTAAAAAAAAATAGTAATCGATGGGGCAAGTGACTGCGTTACTTCCGGTTACAACGGAAGATTCGTACTGGATTTCTATCCGCAATCAAGCAAGCAATTCTCTCGAAACTCCTGAAAAGGCCTCATCCCACGGCCGGCCGCAATTGAGTCTTTTTCGTAACGATCTGTAACTTGGCTCCAGTCAGCTCCGGGCCATCCCAGCCCTCTTTGACCGCTTCAATATGGATATTCCCCGGCTCCCGTGTCGATTGCACAATCACCTGCGCCAGTCCACCAAAGAGGCTCCGTTTCGGCTCCTTGTCGCTCTCCTGGCAGTTTGGATCGCCATTGCCCACGCCGATCAACGCGCCCGCTCCGGTGACTTTGAAGCCGATGAGATTAGAAGCCGTGGGCACTGGCCGTCCCTGCTTGTCCAAAACTTCCACGGTCAGGATCGCCACATCCTCGCCATCTGCGTTGATTTCGGTCCGGTCGGCGGTCAGCCGGATCGCCACCGGGCCACCCGTCGTCTCGCGCTTCTCGGTCAGCAGCACCTTGCCGTCTTTTGTCCCGCGCGCCTCAATCACTCCCGGCTCGTACTTTACCTTCCACTCCACATGACCCAGGCGCGGAACCTGCTGACTGCCCTGGCTCTTGCCGTTGACGAAGAGTTCGACCTCATCCAGATTCGAGTAAACCCACACCGGGATGACCTCGCCTTCCTTGCCCTCAAAATTCCAGTGCGGGAAGAGATGCAGCGACGGCTCGGTACTCCACCAGGCCTTGTAGTAATAGAATGTGTCCTTGGGAAAGCCGCACATATCGATAATGCCGAACTGCGAATTGATGGAAGGCCAGCCGTAAGGCGTTGGCTCACCGCGATAGTCAAAGCCGGTCCAGGCAAAGCCGCCCGCCTCCCAATCGCGCGTGGCGTAAAACTTCCACCATTCCTCGGCCGTCTCGCCCCATGAAACCACGCCGTTATAGGCGTTGATGGTGTTGCGCAGAGGATCGGTTGCGTAAACACCGCGCGTCGAAATGGCGCTGGAGGTCTCCGAACCGTAGATAGGCCGCTGGGGATGTTCTTTGTGGAATTTGTCGGGCCGATCCAAGCCATAGTTGAAGCCAATGATGTCAAACGCGTCGGAGACGCCCTTTTCATTGTCGCCATTTACCGCCGCTGAAACCGGTCGAGTCGGATCAAGCTCATGGCAGCGCTTCACCATCGTCTCAGCAACCTTTGCGCCCTGCTCGGCCATCTTGTCCTGCAAGAGCCACTCCTCGTTGCCCACGGACCACAAAATAATCGACGGCGAGTTGCGATAGCGCTTGATCATCGCCTCCAGTTGAGCCATGCCCTCGGGGTTGGAACTCATCTGGCGCGTCTCGCACATCATCATCACGCCCATGCGGTCACAGGCCTCCACCCACTCCGGCGTCGGCATATTGTGTGAGGTGCGCACCGCGTTGCATCCCATGGCGCGCAGCACGCCCATGCGGAAGCTCTGCAAACGGTCAGGCAGCGCCGCGCCCACTCCGGCGTGATCCTGATGGTTGCAGGTGCCTTGAATCTTCAGCGATTTGCCGTTCAGGAAGAAGCCCTTGTCGGCGTCAAAGACAGCCGTGCGCACGCCGAATGTGATGCGCTCGGCATCGCGAACTTTGCCGTTGGAAGTTACAGTCACAACCGCGGTGTAGAGATTGGGCTGGTCCACCGACCAAAGCAACGGCGAGTCCAGCTTGGCGGTTGCCGTAAATTTGGCGCAACCATCCACTTCAACCGACTGCACTGCGGCCTCCGCCGTAGCCACAGTCTTGCCCGCCGCATCCTGAATTTGCCAGTTGATTTTGGCGCTCTCTGCCTGCTTGCCCTGATTTTCGACCACCGTCGCCAGAGCGAGTTGCGCCGAACCGCTGCCCAGCTCCGCGCGCGCCGTGCTTTCCCACTTGCCCAGATGCAGAGCATCGCTCTTGCTCAACCACACATGGCGATAGATTCCCGCGCCCTCATAGAACCATCCGTCGCCAAAGCTCGCGTCCACCCTGGCCACGATATAGTTCTTCTGGCCATAGCTCAAAAAATCCGTCAAATCAAAGGAAAAGGGTGCATAACCGTTATCGTTTCGGCCAATAAAGCAGCCGTTTACAAAGATAATGAGGCTGCGGAATGCGCCGTCGAACTCGACCGTAATGCGTTTGCCCAGGTCGCTCGACGGAATCTCAAACTCACGCCGATACCATCCCACGCTGGTCTCCGGATAGCGCCGTCCGAGGGGCTTGAAGCCATGCGAACCCAGCTCTTCGTCACGCACAAAGGGAAGCTCAACGGCCCAATCGTGAGGCAGATTCAGCGCGCGCCACTTGGAATCGTCGAAGCCGCTTTTAGAGAAGGCAAACTCGCCTGTCTTGGCAAAGTCGCCCTGGCCGTTGCCAAAGCCCAGATCGTGCGCCGGGTCAGTGGCGTGGCCCATCTGGAACTTCCAGCCGAAGTCAAAGAGCAGCCGCTCGCGCGGTGCAATCGCCGGCACTGCCGAAGCCGAGATCGGTGAGTCCTTCAATAGTTCGGCCGCGCGTCCCCAGGCCGAACGAGCCAAAAGCGATGAAGCGGAAAGAGCAAGACCGGAAGACAGCAACTCGCGACGAGAAAGGAATGGCATGAAAAGCTCCTTGATACGCAGGCCGTCTGAAGCCAGCCGTGCGGCAAACAATCTCAGACTATAAATCAGCGGGCTCCCCCTAGTAAACCTTGACTTCAATCTTGGGGCATATTCATTCCTCCGTTCGGGAACTCAGTTTCCCTCCATTTCCGCTGATGCTGTATCGTGAGTGTGATTGCGTTCCGTCAAAGCTGCCGGTGAAGATCCGGCGGTTGCGCCGTATTCCATGCCAGGTGGTTCCAGTTCATGCGCTTCGCTTCTCTCCTCTTGCTCTCCATTCTCGCCGTTCCCGCGTCCGCTCAAGGCGTCAGCGGTCTTGATTCCTCGGTGCCGTCGGCGCGCGCGCTCATCGAGCGATTCTCGGCCGATCTGGCCACGTTGCAGAGCGTCTACACCGATCCGCTGGCGCCCGCCACACGCGAACGCATGGCCGCCTTCTACCGCGACAACAGCGCGCAGCTTGCCGGGATTGACTTCAACGCCCTCGACCAGGAAGGCAAGGCCGACGTCTTTATCTTCTCGAACTTTCTTGCCATCCAGGAGCATCAGTTGGCGCTCGATCAGCAGCAATGGAAGGCAGTCGCCCCGCTTCTGCCTTACTCCGCCGCCATCTTTGCCTTGGAAGACGAGCGCCGCCTGATGAAGCGCCCTGACCCGCAGAAGGCTGCCGCCGCGTTGAGTGAGCTGGTGAAAGCCGTCGCCGCCAACCGCAAAGAGTTGGACGCCAAAGTCAAGGACGCCACGCCATCCGACCGCATCCAGGCGTGGCGCGCCGCCGCCGATCTGGACCAGCTCACCGCCCAGCTTCAACACTGGTTCGATTTCAGCAACAGCTACGATCCGGCTTTCACCTGGTGGGCCGCGCAGCCTTACAAGCAAGCCTCCGCGGCGCTCAAGGAGCAGGCCACCTTTCTGCGCGAAAAGCTGGCCGGCATTGCGCCGGATGACAAGACAACCGTCATCGGCACACCCATTGGTCGCGCGGCGCTCCTTCAGCAACTGGATGACGCAATGATCCCCTACTCGCCCGAAGAACTGATCTCGATGGCCAAGGCACAGCTTGCCGCCGACCAGCAGGAGATGATCAAGGCCAGCCGCCAGATGGGTTACGGCGATGACTGGCACAAGGCGCTGGAGGCGGTCAAAAACACCTACGTCGAACCCGGCAAGCAGGCGGAGATGATCCGCTCGCTGGCCATCGACGGCATGAAATTTGCCGAGGATCACAACCTGGTCACCATTCCGCCGCTGGCCAAAGAGACCTGGCGCATGGAGATGATGTCGCCTGAGCGCCAGCTTGTCAGCCCCTTCTTCCTCGGCGGTGACACGATCCTGGTCAGCTACCCCACCGACGCCATGACCTATGACCAGCGCATGATGAGCATGAGGGGCAACAATCCCGCCTTCGCCCATGCCACGGTCTTCCACGAACTGATCCCCGGCCACTGGCTGCAACAGTTCATGAGTGCCCGCTACCGCCCCTATCGGCAGCAGTTCAGCTCCGGCTTCTGGCTGGAGGGCAACGCCTTCTACTGGGAGACCCGCTACTGGGATCTGGGCTACGACCAAACGCCGGAGCAGCGTATCGGCGCCCTCTTTTGGCGGATGCATCGCTCGGCGCGCATCATCTTCTCGCTCAGCTTCCACCTGGGAACGATGACCCCGCAGCAGGCCATCGACTTTTTGGTCACTGAGGTCGGCCATGAGCGCGACAACGCCACCGCCGAGGTGCGCCGCTCGGTCAATGGCGACTACGACCCGCTCTACCAGTGCTCCTATATGCTCGGTATGCTTCAGTTCCGCGCCCTGCGCCATGAACTGGTGGATTCCGGCAAGATGACCGACCGCCAGTACAACGATGCCATTCTCGAAGAAAACATGATGCCCATCCCGGTGCTGCGCGCCCTGCTGACCGGCGAAAAGCTGACACCTGATTGGAAGCCGCATTGGCGCTTTCTGGATGAAGGGAAGGCTGAGCGCGTCAGATAAGCCATAGCGCCAGCCTTCGATGGGTAACGGATGAAAGGCATCGCTCTTCAGCCTGTAGCCAGGTCGGCTGGAGTAATCTGGATACTCAGGAGAATGTTGCCGCCGATGCTGAATCGAATCCGCCTGTTGTTCACCATTCTAGCTGTTTTTGCCTTTGGAATTCCTGCTGTCCACGCACAGCAGCCGACCGTGCCGATTGCCCCCAAAGAGGACTACGTTCGCGCCCACTACACCAAGTACGAATTCCGCATTCCCATGCGCGATGGCGCGCGGCTCTTCACGGCGGTCTACGTTCCGAAAGACGCCGCGGGCGGGCCGTACCCTTTTCTGATCAACCGCACGCCCTATGATGTCGGCCCCTACGGCGAGGACAAGTATCCGACGCATCTTGGGCCCTCCGAGGAGTTTGAGCGCAGCGGCTATATCTTTGTCTATCAGGATGTGCGCGCGCGCTGGATGAGCGAGGGCGAGTTTGTTGAGATGCGCCCACACATCGACGAGAAGAAGTCGCCCAAGGATGTGGACGACTCCTCGGATATGTCAGACACCCTCGACTTCCTGCTCAAGCACGTGCCGAACAACAACGGCCTGGCGGGCATCTATGGCATCTCGTATCCGGGCTTTTACACTTCGGCGTCGATCATCGACTCGCATCCGGCTCTGGTGGCGGCCAGCCCGCAGGCGCCGATGACCGACCTGTTCGCGGGCGATGACGACTCCTACCACGGCGGCGCCTTCATGCTTTCGGCCACCTTCGGCTTTTATGCGGAATACTTTCAACCTCAGCAGAATCCCATGCCTCCAACGCCCGGAGTTCCCTTCGACTTTGGCACGCCGGATAGTTACAACTTCTACTTGAAGGCGGGAAATCTCGCCAACCTTGAAAAGCTTTACTTGAAGGACTCGAACTGGCTCTTCAACGATCAGGTGAAGCACAACACCTACGACAGTTACTGGCAAGCGCGCGATCTTTCGCGCCACATGAAGAATGTGAAGTGCGCGGTGCTGGTGGTGGGTGGATGGTTTGATGCCGAGGATCTCAGCGGCCCTTTCAGCACCTATAACGCGATCCGCAAATTCAACCCGCAGACTCCCGCCACGCTGGTGGAAGGCCCATGGGTGCATGGCGGCTGGGCGCGCGGCGATGGTTCACGCCTGGGCGATGTGCAGTTCAACGCGAAGACCGGCGAATACTTCCGCGCGAATGTGCAGTTTCCCTTCTTCGAGTTCTATTTGAAAGGTAAAGGAAAAGCTCTGCCGCACGCAGTGCTTTTTGAGACAGGCACGAATGTCTGGCATAACTTTGACGTCTGGCCTCCCAAGGCCGCCGCGCCCAAAACGCTTTACTTCCACGCCGGCGGAAAGCTCAGCTTTGATCCGCCCACCGAGACGAGCGGCTTGGACGAGTACGTCAGCGATCCGAATCATCCGGTTCCCTTTGTCGGCTACACCACCGACACCGTGCCGCAGCGCTACATGGTGGACGACCAGCGCTTTGCCAGTTACCGGCCGGACGTGCTGGTCTATCAGACCGATCCGCTGGAAGAAGATGTAACGATCGCAGGGCCTGTTTCGCCTAAGCTGAAGATCGCCAGCAGCGGCACGGACTCAGACTTTGTTGTAAAGTTGATTGACGTTTACCCGGAGGATTACCCGGACCCGGAGGGCACGTCGCAGGGCAACAAGCGCATTCTGGACGCGCCGCCGCTGCACATGGGCGGCTATCAGCAGTTGCTGCGCGGCGAGCCATTCCGCGCCAAGTTCCGCAACAGCCTGGAGAAGCCGGAGCCGCTTACGCCGGGCAAAGAGGCTGACCTCAACTACACCATGCCTGATCTCTTTCACACCTTCCGCCGTGGCCACCGCATTATGATTCAGGTGCAAAGTTCCTGGTTCCCGCTGACGGACAGAAACCCGCAAGTATTTACCGACATTCCCAACGCCAAGCCGGAGCAGTTCCAGAAGGCCACCGAGCAGCTTTTCCGCCAGAAGGATGCGGCCAGCGGCGTGCAGGTGCTGGTGATGCCGGAAGACTAGCTTTCAGCTTTTGAATGGTTTGCACCAAGAGATAGTTCTGCTCTATCAACGAAACAAACGGCTGATAGCTGAGAGCTGAAAGCTGTAAGCTGTTTTTACGAGGTCAAAAATGTTCAATCGCAATTTCCGCTCCGTTGTGCTGCTGCCGGCTGCATTGCTGCTCGCGGCAGCGCCCGCGATTCACGCCGAAGAAGGTATGTGGACCTTTGATAACCCGCCCCTGAAGCAGTTGGCGGCCAAGTATAACTTCCATCCCTCGCAGGCATGGCTCGATCATCTGCGCCTGTCAAGCGTGCGCCTCAATGACGGCGGATCGGGATCGTTTGTCAGCCCGGAGGGCCTGCTGCTGACCAATCATCACGTGGCGCGCGGTCAGTTGCAGAAGAACTCCACCGCCGAGCATGACTATCTGCGCGACGGCTTCTACGCGACGACGCCCGATGCTGAGATGAAATCGGCCGACCTGGAAGTGAATGTGCTGGTGGGCATGGAAGATGTAACGGCGCGCGTGCAAGGCGCGGCCAAGGGAATCAGCGACGACGCCAAGGCGCTCAAGGCGCGCGACGCGGCCATCGCGGCCATCGAAAAAGAGAGCAAGGAGAAGACCGGACTGCGCTCCGACGTGGTCTCGTTCTATCAGGGCGGCGAGTATTGGCTTTACACCTACAAGGCTTATACCGACGTGCGGCTGGTCTTTGCGCCGGAGCAGCAGGCGGCCTTCTTTGGCGGCGATCCGGATAACTTCACTTATCCCCGCTACGACCTGGACATGGCGCTCTTCCGCGTCTACGAGAACGGCAAGCCGCTCAAGACGGACAACTATCTGAAGTGGAGCGCCAAGGGCGCCGCTCCCGGCGAGCTGATTTTCATCAGCGGGCATCCAGGCTCGACCGAGCGCGACGACACCATGGCCCAACTGCTGGAGGAGCGCGACGTGCGCGGGCCTGCGATCACCGAGTATCTGCAGCGCCGCATCGCCACTGCGCAGGCCTTTGCCAAGCAGGGACCAGAGCAGGCGCGGCTGGTCGGCTCAACAATCTTCGGCTTGCAAAACAGCCTCAAGGTCTATCTTGGCCGCCGCGATGCGCTCGCTGATCCGGCGATCCTCGCTAAAAAACAGGCCGATGAAAACGACTTCCGTGCCAAGGTCAACGCCAATAAGGAGTGGAAGAAGGAATATGGAAAGGCCTGGGGCGCGATTGCCAAAGCTGAAGACAAAGTGAAGCCGGAGATTCAGAGCCAGCTCTTCCGCCGCGCCGATAGCCGCCTTTTCACGCTTGCCCTTCTGATCGTTCAGTATTCGGCTGAGATCAAAAAGCCCGACGGCGAACGCCTGCCACAGTACCATGACGCGGGCCTGGATACGCTCAAGTTTCAACTGCTCTCGCCGGCTCCGATCTACCCTTCGACAGAGAAGGCTTTCATGACAGCCGCGCTCAAGCTGGATGAGGAAAAGCTGGGCCAGAGCGACGCCTTTGCCCAGGCCATCCTGCAGAGCGGCGAGGTGGATGCGACGGTAAACGCGCTCATCGACGGAACCAAACTGGCCGATCCCGCAGTCCGCAAGGCACTGCTGGATGGCGGTGAGGCAGCTGTGGCCGCTTCCCCGGATCCAATGATTGCGGCGGCGCGGCGCGCTGACCCTATCCTGCGCGAGATGAATCGGCGCATCAAGGATACCGTCACCAGCGTACTGACTCCGGCGGGCGAAAAGCTGGGCAAGGCTCGCTTCCTGGTCTACGGCAAGGATGCCTATCCTGATGCGACGTTTACGCTGCGGCTGAGCTACGGCACGGTCGATGGCTTTCCTTACAACGGCACTATCGCGCCGCCCTTCACCACATTCTACGGGCTTTATGATCGCGCGGCCAGCTTCAGCAACAAGCCGCCCTTTGACCTGACGCCTAAGGAAGCCGCCGGGCGCGACAAACTCGATCTGGCCACACCGCTTGACTTCGTCTCCACGGGCGACATTATCGGCGGCAACTCCGGTTCGCCGGTGGTCAATCGCGACGGCGAGTTGGTGGGCCTGATCTTTGACGGCAACATCGAGTCACTGGCCGGTGATTTTGTCTATGACGGAGCCAAGAACCGGGCTGTCGCCGTTCACTCTTCCGGCATGATCGAAGGCCTGCGCAAGCTTTACGGCGCGGCTGTGCTTGCGGATGAGCTGGAAGGCAAGAAGTAGCTCGTACGGTGACCGCTTGAAGTTGTAATGGGCGGATGGTAGCGCCGGCCTCCTGGCCGGCTGTAGCGCGGGCGTCCTCGCCCGCGCTTGCCCAGGATTCAATCTCAATTCATGTGCTTTAAACCCGACAACTTTTTCGGTTTGGGCTGGGCGCGGCGTGGACCGGGAGGTCCACGCCACAGCCGGCCGGGAGGCCGGCGCTACGAATACTTTCAACGATCGCCCTCAGCAGCGCACGATATTCCCGGCTTCGATTCCCTTGGTGGCATTGCGCGTATCCACCACCAGCTTTGCGTCGGCCACAATCTTCGCGTAATCGTACTGCGTGTGATCGGTCACAATCACTACGCAATCAAATTCTGGGATTTTATCAAGCGGTGTGCTGCTCATATTCAGCGCGTACTTGCGTCCCTGGCCCACCGTGGCAAAGAACGGATCGTTGTATTCCACCACCGCACCGCGCTGCTGCAAAAGCTCAATCACGGTCAGCGATGGCGATTCGCGCAGATCGTCGATGTCGCGCTTGTAAGCAAGGCCCAGCACCAGCACGCGCGCGCCATGCAACGCGCTACCGCGCCGGCTCAGGGCTTCCATCACATTCTCAACAACAAAGTACGGCATCTGCGCATTGATCTCGCCGGCCAGCTCAATGAAGCGCGTGCGGAAGTCGAACTCCCTGGCCTTCCACGAAAGATAAAACGGATCGATGGGAATGCAATGTCCGCCCAGGCCGGGACCGGGATAAAAAGCGTGAAAGCCGAAGGGCTTGGTCCGCGCCGCCTCAATCACTTCCCAGATATCAACACCCATGCGCAGGCAAAGCTGCTTCAGTTCGTTGACCAGCGCAATGTTGACGCAGCGGTAGATGTTCTCCAGCAGTTTGGTCATCTCCGCCGCGGCGGGCGAGGAGACCGGTACGGTGCAATTGAAGATGGTGGCGTAGACGGCCGAGGCCAGATCACGCGCCACCGGGCCGTAGCCGCCAATCACCTTGGGAATGTCGCGCCGCGCCACACTGTCATTGCCCGGATCTTCCCGCTCCGGGCTGAAGGCCACATAAAATCCATTGCTCTCGGCATCTCTGGCGACTTTGAGGCCGCCGGGATTTCCCTCTTCCAGCAGAGGAATTACAACCTCCTCCGTGGTTCCAGGATAGGTGGTGCTTTCCAGGATAATGAGCTGGTCCTGATGCAGATAAGGCGCCATGGCCTTCACCGTGCCGGTAACAAAGCTCAGGTTCGGCTCATGGTGCTCATCAAGCGGCGTCGGCACGCAGATGATGACCACATCCATCTGCGCGATGCGGCTGTAATCGGTGGTCGCCTGAAAGCCATTTCTGCGGGCGGCCTGAATCTCCTCGGGCGTGATGCGGACAATATAAGAGCCGCCCGCGTTCAGCGTCTCCACCTTGCGGGCGTCAATGTCGAAGCCGGTGAGGCCGAAGCGCTCTTCGCTGAAGAGCAGCGCCAGCGGCAAGCCCACATAGCCCATGCCGATGATGCCAATCCGGGCCTCACGCGCTTCAACTCGTTGCTTGATCTCGTCCAATCGCTCGGCAATCGAAATCGTCATCAGGTTTCCTCGCTTTATCAGTTGGCTTGTCTCTGCATCTCCTGATACCAAGCGACGGTGCGCTCCAGGCCTTGGCGGAAGTCTACTCCAGGCTCGTAACCGATAGACTCCTTGGCGCGCCGGATCTCGGCCAGTGAATGTTTCACATCGCCGCCGCGCTCCGGTGCATACAGAACCTCCCCAGAATACCCGGTTGCGGCCTTCAGAATCTCTACGGTCTGATTCAAGGAAATGCGTGTGCCGGTGGCGATATTGAAGACCCCGCCGGAAACCAGCTCTGCGGGCGCGGCGGCGGCCAGCAGGTTGCCATGCACCACGTTGTCGATATACGTAAAATCGCGGCTCTGCTCCCCATCGCCGAAGATGGTGGGCGTCTCACCGGCCAGCATCTTGAGCGTGAACTTGGCCAGCACGCCGGAGTATTCCGAGGTGGGATCCTGATAAGGGCCAAAGACATTAAAGTAGCGCAGGATAACTGTCTCCAGCCCATAGACTTGCGTAAACGACTTCAAATAATACTCGCCCGCCAATTTGGAGACCGCGTAGGGGGAGATCGGCTGGGGCGGCATCTCTTCGGATTTGGGCAGCGTGGGTTGGTTGCCGTAGACCGCCGAGGAGCCGGCAAAGACCACGCGGCGAACGGCTGCATCCTTGGCCGCAACCAGCAGTTGAACCGTCCCGGAGACGCCGGCGTGATTCGAACCGACCGGGTCTTCCACCGAGCGCGGCACTGAAGGAATGGCCGCCTCATGAAAGACGCACTCCACCTCGCGGCAGGCCTGCGCCACAGCCGCGGCATCATTGATGTCGGCCTCGATAAAGTCCATCGCCTCCAGTCCAATCAGGTTTTCGCGCTTGCCGGTGGAAAAATCATCGATGCCGCGCACTCGCTTTCCCTGCCGCAACAGCTCGGCGGCAATCGATCGGCCAATGAAGCCGGCTGCTCCGGTAATCAAAAAAGTATTCATGGTTTCTTCCTTTCACGGTAGGACAGTCGGTTTTGAATCGAATCATGGCGGATCTCCGCAGTGTGACGCCCTCGGCATCCTGAAGGGGAGCGTTGCGGACCGTTAACCTTTTGATGATAGCGCACTGTCGATTGCGATGTTGCCGATCCGACACGCACTGAACTGGGACGCCGACCTCCCGTTCGGCTATTGTGTGGAACTCCTGGTCCGTACTCGTCGTCCTCTGAAATCGGTGAAAGCAGCTCGTTCCTGGTTGCCACGTTGCAGCCGCTCGAAGCAACCCACCCTCCGCAGAGATGCCTGTTCTGTTCTCGTTTGAAAAGCCATGCGCTTGAGCTCCGGCGCGTAGTGTTAAAATCAACAAGTGCCGGGTCCTACGCGACGTAATCCCGCCAACCCCGCCAGGTCCGGAAGGAAGCAACGGTAACGGGCTAGTACGGGCGCAGTAGGTCACCCGGCGCTTTTAGTGCCACGGGCACTTTTTGATTGAAGGTTCTGGCGAAACGCAACCGCGGGTGCTTCCGCTCCGCTCCGCTTCGCTCAGGATGTTCGTCGTCGAGAATTGATGACATTCGTAGTGAATTGATGTTAGTAGTTGAGAATTACAGTGGAGCATCCAGGAGAAATTCATTGACCCTAAGTGTTCGTCCTGTCGTAGGTTGTCGCGCCAAGATCACCGCCTTTGGAACCTATGTTCCACCGCAAGTTCTTACCAATCAAGATCTTGAGAAGATCGTAGAGACCAGTAACGAGTGGATTCTGGAGCGCACCGGCATCCGCGAACGGCACGTATTGGCTAAAGGGCTGGGCGTGAGCGACATCTGCACCGAGGCAGCCAAGAAGTGCCTCGCCATGCGCGGGATTGACGCTACAGAGATTGAGCTGATTATTGTGGGCACGGTGACGCCGGACATGATGTTCCCGGCGACGGCCTGCCTGGTGCAGAACAAGATCGGGGCCAAGGGCGCATGGGGCTTTGATGTTTCGGCCGGCTGCTCGGGCTTTGTCTACGCGCTGCAAGCGGGCGTGAAGATGATCGAGAGTGGCGCGCACAAAAAGGTGCTGGTCTGCGGCGCGGACGCCAACACCCGCATGACCGACTACACTGACCGCACGACCTGCGTACTCTTCGGCGACGGCGGCGGCTGTGTGCTGCTGGAGCCGTGCGAAGAGGGCGAGATCGGCTTCATCGATTATATCCACGAGGTGGATGGATCGGGCGGCGATGTGCTGAACCTGAAGGCCGGCGGCAGCCTTAATCCGGCCAGCCACGAGACCGTGGACAAGAAGTGGCACTACATCTACCAGGACGGCCAGCAGGTGTACAAATTTGCCGTGCGCAAGATGCTGGATGCGACCAGTCGTGTGCTGGCGCGCAACGGCGTCACCGGCGCGGACCTTGGCTGCTTCATTCCTCACCAGGCCAATCTGCGGATTATCACGGCAACCGCCGACCGGCTCGGCATGGCGCGAGATCACGTCATCATCAACATTGAAAAGTACGGCAACACTTCGGCCGGAACCATTCCCCTGGCGATGGAGACGGCCGTCGAAGAAGGCAAGCTCAAGAAGGGCGACCTGGTGCTGATGGCCGCTGTGGGCGCGGGCTTCTCGGTAGGCGCAGTGCTGCTCCGCTGGGAGATTTAAATTTAACGGACTGCGAATGCGAAGAATGGCGAGGGCCGGAAGCAATTCCACCCTCGCCATTTTTTGCGTCCTCTTCTAGGGCTGATTGCCCCTGACCGGCACGGCCTGCAAGACAAAAGGCTGAGAGAGATTCGCGATCGCAGGCTTCAGGTCTTTCAGCGTTGCATCTAACTCGGTCATCAGATCAGCCAGCTTGGAATCTCCCAGTTTCGCCATGGCCGATTGCAGTGTTGCCTGAGATTGGAGAACCTGCTCCGTGATCTTGCTCAGGTCATGCAAGGCCGTGGCGGCGCGAATCGTTTCGCCGGAGTACTCGGCCAGAGCCTGACTGGACTCAATGAAGGCCTGCTGAGTCATATTCCGATGCTTTTCGGCGGACTCGTCCAGCGCGCCCACCACGGATTTGATCCGCCCGCTGATCTCGCCGGAGGATTGTTGCAGGGAGGCCACCACGGCTTGCGTGGCTTCCTTCAAATCAGATCCATGCGCTTGCAGGCCCTGCTGGGACTCCTCCAGTATCTTCTCCAGCAATGCCTTTTGGGTGGTGATGGTCTGCGCCAACTGAAAGCCGATGGCCGAAGTGCCATTTTCAAGCGTCTGCACAATGCTGAGCGAGGATTGCTCGGTGGCCTTTTGCACGGACTGCAACTCGGCCAGATAGCTCTTGTGCCTCTCGTCCCAACTCGCCATCAGCTTTTGCCCGGCGGCGTCGATCACTTCCATCACTTTGCGTGTGGTCTCGGTGATGGACGCGGCCCACAGGTCGGAGCTTTGCGGCTCCTGCTCCGGCGCGGCGCGCTGCAATGCGGGCAGGAACACCTCGGCCAGGCTCTGCTCGATCCCTGCGTAAAGCTTCTCTTCGTGGCTCTGCAATCCAGAGGTGACAAGCAACAGGATCAGCGAGGAGAGCAGTCCTTCGGCGAGGACCAGGAAGGAGAAGGGAGGTGCGCCGGTGAGGCCGATCAGGCCAAGGACGGCGGTCGCACAAGCCAATATCTTCGGCAGAAGATACACGCGCTGCGCTTCAAGATGGCTGGAGATGATTTGCGGCTGAATGGCCAGGTTGGCATTTTGAAGGCTCGGCTTGAGTATCCATTGCTCCAATAGAACGCGCACGCGCCGCAGCAGAGGGCTGTAGGAAACAACATCTTCCTTCAGCGCTTCATCCAGATCGGCTACTCCATGAGAGTGCAAACCGACCACCATCGCCGAGAGTAAATTCACGTCATTCAAGCGGTCAATCGCCGCCAGTCGCCTGCGCCGATTCAGCCCCAGCAGCAACCCCCAAAAGAAGAGGCAGAGAATCACTGTGGTGAGGATTGCCGAAGGAGTGATTGGATTGAAGATCGAACGGATTGGGTTGCCGTAGGGAACCAGCTCGCCCAAAGCGGCCGCAAGGGCCATGCCGATGAGCACGCCAAAGACGGCGGCGCGCGCGCGCTGTCCGGCTTCAGAGCCAAGCAGGATGGGAGGAATCTCCAGCGGCAGCGGCAGACGCAGTGGGTCTTGCTCCACTTCTCGCTCCGGTTCCAGTTCCGGTTCAGGTTCAGGCTCCGGTTCTGACATAGTCATCCGTGGCGCCTCGATGGTCACAGTGGCTTTTGAAGACGCGGCCTCATCCTGCCACAATTTGAACTCCGGGTCCGCAGTCCAAGCTACGCACTCTCTCACGGCTACGCAAATGTTATCGAGATCATGCTCCAGAGTGACTAGCCATGATCCTGAAGAGCCGCTGACGGGAAGGGAATTGATCAGGCTCCAGCCGGCTGCCAGTTCAATGCCCACAATGGCTCTCAGCCGCCCCAACACCGCCAGCGCATCCAGGCCGGTACCCTGATACTGAACCTGTAAAGGAGTATAAAGTACATGAATTTGCGGCATAGGCTCCTCTCACATACCTGATGATTGAATCATAACCCTCCAGTATGATCCCAAGCACCTGATGCGATCCAGCTCACCGGGTCTCAAAGGCATTCATCCGGCTTTGTTTCAACTATCGGTAATCGATTCCAAATATTGATAGCCAAACTTGTTCAAGCACTAAATTTCATCTTTGCCGGGGCGGAGCATGAGCGCCTTGATGGCTTCGCGCGGGTCTTTGCCCTCATTGAGGATCAGCTCCATCTGTTCGGCAATGGGCATTTCAATGCCATGCTGGCGGGCAAGGCCCAGAGCGGCGCGCGTGGTCAGCACGCCTTCGGCCACTTTGCCGCCGAGGCTCTCCAATATCTCAGGGAGTTTGCGGCCCTGTCCGAGAGCTTGGCCAACGGTGCGATTGCGTGAGAGCGAGCCGGTGCAGGTAAGCACCAGATCGCCCACGCCGGAGAGGCCGGCCAGCGTCTCGCGGCGTCCTCCGCAAGCCACCGCCAGGCGGGTGATTTCAGCAATGCCGCGGGTGATGAGGCCGGCGGCAGAATTATGGCCGAGTCCAACCCCGGCTGCAACTCCGGCGGCGATGGCGATGACGTTCTTCAGCGCGCCGCCAAGCTCCACGCCGATCAGATCGGTGCTGGTGTAAAGCCTGAGGCTCTCCGAGGAGAATTCCGCCTGAATGCGGGCGGCGATGGCGGGATCGTCGAAGGCAACCGTGACGGCGGTGGGTTGGCCCTGGGCAACTTCCAGCGCAAAGCTGGGGCCGGAGAATGCGCCGATGGGCAGCGTGAGGCCTTCTTCAGCAAGGCTCGTGGCGATGACCTGGGTCATGCGCAGAAAGGTGTGGTCCTCCACGCCCTTGGTGGCGCTGACGATGATCTGGCCAGGGTGAAGATGCGGCCGGATGCGCGCAAAGGTGGAGCGGAGAAACTCCGAGGGAACTACGGAGACGATGATCTCGGCGTCGTGGACGGCGCCGTTGTCGCCGGTGACGGTGATCTCAGCCGGCAGAGGAAAGCCCGGAAGAAAGAGAGTGTTTTCGCCGGCGCGGATGATCTCTTGAGCAAACTCCGGGCTGTGCGCCCAGAGCGAAATCGAATGGCCGCCGCGACGATGAAGCGAAAGGGCAATGGCGGTTCCCCAGGCTCCCGATCCCAATACAATAATGCGGCTCATGCGTTTTTCTTTGCTCCCAGGCGGGCTTCCGTTCCGGCAATCAGGCGGCGGATGTTTTGATGATGCTTTACAACGATGAGTAGGGCGACGGCAAACTCTACCGCGATGAAGAACGGCGGACGATCGCCCTTTACCAGCAGCCAGGCAAAGAGCGGAAAACTTGCCGAGCCAAGAATAGAGGCCAGCGAAACATAGCGACTGATGGCTAGAATCACAATGAAGACCGTGATGGCGGCCAACGCGGCCAAGGGCGTAGCGGCCAGAAAAACGCCGAAGCCCGTGGAGACCCCCTTGCCTCCCTTAAAGCCCAGCCAGACCGGGAAGACATGGCCGAGAACGGCGATCAGCGCGGCCAGTGCCTGAGCATCGTAGGGCGAACACTGGGGTAGAAGATGGACGCCGAGAAAACCGCCCAGCCAAACCGCCGAGCAGCCTTTGAGCATATCCAGCAGAAATGTGACCGCGCCCAGGCCTTTGCCGCCGGAGCGGAGAACGTTGGTGGCGCCTATGTTGCCGCTGCCCGCTTGGCGGATGTCCTCGTTGCGGAAGATGCGCATCAGCAGGTAGCCGGTGGGGACGGAGCCGAGCAGATACGCGGCAATGGCGATGAGCAGAATTGGAAAGAGCATAACCAGAGAGAGTTTAACAGGTGGAGGCACGGAGGCAGAAGCCAGCCGTGGGTAGCACATTCAAAGTCATTCAGAATCCAAACCAATCAACTAAGCTGGACGCCCCATCCATTCCGCCGGGTGCCCCATCCATTCCGCGCTTTTTGCGGAATGGGTGGGAGACCACGGACCTTAACTCACCGCCTGCTCCTCACCGGGAGTCGCGATTAGAGAGGGCGTGGCGAGCCGAGCGGACTTCGGCGGCCAGCACTTCCAGAATCTTGAGTGCAAGTCGCGCATCGGATTGCATCAATGCGGTAAACTCGTCGCGCGAAACAAAGGCCAGCCGCGCGCCATCGCGCGCCACCGCCGTCAGCGTATAAGGCTCATTGCCGATTAGCCCCGGCAGACCAAGCAGCGAACCGGCCGGCGCCAGGATTTGCATCAACTGTTCGCCCTTGGGCGAGGCCATGCTCAGCGTGGTCACGCCCTCATGGAGAATATAAAGTCCAACCGGCACATCCCCTTGCTTGAAAAGCACACGGTCGCTGCCGCAGGAGATTGCGGTGGAGCGTTTTTCCAGCGCCTGAATCAACTCCGGCGCGGCAATGAATGCAGAAGGGTCCAGCTTCACTTGAGGCCTCCATACGATGAAAACGGGGAATGAACGGGCAGAGAATGAATCTGATGGCCTGTATCGTTATGTTTTCACCGCAGGAGGCTGGCTTTGCGTGACGGGCGTCACATATTGATGGTCAAACAGAGAATGCTGAGAAAGCTGAACAGGTCTGGTCAGTCTTGATCAGGCACTAAGAGGCTGAGATTTCATGATCTTCAACCAGTCATGCATCCACTGATCCCTGACCACTGATTCTCACATCGTCCTTACATAATTCTTTCCCGGCAACTGGCGGATGCGTCCGGTAATCTCCAGTTCGAAGAGCGCCATGAAGACCTCCGAGGAGGTCAACTGCGTCTCCAGCAACTCAAGAATCTCATCGATCTGCAAGCTCGAGTCCTGCCTCAGAACCTCCAGCACCATCGCTTCTTCCGGGCGCAAAACCGGCTCCGGCAGCAGCGAGGCGGTGGTCGGGGATTTGGATTCCTGGGGTGCCAGGTCCTCCAGCTCCAGGCGAACCTGCGAGGGCAGATCCTCCCACACATCCTCCCAGGTAGCCACCAGCTTTGCGCCCTGCTTGATCAACGTGTTGGGCGTCCACGATCCTTTGTTGGTCACGTTGCCGGGGACGGCGTAGAGGTCGCGATTCTGATCGGCGGCGCAGCGGGCGGTGACGCGCGTGCCGGAGTTCTCCGCCGCCTCCACCACCAGCACGGCCACGCTCAGCCCGCTCAAAATGCGGTTGCGGCGAGGAAAGTTCTGCGGCGCGGGAAAGGTCCCCATCGGCAGTTCGCTAACAATCGCTCCGCCGGAGGCCAGAATCTCCTCGGCCAGCTTTCTGTTTTCCTTGGGATAAACCACATCAATGCCCGTGCCCCAGACGGCCACTGTGGGCATCCGCGCCGCCAGCGCGCCGCGGTGGGCGCAGGAGTCAATGCCGCGCGCCATGCCGCTGATAATCAGCAGCCGCCGGACAGCCAGATCGCGCGAGAGCATCTCGGCCATTCCCGATCCATAAGGCGAAGGATGCCGCGTTCCCACCACCGCGATTCCCGGACGGCTCAGCAAGTTGGCCGCGCCGCGAACCCATAACACCGGCGGCGGATCGTAAATCTCCTTCAGCCGCTCTGGATACTCAGGGCAGCTAAAGGTAACCAGCGTCGCCCCTTGCGCCTCCACGCGCGCCCACTCCTCCTCCGCCGCCTGGCGCGCCTTGCCGTCAAAGATGAACTGCGCCGCCTCGGCCGGAAAGCGCAACCCTTCCAGCGCGGTCAGCGGCAGTTCGAAGATCTGGCTGGGCGCCTCCAAGTGCTTGACCGCTTCAAGAATCCGCTTGGGCCCCAGTCCTGGCGCAAGCACCAGCGCGAGCCAGGCGAGCCGATTCTCGTCCAATGCAGAGGCGAGCGGCGGAAGAACGGATTCGAGAGTCGTGGCCATGGCAGGGCAACCGTCCAGGTTTTCTACAGATTAGTTTCTTCTCAGGAAACAAAACCCAACAAACTTTGGTAATGCAGCAACATTAACCGGCAGATTAGAAGATGTCAAGCTGTTTCCGTCAATTTTTTATTGGGATGGCGGACACAGGCTCTCAACCTCACTTGCTGAGGTCGATCGGACGGGTCTGCCCGCGGTGATCTGATTTGGTGAGACGGTACAATCAGCAACCAAATTGTCTTTTTCTTCATCGAATCATCAGTTGAAGAGGCAGGCCATGGGCGCGAACAAATGAAATGACTGGGTTTTCGTTGTTGCCAATTCACCCGTAAGGAGCCACGAAGATGAAACCAAAGAACACAATTTGCCTCTGGTTCGATCACGATGCTTATGAGGCCACGCAATTCTACGCGGCCACCTTGCCGGATAGTAAAGTGACCGCCGCTCATAAAGCTCCTGGTGATTATCCGGGCGGCAAGAAGGGTGATGTATTGACTGTGGAATTCACGGTAATTGGTATTCCTTGTCTTGGTCTCAATGGCGGCTCCGCTTTCAAGCATTCAGAGGCATTCTCCTTCCAGATCTTGACGGAAAATCAAGAAGAGACTGATAAGTATTGGAATGCGATTGTGGGTAATGGCGGCACGGAAAGTCAGTGCGGTTGGTGCAAAGACCGCTGGGGCCTTTCCTGGCAAATTACTCCCCTTGCGTTGACCGATGCGCTATCGGCAGGTGGCGGTGAGGCAAAGCGTGCTTTCGAGGCGATGATGAAGATGAAGAAAATCGATATCGCCGCCATCGAATCAGCGCGGAGAGGCTAACAAAAAATGGCACCTCTGGAAATCTGCCTGGAGTCCGCATTCGGAATTCATCAACCGGAGTTGGTACTCTAGGAACAAGTGACTTCCTCTCCGCCATCCCGCCTGCGCATCGCCGCCATTAACTTCCTGAATCCCGCGCCGTTGATGTGGGACTTTGAGCATGAACCGTTGCAATCCGAACTGGCCTTGCGCTACCGGATTGATCGCATGACTCCCGCCGCCTGCGCAGATCGTCTGGCGGCTGGCACGGCTGACATTGGCCTTGTGCCGATTGCGGCTCTCGCCACCAACCCCGGGCTGCGCATTCTTCCTGGCTGTGTGATTGCCTCCAAGGGGCGGGTGCGTTCGCTGCTGCTGGTGCGCCGCGCCAGCCGGAGTCTGCAAGAGATTCGCACCGTCGCAGCCGACACGGCCAGCCGCGCCACACTCGCCTACACGCGCATCCTCTTTCGAGCCTGGAGCAATGCCGGCGCGGTTTTTCTACCGGCCGCCGCCCATCTGGATGCCATGCTGGATCAGGCCGACGCCGCAATCCTGATTGGCGATCCCGCGCTGCTCGCTCTCGAAGATCGCGCCGATCGCCTCAAGCGCACCGGAGAAGAACTGGTCTATCATGATCTGGCCGAGGAGTGGCACACGCTGACCGGTCTGCCTTTTGTCTCCGCCGTCTGGTGTTGCACGGCTAAAAATCCGGGTGGCCTCGGTCTCGATTTTGAGACCGTGGATTCTATCACCCAAGATTTCATCCACTCCCGCGACCATGGACTTAAAAACATCGACGGTCTGGTAGCCGAGTGGTCCAGCCGCATCGCCATTCCGGCAGCGACGATCCGCGCTTACCTCGCCACCAACATCCATTACATTCTTGACGATGAGTGCAAGGAGGGAATGAGGGTCTTCTTTCGCATGGCCGCGGAGGCGGGCGTGCTGCCAAGGTACAGCTTGAGCCACTGAAGAAACGCTTGGTCCCCTACTAACCAAGTGGAAGCGTAGCTCATCCCTCAAACGAGCAGCCGCGCTTGCTTGCCTTGCGATTGGAGCAGCGATACAGCTTTTTTGTCAAAACTGACAAACTCTTCCGCGCCTCGCCACTGGCCTTCATACGCAATAACACCGTCGGCAAAATCGCCGCCCGCTTCGAGTACATCCAGACCTGCTTCAACAGCGGGACGGTCCAACTCAATGTTCTTGCTCCTCATCAGCAAACGTATAGAGAGGGCAATCTCAGCGGTGGATCTTTTGTAAAGGCGAAGCAGCACCCATACGAATTCGCAGAGCACCGGCGTGGGCACGACGACGATTTCAGCACTTTGTAAGGTTTTTGAGGCTATCGGAGTTTGGTGCGGATCGTCGTGCAACGCATCACGAAGCAGCACATTTGTATCGACCGTGATTCTCACCGAATCCCCGCCCATCCATCGGCGATAGCTTCATTGATCTGTTCAATCGTCAGCCGGGGCGTTCCTTTTTTTGCAAGTGACCCACTGAAAGCGGTGATCGAACCTGTCTGTGTAGCGGGCCTTACAAGGAGCCGGCCATCCGGCAGCATATCGGCTTCGACTTTCTGGCCTGGAACGGCATTGAGATGCCGGAGCAACTCCTGCTTCAGAGTGATCTGGCCTTTGGCGGTAATGGTAAGCGTGGTCAAAAAAGAGCCTCTGTATACATGGTAAGGCAGATTATCCTTACTGTCTAGATGCGCTTGTCCCAACCACAAATCGGGACCTGGATACTTGCGGGTGGCAGGATTTTGAACCTATAATCCTGAGCCATGGCGAACTTTCCAACTTCTTCTCAACAATACCGGAACCTTGCAAATGAACTGATCGGATTCCTTCGCAAAGAAATTGGGAATACTAACGAGCGAAAGGGCTGGACCAATCGCAATATCTGTTTGCTGCAAAGGTTCGCTGATCAGAAAGGTTTTGTTAGTTGTCCAGATAAGAGACCGGGACGGGCTGAGAAACAGTTTCTATGGGACTATATCGCTTATGCCAAAGGTCGAGGCCTTGTGATCGTGGCCGAATCCGAACACGATAACAGAACCAAGGTTAAAGAGGAATTCAAACACGACTTTGAGAAGCTCTTATATGTTCGGTCACCATTGAAACTTATGCTTTGCTGGGCGAAGAGTCTGGAAAAAGCAAACGAAATCTTGACTTGGGTGAAAGAATGCATGGAACCTCCCTCCAAAGAACCTATCTGCACAGAATTCTCACCTGCTGAAATCTTCATTCTCTTTTGTACTTGCTCAAACAAACAA
The DNA here is from genome assembly GCA_964645305.1 of uncultured Occallatibacter sp. GTDB lineage: Bacteria > Acidobacteriota > Terriglobia > Terriglobales > Acidobacteriaceae > Telmatobacter. The sequence goes on along the minus strand of CAZYCV010000050.1, from coordinate 298 downwards.
GACTTCGTGTACCAACTCCAGATCGGTGGTGACCCGATGCACCGACCGATCGAGAAAGAAGATTTCATCCCAATTTTACGGAAATGAATGACTTCGCTGTATGCAGCTGGGAATCAGTCCCAAAAGAGATTGAACATTTCCAAGAAGAGAAGTTATAGTTCCCCGCCCAGCCAGCCTTGCAGTCGCTCAAACGGCAGCCGGAGGCTGATAAAGAACTGGCCAAAGAGCGCATAGACGGCGCTCACCTGGTCGAAGCGCATCTCGTAGATCAGCTTTTTGAAGACCACCGGATCGTCGG
>CAZYCV010000049.1:0-29295 GCA_964645305.1 uncultured Occallatibacter sp. | reverse complement strand
TGCAATCCGCGCGGGCGAGCAGTTGCCTACCATCCGCAAGATCGCGGAAGAACTGACCATGAATCCCAATACTGTGGCCAGGGCTTATCGCGAATTGGAGCGCGATGGCATCGTAGAAGTCCGGCACGGATCAGGGGTCTTTGTTGCAGGTCAACCATCCTCTGCCAACAAGACCGCTGAGATTCGCCAAGCGGGCGAGGTTCTGCGTTCCGCAATCGAAAGGGGCATGGCTCTTGAACTTTCAGAAGCGGAACTGCGCCGGGTCTTTGAAGAAGAACTTTCTCGTTGGCAGGAGAATGTAACCCCGCCACGGAGGCAGAGATGAGCGACAACTTGATTGACACAAGCGGGCTTTCTAAAAGTTACAGCGGAAGTCCGGCGCTGCGGGGGCTGAATTTGGCCGTTCCGCGCGGTTCCATCTGTGGCTTTCTGGGCCGCAACGGGGCAGGGAAGACCACGACCTTGAAGCTGTTGCTGGGAATGTTGAGGCCCGATGCCGGGCAGATTCGCCTCTTTGGCGAAGCGATGGACTCCGAGGCATCCTTGATTGCGGCGCGGCGGCGTATAGGCTTTGTCAGCGAAGACAAGGAACTTTATCCGTTCATGAACGTGGGGCAGACGATCCGTTTTACGCGCGCCCTTTTTCCCGGCTGGCGGCGGGATCTGGAGGAGAAATACATGGAACTCTTCCGGCTGCCGCTGATGAAAGCCGTGCCAAAGCTCTCCAAGGGAATGCGTACGCAACTGATGCTGCTTCTGGCTATGGCGCGAGGCGCGGAACTGCTGATGATGGACGAACCGACCAGCGGGCTTGATCCGGCGATGACTGAAGACATTCTGCGCGCGCTGGCGGATTTGGCGACCGTCGGCCAATCAACAATCTTCTTTTCGTCGCACCAGTTGGCGGAAGTGGAGCAGATTTGCGATCGTGTCTGCATTATCGACCAGGGACAGGCTGTGATTGATGGCGATCTGGATGATCTGAAATCGCAGTATCGGCGAATTCTGCTGACCTTTGATGGTATGCCGCCCAGTGCGCTGGCTAGTCTCACGGGTGTTGATCATCTGCGCCAGCGCGGGCGCACCGCCTCGCTGCTGGCGCATGGGAACGTTGATCTGCTTGTGGACCAGGCGCGCGAACTTGGCCCGACTTCGGTGGAGGTGCGCCCGGTAACTTTGAAGGAATTGTTTCTGGATCATGTGAGGGGGGAGTAATGCTCTGGTTCAAGGCTTGGCTTGAAACGCGTTGGCGCTTTGCTTTTCTGGCTGGATCGACTCTGTTGATATGGCTTACGCCTTTGTGGATTCCTGCAACGGGAGTACATACATCCGTGCCTGCCGCGCGGTTTTGGATGGTCATTCAATTGGCGTCGGTTCTGCTATTTATATTTACGGCGATCTTCTTGGCTGGTTCGGGAATCAACACTCAAGGGATGTACACCTTTACTCCTGGATTTCATGGCTCCATGCTCTTCACACTGTCGCTCCCTATTTCGCGTCGGCGACTGCTTTTTGTACGGGCGGGGCTGGGCGCTCTTCAGACGTGCGTCCTGGTCGTCATCATGGTGGTGTATATCCTGCATCTGCGGCCGGAGACTACAAGCGTCTTGCAAGCCTTGATCTATTTGACGCGGACAATCGTCTGCACCATGGCCATCTATGCTTTTTCGGTGCTGTTGTTGTGCGTGCTCGATGAAACTTGGCACGTCTCCGGCGCGTTCCTTTTCTGGACTATTGTGTTTCTTTTGCAGTCCAAATTCGATTGGGTTGCGCGCGTCAGCCCCTTGCGCGGCATGAGCCTGAACTGCTACCCGATCACTGCGCCGATTCCGTGGACTCCAGTGATTGCATCGCTGGCGCTGACGGGCGTGTTTATGTGGATAGCGGTGGTTGTGGTTCAAAGAAAAGAGTATTGAGCTTGTTGCAAAGATTCACGCCTGACAACGGGGCTTGTGGTCGACATCGGCGAGCCACCGCGCGCGATTCAATCAACTGTAAGCTGGGATGACCGATTCCAGCTATGGGTGCGCAGCTACAAAAGGCTCAGTAGGCAAACACTCGCCTGCAAAAGCAGGATGGCTATCGCCGCACCCATCGCCCACCGTCCACGCGGCGATTCGTATGCGTCGGCAAAGATCCCAGCGATAAATGTGAGCAGGAAGGGCTGCGCCCAGAGCCATGGGGAACTGTTCAGCATCAATGGGAGCACGACAACCGCACAGATCAAAGGAACGGAGTTGCCGAAGTAGCGCGAGCGGCGGGCGCTCAGATAGATCAGCAGCGCGGCAGCGGCGGCCACGGTAATTCCGGCATCAGACGGTGCAGAGAAGAAGTGCGCGGCTGGGTCCAGTGAGAGACCAAGACGAGCCAATGGTGAGCGGAATAAAGCACTGAAGGCAACCAACGAAAAGTTGTAGCAGGCGAAGACGAAGGCCAGCGCGCCAGTTGCGGCGACGAGCACAATGGGCAGAATTTGGATTCTGCGCCCTTCGGCAATCCAAAGCATGGCTGCAAGACCCAGTAATACGAGCACCGGCAGCGCGGCCAGGTGCGCGGCAGCGGCCAGGCCAAAGGCGGCCATCAACAGTAGAATGCGCGGACGCCATTTGCGGCGCGGGCCTTGCATGGCGTGAGCCACGCCGATGCAGGTGTAGACGCCGCCGTAGACTCCTAACGTGGCCAGCAACTCTGGGTTGGGTGCAACGCAGGCCTTCAGCACAGCCGGAGAGAAGCAGTAAAGCGTGAGTGCGGTATAGCCGCCCAAGTTGCCGTAAAGGCGACGCGTGACCCACCAGAGGCCCGCGCCCAAGATACAACCAATCGCCAGAAATGGCAGGCGCAACAGCAGCAGGGTGTGAGAGAGTTGATGACGCAGCTCCCAAGTGCTCAGCCAGCCGCTGGTTTGAACCACACGATCTTCGGGATTACGGAAGCGGTCCAAGGCACGCTGGGCGAGCAGATCGAGCGTCAAAGGAAGCCCAGCGAGGCGATAGGCCAGGATTCCATCGGGGATACTGCCGCAAGGAGTCAATCCAGCGGCAAATTGCGTCGGCTGCTCCCAGCTTCGGCGTCCGCAGTCGGCGTAATGGTAGTCGAGGTCCGTGAGCGTTTGATGGCCGGTGATCCACAACCCTTGCAGCAGAAATGCCGCCAGCAGCCCCGCCGCAATGCGCTGCGGCAGGTTGAAGCGAAAGCGGCGAATACGTCGAAAGCGGTGGGTCATCGTCTTCCAGGGAACCTTACCAGTTTAAACGCTGGACGTGCGTTCTCAGCTTCTTGCAAATAAGATGACGGGAAGAGTGGTATTCTCCTGAGCAAGGGTTTGTAGATGAGCAATTTCTTTACCATCGGCCACTCCAACCACGCCTTCGATGCATGGCTTGCACTTTTGCGCCAGCACGCGATCGAGGTGGTGGTGGATGTGCGCAGCTCACCCTACTCGAAGTACGTCCCGCAATTTGACCGGGAATTGATGCAGCAAGCGCTGGAGAAGGCGGGGCTGCGCTATCTTTTTCTAGGCGCGGAGTTGGGCGGGCGTCCGGCCAATCCAAGCTACTATGACGCAAAAGGACACGTCCTGTACAGCAAGCTGTGCGGCGATGAACTGTTTCTAGCGGGCATTGCGCGTCTGGAAAACGGCATTCAACGCTACCGTGTGGCGCTGGTTTGCGGCGAAGAAGACCCGGCGCACTGCCATCGCCGACTGCTGATTGGGCGCGTGCTCACCGAGCGCGGCCACGGCATGACTCACATTCGCGGCGACGGACGTTTGGAATCCGACGAGACTGTGGCCGCGGAAGCTGGTAAACCTTTGATCGATACACAGCCTGCGCTCTTTGCGGAGCTTGACGAGGACCAATGGAGATCTACAGCATCGGTTTCACCCAAAAGAGCGCACGAGAGTTTTTCGGCGCACTAAAGGCGCACGGCATTGAGCGTCTGCTCGACGTGCGCCTGAATAATACCTCGCAGCTTGCGGCCTTCGCCAAGCAGGCTGATCTGGCCTACTTCCTCAGTGAAATCTGCGGCGCGGTTTACGAGCATGAGCCGCTGCTCGCCCCCACGCAACAGATGCTCGACGCATTCAAGAAGCTGAAGGGAAGCTGGGAGGATTACACCGAAGCCTATCTCGGCCTCATCCGCTCTCGCAAGGTGGAAGCTGTTCTTTCCCAAGAGAGCTTTCAGAAAAAGACGGTTCTGTTATGCAGCGAAGCTACCGCCGAACATTGCCATCGCCGGCTGGCGCTGGAGTATTTACAGCAGCAATGGGAAGGTGTAACAATCCGTCATCTTTGATTTGCATTCAGAATGTGAGTCTATCCCCATGGGCGTCGAACACATTGTCTGCCTGGCGAACTCTTACAAGCACGACCATCGTTGTGTCGCTGGAATCAATCTGGCAACTAAACAGTGGGTCCGACTCGTTGGGCGCCAAGTTCCCGGCTGCCTCACCATCAAGGAAGCAAGCTACCCTGACGGAAGGGAGGTCGCGCTGCTGGATGTCTTCGAGGCTGAACTTGGCGAAAAATGCGGAACCCACTGCCATCCGGAAGATGTATTTATCTCCGGCAACCCCAAGCAGCCTATCCGAAGCTTCAACGAGCCTTCCGACAGAGGCACACTTGCCGATTATTTGAACAAGGAACCTGTTGTTCTGCAAGGATACTGCGACAGAGTTCCGGCGAATCGATTCGAGAAGACACCGGCGCAATGCTCTCTTGGACTCGTTCAACCGGATGATCTTTGGTGGTGGATTCGCGAGGAAAATGGCAAGCGCAAGAATCGCGCCATCTTTCGTCTTGGGAGAGTAGGCCGTATCCGCTACGACTTAGCAGTTACCGATCCGAAATGGCTTGATTTGCTCAATCTTATGCCTGCGGGTATCTATCCTCACACACTTTTATCAGGCGGAAAGAACACAAAAACCTATTTCACCATTAGCCTCAGCGAACCCTTTGACGGATTTCACTACAAGCTGGTTGCCGGCGTCGTGTGCTTGCCGGCCTAGCTCAACACAAAAATCAAAGTCTACCTATTCTCGCGGTTCACTGTACACCGCAAACCGCGCGGCGCTACACTGGCCTCATCATGCTCACGCGCCGTCGTTTTGTACTGAACTCCGCCGCCCTCGCCGTCGCATCTCAAACTCGCTTTGCTCACGCGCAGAGCTCGAATGTCTATCACAACCCGATCATGGGCGGAGATCATCCAGACGCCAGCCCCATCCGCGTGGGCGACGACTTCTACCTGACCCACTCCAGCTTTGATTACGCGCCGGGGCTGATCATCTGGCACTCCCGCGATCTGATCAATTGGCGTCCGGTTGCCGCTGCATTGCATCGCTACTACGGCAACGTATATGCGCCCTATCTCTGCGAATATCAGGGCCATTTCTACATCTACTTCCCTGCCGACCAAAAACTGTATGTGGTTCATGCCGATCACCCCACCGGACCTTGGAGTGAGCCGGTCAGCCTGGGCATCGACGCCATTGACCCAGGACACATCGCTGAGAACGGACGCCGTTTTCTCTACATGAACCACGGGCGCATGGCCGAACTCAACGCGGATGGCCTGTCGGTGAAGACTCCTCCGCGTAAGGTCTATGATGCCTGGCCTTTTCCTGCCTCGATACGCATGGAATGTCTCTGCCTGGAAGGCCCCAAGCTGCTGGAGCACAATGGCTACTTTTATCTCAACGTGGGCGAGGGCGGCACTGGCGGGCCGGGCACCAGCCACGCCGTTGTCAGCGCACGCAGCCGCCACGCTGACGGTCCATGGGAGTACTCGCCTTACAACCCTGTCGTCCACACTCCCAGCCGCGACGACCACTGGCTCTCGCTCGGCCACGGCCGATTGGTTGATACGCCGGATGGGAAATGGTTCATCACGGTTCACTCCTATGAGAACGGATACCGCACGCTGGGCCGTCAGTTGATGCTGCTGCCCGTCGAGTGGACCCCTGACGGCTGGTTCCGCATTCCTAAGGGCGTCACGGCGGATGCGGCGATTCCCATGCCCATTCCCGGCACTCACCAACTGCCTTACAATGATCCCTCCGACGATTTCGCCACTCCGGAACTTGGCCTCCAATGGGCCTTCTGGCGCGAGTTCAATCCGGCGCGCTTCTCGACCGGCAACGGCGCCCTCACGCTGAAGGCCGACGGGAGATCATTGGCCGAGACCTCCGCTCTGACCACGCCGGTCGGCGGTCACTCCTATACCGTTGAGATCGACGTGGAACTCTCGCCGGGCTGCGAGGCGGGACTGATGGCCTTCTACAATCCACAGCACGCCGCCGGGATTGTTTTCTCCCAGGAAGGGATCGGCGCGCGCAACCCCAACGGCTTCATCCCCAGCCGCCATGAGCAGGGAGCCACCCGAGCCACATTGCGCCTCGTCAATGACCGCCAGGAAGTCGATTTTTACTACCTCATTCCAGGCCAAAGCTGGCAGCGCACTCCGGAATCGGCGGAGATCTCAGGCTTGCAGCACAATGTTCTCGACGGCTTCCTGGACGTTCGCCCCGCTATCTATGCTTGTGGCGCTGGTCAGGCCACCTTCCGCAACTTCCGCTATTGGCCTGAGGTGAAGGCGCCCGCATAGAACCGCTGTTAGCGTTCCATCATCTGGGAAAACTGGCATTCGATGGGCCTTTGGTGGGACGATAGAGGTATGACTTCATCTTGGAAGATTCTGGCGGGCAGCCTTTTACTCATGGCCAGTGCAGTGATGCCTTCGTGCGCCGTAGAACTGAAGGTGAGCCGCGACGTCTTGCAGCGCACTCTGAAGCAGCAGCTCTTCAGTGGTCCGGATGGCCGCTATTATCTCAAGGGCAACGCGCAGTCGGCTTGCTATGTTTATGCCGATGACGCGCAACTTAGCTTTGTTGGCGATCGCGCGGTTGTGGTGCTCAAGGTTCATGCCAAGCTGGGCAAGTCCTTCGGCGGCTCTTGCATTGGAATTTCTTTGAACACCAATCCCGCGGTTTCGCTGGCTCCGGTCGGCGAGGGCGAGACGATCGGCTTCCGCGATGCTCGGCTGGATAAGGTGGTCGATCAGAAAGAGCTGAATTTTCTGCTCACGCCTTTTCTGAGCCGCCAGCTTCCTTCGAGCATGAAGATCAATGCCGCCGATCTGCTCCGCAAATCGCTCACTGGTGCAACCGCAGCCACCGGATTCAAGGTGACTCTGGACAAGCTGATTATTCACTCGATGCAAACGCAGGGAGATGATTTGGTCGTGGACGTCGATGGGGATATCAGCGTGCGGTAGCGCTGCTTTTTCACTTTGAAATCAGCCCTTTCGAGAGAACTGATCCGGTTTGAGGATAGCAGGCAGCCGAATTATTTTCTGCAAAATTGCTGGCTGCCGCGAAAGATCAGTCAGGTATCCCATTCATTGCATGAGGAACACACAACGGATGGGGCACCGGGCAGATCAATCACCCTATAAACCCAGCCATTCTAAATAGAGGAAATAATAGGGGAAACAATACCGTTCCTCCCGTAGGGAGGGGATGAAAATAGCCCAGGGTGAAACCCTGGGAATGAGTTCGACCGAGTGATTCCGCCCCGTAGGGGCGGTGTGAAATCCATCCATGGTATTTGGATTCAGTGATTTATGGAGAAATCATTCGAACCGCCCCGCCGGGGCGGATGAACTTCTCTTTGCCTCTTACCCAGGGCTGCGCTGCGCTTGCCCTGGGCTATTATCGACGGCTCCCTACGGGAGTAAAACGTCGGACTGTTCTTGTTTCGGTTTATATAGAACTGCTGCTATAAACCGCAGTTGATGGTCGTTCAAGATGGTCAACTGATACAGAATGAAATGTTTATAAACATTGGAGTTTTTACCATTTTGGTGAGGTGCGGAGCCGTAGAATCCCCACAGAAATTCTCTTACATTCTGCAGCTCTTCCGATGAACACGATGCCAATGAAGAGAATATTTTGAACAAAGACAGCAAGTTAGCCACCGCTTCGCGGTGATGGCAAGTTAGCGAGTTGGCGGCAGTTCACCCTGCTGTGAGGGGGCCGCGCGATTTGGTCTACATCTAACTGCCGTTTTTTAGGATCACTCCAAACGCAACCAAGCCGCCCTTTGGGGCGGCTTGGTTGCGTTTAGGTTGGAGATTCCCAGTGTTATTGGGAAATCGTGATTGCGCAAGCGGATGCGGATGAGGCCGTGGTTCCATTTGCGTCCGTCGCCGTTACCGAGAAGGATCCGGAGGCAGTCGGCGTACCGGTTACCGCGCCCGTTGAAACATTCAGCGCGAGCCCTGCCGGGAGCGTGCCCAGCGTCGAGAAGACGTAAGGCGTTGTGCCGTTGCTGATCGTGATAGCTGGACTATTGAAGGCCGTGCCGACCTTGCCGGTGGTGACCGCCGAGCAGCCCAGAGAGAGGCTGTAGAAGAGCGCGCCCACGGAAGTATTGGTGTCGACAGGCAAAGTGCAGGATGAAGTCAAATCTGGATTCGGCGTATTCACGGAGGCTGTAAATGTGCCTCCAGTCGCATAGGGACCGCCCGGTGTTCCGGCATATTCGATTTGGAAGATCCCGTTTGCCTCGTTTACATAGGTCACCGTGAAATATTGTCCGTTCAGGGCAACCCCGTTTCCGGCAAGATTCGCAAACACTCCCACATCTCCCACGGCCATCGAATTGGGAGCCATGTTGGATACCGCGATTGTTGCGGTAGTCGCCTCAAACGATACGCTGGTTATGTTGAATGTTGTCTTGGTGGTTGTGGCTGTTGTATCGCAATTGGATGACCAGCCACCAAAGGTGTTATCAACGGCAATGGTCTGCCCTGGCTTGGCTGGGTCAGTCAGATAGGCAGTCAACTTCACATCAGAGACCACAGCATAACTTCCCGTGCAGACCGAGTCTCCCAAACCGGCAATCTCCGAGCCGGGGCCGCAGTGGATCAGATTCGGCTTGCCCTGATCGTCGGGAGCGGTAACCAGCCAGGTGCTTTGGTTTTCACCGGTGTCATAAATCGAACCGGAGTTGTAGACGGTCAAGGTTGCCAGCAGAACTGGAGCAGGTCCAGGGTCGCACACGTGGGTATTGGGATCTTCGCAGGTAAATGTGACCGCGTTGGAGGTTGCCACAGTGCCATCCGGATTCGAATCAAAGGCGTAGATGTCGGAGGTTCCTGTATAACCCATGGCAGTTGCCACGCCGCCGGTTTCACCGGAAGTGCCGGAAGATTCGATGGTGGCAAGTTCCGGCAGAGATGAATACCAGGTGACCTGGTCGGTAATGTCGCGAACCGTTGGAGCGGTTGAGTAGGTTCCAAAGGCCAGGAATTGCGCGGATTGTCCTTTGGTCCAAACCGTGATGTCGCCCGGTATCACACTGATCGAAAGCAGCGGTTCCGGCGCCGCACCGATGGTCACGTTGTAGGTTGCGGTTGCAATCACTTGGCCGCCGCCATTCGGATTGGTATAGATGGCGGAGAAGGTGGTGTTGCCGGATGATTTGGCGGTGGCGAGTCCGGGAGAGGCGCCAACCATGTTGCTGCACGTAGAAGAACCGGGCAGGGTGCTTTCGATGGTGGCGACGGTTGCGTTGCTGGAGCACCACTGGACCAGGCTGGTTACGTCGTAGGTCAAGCCGGTGTCTCCACTGGTTCCCAGAACGAGGAACTGGCTATTCTGAGCCGGCGCAGTGGCCGCCTGCGAGCCGGGATAGATGGTCAAAGCGGTGATGGCTTCCGTACTTCCGCCCAGAACCGAGAAGGATGTGGTGGCGGGCACCAGCGTTCCGTCGGGATTCTTGGCAATGGCCATGATCGCCGTGCTTCCCTTGCTGATCGAGTAGACGGTGCCAACCGGCGTGGCAAGGTTCTTGGTGACGCAAGAAGAGCCGACGGCAACCGCGGGCGCGACGCAGGTGGTGCAGGTGGCTCCGGTCGATCCCGATGGGCAATCCGCGATGGTGCAGGATTCGGCGGTGATGCCGGTGGGGCAGGTGGTGGTCACCGTGGCCACGCCGGTGTTGCTGGAACTCCAACTGGTGGTAATGGCTGGGCTGGCGAGGCCAGCGGTTATATCCTGCGTGGTGGGCTCGGCAGCAAAGGTTCCAATCGCCAAAAGCTGGCTGGATTCATTGGGCGTCGAGACCGAAGGATTCGGCGGATAGATGGTAACCGCAGTGAGCGGCTCCGAAGCAGCGGCGGAGACGGTGAGTACGGTGGAGGCCGTCACCACACCTGATCCGGCGCTGGCTGGATTTGTGTAAGTGACGGTGATGGTGGTTGTGCCTTCGCTGATTGCCGTCGCCTTGCCGGTGTTATCCACGGTGGCTACCAGCGGATTGGTCGAGGTCCATTGCACCAGGGAGTTGACGTTGGTCTGCAGACCGGTGCTTCCGTTGGTTCCGATGGCGATGAAGTTGACCGTGGCCGGGGTCGCCGATCCGATGATCGGCAAAGTGACCGAGGGAGAGCCAGGGAAGAGGGCGAGCGCGGAGATCGGCTCGACAGCGGCTCCGGTGACGGTGAAGGAGGCCGAAGCAGTCGCACCGCTATTGTCAGCGATGTTGGTGGCGATGGCGGTAATGGCGGTTGCGCCTTCGCCCACGGCGGTGACCAAGCCGGTGGTTTTACCGATGGTGGCTACAGATGGGTCGCTCGAAAACCAATTGACCGTGTAGGTGGAGATATTGGCCATATTCTGGCTGCCCGGCGTGGAAGACGAATCCGCAAAATCACCGATGGCCAGGAACTGCGTGGGCAGTTGACCAACGCCCGCTACCGATTGGGAGTTGGGCAGAATGGAAAGCGAGAGCAGCGGCTCCGGCGTACCAATATCTACGCTAAGCGATCCGCTGGCCGTAACCGAAGTGCCGTCGGCCTTGGTGGCTCCCGTCACTGGCGGATTGGGGACTACAGCGGTGATTGCGACCGCTCCATTCGCCACAGCCGTAAAGACATTCGTGGTTCCAACTTGCTTGACAACCTTGCTGTTGGCGTCGCTGCTGCTCCATGTAGCCAAGCTGGTCAGGTTCACGGTGGTGCCAGAGCCAGTGGTGCCAATGGCGAGGAACTGAGCCTGCTGGCCGACAGAGGTGAGGGTCTGCGAGGCGGGAACGATCGTCAGCGAAACATAGGCTTCGGTAACGGTGGGAACCGTGACGGTGTAGGCTGCGCTGCCGGTGACCACCGTTCCGTCAGGATTGGTGACGACGGCCGTGATGGCGGTAGCTCCAGCTGTATTCGGCGTGGCGACGCCGCCCGTGGTGGAGGCAAAGCTGGCCACGAGCGGATTGCTGGAAGTCCACTGGGCTACGGGAATGACCTTCAAACTGACCGGATCGGTATAGGTCTTGGTGGTCAGGTCAACGGTTGCGCCGGAACTGGTGGTTCCAATGGCGATGAAATGCACATTGGCTGCGGCACCCGTGGCCAGAGAGGTCTGATTGGACGGAAGCACGGCCAGCGAGACCAGCGGTTCCGTGGTTGCGGGAACCGTGACGGTGTAAGCCGCGCTACCGGTGACCACGGAGCCATCAGGATTGGTGACAATAGCGGTGATGGCGGTTGTGCCGTTGCCGTTCGGTGTGGCCACGCCGCCGGTGGGCGAGGCAAAGCTGGCCACGGATCCGTTGCTGGAGCTCCACTGCGCAACCGGAATGACCACGGCCGGCGAACTTCCCGGAATGGTATAGGCCTTGGTGGTTAAATCAACCGTTGCGCCGGACGATGTGGTTCCGATGGCGATGAAATTGACATCGGCTGCAGCACCGGAGGCCAGAGAGGTTTGCGTGGTCGGAAGGATGGCCAGCGAGACCAACGGTTCCGAGGCACCCGCGGTAACCGTCAAAGAAGCACTGTTTGAAACAACCGTTCCGTCTGGGTTGGTGGCGATGCCGGTGATGGCGGTGACGCCGGCAGCCTTGGCGGTGATGATTCCGGTGTTTGTGTCAATGGTAGCCACGGCCGGATTGCTGGAGGTCCAGAGCGCCCACTTGATGATCTGAGCCGGCGAAGTTCCGGGAACGGTGTAGGTCTTGGGGTCGGTCAAGTTCACCGTAGCGCCCTGTCCGGTGGTGGCGATGGCGATGAAATTGGCGCTGGTATTGCCAACCTGAACCGCCTGCGTTGCGGGCGAAACAGCCAGCGAGACCAATGGTTCCTTGGTAGCGGAGACCGTGACCGTGTAGGGAACCGTTCCGATCACCTGGGTCTTGTCAGGGTTGGTGACGACGGCAGTGATCGCCGTGGCTCCTGCGCTGTTTGGCGTTGCAATGCCGATGGTTTTGTCGGCAAAGCTGGCCACGGATGGATTGCTTGAATACCAGCTCACCGGATTGATGGTCTGCCCGTTGACGGTCTGCGCAGTGTTCGTCAGCAGTACCGTGCCTCCTGAGCCAAGAGTGCCAATTGCCATAAAGTTGACATTGGCGCCGGTGCCCGTAGTGAGCGAGGTTTGAGATGCAGGCAGAATGGTCAGCGCGGTCAGCGGTTCCGTGGAGCCGGTGGACGAAACAGTCACTGTGTAGGTTGAAGCGCCGGTGACGACCGTTCCATCTGGATTGTAGGCAAGGGCCGTGATGACGGAAACACCCGCCGAGAGAGCCTGGGCAACACCGAGGTTTGGATCGATGGTTGCAACCGATGGATTGCTTGAAGTCCAGGTGGCGGCCTTGATCAAATGGCCATTCACGGTGGCAGTTTGATTGGTCAGGTTGACCGTGGGACCGGCGTTGGTGGTGGCAATGGCCAGGAATTTGGCCGTGTCGCCCACTGCCAGAGAGGTCTGCGCGTTGGGAGAGACGGCCATCGCGGTCAAGGGTTCAGGCGAGCCGGAAGGCGCCACGGTGAGAGTTGCGGTTCCAGAGGCTCCAGAGCCGTCTGCGTTGGTATAGGTAGCTGTAATGGTTGCCGTGCCCGCGCCGATGGTGGTGGCGACTCCGGAAGCCGGATCATTGATTGAGGCAATCGACGGGACGCTTGAAGTCCACTTGACTCCCCCTCCGTTGGTCAGAGGAACGGTGTCGCCGCCGACTGTCTTGCCAATCGCCACAAACTGCACGTCAACGCCCAGCGTTGCCACTGACTGCGTCGCCGGTGAAACGGTGATGGCGGAAATATCACTTACTCCGCACAATCCGCAACTGGTCACATTGAATGTCGAGGTATTGCTGACGATATCGCCGTTGTAACCGGGCGCGCTGGCCGTGATGTTGGTGGTCCCAAGCCAGCCTAAGCCCGTCTTAGGATCGAAACCGGTAGCCGTGGCTAACCCTGTGCTGCTGACGGTAGCCACTTGAACTCCGCTGGAAGACCAGGTGACCTGATCGGTAATATCCTGCGTCGATTGATGCCCCGCATGGCCGTAATATCCAATGGCCGTATATTGACTCTGCCCCTGCTGAAACCCCGGAGGCGCTAGTTCCACCGTAACCGTGCTGGGGCTGATGACGATCTTGGTCAGCCCTGAGGAAGAATTGGTGTTGCAGCCGTTTAAGGACAAAACAAGCCCGGTAAGCAAAAGCGTTCCGAAGCAGTGGCGATTGAACATGAGGGTCTCCTGGCGATTCCAATAGCTTAGGCTCCGCATGAAGGCAGCGCAACCATAGAATCTCTTCCATATTCGACTATATGCCTTCAAATTACCAGTAGGAGGATGTGAAAAAGCGCGCCATTTCTGCGGAATCAAAACAGTCAATAAGCAGGTTGCGGCGCACGGGCCGCACTGCTTCCGCGGGCTTGGTTTTTGAGCTGCCAGGATCACCCTGGCGCGGCGCACTTTGCCCCCCGCGGCCTGAAGCGGCTACACTTCATTTCAGCATGGCCATCGCACGCGACAACACTCCGGAACGGCTGGTCAGCGCCTCGCGCGCTGACGAAGAGCAGGGCTTTGAACTCAAGCTGCGCCCGCGATGGCTGCGCGAATTCATCGGCCAGTCCAAGGCCAAGGAGCAGTTGGCCATCGCCCTGGAGGCGGCCAAATCCCGTGGTGAGGCGCTGGACCACGTGCTGCTCTTCGGCCCCCCCGGCCTGGGTAAGACCACCCTGGCCACCATTATTTCCAATGAGTTGGACGTTGGCTTTCAGCAGACCTCAGGTCCCGCGCTGCAGATCCAGGGCGACCTGACCGCCATCCTCACCAACCTGCGTGAGCGCCAAGTGCTTTTCTTGGACGAAATCCACCGTATGCAGCCGGTGCTGGAGGAGAAGCTCTACACCGCTCTGGAAGACTACAAGCTGGACATCATCATCGGCCAGGGGCCGGCGGCGCGCACCCATGTGATGGAGATCAGGCCCTTTACCTTCATCGGCGCCACCACGCGACCGGGGCTGCTCTCATCGCCGTTGCGCTCGCGCTTTGGAATTCTGCTGCGGCTGGAGTTTTACACCGAGGACGAGCTGCGCTTTATTGTCGAACGCTCGGCTGAGGTCATGGGCATTCCTATCGACCATGACGGCGCGGCGGAGATCGCGCTGCGCTCCCGCGGCACGCCGAGAATCGCCAACCGCCTGCTGCGCCGCGTGCGCGACTACGCCCAGGTGCGCGGCTCCGGTGTCATCGACCGCCCCACGGCGAACGCGGCGCTGACCATGCTGGAAGTGGACGCGCACGGCTTTGACGAGATCGACCGCAAGCTGCTGCTGGCCATCATTCAGAAGTACGACGGAGGGCCGGTTGGCCTGAGCACGCTGGCCGCGACGCTGGCTGAGGAGCAGGACGCGCTCGAAGAGGTCTACGAGCCATTTCTCATTCAGATAGGCTTCCTCGACCGCACGCCCAGGGGCCGCGTCGCCACGCGCCTGGCCTACGAGCACTTTGGTCTGACCATGCCCGGACGTCAGGCGCCGCTGTTTTGATGTAGCTTGTTGTGCTTGCAATTTTGAGTGCCTCATCCATTCGCGTACTGTGCGAATGGGTTGTATGCCAAAAACCCAATCTGTCCAAGGAGGAGAACCATGTCCCTCACCGAATCCACCATGCTTGAATTGGGTACGATCGCACCAGATTTCATTCTCACCGATGTTGTAACTGGCCGGGCGGTGAGCCGTGATGAATTCCGTAATCGCAAGGCACTATTGGTGATTTTCATCTGTGCTCATTGCCCTTATGTCAAGCACATTGAAAAAGGGTTGGCCGCGCTGGGCAAGGATTACACCAGCCAACCGATAGGCATCGTTGCCATCAGCAGCAATGACGCGCTAACTCATCCTGCCGACTCGCCCGCCGGACTCAAGCGTCAGGCAGAGAGTTATGGCTTCACCTTTCCTTACTTGTATGATGAAACGCAGTCCGTGGCTCGTGCTTACAAGGCAGCCTGCACGCCGGACTTCTTTCTCTTCGATGGTGATCTCCAACTGGTTTATCGAGGCCAGTTCGATTCCAGCCGCCCCGGCAACGGAATTCCGGTAACCGGCGAAGACCTGCGCCTTGCCATCGATACAGTGCTCGCAGGCAAGCCCGTCCCCAAAGACCAGCGGCCTTCGATAGGCTGCAACATCAAGTGGAAGGTGTAAGCTAACCACAGCATCTCCTGCTCCGTTTATCAAGTGCAGGAGACTAGCCACGCAAAGTCACGGTTCCAATGAACTGCCGCCAACTTGCTAGCTTCTGCGAAGCGGAAGCTAACCTGCTAAATGTTTCCCAAATCATCAGCTTTTTCTGAAGTGTCCAATGCCGGCGTCTAACCCTCTTGCTCAATAAGTGAGCGCAAAAAAGTTGAAGAACCGGCTGTTTCAAAAAAGCTGTCTGATTCCTGTTTATAACGCCAGCCCCTTCAGATATGCTCGAAACTGCGGTCCAAGATCCTCGCGCTTCAGCGCGAACTCGACCGTCGCCTCTAACATTCCCAGCTTATCTCCGGCGTCGTAACGCTTGCCCTCGAAGGTATAACCAAAGACCTTTTCATATTTAAGTAGTTCCTTGATGCCGTCGGTAAGTTGTATCTCGCCACCCGCGCCGGGCGTAGTCTTCTCTAGTAACTCGAAGACTATTGGAGTTAGTATGTAGCGCCCGACGATGGCTTGCTTCGAGGGCGCTTCGGAAAATTTTGGCTTCTCCACCATGCCAGTGCAGTTGAAGACGCGCCAGTTATCCGCGTCTTGATCGCCGGCCAGCACACCATAGGCGCTGATCCCTTCGCCTTCAACCGTTTGCGTTGCCAGCACTGAGCCGCCACGCTCGTCGAAGATATTCATCAATTGTTTTAGACAAGGGACTTCAGAATCGATTACATCGTCGGGAAGAATCACTGCGAAAGGTTCGTCGCCCACCAGGCATTTGGCGCACAGCACGGCATGGCCCAGACCCAAGGGCTCCTTCTGCCGCACATAACTAATGCGCGCCAGTGAAGATACGCCGCGCGAGACCGCCAATAGCTCATGCTTCCCCTTGCGCTCCAAGGTCGCGTCTAACTCAAAGCTATGATCGAAATGATCTTCGATTGCTCCTTTTCCGCGGCTGGTTACAATAATAAGATGTTCGATGCCAGATGCAATTGCCTCTTCAACTCCGTACTGGATGATGGGCTTATCAACCAGCGCCAGCATCTCCTTGGGAATTACCTTGGTGGCCGGCAAAAATCGCGTGCCTAACCCACCCGCTGGAAAAACCGCTTTCCGAACTCGATTGCTCATTGCTTCTCCCTTATCTTCATCCATCAGGAATAAAGTGCCCCACCTACGATGCTTCCGCACTTACAACGCTGGTGAATCATCGCCTAGCATCGCCTCGCGCACAACCTTGACGGGCGGAAATCCTTGCTTCAGAAAATCATCATGAAACTTCTGCAATGAAAAAGCCTCGCCCTGCTTCACCTTCATATCTTCGCGCAGCTTCATGATCTCCAGCTTGCCCAGCGTGTAGTAGAGATATGTCGGATCGCCCGCTCCGCGTTTTGTCTCCATGGTCGCAGTCTCTTTGGACTGATAGCCTTCCTTCTGAAAGAACTCTACTGCCTCGTCAAAACTCATCTTGCCGCTATGCATTTGAATGCCCACAATCAGGCGGGCATTTCTGAGCAGAGCATCCTGTAACTGACCCAGCCGCAGAAACTTTGCTTCGCGCTCATCCTTAGCTCCCGCGCCGGGCTGGCCATATCCTTCATCTAACATCATCTGTTCGGTGTAATGCGCCCATCCTTCTATGTCGGTGTTTGCACCGAGCAATTTGCGCACGCGGCTTGGCGCTTGCGGCAACCATAAAAATTGAATGTAATGCCCCGGATACGCCTCATGCACCGCTGTTGAAATCACCGTGCCTATATTAAAGGAATGCATGAAGCCTTCCACCTCGTCCGGCTTCATCGATGGATCAGGCAGAGTTACATTGAAGTAAGCCTCCGTCGCGTGAGTTTCAAAGGGCCCCGGCGTGTCCATCGAAGCGAATGTCGTTGCCCGCATGAACGGCGGCGTCTCTTCCACGATAGGCTGCACATCCGATGGAATAGTAACGATGTTATGCGTGCGAATAAAACTGATAAGTCCATCGAAGGTTGCGCGGAAACTATTCAGCAATTGATCCGGCGCGGGATGGTTTTCTCCTAACTCCTCAAGAACCGCGCTTGGCTCTTTGTCAGGTTCAATTTCCTTGGCTAACCTTTTGAAATGCTCTTGGTTTTTGCGCATATCCGCCCAGCCGATTTCGAGCAGCTTGTCCAGCGGAAGATCCACCATTTCGTCATATTGTAACTTCTTTGAGAATGTTTCCGCGCCGATTCGAAAATCACCGCTTGATTTGGAAAGCAAATCCGTCCTCAACCAAACGAGATAGTCGTTCAGTGCCCTAATGACCTCGGCATTCGTCCGCCTAAACTCGGCGTTTAGGGCCGCATCCTTGGCGTCGGCCAAGGCGAGCGGTACATCGTGCTCAAAAAAACTCACAATGCCGGGTAACTGCTCAATGGCAATTTCCGTGAAAACGCGCGGCGGATTCTTCAGATTCGATCGCGCCTCTGCTAACAAAACCGGCATCTGTTTTTCGCGCGCCACCAGGGAACGCAATCGCTCGTCAGGCGAAGCAAACTTTCGTTCCATCAGCGAGAATGCGCCATTGGCGCAGGTGCTGGAATATTCGTCCGCATTCTTCTCCCATGGACGAATAACTTCCAATGTCAGCAATTGAGAGCGAATGTTTGCCAGTACTATCTCGCGGTCACTTCGCGGAATAAAACTTGCAGGAGAATTGTCCGGATGAATGGCTTCAACGCGCTTCTCGAAACTCTTGAGAACGGCAATCTCGGCGTCGATATTCGCGCGCGAGTTATCTTCCAACTGCGCATCGTACTGGTGATAGCCAACCAGCGTTCCCTGCGTTGGCGCGTAATGGAAGTAAACTTGGTCGAAATACTCATCAGAAACTCTGGAAAATGCTTGTTGCCAGGTTTCATTGTTCGCACTGGCTTGAATCGCCGAAGCCATAAGAACTCCAATTGTAAAAAATGCATGAATCTTTTTCATCGCTTCTCATCTCATTTTCTGAAAAACTCAAACAGTTGCCGGCGCGGGCGCCAAATTCTGAATCAACTCGCTGATCTCCAGCAGAAGTTCGTCGTTGCGTGTGGCAGTCAAAGGATACTTCAAAAGGCCCTGCGGTGTGAACTGCGCGCCGCGTTTGGCATTCCGCGCCACCAATCGCATCAACTGCTGAGGATCAACCGCCGCATTTTCCGTAAAGCGAATTTGCAATTCAGTGCGCTTGCGGTCCAACTGCGCAATGCCGATCCGTTCGCACTCGAGTCGAATCAGCGAAGCCTCAAGCAGATAAACCGTAGCATCCGGCAAAGCTCCGTAACGGTCTTCCAACTCTGCTCGCACTTCGTTGACGGCCGCTTCGCTTACCGCGCCGGCTATCTTCTTATAAAGCCGCAGCCTCTGATTTTCTTCGGGCACATAACTCTCATCAATGCGCAGCGCGATGCCCAGATTAAGTTGGGTAGTTGGCCGCTCCTCGCTTGATTCGCCTTTCATCTCCTTGACAGCGGATTCCAGCATGGAGGTGTATAACTCAAAGCCCACGGCCTCGATGTGCCCGCTCTGCTCACCGCCCAGCATATTGCCCGCGCCGCGCAATTCCAGATCCAGCGCAGCTATCTTGAAGCCCGCGCCAAGATCGCTGAATTCTTTTAGCGCGGCCAGCCTGCGGCGCGCAATCTCTGTCAATTCCTTTTCCGGCGGAATCAGCAGATAGGCGTAGGCGCGCCGGTTGGAGCGGCCCACTCTGCCGCGTAACTGATATAACTCGCTTAATCCGTGGCGGTCCGCGCGATTGATAAGCATGGTATTGGCCAGGGGAATATCCAAACCATTTTCGATAATGGTTGTGGCCACCAATACATCGTACTCGTGATTCATGAAGGCCAGCATTACGCGCTCTAACTCAGTCTCGCCCATCTGGCCGTGTCCGACAATAACGCGCGCGGCAGGGACTAACTCCTGAATCCGCGCGGCTATCTCGTAGATCGACTCGACCCGGTTGTGCACGAAATAGACCTGACCGCCGCGGTCTAACTCGACTTCAACCGCGGAGCGGATAATTTTTTCGTCAAATTTGGCGACCACGGTTTGGATGGCCATGCGGTCTTTGGGCGGCGTTTCAATGACACTCATGTCGCGCAAGCCGACGAGCGACATGTGCAGCGTGCGCGGGATCGGCGTGGCGCTCATGGCCAGCACGTCGATCTCTTTGCGCATCTGCTTGAGCCGCTCTTTGTGGCGCACGCCGAAGCGCTGCTCCTCGTCGACTATCAGCAGGCCCAAGTCCTGGAAATTGATGTCTTTGGATAACAGCCGGTGCGTGCCGATCAGTATGTCAACTTTTCCTGTCTCCACGCGAGCGACGATTTCCTTTTGTTCTTTCGCGGTTCGGAAGCGGGAGATCATTTCAACAATAATAGGAAACTGAGAGAATCGCTTTTTGAAAGTCTCAAAGTGCTGGAAGCTCAAAATAGTTGTTGGAGTCAGCACAGCAACTTGCTTGCCGTCTTGCACAGCTTTGAAAGCCGCACGCATGGCAACCTCTGTCTTGCCATAACCCACATCGCCGCAGAGCAGGCGATCCATGGGGCGCGTGGATTCCATATCATATTTAATGGCGCGAATCGCGGATAACTGATCTTCGGTCTCGTTGTAGTCGAAAGAACCCTCAAACTCGCGCTGGAAATCATTATCCTTGGAGAAGGATGTTCCCTGCGCGGTGGTCCGCTCGGCGTATAACTTGACTAACTCGCCGGTCATATCCTGCATGGCCTTGCGGACGCGGGCCTTGGTCTTGGCCCATTGCTGCGAACCGAGGCGGTTGAGCGCGGGCGCGGGTCCGGTGTCCGTCGAGCGATACTTCTGAATCAAATCGAGCCGAGTAAGCGGAACATATAACTTGGCCTGTTCGGCAAACTCCAGGATCATGAATTCGACCGAAAGACCATCCTGGGATATTTCCTTCAGACCCTGATACTGCGCGATTCCGTGCTCAACATGAACAACATAATCGCCAACGGTCAAATCGCGGAAATCGGAGATAAAGGCGGCGGTTTTTGATCGCTTCGGCTCCGGGCGGGCGGCTACATCCGCGTCATCCGATAAGTCATTGGCTCCAAATAGAACCAGATTAGAATCAAGAAAACTAACTCCCGCAGCAATCGGGGAGCGTACGATCACCGGTACGCGCAGGTCGCCGGCCAGATAACTTGATTCATCAAGCATGGTCTCGCCGGGATGCGGATTGCGGATTCCGAGGCGGTAAGGAATTTGATACTCACGCAGCACGGTTGCCAGCCGCTCCACATCGGTTTGATGCGGCGCGGCGAGGACAATGCGCGTCTCCTCCTTCATGAGCGCGTGTAACTGTTCGGTGAGCGCAGGGATCGAGCCATGAAAGCGGAGAGTAGGGCGCGTATTCAATTCGATTTCGCCCAGTGTATTGTCCTGGTCTAGCACATCCACCACGCCTAATTGGTCTATGTCAAGGCCCATGTGGCTATCGAGCGCGGCTTGCAACACTTCCGGGCGCAGATAGATATCTTCCGGCGTAATCAGTGAGCCTATTGCCGAGCGTTCATGCCGTTGCTCGACCTTGTTCCACCAGCGTTCAATCTGATTGCGCACCATGGCCGGCTCATCAATGAAGAGGGTGAATTTGGGCAGCAGAGTTAGAAGCGACTTATTGGCTCCGGCAACGGCGGAGAAGAACTCCCAACCGGGAAAGACACTGACCCCCGACGCGGCGGCCAATTCATCGGCCATCGGCTGAGTTTCTTCTGAGTCATCTAGAGCGCCAGACATTTCGACGCGTTGCCGATTGAGACGCCCATGGACCGCGGCCAGCAAGTGATCCGTTACCGGCGTCTCGGTTAACGGCAGTAACTCAGCTTCATCCAGGCCACTTTGCGATCGCTGGGTCTCTGGATCAAATTTGCGAATGGTCTCAATCTCGTCGCCAAAAAACTCGATGCGAACGGGGCGGTCTGATTCCGGTGAATAGACATCGAGAATTCCGCCGCGGCGGGCAAATTGGCCAGGCATCTCGACCAGATCCATCTGGGTGTAACCGACGGCGGCCAGATGAGCGGTAAGCACTTCAACATCCAACTCTTCGCCACGTTTGAGATTGACCGCCAGGCCGGCATAGTAATCGCGGTCGAAGAGCCTGAGCGCGGCCGATTCCACCGGGGCGATAAGAATGGAGACGGCTCCGGTGGCCAACTTCCACAAGGCCGCGGCGCGCTGCTCCTGCACATCGGGATGCGGAGAAAGGTTCTCAAACGGAAGGACGTCGTGGTTTGGCAGTCGAACCACGGATGCCGGATCGACCGCACCCGTAAGCTCACAACCGGCGCGCAGCATAGGCTCCAGCGTCTCGGCGGCTTTGTTATCGGCCACAATGACGATGACTAGTTGGCGCGCAGCCCGTGCCAGCAGAGGCAGATGAATGGCCCGCGCCGTGGCGGTCAGCCCAGAGACACGCCTGCGCCCCGCGCCAAGGCTCAGGTGCCTTCGCACGCGCTCGAATCCGGAAGAGTGCTCCAGCTCCGCGAAGATATCGCGGACAAACGGGAGAATCATGTTCTTCAAGTTTAGCAGCGCGGGAGCCGGGATGAGCAAAATTGATGGTTAGATGGGACCGTTGCTTCCCAAATCACATAAACTGCACCGAGTTGGCATGGCGATTTTGAAGGGTTTATTTGCTCACCCGGATGTCAGTGGCAGTTGGACTTTTCAGGGAATTGCTTTGGACGATAAGGTTGTTCTGTTTCTGCGGAACTCTGGCGCATGAATGGATGATCTATCCCAACTTTTGATGCGGTGGGTGAATCAACATTACTCCTGCGGCACAAGACTGATGGCAACCACTGGCATAAGATGCCACGGCGCGAGAGACGAGCTACTTCCCGCGCAAAACACATACGCACTAGTCCCATCACATCTATGCAAGTCTCTTTACGAGGCAATCAACGATAGCTTCTTCAACCCTGCCGAGGGAATCATATTTTGGGAATTTTTACGCGGAATGGTCCTTATTGATGCTTAACTGGATTCTCCGCGCCAAACAATTGATGCTAGTCATTTGTCAAAGTTGCAATCATTGCGTATTGTAGTTATAAGGCAGGTGGATCAGGCGATCGTGGCAGAGTTAGTTTTTACGGAGTCTGAGCCAATTGTCAGAGACAATCAGGGAGGAAACATGGCAATTTCAGATATTCTGGCAACGATTGATAAGGAGATCGCCCAGTTGCAGCAGGCACGCGCTCTGTTGAGCGGCGGCGCTGTAGTGGCTCCGAAGAAGGCAGTAGGTCGTCCCAGAAAAGTAGTTGCGATTGCGGCTGCGCCCAAGAAGGCTTCAGCGCCCGTTGCGGCAAAGCCCGCCAAGGTTGGAAAGAAGAAGCGGAACCTCTCGCCTGAAGGGCGTAAGCGGATTGCCGAGGCCGTGAAAAAACGCTGGGCTGCGCAGAAGTCCGGGGAAGCGAAGTAACTCGACAGTGCGAGAAAAACAAAGCCGGACTGTGCGGTTCTTACCCGCGCTAGTTCGGCTTTGTCTCTTTGATCTCATCTTCCGGCCAGAGCGCCGGTTGAACGGCGCGGGTTCGTTCATGCCGGAGCTCGGCCAGGATACGGGTCCAATAGAGGATACTTCGCTCAGTCCGCGAGAGCCTCAGTTGCGCGGCGCGGAGTTTGGCTTCGGCCTGACGCAGACGCCGACGCAGGGCAGGATCAATTTTAGGAGTTTCTTTCATGCGGAATCCGAAGACTTGAACCATGATAAATGGTCGGATCGGCGGAGTCACCAAGAGTAGCGACGAAGATTCTGCGATACCATATAAAAAAGTTTTCGAGGTGATCTTTTGAATAGGAAATTGAGATATTTGTTTTCGATTGGCCTGGCCATTTTATTGAGCTGGACTGCCGTGGCCCAGCCGCCGGCGGCGACGCGCGTGATCGGCTTCATGACGGATTTTGACGTGAAGGACGACGCGGTGGGCATCTGCAAAGCGGTGATGGACGGCATTGCTCCAGGCGTGCGCATCCTGGACATTACCCATCAATCCGAGCCGTATAACATCGCCATGGGCGCGCGGTTGCTGGCCGGCTCCGCGCCCTATTTCCCCAAGGATGCGGTCTTTGTTGTGGTGATTGATCCGGGCGTCGGCTCCACGCGCAAGGCGGTGATAGCCAAGTCGGGCGCGGGCCAGTTTTTCGTCCTTCCTGACAACGGCCTGCTGACCTTGGTTCAACAGCGCGACGGCATCGTGGAGGCGCACGAGATTACCAATCCCGCATGGATGATCGGCTCCGGCATCTCTTCGACCTTTCATGGGCGCGACATCTTTTCTCCGGCGGGCGCGCACCTGGCCCGCGGTGATGACTTCCGCCAGGCCGGTCCGTCGATTGATGTGAGCAAACTGATCCGTCTCGACCTGAAGAATGCCTCGGTTGACGCCGCCGGATTGCATGGGCAGGTGATTGGTACGGATGGGCCGTTTGGCAATCTTGTGCTGAACGTCCCCGCAGAGACATTTGCCCAGCTTGGATACAAGACCGGCGACCTAGTGCCCGTGACGCTGGCCGGAAAGAACTACAACTTTCCCTTTGTGAAGACCTTCAGCGATGTGCCGGTGGGCAAGGAGCTTTTTTATATTGACTCGCGCGGCAGGCTCTCGCTGGGTATTGATCAAGGGAATTTTTCTGCGGCCTATCATGTCGGCGAGGGTGCGGAGTTGATGATTCCCAGGAAGTGACTGGATAGATTCGTGGCGATGGATGAACCCGCGATGTGGTTGTGAACTTTGGGCGAGCGTGGGCGGGGACGCCCACGCTGCGGTATATCATCGCTACAAAATACAGACCCGCTCTACCACGTTTGAAACTTACCGGATGATTTCGAACTTCTCCCATGGGCATTTGCAGACCGGGCAGCGCTCGTGCTCTTCTTCGGTCTCCGAGGTGAAGCCGCAGACCGGGCAGACATAGAAGTCACGCGCCTCGCCAATCCAGGAGTCTTTCTTTCCGGCAGCCAGCAGGGCGATGGCCTCGCTGTAGAGTCGGGCGTGGGTCTTCTCGGCCTCCAAAGCACCGGTGAAGGTGCGGATGGCCGCCGTGTTCTTGCGCTCCGTGGCCTCGGCCAGGAAGCCGGGATACATGGTGTCGATCTCGTACTGCTCACCGTTCAGCGCGCCCTTCAGGTTTTCCAACGAACTATTGACCTTGAAGGGATGAATCTCGCACTCGGCGCGCGCCCCCAACTGGCCGATGACACGGGCATGGTTGCCGGCGTGGATCTGCTCGGCGCGGGCGGCGGCGCGGAAGAGGCTGGCTGCGCCGTGCAGTCCCTCCTCGTCAGCCTTCAGAGCAAAGGCAGAGTACTTGGCGTGGGCATTCGATTCGCCTTCGAAAGCGGCTAAAAGATTCTCAACGGTAACGGAATTTTCTGCTGCAACTCCAGACATGGGTAAAACCTCCTCAACATCGTACCAGAGCTTACGAGCGGTGGCTGGGGGCGCGCTGTGATGCCGGTTACGGACGGTGGGGGCTGCCGGGATGATCCAAGGAAGCTCTGAAGCAGAGAATCTTTTGCAAGGAAGTTTTTAAATCCCGCAACATGGTTGGGAGGCGATATAATCCGTGCAGTCGAATCCATCCAAAAGAATCAGCTTTTTACGGAGGAGTTGTATGCCACGGACCCTGCGGAGTGTTGCGCTTTTCAGTCTTGCTATTAGCTGTATTCTTGCCTCCTGTCTGTCGCCTTTATGGGCAAAGGAAAAGCCGGTCCCCGCATATCCGTTGAGCGGCAAGGTGCTGGCCAGCTCTGCCAAAGGAGCACATTCGTATCAGATTGCAACCGACAGCAAGCTCTACCTGATGATGTGCGAAAGAGTGGGCGGCTTTCATTGGGGTATGGCCGAGTGCAAAGTGAATGACAAACCGATTGCGATTGGCGATACGATTCAGTTCCGCATCGACGGCGACAAGGCCTTTGTGCCGGATCTCAAAGGAGAGCAAGAACTTCGCGTTCTGACGACGGAGTTCAAAGTGATTCCCCCCGTTACCCCGCTATCGGCCGACGAGAGCAGCAAGGATACCAAAGGTGAGCGCGCTCAAGTGATCGGCACCGGTATGCATATTGCCGGGCAAAAGATGGTGGGGTGGTCAACGACTCCATCCGCCTTTAACCGGCCGTCCTTTGGCGGGGGTGCAATGGGCATGGCGATGCCTGGTATGGCTATGGCCACTGCTTCGGCCCCGGTGATGGCATCTGGGCCTGTGCTGGCCACTCCTGTAACCGGCGGGGCTCCTGTCATGATGATGCCTACAGGACCGGTTGGTGGTGGTATGGTGATGGGCGTTCCTCTCTCAGGCGGCGCGCCGGTGATGGGAATACCCACCGCGCCGGTGATGGGTGTGCCGATTGGCGGCGCGCCAATGGGTGCAGCCCACGCGGGCCCGGCCATGGGGGGAGGCGGTCCTCCGCCCTGGGTTCATATCCTGCGCGTTCGTGCAGGCGAGAGTATCTACGTGCTGGAGTGTTCCACCAAGCCCTGCGAGGCCGGCAAAAAGCCAATCGAGCTGGGCGACACTCTCAGGATTCGCGCAGAGAAAAAATGGGCGTTTATATCGACTGAGGCAAACAGCGGCGAGAAAGAAGCCAAGTTCAGGATTCTAAACGAGACAGAAGATGAACCGGCATCCGATACACAATAAGGTGCTGCCTGGACGAGAGGGGTTTTGCTCAACGGATGGGTTGGATCGCAGAACCTCCGGCTCGGCTTCAGATGCGTGGAAGATCTCAAACTGATTGATCTGGAACTGCTTGCTTATGGACTGAATGTTGCTGCGCAGTTTGGGGATGTCGATGAATGTCCGTCCAGCAGCGGCAAGTGGGCTCCCGTTTGGGAGAGCCTAGAATGGATTTCTGCGCCGAAATGGAAGGCTCTGGAAATTTTCCTAAAATTATTTCCACAAAAACCACAAACTTGTGTATTCTGTGATTGACGGTTGGCGGTGGGGAGGCTGAACGCTCCGGGAGTTTAAGGCTGTGACGAACCTGTCCGGCTTGCAGGAGTTTCAGCTTCCCCCATCGGCCCCATCAGAAAATTGAGGAGAGAGCCATGATTCACAAAACCCGCCTGTTTACGCCCGGTCCGACGCCCTTGCTTCCCGCTGCCCAGTTTGCCATGGCGGCGGCTGACATGCATCATCGCACGCCTGAATTTCGCGCGCTCTTCAGCAAAGTTCTGGCGCAGTTGAAGGTCTTTATCGGCACGCAGAATGAGGTGCTGCTGCTGTCGTGCTCTGGGACGGGCGCGATGGAGGCTTCGGTCTCGAATGTGACTTCTCCGGGCGACCGGGTGCTGGTGCTGACGGCGGGCAAGTTTGGCGAGCGCTGGGTGGATTTGGCCAAGGCCTACGGCGTCGTGGTGGATGTGATCCAGAAGCCTTACGGGCAGACCTTCGATCTGGCCGAGGTGAAGGCGGCGCTGAAGCCGGAGCACAAGGCCGTGTATATGCAGGCCTCCGAGACCTCGACCGGCGCAAGCCATGACGTGGAAGGCGTGGCCGCACTGGTCAAGGGCACGGAGACTTTGCTGATTGTGGACGGCATCACCGGCCTGGGCACGCAGACGATCGACGTGGACGGCTGGGGCGTGGATATTGTCATCGGCGGCTCGCAGAAGGCGGTCATGATTCCTCCGGGTCTTGCGTATCTGAGCGTCAGCGAGAAGGCCTGGAAGGCGATGGAAACGTCGAAGAATCCGCGCTACTACTTTGACCTGCGCAAGGAGCGGAAGAATCAGGTGAAGGGCGAGACGGCCTTTACGCCTGCGGTGGCGCTGGTGGCTGGCCTCGGCGCGGCGCTCGACTACATTGCCGGGCAGGCGGACGGCGATCTGGAAAAGGGCCGCATTGCGCTGATCGACAATGCGCAGGTGAATGCGGCGGCGACGCGCGCGGGCCTGGTGGCGCTGGGCTTTACGCTCTTTGCGCCGACCTCTCCCTCGGCCGCGGCGACGGCGGTCGCTGTGCCCGAAGGAATGGATTCGGGCACGGTGGTCAAGGCTCTGAAGGCCAAGTTCAAATTGGTCACGGCCAATGGACAGGGCACGATGCAGGGCAAGATCTTCCGCGTTGCGCACTTGGGCTTCTTTGACCAGTTGGACACGATTGCCTTTATGGGCGCAATCGAGGTCATTGCCAAGGACGTGCTGGGATTGCCGGTGCAGTTCGGCCAAGGCGTGGCGGCGGCGCAGGAAGTGCTTGCCAAGGCGGGGAAGAACTAAGGACGCGGAGTTAGCCGCGCTTCGCGCGTGATAGCGGGGTTAGCGGAGTTGGCAAAAGCCACAGACTAGCTCCGCTAACACCGCTAACAACGCTAACTTCCGCTAACTCCGCTCCAAAGCATTGATGACCGGAAGGGAACCATGGCTGAATTAACTTTTGGGGAGAAGCTGCTGATCGCGCGCAAGCAGCTTGACCTGTTTCAATATGAGATGGCCGAGCGGCTGGGGGTTCACGCCAACTCGCTCACCAAGTATGAGAAGGACGAAGGCAAGCCGCACGCGGCCGTGGTGCGTATCTTTGAGATGCTGTGCGAGAAGGAAGGCATCCGCTTTGATGAGTATGAAGCAGGGCAGAAAGACAGAGGAGAGAAGATGAAGATCGTTCTGGCAGAGAAAGTATCTCCGGCGACGCTGGCGGTGTTTGCGGCGGAGCCGGGTTGGGAAGTACTCACGCACGACCAACTGCCGGATGGGCTTCCGGCTGCCCTCTTCGACGCGGACGCGCTGGTGGTGCGCTCGGCGGTGCAGGCAGACGATGCATTGATGTCGGTTGCGCACAAACTGCGGGTGATTGGACGGGCCGGGGTAGGCGTGGACAACATTGATGCCGACGCGGCGACGCGGCGCGGCATCGTGGTGATGAACACCCCCGGAGCGAACGCGGTGGCCGTAGCCGAATTGGCGATCTGCCTGATGCTGGCTCTGGCGCGCAAACTGCCCAAGGCCAACGCAACGATGCACGCCGGCCAGTGGGAGAAGAAGATTCTGCAAGGCTCCGAGCTGCGCGGCAAGACGTTGGGCATTCTGGGTCTGGGTCGCATTGGCCTGGAAGTGGCCAAGCGCGCCAAAGGCTTTGGGCTGGAGATTATCGGCAGCGACCCGTTTGTTTCAGCGGCGGTGGCGCGCGAAAACGGCATCAAGCTGGTGACGCTGGATGAACTGCTGGCCGGCTCCGATTACCTGACGCTGCACGTGGGACTGACGCAGCAGACGACGGGCGTGATCAATGCCAAGACGATTGCCACGATGAAAAAGGGCGTGCGCATTATCAACTGCGCGCGTGGCGAGCTGATTGACGACGCGGCGCTGGTGGAGGCTCTGAAGAGCGGCCAGGTGGCCGGCGCGGCGCTGGATGTCTTTGCCAAGGAACCGGCCAAGGATACGCCGTATCATGGCCTGGAGAACGTGATTCTGACGCCGCACATCGCCGGATCAACCGGCGAGGCGCAAGAGGCCGTCGGCATTCAGATTGCCCGCCAGGTTCGGGATTATCTGAAGCTCGGCGTGGTGCAGAATGCAGTGAATCTGCCGTCACTGAGCCATGAAGAGTATGTGGTGCTGGCCCCGTACATTGATCTGGCCGGTCGATTGGGCAGCTTTTTGGCGCAGACCGGCAAGGGCGGCATTGAGGCCATCGATCTGATTTACGGCGGGATTCTGGCTGAGGCCAAGATCGACCTGGTGCGCAACGCGGCGATTGCCGGCCTGTTGGCCGGTTCGGAGAATGTGAACCGCATCAACGCGGCCTCGGTGGCCGGTGAGCGCGGCATCC
>CAZYCV010000048.1:0-30902 GCA_964645305.1 uncultured Occallatibacter sp. | reverse complement strand
AGGCCTGAAAAAAAGCCTTGACAAAGCCGACGCTGTCATACACGGCGCTACAAATATGCGCTACACCTGTCTGTTTCAACGATCTGCTACCGCGCCTTGAAGGGCCGTGCCGCCGCAGGTTGATCCTCGCCTACCTGGCCTGCTTTGATATCGGCATCATAGAAGCTCTCTCCGCGCGTTGGATTGCCGCTGAGCCGGCGCAGCATCGCCAACTGACCGACGTGGGTCAGGGCATCGGCCACCGGCCCTTGCAGCAACTGCTCAACCGGTGCGTGCAGCGCTCCTCCGGTGGCCAGAAAAGCGTCGAAGGTTTGCAGCGACTCGAAGAAGCGCTGCTTCTCGTCCGCCCAGACGCGGGGCTGCGTGGCGTGCCACTTCTCCTGTCCGACGGCGGCGCTCAGCGCCCAATCGAAGAGGTCGCCCATGTGGGCCAGAATCTGCACGGGCATACGGCCCGCGCCGTCGAATCCGGCAAAGTGGTCGGGCGCGCCTTCCAAGGCTCGTGCCGTCCGGTAGGCCAAGGTAGCCAGCGCGTGGCGGAGCAGTTCGCGTTTCTCATCCATACCCGAAACTATATCGCAATTAACCAGACAAAGGAATTAGGCACAAAACACCATTCTCTGATAAACTAAAAATTCTGAGTCCAAGAGCAGGAAGAAGCCATGTCTATCCATCCCGTAATGCAGCGTTTGGCCGATAAGCTCAAGCGCACCGACCTCCCTGAGTTCGTCCCCGGCGATCAGGTTCGCGTCCAAGTGAAGATCAAAGAAGGCGACAAGGAACGCTTGCAGGCCTTTGAGGGCTTGGTCATCGCCATCAACAAAGGGCCCCAGGGCACCTTCACCGTGCGCAAGATGAGCTTTGGCCAGGGCGTGGAGCGCATCTTTCCGTTCAACTCCAAAGTTATTGATCGCATTGAGAAGGTGCGCAGCTACAAGGTTCGCCGCGCCAAGCTCTTCTATCTGCGCGAGTTGCGCGGCAAGGCTGCCCGCCTGAAGGAAGTCGGCCGGGCCGTCGCCAAGGCGTAGTCCGCTCATTCTTTGTTCCACAGCAGCCCCGGCTTCGGCCGGGGTTGTTTTTTGAGCTAGCTGTCAGCCCTCAGCCCTCAGCTTTCAGCCTTCCATTGGGCGATTCAACATTCGACACTAAATGAAAAGTTTTTGCACCGGTCTTGCAAGGTAGCACAGCCGACGAAACGCTGATAGCAGAAAGCTGTAAGCTGTATCTATGACTTCGGCTGAACAAGATCGCCACAGCTTTCAGGAGACTCTGCTGAGCGCGCGCCGCACCATGGTGCTGAGCGAGGTTTTGCGTCTGGCTGCGGACAGCTTCCGCTCCAACAAGGTGCGCTTTGCGCTGACGGCGTTGGGCATGGTCATCGGGACGGCATCGGTGATCCTGGTGGTGACCATCGGCCTCACCGGGCAGCGGTTCGTCATGGAGTCGATTCAGAAGGTGGAGACCAACTCGGTGGAGCTGGAGTACTCCGGTGGCGGTTCGACGGCCTCGGAGCGCACCCTTTACGACGACTACCTCACCCGCGATGATGAAAAGGCTGTACTGGCGCAGGTTCCCGCCGTGCAGTACTCCTCACCGATCCTGACCATGCACGACCGCATCAACTTTGGCGGTGGCATCAACAAGGATACGCTGGTGCTGGGCGTTGATCCGCAGTACCAGCACATCCGCAACCTGGTGATGCCGGTGGGCCGCTTTCTGGATGAGACCGACGACACGGCGCACATCAAATGCGCCGTGGTGACCGAGCTTTTTGCGCGCGACCGTTTTGGCAGCGATGACGCGGCAGTCGGCCAGAATTTTGAGATCAGCGGTATTCCCTTCACCATCATCGGCGTCTTCAAAGAGAGCATGGACGACTTTGGGATCTCCGAGATTGAGGACCAGACGATCCTGATTCCTTACTCGGTGGCCCGCTACTTTACTGGAACGGAGACGGTCAACCAGATTTACTTTTCCATGCACACGATGGACGAGGTTCCTGGCGCAGCCAAGGATATTGCCCGCATTGTGCGAGCGCGCCACCGGCCCAACTCCGTCTACAATGCCCAGACGATGACCGATGTGCTGACGATGGCCAAACAGATTACGACCTATTTGACGCTGGTGCTGCTGGGCGTCTCGACGGTGACTCTTTGCGTGGGAGGCGTGGGCATCATGAATATCATGCTGGCCACGGTGCGCGCTCGCACCCGCGAGATCGGCATCCGCAAGGCCTTGGGCGCCACCTACCGCGAAATCAAATACCAGTTTCTAGCCGAGGCTATCATAATCTCCTTGATCGGCGGCGTGGTGGGCACGGTCGTCGGATTGGCTCTGCCGCTGTCGGTGCGCCTCTTCTCCGACTACGTAATTCCCATCTCTCCCTGGTCAATCGTCACCGCGATGGCTTCATCGCTGGCCGTCGGCATCTTCTTCGGAACGGTTCCAGCCACCCGCGCCGCGCAGATGGACCCGGTGGAGTCGTTGAAGTATGAGTGAGCCTGCAAGGGATTCAGAGGAGACTCCGAAACAGGGTCCGAGCCTGACGCTGCTCTATGGCCTGCTTGTGCTGGCTCTGGCCTTGGCCATTGGCCTGGCGCTGCTCATCGTGCTGCCGTTTTATCACCGGCGATAGAACTTCTCTGTGACTTTTCCCGCCAGTCAATCAGGTAAGGAGTAAACTGAAAAAGGTAAGGAGTTGACCGCCATGGCCACCGCCGCAAAACCCATTCCAGCGCAGAGCTACCGCGCCAAAGTGACCAGCAAGGGGCAGATCACCGTTCCGGTGGAGATTCGCCGCTCCCTGGGCGTCAAAGCCGGCGACAAGATCCGCTTTGAGCAGCAGGAGGGCGGCATCCGCGTGGTGCGCGACTCAGACGAAAACCCCTTCGAACAGTGGCGCGGGATCGGCAATCTGGGAATCGGCTCAGGAAGAGAGGCCGTGGTGGCCTATATGCGCGAAATTCGAGGATACGACGAGTATGACGACCTTCTCAGTGGACAGTAATATTCTCATTGCGCTATGGGATGACACGGACGCATTGAACGTACCGGCCTGTCAATGTCTCGCTCGCGCCCGAACTTTGGGCCAACTCACGGTTTCAGCTCCAGTGTTTGGTGAATTGATGGGACATCCTTCTCGAAGTGTGGCGGAGATCGAAACATTCTTGTCCAGAACGGGCATCGAGATTGATTGGGAGATGGAGCCGGCCATTTGGCGAACGGCTGGAGCTGCATTTCAAAGGTACGTCCAGCGCAGACTCGATCAAACGAACAAATTGCCCCGGCGCATTCTCACAGACTTCTTGATCGGTGCTCAAGCCATCGTGCGCGGCTATGCGTTGCTCACGATGGATGGGAGACTTTATAGGGCTTCGTTTCCCGGAATCCGAGTCGAATCTTTTTGAGGAATCGCTTTCTGTGGCTCGTTCGGCAACCAACAATCCGTCGACCTGATTTCTATCACTGGCGACCGATGCCCACATTCTCCGGCTGAGGCGAGTTTTGCCGGAGCCATCTTTCCGACTGGCGAAACCAGGCTCTCAGGTTCGTGGAAAGATGCCTCGACCACTCCGGCTCCCACTCGCCCCGCTCGCTGGCAAAGCGCGCCAATGCGTAACCAAAGACCGTCTCCGGCAGATAGCCAAGACGGCTCATCGACCAGCCCTCCATTCGATCCTGCTGATATTTGCGGAAGTTTCGCGAAGCATTGGCTGTAAAAATGCCCAAGCCCAGATAGACCGTGGCCAGATCGGTCAGCGGCTCCATCTCTTCATCCTCGCGCTGCAAGTGGCCGCCATCCAGCAGAATCACATGACTCAATTCATGCGCCAGCGTAGCCACGGCAGCCAGAGGATCTTTCAGCAACGATTGGCGGAGAGCTACCAGCGGGCGTTCTTCCGCATTGCCGCCAAAGTGCAATCCCGCCGGATGTTTGTCGCTTCCAATGCTGTAAGCAGGCAACACCTCCAGCAATTCACTGGCATCGGGAATGATCTCCACTTCAACCTTGCTTGGGTTCACGTCCATGTAACCGCAGACGCGGCGGAAGAGCCTCTTCAGCGCGGCCTCACTGCTATCCCATGGGTCGGGAAAAAACTCATCGGTGGGCAGAATCGCCGTGGCGTTCTGCAACCGGCTTGATCCCAGCAACTTGCTCAGGCGGCGAAATCCGTCGTCCACCCAGAGCCGCTCTTCTTCCGTAACCGGCAACTTGACGCCAAAGCCAAACATGGTCTTGATTTTACAGGACAGTGTAAAAAGATATACTCCAGATTGTTGAAGGAGAGCATCTTGATGGCTCTGTTTTGCAAGAAGATTTTTCGCCGGTTCGCGGTTCTGGCTTTTCTACTCGCTTTGATTCCGGCCATCCATGCGCAGCAGCGCTGGAGCGAGGCGCAGGCCAATGCATGGTATGCCGAGCAGCCGTGGCCGGTGGGTGCCAATTTTCTTCCCTCCACGGCGATCAACCAGCTTGAGATGTGGCAGGCCGACAGCTTTGATCCGGTCACCATCGACCGTGAACTGGGTTGGGCCGAAGCCATCGGCATGAATACCATGCGCGTATTCCTGCACAATCTTCTCTGGGAGCAAGACCCGAAGGGCTTTGAGCAGCGCATCAACCAGTTCCTCACCATCGCCGCCCGCCATCACATCCGACCGGTCTTTGTGCTCTTTGACTCCTGCTGGGATCCCAATCCCAAGCTCGGCTCGCAGCATCCGCCGATTCCAGGCGTGCATAACTCCGGCTGGGTGCAGGCGCCGGGTACGGCGATTCTCTCCGATCCAGCGCAGTTCCCGCGCCTGGAGAGCTACGTCAAAGGCGTGGTGGGCGCCTTTGCGCAAGACCCGCGCATCTTGGCCTGGGACGTGTGGAACGAGCCGGACAATGGCAACGACAGCTCTTTTGCCACGGGCGACGCCCGCAGCAAGAACCAGATTATTCTCGGTCTTTTGCCGCAGGTCTTTGGCTGGGCACGCTCGGCGCAGCCCAAGCAACCGCTCACCAGTGGCCTCTGGCACGGCGATTGGAGCGCGCTCGACCGGATGCCGCCGCTGTCCCGCGTGCAGATCGAGCAGTCGGACATTATCAGCTTTCATAACTACGGCTGGCCGGAGGATTTTGAGGCGCACGTGAAGTGGCTGGAGGCCTTTCATCGCCCGCTGATTTGTACTGAATACATGGCGCGCGGGGCGGGCAGCACCTTTGATACCATCCTGCCCATCGCCCACCAGCATCGCATCGGCGCCATCAACTGGGGCCTGGTGGCCGGCAAAAGCCAGACGTATCTGCCCTGGGATAGTTGGCAGCGCCCTTACGTCAGCGACCAGCCCACCATCTGGTTCCATGACGTCTTTCACCCCGACGGCAAGCCCTATCGCCAGCGCGAGATTGAAATCATCCGCTCCCTGACAAGAGAAAAATAACGGTTGCGGTGGAGTGGCTGCCTCCCGTTCCCTGTTCTGCTATCCTCAAAGTGACCACCACGGGCTGTGCTTACGCTATCTTCCAATCGACTCGTTTCTTTCGCGCGGCGCTTGAACACTACTGTCTTTGCGCTGGTGCTGGTGTGCGTTCTCACGCTTGCCGCCGGCTGCAACCGCTTTCGCCAGGAGCATCACGACACCGTCTATGTTTCGGCGCGGCAGATGTTTCTGCATGATCGCGTGGCCGCCGTCTCCAACCGCGTGGCCGAGGTAACCAACGGCCAGCCGCTGCAAGTGCTGGAGCATGGGCGGCGCTTTCTTAAAGTTCAAACGCAAAAGAACGAGATCGGCTGGATTGAAGAGCGGGCGGTGATTGACGCCAAGGCTTACCAGGCCTTTGAGCAGGTGGGCGTGCAACACAAGGACGATCCGGTGGTGGCCACCGGCGTGCTGCGTGACGACATCTACCTGCATCTGAAGCCGGGGCGCGAGGCGGAAAAGTTTTATCTGCTGGCGGCCAACGCCAAGGTGCAACTGCTGCAGCGCGCCACGGTTCCCAAGGTTGCGCCCGGCAGCGCGCCGGCCGCCAAGCCGGTTGTTCCCAAGCCTTCCACCGCGGCTCAACCTCCGGCGAGGCCGGCCGCGCAACCATTGAATCTGCCGGAGCCCGAAGCGCCGATCCTGGAAGATTGGTGGCTGGTGCGTGACGGCCAGGGCCACGCCGGATGGCTGCTGGCCGGTCGCATGGATGTGGATGTACCCGACGAGATTGGCACCTTTGCCGAGGGGCAGCGCTATGTGGGCGCGTACATCTTCAACAAAGTTTTGGACCCCGACTCCACATTGCCCGACCATCTGGTTCCGCAGTATGTGACGTTGCTCAGCCCGCCCAAGGCCGGCTTGCCCTTTGACTTCGATCAGGTGCGCGTCTACACCTGGAGCGTGCGCCATCATCGCTATGAGACGGCCTTCCGGCTGCATCCGATCGAGGGATACCTGCCGATGAGGGTGACCCAGGCCGAGGGAGCGAAAGCGCCGACTTTCAGCTTTCAGATCGCCAGCGGTCCCAACCTGAGCGCCGATACGGAGACTGGCGTCACTCACCCTGCCGCTCTGCGCACCATCACTTACGAGATGGACGACACCCGCGCCAAGCGCATCGGCCCGGACATGGCGCCGATTCCCGTCAGCCACCTGGCCGAGTCCCAGCCCAAGAACGCCAAGACGGCGAAGAAAAAGGGCCGGTAGAGCGGTCCGAATTGCGCGGCATTCGCAAAATGAATCAAACGCCTGCAGCGGCAATAATAGCTTCGTGGAAAATCTTGAAACTATATGATTTGTTTCTCGCTGGGTCCATGTGTTGAGCTACCGTTCTGGCGAGTTCGATCTTACTCAATCCTGATTTATAGTATCCAGCGCTTTGAAGTATTTGTTCCATTGCTTCCCAGGTTCCTCCGCTGATTTCATCAGGGATTCGAAATCGCTCCTTGTTTGGAATCGTTGCAGAAACTCTCGGATATCCTGCTCTCACAGCCTCCCAGTCGCCAAAGAACCACGATTCCAACTCTTCGACAACAATTCGGAGTGCCACCTGGAATCTTGCTCCTGCCTGCACGGAACTCTTGGTTGACAGTCGCGCATCTTGAACCATGACTTCCAACCGCCTCTTCAATTTCATGCAATCATCGTTATCGCGGTCAATGAGTACAAGGATTGACCAGTTTTCTGGCAACCAGGAAGCAAATCCACGGAGTCGCGTCGGGAGATTGCGGAGCATATTCTGTTTGCCCTGAAAGCGAATAATCTGAAACTGGGATTCAGGTAATAACTTCGGCAGAAGGGTAAAAAGAGCAGCTTCCGCTGATTCTTCCTCGACCAGGACAATCAACTTCTCCAGCATCAGCCGCGCCTCCGCTCCGAAGAAAGTGGCTCACCATGATTCGTTAGCGGATCTCCGACGCCAAAGAAATTTTCCATCCACAGATCGCCAAGTTTTCCTCCTTGCTCGACCTGTTCCTGGATGCCTTGTATTTCACTGGCCAGCTTAGCCTGAGTGAAGCCTTTTTCATCCCTGTACAGAATGCGAACTTCCTTCGGCTTCATGGCATTCAATAGAAATGGTGAGTGGCTGGTAATCAGCAACTGAGAATTCGCGGACGCTTCTCGGCAGACTTCGGCCAATTCCGGCAAGAGGCGCGGATGAAGGAAGTTTTCCGGTTCTTCAAGCCCAATGAAGTGCGGCGGCTCTGGGTCGAAAAGAACCGTCAAGTAGGACAGCATCTTCATAGTCCCGTCCGAGGCAAATTTGGCTAGAATTGGTTGATCAAATGGCGCATCCTTGATTTGCAAAAGAAGGTTGCCATTGGGCATCTGCTCACTTATCACATTTTCAAGCCGGGGAACCCGCTGACGGAGTACCTCAAAGATCTCCTCCAACCGCTCAGGATGCTGTTCCTTCAAGTACTGAATCACATTGGGAAGATTATCTCCGCTCTTGCTGAGCCGCTCTTGCGGTCCAGCTTCAGGCTGCTCCCGTGTTCTTTCGATTGAAAGATAAGAGACATACCAGTCGGTAATAAACTCACGCAACGCGGCTACACGGGGATGGTCGGAAAGTTGCCCCAGAGTATTCACTGCAATTAGATCAGGAGAGCGAAGTGAAGTTTTTACCCTTCTCTCTTGCTCATCCGGATACTCTCCACTAACAACATCGCCTTCCCCATTTCGGAATTCCAGAAACTTGAATGGTTTACCGCTCTGCTGTCTTCGCCAACGAAGCGATTCCTCGACTACCACAGGCCCTCTTGCCCCTTCGTCGATTGCTAGCGCGTAAGTGATAACTGGATTTTCGGGTTGCTCTCTATATTTAAGCTGGAATACGATTGGCCCGTCGGCTCCGCGGCTCTTCAATTCCTTGCTTCTTCCTCGGCGGTCCCATGCATGACGAAGGCCGGACTGAAAACATTCCGACAGAAAGTTGAAGACATCAAAGACCGTGGATTTTCCGCTGCCATTCGGCCCCAGCAGAACCGTCATGGGGGTCAGGTCTTTTAACTCCACGTCTCGCAAGGCACGGAAATTCTGGACCTTCAGTGATTCAATCCGTGGAATCCCTGCCACACGATGTTTTCGCTTGGGAATCATGCTCATTGCCCTTCCTATTCCTATAGATCAGCATACCCTTGGATTTTGCTGTGGAGTTCATCGCTCGATTCATAGAGCTGCTATATCGCGCCTCATCCCCGCCGCCGCAGCTCCAACTCGACCACCCGCGCCATCTCTTGTTCGGGGGCGGGTTTGCCGGTCCAGATTTCGAACTGGCGTGCGCCTTGCTGGACGAACATTTCCATGCCGCTGATGGCGGGGATGCCGCGTGCCTTGGCCAGCTTGATGAGCGGCGTCTCCAGCGGGTTGTAGACCATGTCCAGCACCAGGCTGGCATTGAGTTCGTTTTCGGCAATGGGCAGCGGCGTTTTGTTGCCGGCCATGCCGCAAGGGGTGGCGTTGATGAGCACGTCGAATTTGCCTTTGGCGAACTGCTCCCACCTCAACGCTTTGGCCTTGGCGTCTTTGGCCAGCGCCACGGCCTGCTCGTGGATCACGTTGACGATGAAGACCTCGGCGCCTTCCTCGACCAGGCCGAAGACGCCGGCCCGCGCTGCGCCGCCCGCGCCCACCACGATGACCCGCGCGCCCTTGAGCGGCAGGCGCTTCTGAAGCGGGCGCAGGACGCCGGCGACATCGGTGTTGAAGCCGACGATCTTGCCGTCCGTGGTGATGCGCAGCGTGTTGCAGGCGCCGATGCGGGTGGTGAGCGGATCCATCGTGGCCAGGTGAGGAAGAATCTCCTGCTTGAGCGGCATGGTGACGGCTGCGCCGGCCAGCGGCAGTTCGCGGATCACCTTCAGGAAGTCGTCCAGCTTTTGCACCTTGAGCGGCAGCATCACGGCGTTGACGCCCTCGCGGCGGAAGGCTGTGTTCTGCATCAGCGGTGAGAGGGAGTGGTGAATAGGATTGCCGGCGACGCCGAAGACGCGTGTGGCGTGGTCGAGCTGCTCAATGCGATAGAGGTCGCGCAGGGTGCGGGCGGTTGCCTGGCCGGGAGCCGTTTCCGCGCCGTCGGCGAGCGAAGCAAAGGTAAAGGCCGCGCCGGCGCGCAGCGAGAGGACACGGCTGATCAGCCCCTCTTCGCCCATGGCGATACCGACCACGCGCGCCGAGAGCGATCGGTCGGCGATCAGCTTGAGAACGGCCAGGTTGTCGGCGAGGTGCTTGGCGGTGGAAACGACTTTGACGAAATCCGGGCGGAAGGCCTGGATGCGTTCCGCGGCCTGCTCCAGATCCTTGGTGTGTTTGAAGTCGTGAAAGCTGACGAGCAGCGCCGTTCCGGTTTCGCGCAAGCTGGCGCGGAACTGGTCGAGTTGGCGCGGCGCGGCCTCCTCAGCCGATTCGACCTCCAGATCGACAATTGGACAGCCGGCCTCGGCAGCGGCAATGAGCACTTCAAGCTCGGCCTTCAAAGAGCCAGTAAAGTTGCCGCCATGATCCTTGCGGCGACAGGTGGCGATGGCCGTTGCGTCGCGGTGAGCGGTGAGGAATTCGGCCAACTTGGGCAGCGCGGCGGCCGGCTTGGGCAGCGAGTCAAGGCGCAATTCAAGGAACTTGGAGTCAGCCAGAGCGGCCGTTGCGCGCTCGATCAACTCGGCGGTTGATGCGGCCTGAATGGCGACGCAGATCTTGCCGAGTTCTGTCAGGCGCAGGCGGAGCGCCGGTGCGGGCGTGGTGGAAGGCGGATTTGGATTGGAGGTTTGCATGACTTGTCTGACGCATCTTAAAGCGAATTCTCTCCAGATGCAAGCGCAAAGCGAAAATCAGCCGTTTATTTTGCCGCATCGGAGATGAATTTTTTCTTTGGTCTCGATCTCTTTTTTGCGGCTTTGGCGGGTGCCGGCTGATCGCCTCCGAGGAAGACTGCGCTGCGCAGCCTGGGTGGGTGGGGGCTGGTCTTGGCTTTGGCGATGGCCAGGTCGGCTACTTCTTTGACGACCCAGTCGAAGTTGGTCTGGCCGATGGAATGCAGATCGGCGTCTGGGACCGGGTTCATAAAGTCGATGGCGTAAGGAATGCCGCGCTCGACGGCGAACTCAACCGAGTTGAAGTCGTAGCCCAGGGCGTGGCAGAGCTTGATGGCGTCCATGCGGATGCGTTTGAGCAGCGTGCGCGGGACGGGCGCGGGGCTGTCGATGTAACGCTCAGCGTGGGGGCGGCGCGGGTCGTAGGCCATGATGCGCACCTTGCGCTGACCGACGACATAGCAGCGGAAGTACTCGGTGAATTCGACGGCCTTCTGGTAGACCATGCAGAGGTCGCGCGTCTGGTCGTAGGCTTGGAAGAACTCCTGGCGGCTGTGGACGGCGTAAACGTCGCGCCAGCCTCCGCCATCGATGGGCTTGAGAAAGCCGTGCTCGCCGACGGCGGCAAATACGGCCTCCCAGTCGAGCGGGTATTCGAGGTTGCGCAGGGTGCGATCGGTGGTGCCTTCCGGGGGGTGCTTGTGGGGCAGCAGGACGGTGGGCGGAACGTTGACGCCAAGCTTCAGGGCGAGCGCGTAGTTAAAGAACTTGTCGTCGGCCGAGGCCCAGAAGGGGTTGTTGAGGACCACGGTTCCATGCAGCGCGGCGTGCTTGAGATAGGCGCGATAGAAGGGAACGGCGTGGGAGATGCGGTCGATGAGGACGGCGTAACTAGGCGCGCGACCGGCTTCAACAGCGCCGGTGAGCACGAACTCGGCTTGGATGCCGTGGATGTTGCGCGCGTTGATCTGCTCGACCAGCGCGCCGGGAAAGCTGTTTTCCCCGCCAAAGAGAATGCCGATGCGTTTCATGGCCGCCCTCCTGGATGCTCCCATACAGTGTACGGCAGCGGACAGGGGTCAGGGGTCAGGGGTCAGAAAAGGCGTGCCGGTTGAGGTTCATCGTTCCCAGGTCCGAAAATCCGGACCTGGGCCACCCACCAAAATAATTGATCTTTTCATGAATGACTCCAACTTATTTAATCAGTTTCCACATCCCTGCAGATAACTCGCACTATTAAGCAAAATTTCACAAGGGCTATTATCAATCATGGCCGGGCGATAAAAATAAAAGTTCTTGAATACATCAAAAAATAACTTTGCGTTCGCTAGTTCAGAAGTATCAAATACTTCCATTTCACGTATGTCACCTTCGCGAGTGACGACTCTGCCATATGTGAGGTAGCTGGGTGGAGATCCAATGCTTGATCCTTGACTATCTGTCAATAATCCTCTAACTTCACCAAGGTGAAATGGCCGCAGTGTCATTCCAGGTTCTGCCGGGTTTCCAGGCATATCGAATATTTCTGCAGAGGGATTGACAGCAGGATCGATAACAACTTCCGCTTTAAGTAAATCACGCCCCCCAGCCTCCACCAAAATATGGCGTGCTACATTTTTATCTCCAAATCGCACTTGGTCTAACCAGCCAAATGCAAGCCCCTGATCATTTCGCTGAACCAATAGACCGTCTGAAAGAAAGAGAAAAGAGAAATAATATTTGCACTCCGCTGTTCTTTCAATCTTTACAAAATCGATGGAATGTGTGTGATCGGCAGAAGGAACGGAATTCTTTTTCATCTTCCAATTCAATGGAATATCACTCGGATTAGGCCAAGCTACATTCTTTGGCACAGGAAAGAGGAGAGCTTCCATCAACATCAGCACGCGCACCGGTTCATAATCGGAGCTGGCTTGCATTTTGCGCGCCAGACCTGAATCGATTTCCACGGCATGATATGCGCCGAAAGTGACTTCACGACGCCAGTGATGCAAATCCAACCATGTTTCTTCGTATGTACCATCGCCGGTGATAATTTGTCGTTTGTTATCAGGCACAAGTTCCAAGCCTGGATAGGCATGAAACTTCACCAACATATGGAATGGCTTGGCACCCAAAGTGCGCAAGTTTGTCTGTTCTTCCGCGCGTTGCAGCCATTTTTGTTCCTCAGTTGGCTCCTCAAACCCCTTGTTCTTGGCTTGAAGAAGAGCGGTAAATAGAAAAATCGAGATTGCCAGCAAAGAAAACATTCTCTTCATGAATGGCTCCAATGAATCAAATCAATGTTGGCAGGATTGATAAACAAATGCATCTTTCATGAAGATTTCACATGGGCTATTATCAATCATGGGTGGACGTAAAATTCGAGCATGGCGAATTCCTTCGTTGAACTCTAATTTGGTGCTCTTTAGATCAGAAGAATCGACCATTTCCAATTCGCGAATCTCTCCTTTACGAGTATAGACTTCACTTACTGATAAATAGGACAGTCTTGAACCATAGACAACCCCTTGATGATCGATTTCTGGATTTCTTGCGTCCCCCCAATGAATCGGGCGGAGAGTCATTCCCGGCTCTGCCGGGGCCACCGGTTGATCGAATAACTCATCGGATGTGTCTCCTGCCGGTTCGATGGTTACATCCGCCTGAACCAGATCACGGCCTCCGGCTTGAATGGAAATATGGCGCGCCGCAATCTTTTCTCCAAAGCGAACCTGATCCTGCCATCCGTAGGCCAAGCCAAAATCGTTCCTCTGAACGAGTGTACCGTCTGGAAGAAAGAGATAGGAAGATATATAGCCACATTCTTCGCTGGCTAAAGAATGATATATCTGAACAAAATCTATCATGCGTGTTTTGTCGGAAGAAGGAACCGAATTTCGTTTTGTTTTCCAATTGATATGCGGAGCATCTGGATTAGGCCAAGTCATATTTTTATCTACAGGAAAAAGAAGAGAATCCAAAAGCATCAGAACGCGCACAGGTTCATAGTCGGAGCTGGCCTGCATTTTGCGCGCCCGCCCTGAGTCTGTTTCCACCGCGTGGTATGCTCCAAAATTGATTTCACGACGCCAGCGATGCAACCCCATCCAAGTCTCTTCATAGGTTCCATCGCCGGTCATAATTTGCTGTTTCTCTTTTGGCAAGAACTCCATGCCGGGATAAGCATGAAATTTTACAAGCAGATGAAATGGCTTCGCTTCCAAAGTACGCAAGTTTGTCTGCTCTTCGGCGCGCCGCAGCCATTTTATTTCCTCGGATGGCTCTTCATTCAACTTGCTCTTGGCTTGAAGAACTGCAGTTGATATCAGAACGAAATTCAATGCTAGGAAGAAACTCAGTCTCATAAATGACTCCGGT
The DNA here is from genome assembly GCA_964645305.1 of uncultured Occallatibacter sp. GTDB lineage: Bacteria > Acidobacteriota > Terriglobia > Terriglobales > Acidobacteriaceae > Telmatobacter. The sequence goes on along the minus strand of CAZYCV010000048.1, from coordinate 17,262 downwards.
ATCCTGGCACAAAATCATCTTGATCCTGTGCCAGGAATTTACAATCCCGCTATTCATAACTGCAGTACTGAGTATAGCAGCTATTAAGTTGCGGATTATAAGTATTGACACAACTTTGAGTGCAAGATGGATTCGTGGATGGTACGGAGGTGCAAGCTGTTCCAGCTCCACAAGCCCAGTAAGCAACTGTGCCAGGACTGGTTGTGCTCCATACTGGTGAACAAGATACTGTTGGGTAACAAAAGGAATACGTCGTTGTAGGTGCACCATTCCCCTGGTAAATGCAAGTACCTATACATTGATACAATTCTGATGTTAATCCACTTAAACATTGATTAACTCCAGGAGATTGACAGGTCATGCCGGATGAAGCATGAGTTGTTTTCGGAAGGACCAGCGAGACGCAGATGATCAGCGCCGCAAACAGAATTTTTACGATGGGCTTCATGGAATTCCTCTCCTTGTTGAAGGTTAGAATTGTGGTTGACTTGCGGCGGGCAGACAGAATGCATCCTAGCCACGCGGCAGAACGGTGGAGAGAAGCTGCTTTTGGCCCGTTTCATCAAGACGTCCTAGCCAAACGTTCTTGACTTTGCCTTTTCCGTCAACCAGCAGCACGGTTGGCGTTCCTAGAACGCCAATGGAGTTGGGGATGGCTTTGACAATGTGGTCGGTTTGCACACCGGCATCGGCAAGAAACTTCTTTGCCTCGTTCTCCGGCTCCGGAAGTGCGGCTATGAGGTCAACTTTGCCGTGGATTTTCTCTGACAACTGTTTGTAAAACGGAAGACTGTCCTGACAAAAGTGGCAGTTGGTGGAAACAACCAGGACCAGCGAGTCGCGCCCGTTGGCAAATGAGAAGCCTGGAAGCGAGAGTGTGGTTCCGGTGAGATCCTTTTGAGGATTGGCCTGAGGCTGGAGTTGGGGCTTCGGCGCAAAGAAATCATTTCTGGCGGCGAGAAAGAGAAAAACTGCAACAGCAACAATGACAGCGATGTTTGCAGAGCGTTCAAGCCATTTCATACTAACTGTGCCTTTCATGATTTGGCGACGGATTTCATCCGAAAGTGACTGCGCAATGATACTAACGCGTGATGAGTGGGGGTACGCAATATCAAAATAAAAATCTTTAGTAACCTTAAGCGAGGGCATGGTTGATGAGGCGGGTGGCGCACCCAAAGTTTTTTCGAAAATTTGACCGCCCCATCAAGCTGGGTGCCCCATCCTTGAATCGTTCTTTGATTCAAGGGTGGGATCCACGAACCTCAACCACTCTTTCCGTGTAACAAAGATCTACAGGCAGTTGATTCCCTCGCCGAAACGCCGCCCATTGCGATTCGACCTCAACCACTCCACTCTGCCCCGTCGCATCATGCCGGAAGCTCGACCACTGCCAATCCTCGGGCTTTTCAACCAAGCCCCGCTTGACTGGATTTCGATGCATATAGCGGAGCTTTTCGACGCGCTTCTCTTGGTTATGCACATTGAAATCATAATACCGCCGCTGCCAGAACTGCACCGCGCCGCGTTCTTTCAGCTTGCGCGAAGTCAACTGCTTCAACACTTGAAGCGCAACTGACAATGGCGATCGGCATGGCTCACCGACCAGCATATGAACGTGTTCCGGCATCAAAACATACCCGACCACCACGAAGCCGTACCGCTTCCGCACCAATTCAAGCTCCCGCTCAAAGATGTCGTAGGCTCCCTCGCGCGCCAACAGTGCCTGCCTGCGATAACAACTGAAGGTCAGGAAGTGAAAACAGCCGCAGTGCTGATAACGAACAAGTTTTCCCATAACGAAAGAATTCTACATCTGGTCCAATGGTTCGCGAACAAAGATTCACGCGATTGGTCAGAGATCGAAAAAAAACAGCGGGGTGAGGTTCGTTGTTCCCACCCTTTCCACGATGAAACTGTGGAAAGGATGGGGCACCCACCTTTGTGGATTGGTCAAGATGTAAAAAACTTTGGGTGCGCCCCCCGCCGACCTGCCGCGCTCTGGTCCAGAGTGGTCCGATCTATATGGTCCAATCGATTCCTGCCCAGAGAACGGAAACAGCTAATTAGAACTCGTGATTCCAAGGTCTCAAAATCGAGACCTGGGGCACCCAATCATCAGAGATAATCCAATCGCCTGAAAGAACTTCGATCAGCGGCGGAGGGCGCGGAGGTTGTAGTCGGCGACGGCGCGGGCTACCTGGGCGGCGGGGGAGCGCTCGGTGGGGCTCTGCTCGAGCCAACTGGTGAGGGACTCGAAGACGGCGCCGACCAGGCAGCGGGCGGCGATGGCTGGATCGGGGACGGAGAAGGCGTCGGGGATGGCGCCGGCGGCCACTTGAAAGGACTGGCGAACCTGCTCGGCCTGATGGGTGAGGATTCTGCGGCGAATCTGCTCCAGGCGGGGGCTGAGGCCGGAGGATTCGACAATGAGGATGCGGGCCGCGCCGGGGTTCTGAGCGAGAAAGAGGAAGAGGGATTCGACCGCGAAAGGGATGCCGAGCAGCGGGTTGGGCTGACTGAGATTGGCCTGGTGAACGATGGCGGAGATCTGCTCGCCGAGGGCCTCCAGGACCGCGGCAAAGACATCTTCTTTGTTGCGGAAGTGGATGTAGAAGCTGCCGACTGAGCTATCGGACTCGGCGACGATCATGGGGACGGTGGTAGCGTGGTAACCGGCGGCGCCGAAGAGCCGGGCGGCGGCGTCGAGGATGGTTTGGCGGCGAGCCAGCTTGCGGGCGGCAGAGGCCGGGCTTTTTCGGTAGACCATGACTTCAGTTTATTCCCTCTTGTCAAAATAAGAATGACGTGTCATTCTTAATTTGTCAAGCAGTACGACGAACCAGGGGTCAGGGATCAGGGGTCTCGGTGTTGGGAGTAGTTTGACTGCGGGAAAAAGGGGAGAGAAATGTTTCCATGCGCTGATTTTTTTGCGAAGGTTTTCCGATATTTCAACGGTATGAATGCCAAGCAAAGTTGTTTCGACCGGAATGAAAACCGTGCATCTCTATATCCCACCCTAGCCGCAAAAACAAAGACGCGGCGAGAGTGGGGCACCTATAGTTTGGGAGGGTGGGGCACCTATAGTTTAGGAGGGTGGGGCGTCCATGATTTGCGGGGGTGGGGCACCCAATCTTTAGGCAAAGGTACGCTGCTGCTGGCGTTGATCTGCTTGCTGCCGATGGCTGGATGCGGGCCGAAGCCGCAGCGGGCGGCGGACCAGGTGGTGGCGGTGCGGCTGCGCGCGCCGCGGCAGGTGCGGCAGCCGGTGACGGTGTCGGCGAGTGGGGCGGTGGAGGCCAATGTGACGGCGCTGGGGGCCTTCCAGATTGCGGGGCGCGTGGCGCGGGTGCTGGTGGACGAGGGAGAGGCGGTGAAGAAGGGCCAGCTTCTGGCCGAGTTGGAAGCCACGGATTATCGCAACGGGTACGAGGGCGCGGCGGGACAGGCGGATGCGGCGCGGGCTGTCTCGCAGAAGGCGCAGAACGGATTGCGGCCTGAGGAACTGGAGCAGGCGCGGATTGACGCCGCGCAGTGGCAGGACCAGTACGACCGGATGAAGTTCCTCTACGAGCACAAGAGTCTTGCGGCCAATGATTTTGTGAAGATCGAGGCGGGCTACAAGGCGGCACAGCAGCGGTACGAGATGGCCAGGCAGGGCGCGCGGGCGGAGGACAAGGACGCGGCGACGGGCCAGTTGAAGGCGGCCACGGCGCAGATGCGCGAGGCCGAGAAGCGTCTGAATGACTGCCAGTTGCGCGCCTCGATTGCGGGGTATGTGGGGTTGCGGCGGATTGACGTGGGCGACACAGTGGGCGCGGGCGCGCCGGTGATTGGCGTATTTGATTTGGACCCGGTGAAGGTGCGGGTGGCGATTCCGGAGTCGGAGATCGGCAAGGTGCGGGAGGGCGCGCGGGCCACAGTGACGATTCCGTCGCTGGATGGACGGCAGTTTGAAGGCAAGGTGGAGGCGGTGGGCGTGGCGGCCGATGCGGTGACGCGCACTTATACGGTGATGATAACAGTGGCCAACCCGGAGCGGATTTTGCGTGCGGGGATGGTGGCCGAGGCGCGAATTTTCGGCTCGGAGATGGTGAATGAGATCACCCTTCCGGGGGGCGCGATTGTGCGCGACGCGCGGCAGTTGACCGAGGTGTATGTGCTGGATTCCGCGCGGCAGCGGGTCTATGCGAGGCGAGTGGACGTGGGAGCTCCGCTGGGCGACGAGGTGGAGATTCGCGGCGGGCTGCAGGGCAATGAGCAGGTGGTGGTGGCCGGTGAGCAGAATGTGCGGGAGGGATCGTTGGTCCAAGTGATGGGAGGTGGCCAGTGAACCCTGTACGCGCGGCGCTGCGCTATCCGCAGGTGACTCTTGTGATGTCGGGCATTCTGGTGGCGGCGGGACTGTATGCGCTGCTGACGATGCCGCGGCGCGAAGACCCGAAGATTACGGTTCCCATCGGCGTGGTGGCGGCGGTGTATCCGGGCGCGACCAGCCCGGAGATGGAAGACCAGGTGACGCGCAAGATTGAGGAGCACCTCTTTCATTTTGAGGAAGTGCGGCGCGACAAGACGTTTTCCACCACCAGCAACGGCATGGTGATTGTGAATGTCGAACTGAACAAGCAGGTAAAGGACGCGGACCAGTTCTGGTCAAAGCTGCGTTTGGATATGGCGCAACTGAAGGCCACGGAGCTGCCGGCGGGGGTGCTTGGCCCGGTGGTGGATTCGGATTTTGGCGACACGGTGGCGGTGTTGATTGCGGTGCATGGCGGGCACTACGGGCCGCGCGAACTGAAGGATTACGCGCAGACGGTGGAGACGGGCGTGCGCGCGATTCCAGAGGTCTCAAAGATCAAGCGCATCGGCGATCAAAAGGAAGAGATCGACATCGGCACCTCATCGGAGCGGCTGGCGCAGTATGGCGTGAACCCAATCAAGGTGATGGGCGCGCTGCAGGGGCGCAACACGGTGCAGTTCGCGGGGCGGGTTCCGGCCGGCGAGAACAAAGTGCTGATCAACTCCGGCGGGCAGTTTGAAAGCGAAGATCAAATCCGCCAAGTGATGGTGGACGTGGGGCCGCTGGGGCAGCCGGTTTATATCGGTGATGTAGCTGATGTCACTCGTGTATACAAAGATCCAAGCGAATATGCGCGCATTGGCGGCGAGCCAACCATCCTGCTGGCGGTAGAGATGCACGAGGGCAACAACATTGTTGACTTCGGCAACACGCTGCGCGCCAAGCTGAAGGGCATTGAAGCCACGCTTCCGCCGGAGGTGAAGCTGGACCTGGTGGCGGATCAGCCGCGGGTTGTCTCCGAGCGGATCAGCGACTTCTTCCGCGAATTCGGCATTGCCATCATTGCGGTGATTCTGGTGACCATGCTGCTGCTGCCGCTGCGCGTGGCGCTGGTTTCGGCGATTGCCATTCCGGTCTCGGTGCTGATGACCTTCGGGGTGTTGAACGCCTGCGGCATCGAGTTGCAGCAGGTGTCGATTTCCGCGCTGATCGTGGTGCTGGGCATGGTGGTGGACAACGCCATTGTGATTGTCGATAACTACGTGGGGTTGCTGGACAGGAAGGTTCCGATCGACGAAGCGGCGGAGCGCTGCGCCACAGAGATGGCGGTTCCGGTGTTGACGGCGACGCTGGCCATCATCGCGGCCTTTCTTCCGCTGCTGCTGCTGACCGGGCCGGTGGGCGAGTTTATTCGCTCGCTGCCGATTGCGGTAGCCATTTCGCTGGGCACTTCGTTCCTGGTGGCCATGCTGCTGACGCCGCTGATGGCGCGCTTTTTCATCCGCCAGGGGCTGGTGGATCACGCGCAGGCGGAGAACGGCGAGCCGCGCAAGCTGACGCCGCTCGATCATATGCAGCGCACCTACAACACCATGATTACCTGGGCGATGCAGAACAAGCGAAGCGTTCTGGTGGGGAGCGCGCTGGCCTTTGTGGCCGGGATCGGGATTCTGGCGCTGGTGCCGCAACTGCTGTTTCCGCTGGCTGAGCGGGATCAGTTTGTGATGGATGTGTGGCTGCCGGAGGGCGCGAAGATTGAAGCGACAGACGCCGCCGTCAGAAAGATTGAGGCGGTTCTGAGCCATGAGCCGCTGGTGAAACAATACACCAGCTTTTTGGGCGAGAGCGCGCCGCGCTTTTATTACAACGTGAATCCGCAGATACCAGGCGCAAACTATGCGCAAATTCTGGTGAACACCACCAGCGTAAAGGAGACGCCCAAGCTGGTGGAGCGGTTGCGCGCGCAACTGCCGACGGAGGCGCCCGAAGCAAAGATATTTGTCAAGGAGTTGCAGCAGGGCCAGATTATGGAGGCTCCGGTTGAGGTAAGAATCTCCGGCGACGACGGGGCCACGCTGAAGGCGCTGGGCAGCCAGGTGGACGATGTGCTGCGGCATACGCCGGGAGCGACCTACATCCATACGGACTGGCACGAGGACGCATGGCAAGTGGGAGTGAATGTGCGCGAGGAGGTGGCGAACCGGATCGGGTTGACCAATGGGGCGATTGCGCAGCAACTGGCGGTGGGCTTTGAAGGCGCGCCGGTGACCACTTTCTGGGAGGGCGACCGCGCGGTAAATGTGGTTCTGCGGCTTGACCCCGCGGATCGGCAGAACTTTCAGAACCTCTCCGATACTTATGTGATGTCGCCGGTGACCGGGGGCAAAGTTCCGCTGGCGGCCGTGGCCACGCTTACATCTCAGTGGGAGCCGGGGCGGATTGTGCGCAGAAACGGCGTGCGCACGCTTACCGTCCGCGCCTTTCCAGATGGGCATCGGCTGGCCAGTGAGATTTTGTCGGACGCGCGCAAGCAGTTGGACGGGATGAAACTGCCGGAGGGCTATCACATTGAGTACGGCGGCGAGTATCAAAACCAGCAGGAGACCTTTGGCGAGATGCGCAATGCGCTGCTGATCAGCCTGGTGCTGATCTTCCTGATCCTACTCTTTCAATTCCGCACTCTGGTTGACCCGCTGATTGTGATGGCGGCCTTTCCGCTGGCCTTGCCGGGCGCGGCGCTGGGCTTGCTGGTTACGCGCAACACCTTCGGCTTTACGGCATTTATCGGCATCATCAGCGTGGGCGGATTGGTGGTGCGCAACTCGATCATCCTGATCGACTACATTCACGAGCGAATGCAGAACGGTGTGGAGTTGGAGCAGGCCGCGCTGGAGGCCGGAGAACGGCGCTTGCGGCCGATCTTTCTGACTTCAGCGGCGGCGGCGGTGGGCGTCATTCCGATGATTCTCTCCGGCTCCAGCCTGTGGTCTCCGCTGGCCAGCGTGCTGGCCTTTGGGTTGCTGGGATCGATGGTCTTTACGCTGGTGGCGATTCCGGTGCTGTTTGTGGTGGCGCATCGCCGATCCCACCCTAGCCGCAACAACAAAGACGCGGCGAGGGTGGGGCACCCAGACATCTCTCCCAGGTCTCAAAATCGAGACCTGGGGCATCCGATAGTTACTGGGCTGCTTGTGCTGCTTGCGCTTACTGGAGCGGCGCAGGCCGAGACGCGGCGCATCACGCTGGATGAGGCTGTGGCGCTGGCCACCAGGCAAAACTCGATGGTCAAGCTGGCGCAGTTGAAGGAGAAGGAGATGAAGGCGCGGGTGACCGAGGCGCGCTCCAATTACTTTCCGGTGCTGACGAATGACAGCACCGCCGCGCATCTTCGGAATATTGAGCACATGGAGGTTCCGATGGGAGCGCTGGGCGTATATCCGGTCATCGGACCCATGCCGGGCGCCAACGGCTCGCTGCCGCTGGGCCATCACAACTTTATTCTGAGCACCACCACCGTGGCGCAGCCGATTACGCAGTTCTTCAAGATTCACGCCGGGGTTGGTGTGGCCAAGGCGGACGCGGCTGTGGCGCAAGACGATGCGCAGCGGGCAAAGGACGAAGTGGCGCTGAAGATGAAGCAGCTTTACCTGGGTCTGCTTTCGGCCGAGCGGCGCAGGGACGCGGCGGAGTTGAGCATTGCGGCAGGCGATGAGCGTTTGGGCGAGGCGCGCAACGGAGTCGAGGCCGGCGCGGTGCTGGAGCTGAAGGTGCTGGAAGGCAAGGCACAGTTGGCCGATGCGCGCCACAAGCTGGGAACGCTGGAAGACACCATCTCTGACCTGAAGGTGGAGTTCAATGATCTGGCTGGATTGCCGCTCGATACCGAGGTCGAGTTGGTTGCGCCGGAGTTGGAAATTACCGATATCACGACGGGCGATCTGGAGGCCAAGGCGCTTGAACACAGCCCAGAGGTGGCCGCAGCGCGGGAGACGCTGGCCAAGGCACGCGCAGGATTGATGGCCGCGCGGGCCGAGTTCATCCCGGAGATTGGGGCATTTGCCAATTATGTGCATCAGGATGGCGTGCCGCTGCTGACGGAAAACAACGGCGCCCTTGGTCTGAAGATGAATTGGACGCTGCTGGATTTTGGCAAGCGCACCGGGCAAGTGCAGGAACGCAAGGCACAGGTGGCCGAAGCGGAAGAGAATCTGCGCCACGTGGAGAACCGGGCGCGGGTGGAGATCGAAAAGGAGGTGCGCAAGGTGCGGCGCGCGGAGACGGGGCTGGAGGCGGCGCGCGAGAGCGTGGAGGCGCGGGCTGAGATGCGGCGCATCACGGCCAACCAGTTGGAAGCGAAGACGGTGAATGCCTCCGCGCTGAAAGATGCCGAGGCGCAACTGGCCGTGGCGGAGGCCGAACTCTTCCAGGCAGAGGCCGAACGGAGCACCGCGCGGGCGGAACTGGAAAGAACGCTCGGAGAGGAGTAACGTAGAGAGTTGGGGCTTTTGCGGAGGGTATGGTGGATTACCGCGTACTGACAGTGAACCGGGAGTTCGGCAGCGGGGGCGGGCGCATTGCGCAAACCATCGCTGAGTGGCTGGGATGGAAGCTTTTAGACCGCGATATTATTGATGCAATCGCTTATGCGGCGCACGTGGAGTCAAAGGTGGTGCGCCATTATGACGAGCATGTGGATTCCTGGCTCAAGCGCATCAACCAACAGGCAATGCGCTCGGCCGCCTTGGCCGCCGGCCTGGAATTGGGTGAGAATGCGGTTTTTGACGCCGAAGAAACGGTGAAGGTTTCACGAAAGATCATCGAAGAAGCCTATTCCCAGGGCAACTGCGTGATTGTGGGCCGCGGCTCGCAGTGCATTTTGCAGCACAAGCCCGATGTGTATCACGTATTTGTCTATGCTCCCTACCTGGACCGCTTGGCGCGGCTGCGCGGACGGCTGGAAAAAGGCGTGCACGCCGAGCAGCGTATCCGCATTGTGGACGAAGAGCGCGCCAAATACTTGCAGCAGTATTACGGCAAATGCTGGAACAATCCGCATCTCTACGATTTGATGGTCTCCTCGCGCACTGATGAGGAGTGGACGGCGCGGACGATTCTCTACGCGATGAGCGGCCAGGCAGAGCCAACTTCCTAGCGCGGCAGGCCGGTGAATGCCGGCTTGCCGTTTGCTGGATGGCCGGCGAAATTCAAAAATAAAAAAACAGATCCAATGATTCCGGGAGGCTTTTTCGGCGAAAGAATGCCTCTTGACAAGAAAATTCCGCGGCGTTATAAATGACTAGTGGTCAAACTTGTCCAACATTCGGATGTGAGTCACGGTCATAGAAAACGCGCTGCCGCGGCCGCCCCTGATTTAGAAACCATCAATCCGTCTCCTCTGCCGCCTGCGGACCGCCGTCAGCGCCGAGCCGCCGAGACGCGCCTGCGCCTCTTCCGCTGTGCATTGCAGTTGATTGCCGAGCGCGGCTTTCCTAATGTCACAGTGGAAGACATCACCGAAGCGGCGGACGTTGGCAAGGGAACGTTCTTCAACTATTTTGAAACCAAGGATCATGTGCTGTGCGTGATGACCGAGATTCAATTAGGCAAGGTGAGTGAAGCCGTCACGCTGACCGGGCAAGGCAAGCAGACAATTCATTCCGTGCTGCATCGGCTGATGCTGCGGCTGGCCGAAGAACCGGGGCGCAGCCCGGAGTTGGCGCGCGCGCTGATCTCATCGTTTCTGGCTAGCCAAAGTGTGCGCAAGATTATTGTGACCAACATGACGCAGGGCCACAAGATGATTGCAGAGGTTGTGGGTGCCGGGCAAAAGCGCGGAGAGATCAACCCTCGGCTGCAAAAGGAAAAGGTGGCCACGCAGCTTATGCAGGCGGCAATGGGCACGATCCTGCTGTGGTCGGCGCACGGTGAGTCGGCGCTCAAAGAATGGATCGAAGATAGCTTTCAACACTTTTGGAGAGCGGTCGCGTTCTCCGATCAAGGGCAAAAATCATGAGATCAAAACTTCGCACCGCCGCGTTATTCTGGCTGATCTGCGTGGCTGCCGCCATCTCCGCATGGTCGCAAGCTCCAGCGCCGTATCGGCTCACGTTGCAAGATGCAATTCAAAAGGCGCTGCAAGCGAATTTGAATGTGCTGGTGGCAGGCACGCGGGTGGACGAGGCAGAAGCAACACGCGCGCGGCGATTGGCGGCGGCGTTGCTTCCGCGTGTGAATGCGCAAACCTACGCCAATTTTTCGAATCACGATTTGCAGGCGCAAGGGCTCTCTTTTCCGGGTATGCCCAAGCTGGTTGGGCCGCTTTCGAATTATGATTTTCGCGTTTACGTGCAAGAAAATATTGTTGATCTGCAGAGCCGGCGCGCACTGAAGGCAAGCGAATTTGCGGTGGACGCGGGCAAGATGGATGAGCGCGATGCGCGTGATCTGATTGTGCGCGCGATTGCCGCGCTCTACTTGAATGCGCAGTCGGCCGCGGCGCGCGCGGATGCGGCGGAATCGCGTGTGAAGGATGCGAATGCGCTGGACAAACTGGCACAAGACAAGCATGATGCGGGCAGCGCAACCGGCGTGGATGTGCTGCGCGCGCAGGTGCAACTGGCCAACGACAAGCAGGCATTGTTGATTGCGCGCAATCAGTGCAAGCAAGCGCTGCTGGAGCTTGAACGCGCAATGGGCATGAGCCCAGGCGCGGCGCTGGAGTTGGCCGAGCCGCTGAATTATCAGTCATTGCAGAAACCGGAGATTGAAACGCTAACCTCGGCGGCTCTGCTTGAGCGCGCGGATTATCTTTCGCTCGTCAAACAGCGTGAAGGACTGGTTGAGCAGCAGAGCGCGAATCACGCGCGCGCGCTGCCCAGGCTGAGCGTGAATGGAAACTTCGGCGAGATTGGGCGCAGCATCGGCGGCATGAAGAGCACCGGACTCGTGCAAGGGCAGATTGATTTCACGCTCTTCGATCGCGACCGCAACGGCGAGGCGCAGGAGTTGGCCAGCCGCGTGAAGCGCATCGATGATCAGATTGCCGATCAACTTCGCGGCATTGAAGAAGATCTGCGCGAAGCGCTGTTGAATCTGGACTCGGCCAGCGAGCAAGTAACAGTGGCGCGCGATGGTGAGGAGTTGGCGCGGCGCGAATTGCAAATGGCGCAGGATCGCTTTCGCGAAGGCACCGCCAACAACGTTGAAGTGGTTACTGCGCAGGACGAACTGGCGCGCGCCGAAGAGAATTTTATTCTTGCCGTCAGCAGTCATGTGGATGCCAAATTTGCGCTGGCGCGGGCGATGGGCGATACGGAGAAAAACATTCTTGAGTTCACGGGAAATCATTGAGTTGCCGGAAAGAAATTGGAAATTGCGAAGAGGTTTGAAGTGATGAAGCGAATCATTCCTATTGTTATTCTGTTGGCCGTAGCCGTGGGCGCGGGCGTGTATTTTTATCCGCGCCTGACGCAGAAACCAAAGCCCACAAATCAACTCACGCTCTCCGGCAACATTGAAGCGCATGAGGCGTTGGTGGGCTTCAAGGTGCCGGGGCGCATAGTTGAATTGCCGGTGGAAGAGGGTCAGCAAGTGGCTGCGGGCGCGCTGCTGGCGCGGCTTGACGATGCGGATTTGAAGCAGCGAATTCGCATGGATGAAGCCGCGGTGGGCGTGCGTGAATCGAATCTTGCGCTCACACTGGCCGGAACGCGCGAGCAGGAAGTGAAGGCCGCGCAGCAGACGGTGATCGATGCAGAAGCGGATCTTGCACAGAAGAATCTTGACAGTGAGCGCGCGCAAAAACTTTTTGCAAAAGATGAAGCAACCGCGCAGGAACGCGATCAGGCGGCGACTGCCGTAAAGCGTGCCGACGCCATTTTGAAGGCCGCGCAGCAGCGTTACAACGAGGCAGTCGAGGGCAGCCGCAAAGAAGAGATCACCGTTGCGCGCGCCAATTTGAATCAGGCTAATGCAAGCCTCGGACTCTCACAGGTGAACTTGAGTTACTCGGTTTTGCGCGCTCCATCCGCAGGCGTGGTGACGGTGCGGCAGGCTGAGTTGGGCGAGGTGGTCTCGCCCGGATCGCCAGTGATCACGCTTTCCGATCTCGATCACATCTGGCTGCGCGCGTATGTTGCGGAGACGGATTTAGGTAGAATTCACTGGGGTCAGGACGCGGTCATCACGACAGACACCTATCCCGGTAAGCAGTATCGCGGGCGCATTTCGTTCATTGCATCGACGGCGGAGTTTACGCCGAAGAGTGTGCAGACATTCAAGGAGCGCGTCACGCTTGTCTATCGCATCAAGATCGACATTGACAATCCGAATCATGAGTTGAAGACGGGGATGCCCGCCGATGCGCGCATTGATTTGACAGCGAGCAAATAATGACTGAAGCGATTCAATCCGCAATTGCCTGCGAGGGATTGGCGAAGAGTTTTCCCGGAGTGCGCGCGGTGGATGCGCTGAGCTTCGATGTGCGCGCGGGTGAGATATTCGGACTGGTTGGCCCGGATGGCGCAGGGAAGACCACGACGCTGCGCATGCTGGCCGGAATTATGGCGCCAGACGCGGGTCGCGCCACCATCGCGGGCTTTGATGTGGAGCGCGATCCGGAGAGCGCCAAGCACGCGCTCAGTTATATGCCGCAGCGCTTCGGCTTGTATGAAGACCTGACGGTGGATGAAAATATTCGTTTCTATGCGGACCTGTTTGGAGTGCGCGCGGCAGAGCGCAAGCAACGCTCGACGCAGTTGCTGCAAGCGGCGGGGATGAGTGAATTCAGCAAGCGTATGGCGGGCAAACTCTCCGGCGGAATGAAGCAGAAGCTGGGGCTGGTTTGCGCATTGATTCATCGGCCTAAAGTGATTCTGCTGGATGAGCCGACGACCGGCGTTGATCCGGTTTCGCGCCGCGACTTCTGGCGCATCTTGTATGAACTAGTCGCAGAAGGCGTGGCGATTCTCACATCGACCGCGTATCTGGACGAGGCCGAGCGCTGCCATCGCGTGGCGCTGATGCATCAGGGCAAGCTGCTGTTTTGCGACACGCCGGCGAATTTGAAAGGCAAGTTTGGCAAAGGAGTTTTATCCATCACCGCGCCTGACCCGCGGCAATTGCGCGCGGAATTAGAAGGTGCGGAAGGAATCAGCAGCCTGCTGCTGATCGGCGACGGAATTCATGTTGTGGTGGACGATGCGGCACGAAGGATTCCTGAATTTGAGGCGCGCTTCAAGCGCGCGCATATTTCCTTTGATGCGATTCATGCCGTTGCGCCTTCGATTGAAGATTTGTTTGTCGATGCGGTGAGCGCGGGAGTTCAAGCGCATGAATGACTTCGTCAATTCTGTCGTCATCGAAAAGCTGGTGAAGCGCTTCGGCGATTTTGTGGCCGTGGATCATATTGATCTCATGGTGCGCAAGGGCGAGGTCTTCGGCTTTCTGGGGCCGAATGGCGCGGGCAAATCAACCACGATTCGTATGCTGTGCGGGCTGCTGAAACCCACATCGGGCCATGCGGTGGTGGCGGGATTTGATGTGAGCAAAAAGCCTGAAACGGTGCGCCAGAACATCGGCTATATGTCGCAGAAATTTTCTCTCTATAACGATTTGACCGTGATAGAAAACCTGCGCTTGTTCGCGGGACTTTACAGCGTTCCCGCAAAAGTTCTTCAAGAGCGAATCGCGTGGGCGCTCACGATGGCCGACCTCAAGGGGCAGGAGAATCTGATTACCGGCACGCTGCCGGGCGGATGGAAGCAGCGGCTGGCACTGGGTTGCGCGGTGCTGCACAAGCCGCCGGTGATTTTTTTGGATGAGCCTACTTCGGGCGTCGATCCAATAACGCGGAGGCAGTTCTGGGATCTAATTCACCAGATGGCGGATGAGGGCGTGACGGTGTTTGTAACGACGCATTACATGGAAGAGGCAGAGTACTGCAACCGACTGGCGTTGATCTTTCGCGGCAAGATGGTTGCGCTGGGAACGCCGACTGAACTCAAGCGTGATTCTATGAAGGGCGAACTATTGCTGGTGGAGTGTGAGCCGCTGGGCGCGGCGGTGGAGGCGCTGCAAACGGCGCCGGGCGTGATGGATGCGGCGGTCTTCGGAAATGCTTTGCATCTAGTGGTTGAGAATGCAATGACGGCCGCGCCGCTGCTGAAAAATTATTTGGCGGAACGCGGCATTGCGGTGAGCCGCATGGAAGAGATTCGACCGAGCTTGGAAGATGTATTTGTTTCGCTGACAACAGCGCGCGACGCGGGAGGCAAGCCATGAGTTGGTCTCGTCTATTTGCCATTGCGCGCAAAGAGGTGGTGCAGATCAGGCGCGATGCGCGCAGCTTGATGATTGTGATTGTGATGCCGGCGATTCTGGTGATTCTTTTCGGCTACGGCGTGAATCTTGATCTGAAGGGAATGCCGGTGTATGTGCTGGATCGCGATGGAAGCCAGCAGAGCCAAGATTTGCTGAAGCATTTTCAAGCGAGTGAATACTTTCATCTGGCGCGCGTGGTGAGCGGCTATGCCGAGTTGACGCGGGCGCTGGATGATGGCAGCGCGAAGATGGGGCTGGTGATTCCGTGGGATTTTTCCGCGCGCTTGCGCGATGGAAGGCCGGTTGAGATTCAGGCGCTGGTGGATGGATCGGACGACAACACGGCCAACGTGCTGATGGGGTATGCGCAGGGTTTGGTGCAAGGCTACTCGGCGCGCGTGCAAATGGATTGGCTGCGTACGCGCGGCGTGGCGATGCAGCCGGCGGCGATGAATGTGGAGACGCGCACCTGGTACAACGAGGATTTGGAGAGCAGTGCTTTTATCATTCCCGGCGTGCTGGCGCTGGTGATGTCAGTGATCGGCGCGTTTCTGACTTCGCTGACGATTGCGCGCGAGTGGGAGCGCGGCACGATGGAGCAGTTGATCTCAACGCCAGTGACGGCGATGGAGATCATGCTGGGCAAGCTGACGCCGTATTTTGCGCTGGGGATGCTGGACACGGTGATCAGCGCGCTGATTGCGATCTACTGGTTTGACGTGCCATTTCGCGGCTCGTGGGGTACGCTGATGGCGGCCTCGGCGCTGTTTTTGATTGTGGTCTTGTCACTGGGATTCTTGATTTCCGTGCTGACGAAGAATCAATTTGCAGCATGCCAGATTGCGCTGCTGATTACGTTTCTTCCGGCGTTTTTGCTCTCTGGATTTTTGTTTTCCATTGAGCAGATGCCGATGGCGCTGCAATGGATTACGCGCATTTTTCCGGCGCGCTATTACGTTGCGGTGCTGAAGAAAATTTTTCTGAAGGGAACACCCGCTTCGATGCTGTACGCGGAGTTGATTCCGCTGGCGGCGTTTACGGTTGTGCTGGCGATTGTGGCTACGCGGAGCTTTCACAAGCGGCTGGAATGAGGCAGGTTTACAAGTTGACAGGTTTACAGGTTTACAAGTTGACAAGTTGACAGGTTTACAGGTTTACAAGTTGACAAGTTGACAGGTTGACAAGTTGATGGCGGCAGGTGTGAGGGAGTAAAAATGTTTGCGCGGCTAAAACAGATGTTGATCAAGGAGTTCATCCAGGTGTTGCGCGACAAGCGGACGCGCTTCCTGCTGGTGGGGCCGCCGATTATCCAGATGATGGTCTTTGGCTACGCGGCGAATTATGAGATACGCCATGTGCCGACGGTGGTGCTGGATCTGGATCAGAGCCAGGAGAGCCGCGAACTGACGTCGCGCTTTACATCGAGCGAATACTTTGATGTGCAGCGGCAATTGACGGATGCGCGCGCGCTGGGTGACTTGATTGAGCGCGGCGAGGCGACGGTGGGTCTGGAGATTGACGCGGGATTCGCGCGCAAGTTGCGCAGTGGCCAGCCCGCGCCGCTGCAGGTAATTGTGGACTCCACCAACTCGAACACCGCGCTGATTGCATCGGGATATATTACGCAGATTGCGCAGGGCTACGCGGTGGAGTATCAGCGGGATCGAGTGGCGCGGATTGCGCCGCAGTTGATAGAAGTGATGCCGCAGGTCGAACTCGCGGCGCGTCCGTGGTATAACCCGGAGCTGCGGAGCCGTTGGTTTTTTGTGCCGGGAATTATCGGCAGCCTGACGCTGGTGCTGGTGATTACGTTGACGGCCTTTGCGGTGGTGCGGGAGCGGGAGATCGGGACGCTGGAGCAGATCATGGTGACGCCGATCCGCCCGGCGGAGTTCATTTTGGGCAAGACACTGCCGTCGTTTTTGATTGGCGCCTTCGACGTGACGCTGATTGCGGTGGTGGGTTCGCTGTGGTTCCAAGTTCCGTTTCGCGGCAATGTTTTGGTGCTGGCGGCGGGCGCGCTGCTCTTTCTGCTTTGCATGCTTGGGGTGGGGCTTTTGATTTCGACAGTCAGTTCAACGCAGCAGCAGGCGATGGTGACGTCGTTCTTTTTTATCATGCCGGCGGTTACATTCTCCGGCTTTGGATTTCCGATCAGCACGATGCCCCATTGGATGCAGGTGGCGAGCTACGCGAATCCGCTGCGCTACTTTTTGGTGGTGGTGCGCGGGACGTATTTGAAGGGCGTGGGGATGGATGTTCTTTGGCCGCAGATGGCGGTGATGGCGGGGCTGGGGATTTTCTTGTTGACGGCGGCGATATTGCGGTTTCATAAGGCGCTGGATTGACGCGGGCGGCTATATTATTGTTTTCGAGGCAACGAGATGACGCGATTTAAGGAGCTTGCACGAATCGAAGCTGCGATTCAGCAACAGAACAAATCCGATCTTCAATGGGCATTGAACTATTGCAGAATGCGCGTATCAATTTCTGCCCGCAAAGAGCCCTTCGATTACTGGAAGAAAATCGAGAAAGATGTGACTCAAGCGATTGAAAGTTCATCCTGAACCCCGATAATCTTCAGGGGCTAGAGCGTATTTAAATTAAGTGTATACATATTATGCTACAATAATCCTGCCGAT
>CAZYCV010000047.1:0-31230 GCA_964645305.1 uncultured Occallatibacter sp. | reverse complement strand
CGCACTTCGTCGAAGGCCTCCCAGGGGTTCTTTTCACGTTTCAGCCGCTCGGCGTACTGCGCCTTGGTCTCTTTGACAGGGATTATTTCACTCATATGTTTCTCCATCGGGGATATGGGGATAAAAAATGCCCGCGCCAGCTCCGGCTGGATCGCGAGCCTTCGGTAACCTTTGACGGAATGGAAATCTGAAATAGGTCGCCTAGGCGCGCGCAGCGCAATCTGAACAGCGACAACAGAAACCCATCATCATCTCTCCATCATATTCGCAACCACCCGCCCACGCAACCAGCGCCCGCGGTGCGGCCAATGGCTCGCTATCCGCTCGGGCTTCGTGGATTTCCAACCATTCCGCAACAGCGCCGAATGGTTCGGACAACCGGTTTGAACTGTTGGAGAGAGTACCAAAATCTGGTCTAACCAGTCTATGGTAAACAAGGAGGCCATGGCATGACGAAAACTGGCCGGATGGCTATCGTGGCGTTGATCGTGAGTGTATGTGCATCGGCGGTTGCAGCGCAACAAAAGCCGGAGAAGCCGACCAACCCGGCGCATCTTGAATTGACGATGGAAGTCGCCGCCACAACCGAAGAAGGCTACCCCTCTGTATTGCGCGTTATCACCAAGAATGTGGGCAACGTGGCTGTGGATATGCCGATGCCCGTGCTTGGCTGCATACCGCATGGCGGATATATTGTGGTTCACATTAAATGGAAATCCTCCGACACAAAAAATCAAATTGGTGGAGGATGGGATTTCGGTTGTGGTAAAAGTGATAGTCCTGGCCTTATGGAGCGTGTGCATGACAAATGGATTCATCTCCGGCCAGGAGAAATTGTCATATCCAGTCAAAACCTTCATGAAATTCTGACAAAAATTGATCCAGGAACAGTAGAATACTGGTTCCAGTACGTGCCACCTGAAGCCGGCGCTAAAGATCTTGCCGAGTTGCAACAGGCCGGTTACATCATTCCAACTGAAAAGATTGAAACAGCGCACCAAAGCTTTGTTGTGTATTAGAACCATGGCCGGGTAAAGATGTTCTGTCGGATAAGTGAACGTAGGCCATAGGGCTCACATTGCAGCCGGCCTGGAGGTCGGCTCTGCATTTTGGGACACTGCATTTTTATGCGTTCATAGACCCAGAGCGTCTTCGCGTAATTTTTATTGCCTGGAAGATGCGCAAAGTTGAGGTAGGCGAAGAGTCCAAACTTTTGCATGGAATGAGAAATATTCGCCGTCATCTTTTCTGCACTTGACCCACCTTAATGCAGATGCATCCGCCAGGCCGTATAGCTGAGAATCTCGTGCGCCACGCGCTGGAACTCGGCCCAGGAGCCGCTGGCCGCGTCTTCGATCTGCACGCGAGGTCGGGGCGAAGTGAGCACGTTCAGGCCGTCCGCCGCGCAGATCTCGTGAATGCGGAAGAGGTGCGTTCCGTCGCTGACAATGACCAGACGCCGCAACCCGTTGGCGCGGGCAATCACCGCGATGCGCCGCGCCGATTCCTCGGTGTTGCGGCTCTCGGTCTCGGCGATGATCGCGCTCTCTGGAACTCCCATGACCATCAGGTACTCGCGGCCCACGGCTCCTTCGTTGTACTCGTCGCCGCCGCTGCCGCCCAGGGTGATTAGCAGCGGAGCGATGCCGTGCTCGTAGAGCGAACGCGCGTGCTCCAGCCGAGCGCGATAGACCGGCGAGGGTCGCCCGTCGTACTCCGCCGCGCCAAAGACGCCAATCGCATCCGACGGCGCAGCTTGATCCTGCCCTGCATAAATCTCAATCTGCGTGTAGACCCAATAACTCCAGCCCAATGCCCCTAGCGCGCACAGCAGCAACAACACCAGAACGGCACAAACTGCCCGGTTGCGAGTTTTGGTGTTGCTTGGGCGCTTCATGGGAACCTTTCAGGTGCAGGGATCAGGGATCAGTTCGCTTCATATTTGTAGAAATTACTCAACCCAGTCCGTTAATCATAAGATTTGAAAACTTCTGTGTGGCAGGGTCATAAAACGCCTGCCAGTAACAATTTCCTCCGTCGCAAACGATTTGGAGATGGTGACGCCAATTATCTGTATTATCTCCTGCTGTTCCGCACACCGCATTGACGAAAATCTTCTTCTTTTCAGATTGCATAATCGCCAGATATTGGCGGAAATACTTTTCTGGATTCTCTGAATGCTTGCCGGGACCGGGCACATTCTCTTTCAAGCTGGAAATTTGCGGCAGGTTTCTTTCCAGACCATCAAGATCAGCCTGACTCGGCTGCCAACTCTGCACAGCATCCTTCGTTTTTCCCAAATAAAACTTGATATAGGTATCAATTTCACTCGCTGGAAGAAGAACTGAATCTGGCTTCAAAACCGGCGGCTGATTGGTACTCTGACCCATCACTGGAAAAGGTGCAATGCAGAAACGACGCGCACTGAACACAATTGCTGTAAGCGAAAGTACAAGGCTAACAACCACCAACACCCATTTGCGCATGGCGAGTCTCCCAATTTCCGCAATGCCAGTATCGTCTCACATCAAAGCGATATAAAAAGATTGCACCCCAATGAATCGAGTATTTTCTGTTCCCTGATCCCTGTTCCCTGACCCCTGTTCCCTGTGATTAAAGGCTCAATTCGGAATGTGATCCGAGCCGGATAAGTTGCAATGTGGCCGGATCAGGTTTTGGGTAAATCAGGACAAGATCGGGTCTCAGATGGCAATCCCGATGATCTTTCCAGCTCCCCATTAAAGCATGGTCGTGAAAACTCTCCGCCAGAGGTTCATCGTTCGCCAATATCCGCACGAGATTCACGAAATGATTCGCTAGAAAAACTCGGTGTGGGCCTTTCGACTCGCGTTTCAGATCGCGCTTGAAGGTCGAAGTTTGTTTAAGTTCCCGCATCCAGCACCGATTGCAGCTCGTCGAGTGTGACCGTTTCCAGCTTTCCTGAACGAGCTTCGTTCATCGCCGCAAGAGTCTTCTTGTTTGGAATCAATGGCTCGAATGGAAGCGCCTTATCCTGTGCAACACGCATCAGCATCAGGCGCACGGCATCGGAAACAGTCAAGCCAATCGATTCCAGAACCAATGCAGCTTCCCTTTTGATTGCTCCGTCAATTCGGGTTTGCACCAACGCATTTGTGGCCATATCGTCCCATCCTGTAGGACATTGTAATGCGCGCAACTTGCGATGTCCAACTTGACGAACGCTGTGTAACCTCCGCTCTCAGCCGGTCCAGCCTTTCAAAGCCTTAGTCCCTCAGTCCCTCAGTCCCAGCCTTTCGTCACCTCTGCAACGCCATCACAATCTCGTAGGTAGGAATCGCGCCCTCGCGGAGAATCTCCCAATGCCCCTCGCCCAGCGTCAGATCGACAATCGTGGTGGGCCGCGCGCTTCCCGTCGGGCCGCCGTCCACAATCATCTGCACGCGGTCGCCGATCTGGTCGCGGACGCAGCCGGCGTTGTTGCACTCGCAAGCTCCCTGCAGGTTGGCCGAGGTCGCGGTGATGGGCAGCCCGAAGCGCTCCACCACGGCGCGTGGAATGGCCGCATCCGGCACGCGCAGCGCCACGTGGCCGGTGTTGGCCGTCGAGCGCAGCGGCAGCTTGCTTCCGGCATGAACAATAATCGTCAGCGGCCCCGGCCAGAAGCGCTCGGCCAGCTTGTCCAGCAGCGCGTCGGTGTCGCGCGCCAGCTCGTAGGCCTGGGCCAGCGAACCGATCAGCAGCGACAGCGGCTTCTGCTTCTGCCGCGTCTTGATCTTGTAAATCTGCTCCACCGCATGCAGATTCACCGGATCCACGGCCAGGCCGTAAAATGTATCGGTGGGCAGCGCCACAACGCCGCCCTTGCGCAGGCAGGATACGATGGAGTCAATCCGCTCCGGCTCTGGTTCATCGGGATGGACGCGTACAATCTCCGCGGACAAGTCTTTCTCCCTCGATTCCCGAATTTGCGGCAACAGGTTCAGCAACTATGCCTTTACGCATTGTACAGAGTAAGCAGAATTCGCGCCTGAAAGATTTGCGGCGCTTGCTGGCGCATCCCGCCCAGCAGGCTGGCGCGCTGGCCGCCATCGAGGGGCCAAACCTGATCGCCGAGGCTCTGCGCGCCGGCCTGCGCGTCGAGACTGTCTTTGTGGCGCAAGGCTCGGAAGACTTGCTGGAGGCGCTCGCGCTTCCGTCGCAAACCGAGGTGCTGCTTGCCCCGCGCGAGATTCTGGAGTCGGCGCTCTCCACCGAAAGCCCGCAGCCCATCGCCGCCCTCATCGAGCCGCCCGCCTGGAGTTGGGAGGATCTTCTTCCGCCCGGCACCTCGACCGCCCGCCTGCTATTGATTCTGGCAGGCGTGCAAGACCCCGGCAACTTGGGAACCATCCTGCGCTCCGCCGAGGCCTTTGGCGCGCAGGCCGTCCTCAGTCTGCCCGGAACAGTGAGCGCATGGAATCCCAAAGCGGTGCGCGCCTCGGCCGGCAGCCTCTTCCGCCTGCCTCTGCTTTCCGTCAGCGCCGAGCAGTGCTTTGCAAAGCTGCGCGGCGCGGGCGTTACGGTCTGGACCACCGCCGTCCACGGCGCGCAAGCCGCCCACCGCATCGACCTTGCCGCTCCCGTAGCGCTCATCATCGGCAACGAAGGTAACGGCGTGCCGGAGGCGCTGGCCGCGCTGGCCGATGGAGCCGTCACCATCCCCTGCCCCGGTCCGGTGGAAAGCCTGAATGCCGCCGTCGCCGCCAGCGTGCTGCTCTACGAGGCCGCGCGGCAGCGGGGAAATTCGCAATAGGAACCAGGTAGCCGCCGCGCTGAAAACCGCCGCAAAGATCGTTGGCAGGGCATAGGATGCAGCCCTGCCCATTGAGAACCGTTTGTTTATTTCTGTACCAAATAAAATATTATGTACCATGAGCAAATATAGTACATAATGATTCTATGAGAACACGGACCAATCTTCACATCGACAATGACGCCCTGGCCTTTGCCTCGTCGTATGCCAACGCCAAGGGGCTATCGCTGGGCGTTGCCGTCAGTGAATTGATCCGCCGCGCCGAGCGGACGGCGGGGCAGGAAATCCCTTCCTCCCGGCTGGTCATGAACCGGCATGGCTATCTGGAGATCGCGGACACGGGCGACCGCATCACGCCGGAGATGGTAAAGCAAGCCTCGGAGGATGCCCTTGTCTGAGAACGGCTATTTGCTGGACGTGAATGTGCTGTATGCGCTGACGGCCAGGAATCATATTCACCATCCGATTGTGGAGGCGTGGTTCTATGCCGCTGCCGATCTCCGCTGGGCTATTTGCCCTTTCACCGAAGCCGGATTCCTGCGCAATGCCACTGCGCCGCGCGCCGGACAAATCGAGATGGCCGAGGCCACGGCCATTCTGAAACGGCTCGCGCAGCATCCAGGCTATCGTTATCTGCCCATCGCCGAGGACTGGCACTCGCTCTGCGGCCCGTTCTTCAAGAGGCTGTTTGGAACCAAACAAGTCACGGATGCCTACCTGCTGGGCCTGGCCGTGCGCAATGGAATGGTTCTGGTCACCATGGACAAAGGCATCGTCTATCTGGCCGGCAGCGAGTTCAGCAAGCACGTCCTGCTTTTGGAGGCATCCTAGAGAGAACCCTCTCCGACGGGTGGCCACCGTCCGTTCCTTCTTCGATCCAATCATGTTGAGGGCCACCAGTCAAAGTTGTAAAATAGCTAGAATACCTATATTCTCTAAAATAGCTAGTTAGGAGGCTGCCATGGTGACCGTCACATCCGTTGAGGCACAGAACCGCTTTGGTCAGTTGATCGACGGGGCGCAGCGGGAGATCATCACCGTCACGCGCCATGGCCGTCCGGCGGCATTCATCGTTAGTCCGCGCGATATGGAAGAACTGCTGGACACCCGCCGCAGGCGCAGCCGTGCGGTAGCCGAGATGGAGGCGTGGCGCGCCGAAGCCAAACGAGGCCAGTCGCCCGCGCAGGCCGCAGCCGCGGCAAAGTTGACCGATGAGGAAGTCAATCGCTTGGTGCATGAGTTGAGATGACCATTCATCGCGTGGTCGCCATTCACCGTGTAATCTTCGATACGAGTACGTTGGTTTCAGCCGCCTTGCGAGAGGGTTCGATCCCCGATCAGGCTCTGCTCCTGGCTCTGCGTTGTTGCGATCTGTGCGCTAGCGTTGCCACCTTGGCGGAGTTGAAGGAAGTGCTGGCCAGAGAGAAGTTTCGCCATTACCTGACGGACGGCGCGCGGGAGAGATTTGTTCGCACGATTGAAGCCAACGTGCGCCGGTTCACGGTGCGCGAGGAAGATTGTCTTCTGCTCGATCCTGCTTGCCGCGACCCCAAGGACAACAAATTTCTGGCTCTGGCCGCTGAAGCGGAAGCCGAGGTTCTGGTCAGCAGCGATACGGATCTGCTGGTGCTTGATCCGTGGAGAGGCGTGCGCGTGGTGCGGCCCGCGGAGTTTCTTGAGCTGGTTGGATCTTAGTTTTGTAGAGGGACTGGGGCAACCTCAATTTGATAAAACGATGGTTGAGACCAGTGACACCCGCTGCCTCGCTCAAACTGCTCTCGCTGGTGGAGAAAAAGGGGTTGGAGGTTGTGGCGTAAGGAGGATGGTCTCCTAGGCCCGAAAGTCCGGACCTGGGGCACCCGGGCCCAGATAGGCGGTATTGACGCAACGCGCAAAACATATTAAAATGACGCAGAACAAAATTATGGACGTCTGCGCTGTCGTATCAATTAGCGTGGAGAAGGAATCCGCGATGGCTTATCTGAAGATATTTGCTGGAATTGCTTTGGTTGTCTCGCTTTTGTGGGTAATCGACAAACCGGGATACGATTCATGGCTGGCTGTTGTGGTGTCACTCTCAGCATTTATCGCTCTCTTTGTTACCGACAGCAAAAAGCGCGGTATCTCTAGGCAGCATCAGGTCGTATCCAAATCCGCCCTAGGAGTGCAGGCCGGTGGTGATGTGAATATCGGAACCATATCGCGTGACAAACATGTTGAGTAATGATCAACAGCAACATGTTGCTGAAGGTAGCATCGCTATTCAAACCAAAGGTGACGTTACAGTTACTACGACAGGCCTCTCTTATTCTGAGGTCCGAGATGTCGCGCTTGATGTATTTAATGCGAACTTTTACAAGCTACAGGGCGCTGCTGCTGCAGTGGCTAAGACTAGGGCGGAAGAGATCACTGAAAAGTTCTTACGAAAACTTCAGAAGGAATCTCCTGTCGGACTTGAACAATCGAATGATCCAGACTTTCAGTATGCACTATTCACAGTTCAAAAGGAATTTGCGAGAAATGGGGATGTGAATCTTGGTGATCTTCTCGTTGATCTCTTAGTAGATCGAAGCAAACAAGAAAAGCGAGACATCCTCCAGATTGTTCTCGATGAAGCTCTAAATACAGCCCCTAAACTAACAGAAAGTCAATTGGCAGTTTTGGCATTAGCTTTTCTTTTTAAATATACGCAAAACACTGGGCTTGGCAATCATATTGTACTCGGCGAACACTTCGACAGATTTGTTTCTCCGTTTGTCTCCAAAGTTGTAACAAACCAAGCCTGTTATCAGCATATCGAGTTCTGTGGGTGCGGCTCAATCAGTATCGCTCAAGTGAATCTTGAATCGGTTATTCGTACCACATATCATGGACTTTTTGTGAAAGGATTTGATCAGAAAGAAATTTCAGATCGAAGTATTTCCGTTGGGTCTGATATAACTTTCTTCATTCCGTGTTTGAATGAACCATCAAAATTTCAGGTTAATGCGTTAAATAAGGAAATGTTAGACAAATTATTTGAGACACGTTCGGTATCTTTGGAGGATCGAATTAAGATCACTGAATTGTTTGAGACATCAAAGATGAGCGACGTTGAAGTTAAGGAGAAGTGTGTCTCAATCAGAGGGTATATGGAAGACCTGTTCAAGAGTTGGTCTGGATCACCTATGCAAAACCTCACGCTGACAAGTGTCGGAATTGCAATTGGTCATGCAAACATAAAGAGATTCATTGGGGAATTCGCCAATCTGTCTATTTGGATTAACTGATGAACGGGTAGGTGGGGCAGGTGGCCCGGTCATAAAATAGGCGGGTGGCCACGGTCCCGGTGGAATAAACTCCGTTCTCCTATTAGCGATGGGTGCCCCCGGTCTCGATTTTGAGACCGGGGAAACCATGACCTCACTCCGGAAAAGTGACGCGGATTCCGAGCGAATCGGCCACCCTACCGAGCGCGCGGTCGATCGTCCAGAGGTGCGTCCCAGGCAGAGCCAGACAGGATGCGATTAAATGGGCATCCGTCAGTCCGATCCCCTTCGATGCCAGCCCCCGCGCTTCGATCATCAGACGCACATCCGCCAGGCGAATCAGGCTAATCTGGTGGAGGCCGTCGAGATAATGCAGAGTATTTTTGCGATCCGGCAAAAAACCGCAGGCCAACTCCGCCACGATATACGGGTGAATGCAGAGCTGATCGTTGACTATCAGGTTTTCCAGCTCTGCTTTGAAGCGGCCACGGCGGAAGATCTCAATCCAGATGGGCGTGTCTGCAAGGATCATTGCCCGTCAACGCGCAATCTGCGCACGTCCTCGATATGCGGAGCCGTTCCGGCCAGCGCCAGCAGCCGACGCCCTGCCTCGCGCGCAATCAAGGATTTCAGCGCCTCGCGCAACAACTCCGCGCGCTCTGTGAGACCAGTGTATTCGTAGGCTGTCTTCAACAAGCTGTCATCGAGTGATACAGTTGCTCTCATATTCCCTCCGTGCACCAAGAATAGCACCGAAACGCGTATAAAATACGTTCTTTCGAGTGGATAGCCACTCTTCCACCCTGAAGAATTACCATAAGCACCATGAGTCTTTTTGACGGCGAACCCGAAGACTCCAGTGCTCCGCTGCGCACCGCGCCCTTGGCCGAGCGGATGCGCCCGCGTAGCTTGGATGAGCTGAGCGGCCAGGAGCATCTGGTCGGCCCAGGAAAGCCGCTGCGCATCCAGATCGAGCGCGATGACTCCGGTTCGATGATCCTCTGGGGTCCGCCGGGAGTGGGCAAAACCACGCTCGCCAAGATCATTGCGGAAACCACCAAGGCCAGCTTTATTGAGTTCTCCGCCGTGATGAGCGGCATCAAGGAGATCAAGCAAGTGATGGCTGCGGCGGCGCAGGCCTCTGAGATGCACTCGCGCACCATCCTCTTTGTCGATGAGATTCACCGCTTCAACAAGGCGCAGCAGGACGCCTTTCTGCCCTACGTTGAGCGCGGGACGATCCGGCTGATCGGCGCAACCACTGAGAACCCATCTTTTGAGATTATTTCGGCGCTGCTCTCCCGCTGCCGGGTCTATGTGCTGCAACCGTTGAGCGAGGAGCAAATCGCGACTCTGCTTCGCCGCGCGCTGGAAGATAGTGAGCGCGGTCTGGGCGCGCTAAAGTTGACTGCCGACGACGATGCCCTCGAACTGATTGCCGGCTACTCCAGCGGCGATTGCCGGTCGGCCTACAACACGCTGGAAGTTGCCGCGCAACTAGCTCGTGAAAGCAAGCACATCGACAAAGCCCTGGCCGGCGAGGCCGTGCAGCAGCGCGTCCTGATGTACGACAAAACCGGCGAGGAGCACTACAACCTGATCTCCGCGTTGCACAAGAGCGTGCGCAACTCCGACCCCGACGCCGCGCTCTACTGGCTGGCGCGGATGTTTGCCGCCGGAGAAGACCCGCTCTATCTGGCCCGCCGCGTGGTGCGCATGGCCGTCGAAGACATCGGCCTGGCCGCTCCCGAGGCGCTCAATCTGACGCTCTCCGCCAAGGAGGCCATCGACTTTCTCGGCTCGCCGGAGGGCGATCTGGCTCTGGCCGAGGCGGTTGTTTATCTCTGCCTTGCGCCCAAGTCGAACTCGGTCTACACCGCCTACGGTGCAGTGCAAGCCGAGATCGAACACACCCGCCAGGAGCCGGTCCCGCTGCACCTGCGCAACGCGCCCACCCGCCTGATGAAGGAACTCGACTACGGCAAGGGCTACCGCTACGCGCACAACGAAGAGGGCCGCGTCGCCGATATGGATTGCCTGCCCGACTCGCTCAAAGGCCGCAGCTACTACCACCCCACCCAGGAGGGTCGCGAAAAACTGCTGGCACAGCGCATGGAAGAGATTCGCAAGATCAGGGCGGGCAAGCGCAATCCTTCTTGAAAACCTAAAGAGCTTGGGTTATTCTGGAGACAGATGGGATCGCTCCGCTTTGACGGCATCCGCTTCACGGTCTACACCATGGATCACGCGCCCCGGCACGTGCATGGCTTCTACGCTGAACTTGAAGTGATCGTCGATCTTCGTCCGGATGGGTCAGTTTCGCTTGCCCGCCGAAGGGATGCGGTCCGGCCGGGGAACGGAAGCATTGCGGACGTTCGCCATGTACTGACCGTGGCCGCAAGGCATTTTGAAAAACTGGCAGCGCTTTGGGAGAAGCATCATGGCTGAGCACATCGTCATCACGACCGATACCGAGATCGAATCCGCGCTCCAACAAGCGAAGCTCCTTGATGGCGGCCCGCTCGCGCTCTCGGTCGAGCATATTCCGGATCTGAATCTGCTCATTGTTGTGCTGAGCAATCAACGCCGATTGGTGTTGCCCGTGGAAGACGTTCAAGGGCTGGACAGCGCTACGCACGAACAGTTGCGGAAGTATGAACTGATGGGCCGTGGAACAGGCATCTCATTCCCGGAGTTGGACGTGGACCTGTATGTTCCTGCGCTGATCGAAGGCATCTACGGAAACCGCCGCTGGATGGCGCAACTCGGAAAGAAAGGCGGCACGGCCAAAACAGAGGCCAAGCGCGTAGCTGCCAGGGTTAACGGAGCAAAAGGCGGCAGGCCAAGACGAGTTGCTGCGCTGAGCGCCTGACCGATAGAAGAACCAACTCAACTACAGGAAGAGCAGCCGCATTGGAAGCTGAGGTTCCTGCACCAGCGTCTATTTTGGAGTTATAGATTTATGCAGATTTGCATAAGCAGATCGTGTATCATCGGCTAGGCTGTCAAGAGCAATAGAACTCGCAAGTATCAAAGTACGTCCGCTCACGTTTCCTTGCACCACCCATACCTCGCGATCCTCTTGTCTCGCCTCAGTGACACCGATTATGGTGTTGAGTGCGTTGGTAATTGCTGCTTGGAGTTCTGATTGAAGCGGCTCGGTTCGAATGTACTCAGCTATAGAGATAAACACACGCCAAGGCCAGTTGCTATTCTTAGTTCGCGTCGCGCAAACGCCGAGAATATGCTTGTCATCCGTAACGCGCACCCACTCTTCCAAGACTTCTTCGTCCATAGGATTAACTTGCTTGATCTCGATATTTGTGTCCATCTTCGACCTCCTTTCCTTCTAATGGCATTTCATTCTTATAAGTTTTTGGCTCCCGATAGTGACAGATTAAACAATATTCGCCATTCTACACCCCAACCGCCAGCCGGCGCGCTTTCTCCCGCTGCAACCGCTCGGCCAAGAACACCTTGAGCAGCGACTGGTAGGGAACGTCGCGCTGGTTGGCCAGTATCTTCTAGTCTTCGACCATGGCCACCGGCAGTTGCACGGAGATGGTGCGCAGCGTGGGTTTGAGCTTGACGAGCTTCACCCGCTCCGCCTGCGACCAATCGACGTATTCGGTCGAGTCGGCTTTAGACCAGAACTCAAACTCTTCGTCTTCGTTCTTGAACTCAGGAACTTTCTTCATGCCGTCTGTACTCCTCCGCTTCCCCGCGAAGCGTTTTTTCTGTTTCTATAGAGTGCAGCGTGGACCGGGAGGTCCACGCGACAGCCGACCAGGAGGTCGACGCTACAGGTTTTAGCAATCTCACGAAGCTGGAAAATCAAGAGCCGTGGTTTCCCCGCTGATAACGGTATCAGCTATAATTCGTACGCAAAGGAAAATTCATCATGCGCATCAGGAACTTTATTGTATTTGCTTTGGCTGCTCTTCTCGCTTGCGCCGGATGGGCGCAGACGGCGCCTCAGCCGATCAACCCGGCGGCTACACCCGAGGCGCGGGCGCTGCTCGCTTACATCTATTCGATCTCCGGCAAGGCGACCATCGCAGGACAGCACAACTATCCCAACGTCGGCGCGCGTTGGACGGATATGGCCTACGACCTGACGGCCAAGTATCCAGGGCTCTTTGGCGCGGACTTCGGCTTCAGCGGCGGCGAGGACAAGGACTCGGTGCTGGCGCGTCCGGCGATTGTCGCCGAGATTGAGCGGCAGTGGCGCAACGGCGCGGTGATCACCGTAACCTGGCATGAGGTGCGGCCCATCGACGACGAGCCGGTCACCTTTAAAGACAGCGTGCAGGGCCACTTGACCGACGCCCAGTGGAAGGAACTGCTCACCCCCGGCAGCCCGCTGAATCTGCGCTGGCAGGCGCAGGTGGACGTGATTGCCGGCTACCTGAAGCAACTGCAAGACGCCCATGTGCCGGTGCTCTTCCGGCCTTATCACGAGATGAGCGGCAACTGGTTCTGGTGGGGCGGGCGTCCGGGCAAGGATGGTTCGCAGGCTCTCTACCGCCAAATCTACGACCGCTTTGTCAACGTGCATCACCTGGACAACCTGCTCTGGGTGTGGAATGCCAACACGCCCAACGGCTTCAATGCTGGATCGATCGAGGACTACTATCCCGGCGCGCAGTACGCCGATCTGCTCTCTGAAGATGTTTATGGCGAGTTCAAGCAGAAGTATTACACTGACATGCTGAAGCTGGCCGGCGATAAGCCCATTGCGCTGGCCGAGGTGGGCGGCGTGCCCAGCCCTGAGGTGCTCGCCAAGCAGCCGCGCTGGACCTACTTTATGTGCTGGAGCGAGTTTATCCAGGAGCACAATCCGCTCGATCAGGTGAACACCATCTATCACGCGCCGATGGTGCTGACCCGCGACGATGCGCGCCTGGCCGGACCGCTGACGGCGATCCGCCAAGCAACCGCCGAGCGGCTTTTGGCAGCGCCTGTGGCCAAGCCGTCTTTAGTGACCCCAAAGCCCGCATCGGCGCAATGAGCCTCCGCGTCTATCTTTGAAAAAGGCGCAGTGACCGGAGCCTCTTGTTTAGCCAACTTCAAGAATCTGATAAGTTCTTTCGCGGTCAGCGAAGGCCCACGCTTTCTCCATCGACGCGGATTTGCATTTGTTGCAAGATCCGCAGACAAACCCCACCCCTCAGGCGATACACTCACTTCATGCCCACCCGCACCACGGCTCGCATCAGCCTGACCGCCCTGCTCGGCACTCCGGTGACCGATGCGCAGGGCCATCTGCGCGGGCGGCTGAAGGACATTGCCGTGGCCACCGGCGCGGATGCGGGCAAGGTGGCCGGCCTCGTGCTGAAGACCAAGGCCGGACTGCGCATTGTGCCCTCGTCGGAGGTGATGGAGACCCCCGCCGGCACGCTCGAATTGCGCAGCGTCAAGGCGCTGGCCCCGCTCGACGACCAAAGCAATTACCTCTACCTGCAACAGGATCTGATCGATCGCCAGATTATCGACGTTCATGGGCGCAAGGTGGTGCGGGTCAACGATGTCGATCTGGAGTGGATGGGCCAGGGCGCGGCGCACCTGCTGCGCGTGGCCGAGGTTGAGGTGGGCTTGTGCGGAGCCATTCGCCGCGTCTTCAAGGGCCTGCTGCCGCGCGCCGCTCTGGAGAGCTTCTCGCGCAAATTTACCGCCCGCTGCATTCCCTGGCAGTTTGTGGATGTGATCGAGGTCGATCCGGCGCGCCGCGTCAAGCTGCGCATTGAGTACGAGCGCCTGGGCGAGATGCACCCTTCGGATCTGGCCGACATCCTGGAAGACCTGGCGCCGGCCGAGCGCGAGGCCGTCTTCACCTCGCTCGATGAAGAGGTGGCCGCCGAAACGCTGGAAGAGGTCGAGCCCAAGCTGCAAAAGGCGCTGCTTGAAAAGCTCGACGAAGAGAAGATCGCCGACATCGTTGAGGAGATGGACCCGGCCGCCGCCGCCGACCTGCTGGCCGAACTCTCCGAGGAGCAATCCGACGCCATCCTGGACGAGATGGAGCCGGAGGAGCGGCAGGATGTTGAAGAGTTGCTGGAGTTTGACGAGGACTCGGCCGCCGGCTGCATGACCACCGACTTTGTGGCCGTGGGCAAAGACGCCACCGTCGCCCAGGCCGTTGAATCGCTGCGCGCCTTTGACGGCGATCCGGAGAGCGTGACGGAGATCTACCTACTGGACGACAAGCGCATACTGCTCGGCTCCATTCCCCTGGCCCGTCTGGTGATGGCCCAGCCCGATACGCGCCTTGCCGTGCTGGCCGAGCCGCGCGTTCTCTCTTGCCCGGTCGGTATGCATCAGAATGAACTGGCCGAGTACTTTGACAAGTACAATCTGCATGCGCTGGCGGTGATCGATGCCCTGGGCCGCATGGTGGGCGTCGTCCAGGCCGACCATGTGATCAGCTTCTTGCGCGACAAGCTGTAAGTGCTTATCCGTAAATTACAAATTTGTAGCGCCGCTCTCCAGAGCGGCTGTCGTGCAGGTCTCTAGACCTGCACTGGCTGTACTGGCAGCTTGGAAGTCGCCAGTATCAGCCGGTCTGGAGACCGATGCCACTCTTTTCAGATAGGTTTAAGTGCCGGCAGTAAATCCGCTGTGCTACACTTTCGCAAAGCAATGGAAGAGCATTTCTTGCGGCGTGAAACTCATTTCGCTTGAGCCTTTCCGGCACGCGGCTTGGCCGTATCTATTTCGGATGATGGTGGTGAAGAATGCCCGAGGAAGCCCCGAAGCCCCGACCGCGCGCGCACGGCATCACGCCCACGCCCTATGAGATTCCCAAGGAGCGCCTGCCGCAGTCAAAATGGCGCGAGAAGAAGCGCCCTTGGCTGATTACCCTCTTCATCCTGAACAACTTCTTCCATTGCATTTTTTATCTGCTCTTGGCTCTGGTTCCGTGGAACGACCCGGACTCCGATCTGGCCGCCACTCTCATCGCTCATCCCAATATCGTCTTCGCCCTTCTGCCCAAGATGGTTCGGCCTTCGGCAACCACCATGGCGCTCACCGGGGTGACCATCAATCGCGTGCTTCCCGGCCTGCCGGTCATCTTTCTAGTCCTCGGCATCTTGTACGGGGTGCTGGGCTGGAGGATGTATAACCGCGATCCATGGTGGTATTTCGTGATCCGCTGGAGCATGATGTGCAACTCGGGCTACATTGTTGTCAAAACCGTGCTGGCCATCTCGGCGGATTATTTTGTTGCTGGAGGCCCTCAGTTGGTGCCCCCGGCGGCGCTGGCTTATCTGATTCCTGTCGTCGCCTGGAATCTGCTGATCTGCGGCTACTTTGCCCTGATGCCCGATGTCGCCAAGGCCTACGATGAGGCCTGATCATGCCCAAATCCCGATTTCGGACAATAAACCTCTCCTTCTGTGCAGAATTGCTCACATCTGCTTCCTTTCTTGGCCCTACCTTGAAAGAAATGATCGGCAAAAAGCAAAATCTGTGAAAGAATCCAATCATGATGCAGTTTCCCAAAATCATTCAGGGTGGCATGGGCGTAGGCGTCTCGAACTGGCGTCTGTCCAATGCGGTTTCCAAACTCGGTCAACTGGGCGTTGTCTCCGGCACGGCGCTCGATTCTCTCTTTGTCCGCCGGCTGAATGAGGGAGATCCCGGCGGCAATGTGCGCCGCGGCCTGGATGCTTTTCCGTTTCCTGAGATGGCCCAGCGCGTCTGGGACGAGTACTACATCCCCGGCGGAAAGGCCGCCACCGTGCCCTACGCGCTGCCGCCCATGCACCAGCGCCGCGACGTGCGCAAGGTGGTGGAACTGTGCATTGTGAGCAACTTCGTCGAGGTCTATCTGGCCCGCGAGGGGCACAAGAATCCGGTGGGCATCAACTTTCTGGAGAAGGTGCAGATGCCGCACCTGGCGTCGATCTTCGGCGCCATGCTGGCCGGCGTCGGCTATGTGCTGATGGGCGCGGGCATTCCGCTGCACATCCCCGGCGTGCTGGACGCCCTGGCCGGCCTGCGTCCCGCTCATTACAATCTGGCCGTCACCGGCGCCACGCAGGATACGGACACAGCCATGCACTTTGATCCCGCCGATTACGTGCAGGGAGCCGTGCAGATTGACCGTCCCAAGTTTCTGGCCATTGTCAGCTCCAACACGCTGGCCACCACCATGCTGCGCCGCGCGTCGGGCCGTGTTGACGGATTGGTTTTGGAGACGCCCATCGCCGGCGGCCACAATGCACCGCCCCGCGGCAAGCTGCAACTCAATGCCAATGGCGAACCCATCTACGGCGAACGCGATCAAGCCGACATTGCAGGCCTGCGCGCGCTTGGCGTGCCCTTCTGGATGGCCGGCGGCTACGGCAATGCGCGCAGCCTGCGCTATGCCCTCGACCAGGGCGCGGCGGGCGTGCAGGTGGGCACGGCATTCGCTTTCAGCGAAGAATCCGGCATGAGGCCTGATCTGAAGAATGAACTGATTGCCCAGGCGGTTACCAACTCAGGAGTGGTCTTCACCGATCCGCTGGCTTCGCCCACAGGCTTCCCTTTCAAGGTGGCCGTTCTGCAGGGCTCCTACTCCGATGCAAAGGTCGCCGAGGCGCGGACGCGGGTCTGCGACATAGGCCTGCTGCGCGAGTCCTACGTCCAACCCAACGGCAACATCGGCTACCGCTGCTCGGCTGAGCCGGTGGCCAACTTCGTCGCCAAGGGCGGCGCAATCGAAGAGACGGTAGGCCGCAAGTGTCTGTGCAACGCGCTGATGGCCAACATCGGCCATGCGCAGGTGCGCAAGGATGGCTCGGTTGAACCGCCGCTGGTTACGGTAGGTGACGATCTGAACACCGTGGCCCAGTTCCTTGCCCCCGGACGCACCAGCTACAGCGCAGCCGACGTGGTGCGCGAACTGCTCAGCCTGAGTCCCGATCCCGTGACCGAGGAATCCGCCGAGCCGGTGATGGTTACGGCCTAAGGCAATTCTGTACTGAATGTGGCGCCGGTCTCCTGACCGGCTGAAGTGTGGGCGTCCGCGCCCACACTTTTCTATGCTTGAAACCTGATTCCGAGATCTGCTCTCCGCAGCGCATCAACTTGCCAGCCGTAACTCCTCGCGCAACAGGCGGCGCAGGGTCTCTTCCAGCTTGGGCGCTTTGCCTTCCACGTGTTGACGCAGAGCTTGGTTGATGAGCGTTTGGTAGCCCATTGTGCCGCCGTAGGTGCCGCACTAGTTTTCGCTGTTGACAAGTGTTAGGTTACGGGCTACAGTAATTCAGATGAAGATTCGGGAGTTCGTTCACAAGGGCCTGAAGAGGCTCTATGACGAAGACAATGCGAAAGGAATTCCGGCGAGTTCGGCGGACAAACTGCGCAAGATGCTTGCCTTTCTCGAAGGAATGGACGATGCCGAGGAGTTGCTGTCGCTATCGAGTTGGAAGGCGCACCGGTTGACCGGAGATCGCAAAGGAATGTGGAGTTTGAGCGTGACCGGCAACCTGCGGCTGACCTTTCGCCTCGACGCCGCCGAGTGCGAAATCCACGAAGTGAACTTGGAAGATTACCACTAGGACGAAGGAGAAAAAACACAATGCCGATGAAGAATCCTCCCCATCCAGGGGATTTTATCCGGACGGAGATTGTGGAACCGGCGGGATTGACGGTAACGGCGGCGGCATCGGCGCTGGGCGTCAGCCGGCCCACTTTGTCCAGCTTGTTGAACGGCAAGGCCGGCCTGTCTGGAGAGATGGCGCTGCGCATCGAGAAGGCCTTCGGCGTGAAGATGGATACGCTGATGCGGATGCAGTCGGCCTACGAGATTGCCCAGACGCGCAAGCGCGAGAAGTTGATTCGCGTCGAACCGGTGCGACGCGCGGCGTGAGTTGGGGGGGCAGGGATCAGGGATCAGGGGTCAGGGATCAGAAAAGGCCTGCTGGTTGAAGTTCGTGGTTCCTACCCATCCGCAAAGAACGCGGATGGATGGGGCACCCAGCTTTATAGGAAGATTAGGATTCCGAAAAACTTTGGGTGCGCCACCTGCCACTTCAGCTTGCCACCCGCAACTCTTCGCGCAACAGGCGGCGCAACGTCTCTTCCAGCTTCGGCGCTTTGCCTTCCACGTGCTGACGGAGGGCTTGGTTGATGAGCGTCTGGTAGCCCATTGTGCCGCCGTAGGTGCCGCACTCTTTCAGGAAGTGATCCACAATATCTTCGTCCAACCGGATTGTGATGCGTATCTTGCCAGCAGGCTCCGGCTCAGGCGGCAAAATCCGGCCTCGCTTGCCTTTGCTGAAATCGTAACTCGCCTTCATCTTTGCTCCTCGTATTGCCTGCGCTCATGCGCATCTGCCGGACGTGCGGAGATAATTCGGATATTTCTGCCGCGATGGCAGTAAACCACCACCAAAACCCTCCCCTTCATGCCCATTCCCATTGAGATAAACCGCACCTCATGCGGGTCCGATTCATCGTCCATGCTCGTAATTGCAAAATCGTCCTCAAAGATCGGCTCAGCTTCAGCAAAGCGAACCCCATGCTTTCTGAAATTTGACTCGTCCTTGCGGGGATCCCATTCGCAACTCATACCGACCTTACCGTATGCACATATTGTACACCATAAACTTTTTGCAGAGAAGCAATCTACGGGAATCTGTGAGTATCCCCGGTCTCAAAATCGAGACCGGGGGCACCCAGATTTGAGGCTCGCTTATTTGCCCGCTTCTTCCAGGAAGCGCACCACCGACTCAATGCCCAGCTCGAAGTTCTTGAGGCAGAACTTTTCGTTGGGGGCGTGGATGTTGTCGTCGGGCAGGCCGAAGCCCATCATGACGCTGGGGATGCCGAGATGGCGGTCGAAGTCGCCGACGATGGGGATGGAGCCACCCGAGCGGATGAAGACCGTCTCTTTGTTCCAGACCTCGCGCAGGGCTGTGGTGGCTGCCTGGATGAAAGGGTTGTCGACGCGCACCAGGCAAGGGTCGCCGGAGTGGATCAGGCGGACCTCGATGTCCACGCCGGCCGGGGCGATTTGCTCAACGTAGGCCTTGTAAAGCTCGAAGGTCTTGGCCGGGGTCATACCGGGAACCAGGCGCATGGAGACTTTGGCCAGCGCCTTGGCGGGGATCACCGTCTTGGCGCCGGCACCGATGAAGCCGCCGGGGATGCCGTGCACGTCCAGCGTGGGCCGCGCCCAGGTGCGCTCCAAAACGGTGAAGCCGGCCTCGCCGACCAGCGTGCGCGATCCAACCTCGGTAATGCGATAGTGCTCCTCGTCGAAGGGCAGCGAGTCCCAGGCGGCCAGCTCTTCGGGGCTGGGCGGGATGATGTCGTCATAGAAGCCGGGGATGAGGATGTGGCCTTCTTCGTCCTTGAGGCGGGCCAGCATCTGCGCCAGCGCAATAAAGGGGTTGGGGGCCGCGCCGCCGTACATTCCGGAGTGCAGATCCTGCTTGGCGCCGCGCACTTCCAGTTCGGTATAGATCATGCCGCGCAGGCCGACGCAGAGGGTGGGTAGGCCGGGGGCAAAAAGCTCGGTGTCGGAGACCAGGGCGAAGTCCGACTTCAGCTCCGGCGGCTTGGAGGCGACAAAGGCCTCGATGCCCTCGCCGCCAACCTCTTCGTCGCCTTCAAAGAGGATGCGCACGTTGATGGGCAGCTTGCCGTAGGTGGCCAGCAGCGACTCTAGCCCCTTGATCTGAGCCCAAACCTGGCCCTTGTCGTCGCAAGTGCCGCGGCCGTAAAGGTTGCCGTCGCGTTCGGTGGGCTCAAAGGGCGGCGAGATCCATTCGTTCTCCGGATCGGTGGGCTGCACGTCATAGTGGCCATAAAAGAGCGCGGTCGGCTTACCCTCGGCGTGCAGCCAGTCGGCGTAGACCAGCGGATGGCCGACGGTCTCAAGCAGCCGCGCGTGCTCAAAACCGATGCGAGTCAACTCGGCCAGGATAAACTCTGCGGCGCGGCGGCAATCGCCCTTGTGCTCCGGCAGCGTGGAGATGGAAGGAATACGCAGCAGATCCTTCAACTCACTCAGAAAGCGGGGATAATTCTCTCGTGCGTAGGCTACGGCAGGTGAAGACATGGCTTTGCTCCCTTAAACTGAAATTCACAGTCAAAACAGGATTATAGGCTCTCGGACGCCCTTCGGTCCGGCCCCAGGAGAGGAAAATCGTTTGTTCAATCCAGAACGCGCTAGCCTGATTACCTGCCTATCCCAACTTTGCCTTGCCTTGATTGCCTTGATCGCCGGTAGCGTGGCCGTATGTGCCCAGTCTTCGGCAAATGGCGGTTACTACGCCCGCGCTAATACTTACAGCTTTTTCAGCGCTTATTCGGATGACTCCAGCCATATTTTGATGGGCGCGGCTGAGAACCGCAAGCTGCTGGAATTTGGCGCCGCTTACGGCCGCTCGCTCAAGCGCAACCGCATTGTGAACTGGCAGTTTAACGCCGAGTTTCTGCCCGTCGCGTTGGAGAGCGATCCGGTTGCGCATTACGTGAACAACCAGACATTACCCACTGTGGAGACATTTTACTCGCACGATATCGGGCCGGTGGGAACTTGCCATCAACCAACAATACAATACAGCTATGTTTACGAAGGCGTCACTTACTCCGGAACGGAGACTATCACTTGCTATAGACGCCAATGGACAATCGGCGAAGCTTTCTCTCCCTTTGGCTTTCAATTCAACTTCATGCCGCGCCACAAGCTGCAACCCTTCTTTATCCTGCATGGCGGCTATATGTACACCACGCAGCCGATACCGGTACAAGATGCCGGCTCCTTCAATTTCACCTTCGACTTTGGGCCGGGAATCGAACTCTATCGCTCAGCCACCAAGTCAATCCGCGCCGAATACCGCTTTCATCACATCTCCGACCGCGACACATCGCAAGATAATCCGGGCATCGACAACGGGCTTTTTCAGTTGACTTATTCCTTTGGGCGGTAGCAATGGCTGTGCGATCAGCCAAACAATTCACTGTGGGAGCCAAGCCTAGCCAGCCGGAGAGAGTTATCTTCGGCTTTT
Organism: uncultured Occallatibacter sp.; assembly: GCA_964645305.1. Lineage (GTDB taxonomy): Bacteria > Acidobacteriota > Terriglobia > Terriglobales > Acidobacteriaceae > Telmatobacter. Next base: position 10,201 of record CAZYCV010000047.1, on the reverse strand, counting down.
CGGTAAATCAACAGCAAATCTGGTTTCACGTGGCACTCGCGGTAACCGGACCAATCACCGCTCAAATCGTGATCGCGGAGTCGTAGCTCCAATGGCTGATCATTAGCCAAATTCATCAGAACCGGCACAAGGTCGGCATTGAGCGAGGCCCCATGTCGCCCTTGGCTTCGCGCTTGTAATCGCGTCTAAAAGCCGTTGATCGATCAATCGTTCGCATTCAAATCCGCCATCAATGCATCGATACTGTTAAAGCGTGTGCCTCTACCGGATTCCAATTCGGCGATTGCTTTGCGCGTAGTCGCGTTGGGAACCTTAACCTCGAAGGGGAGGCGGCGCTCATCGGCCACGCGCAGCATCAGCAGCCGGATCGCATCGGAGATCGACAGACCCATCGCTTCAAGCGCGTCGGCGGCTCGCTCTTTTGTATTCGTATCAATGCGGGCACGGACGTAAGTGTCGGCGGTTGCCATGACAATTCTCCTTAAATACAGTGTAGTCACAATAGGACTACATGGCAACTTCAGGTACTCTTAAGAGAGATGCCTCCTATTCTCAACGCACAATCCGTGACCAAGCAGTTCGGCGCAAGGCCGCTCTTTCAGAACATCTCCCTTACCGTCGAGGAGGGCGACCGTATCGGTTTGATCGGCCCCAACGGCGCTGGCAAGTCCACGCTGCTGGCGATTCTGGCCGGGCAGATGGAGCCGGACTCCGGCGAGTTGGCTGTCCGCAAGCGCGCCCGCGCCGCCTATGTTCCGCAGGACTCGCGCTTTGCCGCGGGCCTCAGCGTCCGCCAGGTGCTGGAGGCCGCGCTGGCTGCGACGCACGTACCGGAATCCGAGCGCGAGGGCCGGTTGCGCGAGCTGAGCGGCCGCGCGGGCTTCATTGACCTGAACGCCGAGGCGGCGGCTCTAAGCGGCGGATGGCGCAAACGGCTGGCGATCACCGAGGCGCTGGTCAGTGAGCCGGAGGTACTGCTGCTGGACGAGCCGACCAACCATCTGGATCTGGGCGGGATCGAATGGCTGGAGGAGCTGCTCCGCGCGGCCTCCTTTGCCGCCGTCACGGTCAGCCACGACCGCTATTTTTTGGAAGCCACTTCGAGCGAAATTATCGAACTGAATCGGGTTTTTGCCGATGGATTGCTGCGCGTGAAGGGCAATTTCAGCAGGTTTCTGGAAGAGAAGCAGGCCTATCTGGAGTCGCAAAGCCGTCAGCAGGAGAGTCTGCGCAATGTCGTCAAGACGGAGATCGAGTGGCTTCGGCGCGGCCCCAAGGCGCGGACCACCAAATCCAAGGCGCGCATTGACACGGCCAACGCGATGATCGGCCAACTGGCGGAGATGAACGCGCGGACGGCAGTCTCAACAGTCGGCATCGACTTCGAGGCCAGCCAGCGCCAGACCAAGCGGCTGGTGGAGTTCAACAACGTGGCCTGCGATGTGCCGGGATCCGTTGGTGAGGAAGAATCTAATCCAGCTGGCATCGCGGTATCCCACCCTAGCGACAAAAACAAAAACGTCGCGAGGGTAGGGCACCCACTGGGTTCCGAGGGCGAACTCAAGCCGCGCCGCCTCTTCACCGGACTAAATTTCATCCTGACCGCAGGCATGAAGGTCGGCCTGGTTGGCCCCAACGGCAGCGGCAAAACAACGCTTCTGCGCCTGCTCCGGGGAGAGATAGAGCCAGCGGAGGGATCGATTCGCAAAGCCGACGCGCTGCGCCTGGTCTACTTCAGCCAGATGCGTGAGCTGGACGAGAGCCTGACGCTGCGCCGCGCGCTGGCACCGGAGGGCGACGGCCTGAACTATCAGGGACGCCAGGTCCACGTGGCCAGTTGGGCGGCGCGCTTCCTCTTCACCAGTGAGCAGCTCAACCAGCCGGTGCGCAACCTGAGCGGCGGCGAGCGGGCGCGCGTGCTGATCGCCAAGCTGATGCTGGAGCCGGCGGACGTTTTGCTGCTCGACGAGCCGACAAACGATCTGGACATTCCGACGCTGGAGATTCTAGAGGAGAATTTGCTGGATTTTCCGGGCGCGCTGGTGCTGGTGACGCATGACCGCTATCTGCTGAACCGCGTCTCCTCGACGGTGCTGGGCCTGGACGGACGCGGCCACACCGGGCGCTTTGCCGACTATGCGCAATGGGAGGATTGGCTCGAAGAACAAGAACAAGCCGAACAAGAGGCTGCACAAAGTAATTTCGGACGCACAATGAGCGCCGCGTCCGCCTCGACTGTCTCTGCCAGCCCCGCTAACTCCGCCAACTCCGCTAAGAAGAAGCTCTCCTACCTGGAAGCTCGCGAGTTTGCGGCAATCGAGCAACAGGTTGAAGTCTCGGATGCGCGGTTGGCCGAGGCGCGCGAGCGGGTTGAAGATCCAGCCATTGCCACTGACGCCGCTGCTCTGCAAGAGGCGCTTACGGAACTGGACACGGCGCAGCATCAGAATGACGCGCTTTACGTCCGCTGGGCCGAGTTGACGGAGAAGGCGGGATAGGGTGCGATGTGCAGCGGGGCCGCAAATCGCGCAATTCGTAGAAGAACCTTGTAAGGAGTCCCTTTGTCGAACGGATAATAGGACCTCTGTATATCCACACGCTTGGGTAGGCCATCGCTGGCAGGATCAGGGCACTATATTTACCGTCCCATTCATACGCTGACAATCAAATGTACGTCTTCTTCTGGAAAAACCAAGCCACTACCCTCGCTGGATTCAACCTTTGGAGTCTGGCTGGGTCTGGGCTGGGTGGCGTAATGGGAAAATATATGCTACCATTCGAAAGATGATCGAGATTCGAGAATATCTCGGACGGGACGGGCGCAATCTCTTCGGCGATTGGTTTGATCGGCTAAACTCTGAAGCGGCGCGCCGCGTGACCACCGCAATTTACCGGCTGGGGCTGGGAAATTTCTCGAATGTCAAGAGTGTGGGTAGTGGAGTCTATGAGTACCGCATCGACTTCGGCCCAGGATACCGAATCTACTTCGGCAAAGTCGGAGAGCGAATTGTCATCCTGCTCTGCGGCGGGACGAAGCAACGGCAGCAGGGCGACATCGAGCTGGCAGGTGAATTCTGGCAGGAGTATAAGCAACAGAAGAGGAGTGAGCCATGGCGTTGACGCGGGATTTTCGGGAGACGGTGCAGGCGCGGGTGCGGAACGATCAGGAGTTTCGCCGCGGCCTGCTGAGCGATGCAATTGATTCTTTTCTGGCGGGCGAGACGCCGCTGGGCCGCGAGATTCTGCGCGACTTCATCAATGCGACGCTGGGCTTTCCGCAGCTAGCAGAAAAAACCGGGATTCATGTGAAGACGCTGCATCAGATGTTCGGCCCCAAAGGCAATCCAACCGCCGCCAATCTCTTCAACATCATCGCTTGCTTGCAGAAGCATGAAGGGGTGCGGTTGCAGGTGGTGGCGTAGGGAGGTGTGGAATCCGTGACAATCGGGCCTATCTTTTTTTCGTACGCCGGTGTAGCCTTCTCGGAACCCATTCAGGAATCACGTCAACCATCTCCAGACCGTTTGCATCGAGAGTGGCCACGATTGGCCTCCAATCTGAATCTCCGGCAAAAGCAAGCGCACATTCGCCGAATTCGGTGTTTGCCGCCAAAGCGGCGGCGACAAATTTGCGGTCGGAACGATCCAGAACCACCTTATTCAAACCCGGCTCCAACTTTGCATGGCCATGGACATCGTATTTCACATCGACCCCGTCCGTTGCTCCCGTATCCCATTTGTGGCGGACTACCAGGAGTCCGAAATCGGGGAAATCCGCATTGAGATTATCGTTGTATTCCCTGCGAATTCTCCATTGATGGTCAAGAACCAACCGGGCGTCCGAACGCCAGAAAGAATTCAGCCATTCCCATATCTTCATACGGAGGACGGGATCTTCGGGAATAGCTTTATGCGCGGAGGGAGAGGAAAGATCAACAGCGCTGGCGCCGATCAAGACATTGGTGTCAATCACGCAACGGGATGAGTTCATCCTTGGCGCTCGCGCAGTTGGCGTTCAAACATCAGCTTGGCTTGTTCTGCCGTTTCCCCGAGTGCGTCGCCAAAAAACTTCTGAGGCCACTGCAAGACGCGCCCATACGCGTCCAATTCCAGCGATTTCAAAGAAGAAGCCGCCCCCTTCCGTTCAACGAAGTAAAGGCGGCAATCTTCTTTTTTTACTACATTCTTGGCCACGAGAGTCTGCAAACGGCGGAAGAGATGCTCGGAATGAGTTTCAACAAGGTACTGTAGGTTTCGGGACTTGCTCGTCTCTACAAAAAGATCAGCCAAAACCGCTTGCGCCTGCGGATGAAGATGTATCTCTGGCTCTTCCAGGATTACAGTTGCTCCTTCGGGGGCAAAAAATGCCATCGTTAAAACCGGTAAAACCTGAGAAACCCCGATGCCTACATCGCGCAGATTGCAGGTCAAACCATCTTTGGTGACGACGATCTCATAGCGCGTGGAGTGACCAAGCTGCTTGACGGCAATCTTATCCGCGATACCGAGCTTCTTCAACCACTTGGATACATCCTTGATGATGGTGGCATCTTCCTTCGAGCGCAAAAGCTCGCTTGCCAGGATCGCGCTGATGGCGCCGCTTCCGTCATTGAAGAGATCGCCGGGCCTGGTCTTGTTCCATACATAATCCCGTCCCGGCTTGGGCCGCAGAGGACCAAGATACTTGATTCCTTCGAGTTCCCGGCGAACCGCAAGACCAATGGCTTCGGCATAGTCCCCTGTTTCGTAATCGTACTTACTAATTGACTGGAGAGCTTCGTTAGAAAGAGCGATGGATCGCTCCGGAGCATATTCACGACTTTGATGAAGCCACTTACCATCCACTAGCAGGGAATAAGCTCCCTTTTCGCCGCGTTCGACGATAAATTCGTGCTTTTCGGATACGAGACGCAACGCATGCACCACGGGCGCTCTATCGCTGTTTCGGCGATAGGAAGCGAGAAGCTTAATATCGGAGGGTCTGTCTATTTCGTATAAACCTTCTAATCCCGTTGCGAGGGAGGAGGCCGTGAAGCGGAATCCTATATCAAACTCCTGAGGACTTGGCGCTCCGTCGGTGACCACATCCTCGAAATGTCCAAAATTAAAGTAATCATGCTGCTCATCTCCACCGAAGTTGAGGTGAATTGTCCGATCGGGAGACGCCGCCGTCTGTTTGAGCAGGAGTAATGCCTGAATGAGCGAGGATTTTCCTGATGAATTGGTTCCAAGCAGCATGGTCACCGGTGCGAGCGGGACCGTAATCGGTTCACGCCATGCCTTGAAGTTCCGCAGGGAAAGCTCTGTAAACATGGGAATCCTCTCTATTGAAGATCATACGAGCGGGAGGAAGCATCAAACAAGGGCAAAGCGCCATTGTTCAAATCCCAGGTCCGAAAATCCGGACCTGGGGCACCCACATTCATAGCACCTCAGAGTATGGCCGGTTACTTCTTCAGCGGCTTACGGGCGAAGTAATACAGCGAAAAGGCCAGCGCCGCGTAGGCCAGCACTGAGACGAGCGGGTTTTCCGTAATGCGGAAGTGGATGGCGCTGATCGGGTTTTCCGGATGCATGGTGGCCGCCACGCCCTTGAAGCCGACCCCGATCAGGCCGGCAATGCCGCCTGCCGCAATGAGTCCTGAAGCGAAGAGCGAACCGGGGCTGACGTCGCCCTCGGCGTCGGGGTTGCCTCCGGCCTTTTTCACCGCCGCGTCCACCAGCCAGCGCAGGACGCCGCCGGTAAAGATGGCCAGCGTGGTGCCGATCGAGAGATACGCTCCCACGGCAAAGGCCAGCGAGCGAATGCCCAGCAATTCAATGGTAAAGACAATCGAGACGCCCAGCAGCACCAGTCCCCAGGGCAGCTTGCGGCTCAGGATACCGTTGATCACTGTGGCCATCAGCCGAGCCTGCGGCGCGGGAGCCTTTTCACCGCCGATGCCGGGAACCCACTGCACTTCAATCTGCTTCGATGCGGGCGAATAAAGGTATTTGCCGTCGGCCAGTTCCGATGAGCCGAGCGCGTTCAGCACAATGTATTCGCCGCGCGGGTGCATGACGATCTTCTTGTCCGCGCCGATGACCGGAATCTGATTCTTCAGGCCGTCGGGATTGGGCAGCACGGTGACGCCATCATGCGGCGCGTCGATATTCCAGGCCATCGGCGCGGCGTGGAACTCGGTAAGCACGGTGTTCATCGTCTGCAGAGTCCAGCCGATGGCGATGGTCGAAACCACAATGCCGATCAGGAAGGCGTAGCGTTGCTTGCGCGGCGTGGCGCCGATCAGGAAGCCGGTCTTGAGATCTTGGCTGGTGTCACCGGCCTCGGCCGAGGCGATGCAGACCACGCCGCCAATGGTGATGGCCAGCGCGCCAAAGGCCGGAGCCGTCCAGCCGCTGACCAGGAAGATCGCCGATGTGGCCATCAGCGTGGCGATGGTCATGCCGCTGATGGGATTGGCCGAGGAGCCGATCAGGCCCACGATGCGCGAGCTGACGGTGACAAAGAGGAAGCCGAAGAAGACGATCAGCAAGGACGCGGCCAGGTTTTCAATCGGCCCCAGATGCGTTCCCGGAACCGGCTTGAAGTAGAGGAAGAAGAACATCAGCACCACCAGCAGGCCGGAGCCGAGCAGCGCCGTGCCCATGGAGAAATCGTCCTCGGTGCGCAGCGGCTTGGCGGCCGAGGCGTCTTTGCCCTTGCGCATCATTTTGAAGCCGGAGGCCAAGGCGCTGAAGATGGTGGGCAGCGTCTTGAGCAGCGTAATCAGACCGGCGGCGGCCACCGCGCCCGCGCCCATGGGGCGGATATAGGTGACCCACAGTTCGCTGGGGCCCATCTGGGCGATGGGAATGGTGCCGGGATAGACCGCGCTGGGCAGCGCCTTGCCGAAGAAGTAAATCAGCGGCATCAGCACCAGCCAACTGAGCACGCCGCCGGCCAGCATTACGCCCGAGGTGCGCAGTCCGATGATGTAGCCCACGCCCATGTACTCGCTGGTGGCGTCGGCCTTGATGGCCGAGCCTTTGAGGACATGATTGGGGCCAAAGTCGGGGCGGAACTCCGGCGTTCCCGGCCACGCTCCGAAGAGGTTTTCATTCTGGAAGAAGGTGTAGAGCGCGCCCAGGCCTAGGCCGAAGAAGACGCGGCTGGCCATGGAGCCGCCCTGTTCGCCCGCTTTGAGCACGTCGGCGCAGGCCGTGCCTTCAGGGAACTTCAGGCTTTCATGTTCGTCCACAATCAACTGCTTGCGCAGCGGCACCATAAAGAGCACACCCAGAAAGCCACCGATCAGCGCCAGAATGAAGATGCGCGCGTACTCCAGATCGAAGCCCAGAAAGATCAGCGCCGGCAGCGTGAAGATGACGCCGGCGGCAATCGATTGCCCCGCGTTGCCCGCCGTCTGAACGATGATGTTCTCCAGAATCGAACCCCTTCCAAAGGCGCGCAGAATGCTGATCGAAAGCACCGCGATGGGGATCGAGGCGGCGACCGTCAGTCCGGCTCGCAATCCGACATACACTGTAACGGCGCCGAAGATAATGCCAAAGAAAGAGCCGAGCAGAATGGCGCGGAATGTGAACTCCGGGCGATTGTCGCTGGCGGGAACAAAAGGTTGAAAGTTGGGCAAGGTGGGCCTCCGAAGATTTTTAAAAAGGTATCCTCTGACTGGGAAGTGTACCAGCGCAGGGGCTGGGCGCGACAGTGCCGTGCCGGAAATTGCGCGAAAAGGATAAGCAAGAAGGTGAAAGCCTGGCCGCGAACCTGCTAAAGTGAGATTTGATTGGAGGTTGGACGCAATGCCAACGGAGACACAGCCTTCCGGCGGAGCTGAAACAATCGATTTTCAGCAGCAAGTGGCGCGGTTACAGGCTCTGCTGGAGGCGGCACGGCAGGTTCACTCGACCTCGCGCGAAGAAGAGGTTCTGGAGCAGGTGCTGCGCATTGTGGTGCGCGAGTTGGAGATGGCCGGCGCGGCCTTTCCGGAATCCGGGCTGGCCTATGGCGATGCGGCGGATGCGCAGAGCAGCTCATTGGCCTATCTGTTGGAGGACCGCGAAGGGCGCCGGATGGCGGAGCTGTTTGTGGCCACGCCGGAGGGGCGCGCGCTGACGCTCTATGAGGCGGACTTCATCGAGGGGCTGGTCTTGCAGGCGGCGGTGGCGCTGGAGAATGCGCGCAACCAGAAGCGCAACCTGGAGTTTGCGCGCGTGCAGCAGGATATGGAAGCGGCGCAGGCGATCCAACGCTCGCTGCTGCCGCAGCAACTTCCGGTGATTGCGGGCTACTCGCTGGCCTTCCGCTCAGATACCTGTTATGAGGTGGGCGGCGATTATCTGGACGTGGTGGAGCAGCCGGATGGAAGCGTTCTGATGGCGGTGGCCGACGTGGCGGGCAAAGGGATGGCCTCGGCGTTGATGTCCACCAGCTTCCGCTCGGCCTTCCGGGCGATGGCGGCTGAAGGGCCTCCGCTGGAAGAGCTGGCGGCGCGCATGAATCAGCACCACTGGGCCGAGGGCGAAGAGGCGCGGCGGCGCTACGTGACGGCGATCTTCCTGCGCCTCTACCCGGCGACGGGCGAGATTGAAGTGGTGAACGCAGGGCACAATCCGGGCTTTCTGTTGGCGCCCAACCAGGAGCCTCGGCTCTTTGATGCCTCCGGCACGCCGCTGGGGATGCTGCCGGGAATGCACTACTCCATCGAGCGGTGCGCCTTTCCGCAGGGCTCGCGGCTGCTCTTTTATACCGATGGATTGACTGAAGTCTTCAAGGGGGATGAGGAATTTGGGTCAGATCGTCTTTTGTCTGCATTTTTTAAGTGCCCATCCATGAAGGCCGATGATATTCTCGATGCATTGTGGGCGGTGATTCATGCCTTCGCAGAGGGCGGACCGCAGGGAGACGACATGACCTCACTGGCGCTATGCCGCGAGTGGACGGGGACGGAGGGAACAGCATGAGTGAAACCAAGACGATTCCGGCCCCGGTTCCCAAGGCAACTACGATAGAAGTCCGGCTGCCTTCGCGGATGGGCTTCGAGAAGGTGGCGATGGCGACGGCCTCGTCCGTGGCCAAGCTGATGGGCTTCCGCGATGACCGCGTTGATGATCTGAAGACGGCCGTCGGCGAGGCCTGCATCAACGCCATCGAGCACGGCAACCGGCTGAATGAAGTGCTGAACGTGGGCGTGCAGCTTTCCGTCAGCGGCGACTCGCTGGAAGTGAAGGTGATCGACGACGGCAAGGGCATGAACAAGCAGACGGGCAAGATAGCCACGCCGGATATCGACCGCAAGATGCACGGCGATGAAGCCGCGCGCGGCATGGGAATGTTTCTCATTCAGGCGCTGGTGGACGAGGCCGAATGGGTGGCCGCAATGGACGGCAATAGCAGCTACGTCCGGCTGGTGATCCGGCTGGATAAAGAACAGTGAAGCGAGAAACACGGAATAGGGAGACGATAAACTATGCAAAGCGAAACCAAAGCGCGCGTTGAGCAACTTGCTTCCCCTGCGGGAGATCCGGTCTCCGTGCTGCGCTTCGAGGGCGACATTGCCAGCACCTCGAAGGAAGCGGTTCTGGGAACCTATCAAGCGCTTCCCAAAGAGACGGCCAAGCTGGTTCTGCTGGACTTCACCAAGGTCGATTACATCAATTCAAGCGGTATTGCGCTGGTAATTCAACTGCTGATCGAAGCCTCGAACCTGGGTCAGAAGGTGGCCGCCTTCGGCCTTTCTGCGCACTTCACCAAGGTCTTTACCATGGTGGGGATCACCAAGTACGCCGGACTCTTTGCCACGCAAACCGAAGCGCTGGCCGGGCTGTAATACCCTGGCCGGACTGTTACACGTGGATAAAGCCGCGGAAGTGCTTTGTCGATCAGGCTTTGTAACAGGGCACGACTTTAGTCGTGCCGCAAATGTTGTAAATGAATGTTGGGCTTTAGCCCCTGCGGAATGTTTGTTCTGGATTTGACTCAAATTCAAGCTTTTTTCGCAGGCTCAAAAGCGGCTTTCTCTGAAAGGTGAGGCTTCTGCCGTGGCGCGTCGCTTCCTCGTTCTCTTCTTCATTCTTTTCGGTATCGGCTGCTACGGCTGGGCACAGGCTCCGGCTGCGGCCTCTCAATCCAGTAACACAACCAGCATCACCATTGGCCAATCCGCCGCGCCGCTCTACGGGCCGTGGAAGTTCACCGTCGG
>CAZYCV010000046.1:0-32353 GCA_964645305.1 uncultured Occallatibacter sp. | reverse complement strand
CGCGGGGTGAGCTGCTTGGTGTCCAGCCCCATGCGCTTCATGATCTGCTTGACGATGGATTGCTGATCGTTCTCGTCGTAGATGGTGAAGGCACGGGTCAGCCCCTCGCCGTTCACCTTCAGCGCTTCAATGTCGCGCCGCAGCATGCGCACGCAGAGCGAGTGAAAGGTGCAGAGCAAGGGCTTCGCCAGCGTCGAGTGGTCCAGCAAGCGATCCACGCGCTCGGCCATCTCTTTGGCGGCCTTGTTGGTAAAGGTGACGGCCAGGATCGAGTCCGGCGCAACGCCTTTTTCGCGGATCAGCCACGCAATGCGGCTGGTGATGACGCGGGTTTTGCCCGAGCCGGCTCCAGCCAGAATCAGCAGCGGGCCTTCAGTGGCCTCAACGGCCGCGCGTTGTTCGGGATTCAGATTGGCAATTTGCAGCGACAAGAGGCGAGTCCAGGCGGGAAGTGTCCTGTCTCTAGTGTACTGGTTGAGGGCAGAGAGAGCAGTGTACACGCCCAGCAGTGACAGTCAAGGTTGTTGCGTCATTGGAATAAAATGAGAGCGCACGGTTAGATCGCATGGCGAAACACGAGGTTGCAGAATGGTTCGGACTTCAGCGCTTTTTCTATTTGCATCGCTTCTAAGCAGTCAGACCCCATACACGATATCAACGCTGGCCGGAGATAGAGCGACCCTATATGGCTATACAGGGGACGGCGGTCCTGCAACACAAGCGCGGCTGAACAGGCCAGGCGGATTGGCACTGGGTTCACACGGTGAACTGTACATCGCAGATTCCAGCAATGATGCTATCCGGCTTGTGGATGCAACGGGAAAAATCCATACGATTGTGGGCACAGGAGCAGCGGGATTCGGCGGCGACGGCGGCCCGGCGACTCAAGCGAAGCTGCTCTTTCCGGAAGGGATAGCTCTGGACTCTCGCGGCAATTTATATATTGCGGACAGCCTGAACCACCGCATTCGGCGGGTGACGCCGGATGGCATCATCTCCACCTACGCTGGGACAGGTGAACAAGGATATTCCGGGGATGGCGGCCTTGCGGTGCACGCCAAACTGAACTGGCCTTACGGTATCGCGATCAATGCCGATGGTGTTCTCTACTTCACGGACAGTGACAATAACATGGTGCGGAAAATCACGCCGGATGGAGTGATTACGAAAGTTGCGGTTCATTCGCTCCATCGAAGGCTAAGTTTTAATCCTGCTTGGCGATTTGACAGTCCTCGCGGAATTGCCCTCGGTCCGGACGGATCACTTTACGTTGCGGATCGCAATCACGCCCGGATTTGTAAGATCGACAGCACGGGCATGGTGACAGTTGTCGCCGGAGACGGGGATTATCTCAGTGGTGTATCACCCACTGAGGCTCCTGGTGATGGAGGCGCTGCACGAAAGGCCAATATCCCATATCCAACGGCGGTTGCGATTGATGCTGAAGGAAATCTGCTGATTGCGGCGGGAAAAATTAGAAGGGTTGATCACAGCGGAGTCATCAATACGATACTTGGCGCTCGTCAGGACAGGCCCATCCTGGAAAATGGCGACCCTCTTCAGACTCGCACAGATGCGGAAGATGTTGTTGTCGATCCCCAAGGGAATATTTACGTAGCGGATACCTATCGGAACCGCATCCTGCGTTTGAGTTCCAATGGAAGACTGTCCGTAGTCGCCGGGCTGGATACATTACCGGAAGAGAAGGATGGTGGTCCTGCCACAAACTTGCGTTTGTCGGACTCGTGGGGGGTTGCAATGGGTCCTGCGGGAGATGTGTTTATCGCCGACACTGAAATGAACAGGATCGTTCGTATCACCCAGGACGGGCGTTTCCACCGCGTGGCGGGGAAAGGCGTGCCAATCTTTCGGATGGAAGGATACGGACCACCGCCGCAGTTCAGCGGGGATGGTGGACCCGCCACAGTCGCTGATCTCGATTATCCCTTCGGAGTGGCTGTCGATTCTCACGGAGCTATTTACATCTCCGATTCGACAAACAATCGTATTCGAAAGGTAGGCACTGACGGGATTATTGAGACCATTGCCGGAACTGGTGCGGCAGGTTCGTCCGGCGACGGTGGACCTGCTCGGAAGGCCCGGCTCTCTAGCCCATCAGGAGTTGCGGTGGATTCCCACGGCAACGTGTATGTTGCGGATTGTGATAACAACCGCATCCGTCAGATTTCTCCCGATGGCACGGTTCGCACAGTTGTCGTAGGTCTGAAAGGCCCCCACGGTGTGGCCGTCGACGCAAAGGATACTTTGTTCATTGCGGATACGTTCAACCATTTGATCAAAAGACTCGATCCTGACGGCAAAGTCCACACGATAGCAGGCACGGGAAATCAGGAATTTAGTGGGGATGAAGGCCCCGCCGCTCAGGCTGGACTGGCTGCGCCGGATTCGCTCGCCATCGATTCGCAGGGAAATATCTTTATCGCAGATCGCGGTAACTGGCGGGTGAGAAAAATTACTCCAGATGGAATCATTCACACCATCGCCGGGAATCATGAAATGGGGTTTTCAGGCGATGGCGGACCGGCCTTGAAGGCTCCGATCTTTCCAACCGGTGTCGCCGTGGATTCGCAGGGCAGAGTCTATGTAACAGATAAAAACCGAATCCGCGTGCTAACGCCGGCGGAAAAATGAATCGGGAGTATACTTTTCCTATGAGAGCAGCGGTCCAAACCCAACCCGACCAGGCGGCATCGGCAATCTTCAGCGCTCCCGCGCTGGAACAAGCCCCGGCGCGAGCGGAACTCTCTGACGAAGAGTTCTGGAAAGATCGTCAACGCAAAGTCGAAGAATTTAACAAATTGTGCGAAGAAATGAGCGCTGAAGCCGAGGCAAATGGCTTGACGGATGAGATTCTTGCGGAGATTCTCGCGGAAAGATAACCCCGGAAGATGAGAGAAAGAGAGCATTCGCGGGTTGTCATCGATACGAATGTATATATCAGCAGTTTCCTCCGTCCGAACTCCTTTCCGACCAAAGCTATTCGCAAAGCGGAGCAGGAAGCTCTTCTTCTTGTCTCAGATTCTGTTCTTGGCGAATTCACCGAAGTGTTCAGTCGCCCGAAGTTTGACAAATATGTGAGCAGATTCAAACGCGAGGCAGCTTTGCGGCATATCCGGTCCATCTCCACCGTTGTGGCGATTCCATACCCCATCCGCGCCTGCCGCGACCCGCGTGACGACAAATTTCTGGAGGTTGCTGTGCATGGGCGGGCGGATGTGATCGTCACCGGCGACACGGACCTGCTGGCGCTGCATCCATTCCGGGAGATTGCGATTCTCACGCCAACTGAGTATCTGGAACAAGCGTAGACAGTCGCTTCCGGAAAGGCATAATATACAAATTGTACATTATGTACAATTTGTATATTATGTACCTATGCAGACCGTCTCCGCCACCTACGCCAAACAGAACTTCGCCGCCGTGCTTGACCTGTCTCAGCGGGAGCCGGTACAGATTCGCCGCCATGAGCGGGATATTGCCGTGGTGGTGTCCATTGAAGATTATGAAACACTTCGCCAATTCCGCGTTCAAGAACTGATTCGCCTCAGCGAGGAGAATGGCCGCTACGCAGAGTCCCAGGGCATGACCGATGAACTGCTTGAGCAGTTGCTTGCAGATGAAGGATGAGACAGCGGATCGTTATTGACACCAACGTCTATGTGAGTACATTTATCCGCCCCGATTCCATTCCGGCGCGAGCAGTGGAAAAGGAGTGGCAGCAAGCCCAGACGCTGGTTTCGTTGGAAACATGGACGGAATTGCGCATTGTCCTCAATCGGCCGAAGCTGGCTCGTTATGTTAAACCCGATTTGCTGGACCCATTTCTGCGCAATGTATGGGCAGCGGCTGAACCGATTGTTATTGCCTTTCCCATCCGCGCCTGCCGCGATCCGCGCGACGACAAGTTTCTGGAGGTTGCGGTGCATGGGCGAGCCGACGTGATCGTGACCGGCGACGTGGACCTGCTGACGCTGCATCCCTTCCAGGGGATTTCAATCCTTACGCCCGCCGAGTATCTGGAGCGGAAGTAAGCCACGCCGCAGCCAAGTTATCCTATAGACACTATGACTTTAACAAGAGAACCCGTTCGCCGGGTGGCTGTTTATTGCGGATCGGCCGATGGAACCAACCCTGCTTATCTTGTTGAGGCGCGGGCGCTGGGCGCGGCGATTGCTGCGGCCGGGCTGGGGCTGGTCTATGGCGGGGCGAATGTTGGGCTGATGGGCGCGGTGGCCGATGCGGCGATTGTCGGCGGTGTGGATGTGATCGGCATTCTGCCGGAGGTTTTGGTGGGGCGCGAGATTGCGCACGAAGGGCTGGCGCAATTCGAGCTGACGCCCACCATGCACCAGCGCAAGGCGCGCATGGTGGAGTTGGCCGACGCCTTTCTGGTGCTGCCGGGCGGCTACGGCACGCTGGAGGAGCTGCTGGAGGCGGTCACCTGGGCGCAGCTCGGAATGCACGCGAAGCCGGTGATTGTAATCAATACCGCGGACTACTGGGACGGGCTGCTGAGCTTTCTGGATTCGGCGGTCGAGGCGGGATTTATCAAGCCCAAGAACCGCGCGCTGCTGCGCGTGGCGGCGGATGCGGAAGAGGCCGTGAAAATGGCGGTTGCGGGATAATTGAACTCCTCGGTCTCAGAATCGAGACCGGGGGCACCCGGAGTTTTATAAATACATAGAGTCATTTTTTGCTATCAATCGAACAGTCTGACCTTGCACGGCCTCTTTACAAGTGGAGGGCAAGAATGGAGAACCGAACGCACGAATTGTTTTTGGTTCTCCGCTCCCAGAGTGGCGAACGGGATGCGCTGGAAGAATTGCTGCGCGGGACGCAGACGTTCTTGCTGCCTTACATCCGCCGCATGGTTGGCGCGCAAGGGGCAGAGGATGTATTGCAGGATGTGTTCTTGCAGATATGCCGGAACCTGCGCGCGCTGAACGAACCCAAATTCTACCGAGCCTGGGCTTACCGCATCTCCACGCGCGCCTCGTTCGCCTTTCTCAAGCGCAAGCGCATTTGGGAAGAGCGGCACGAGGAGAGCATCGAAGTCGATGATCTGCCTGATAACCAGGAGGACGATGCGGCGATTCTGGTGGGCGAGCTTCATGCCCTTCTGGACCAGGTCTCTCCGGCCAGCCGTGCGGTTCTTGATTTGCATTATCTGGAAGACTTCACAATTCAAGAGGTGGCCGCCATCTTGCAACTGAGCGCGGGCACGGTCAAATCGCGGCTGGCCTACGGCTTGAAAACACTACGCAACGCAACTGGAAGGAAAGGGTGAAAGTTATGACAGAAGCCTATGAAGCGGTACTGCGCAAGTCGCTGGACACGGTAGATCGCCGGCAAAGATGGATGAAGATCATTGCCGTTGTATTCATCATTCTGGGCGGCGGAAATGTCGCTCTGGCCATGATCTATCTGCAAGACTTGAAGATGCTCTACATCGCCACCTTTGTCGGACTGATCCTTTGGACGGGCGGACTGGCCGTTGCCATCCTTGGCGTTTCCAACCGAAATGCGCAGTTACTTTTGCAAGCGATTGCGCTGCTCTCGGAGGCATCGGGGAAAGCCTCGGAAGAGCATCAAAAAAATGGCTCTTCGACTCCGCTGCAACTTAATCAGAATGACGGTGGAAAAAATTAAAGATCCAGAAATCAGTTTTGAAAGGGCACGGCTTTAAATGGCGCGGAAAGAGGGATGAATTTTGGGGGAAAGCCCCGGAAAAACATCCCGCAGGGGCTAAAGCCCCGTTCCTTATTATCTGCGTCTTGCGGCCCGACTGAAGTCGTGCCCTTGTTACAAAACCTGCCTTGATTGAGTTTTTCCGCAACCTGTAAAGTCGTGCCATGACGCTTCTGGATTCTTTATTTAGTTTTTCGCAGCTTGTGGAGTCGTACCATGACGCTTCTGGAATCTTTATTTAGTTTTTTCGCAGCTTGTAAAGTCGCGTCCTTTCAAAGCAGGAACTCATTTGAAGGTTCTGTAATTGGTTCCAGTTCCTGGCGCTGCTTACTCGTCGGCCCAATAGCCGCTTCTGCCGGTGACGACTAAGTCGGGATAGTTTTTCAAGCGCAATCCGATGGCGTGAAAGCCGAGATGCGGCGCGGCGGGATAGAAGCTGAGCAGATAGCGATTGGGCAGGTGGTGAGAGATCTCCTGCACGCCGCGCTCCAGGCTGCGCGCATCCTTGAAAGCGATGGATTCGCCGCCGGTCAACTGTGCCACGCTCTCGGCCGCGTTGTGCTTGAGGGCGTCGGCGGCAGCAACGGCCGCCGCCTTGGCCAGCCGCAACGGCGGAGCTAGAAGGCCCAGGCAGTCGTAGGCTTGCACCCAACGGTTCTGATCGGGAAGATTTGGATCCTTGGCCATGCAGCCGCCGGGCGGACCGGGATTTGGGTCGTGATAGATCAGCGCGAGGGTGTGTCCAACGTTGGATTTGCCCGTGGCAAAATACAAGCTATAGATCGCCGTGTTGGTGTCGCTGACGTCGCGCAGCGCTTGATCCAATGTTGATTGACTGCCGTGGTCGACCGTCTCACTGATAAGTAGAATGGCGCGTCGGTAAGACGCCGGCTGACGGCGCAGCAGATCAACGGCAAAGCGCAGGCTGTCCAGAATGGCGGCTTTGTCGTCGCCTGCTTCCAAGTTATCCAGAGACTCGCCAACCGCATTTAAATCGGAGGTGAAGTTCAAGGCCAGTTGCGGCGCGCCGTCAAATTGAACGACGGCGACTTTGTGGGGAACCGCGCCGACCACCGCCTCGATGGATGGCCCCAAGTGGCGATAACTGGTGAGCTTGCGCGCGCCCGCGCCGCCGGTTTCCACCACCACCACCAGCGCCAGCGGCTCGCTTCCAGTGTCTTCGTCGATGGTCGCCTTTTGTTCGACTCCGTTATCGGTGACGATGAAATCCGAGGCCTTCAGCGTGAAGACGGGCTCGCCGGTTTTGGTTTCGACCAGCGCGGGAACGGTCACCAGCGTGGTGCGGCTGTTGAGTGTGGGAATCGGCGGAACGGAGGGCGCGGGAGTTTGGGCTGGCGCCGGCGGGAGGCCAGCGAGTCCGACGAGGAATAAATGTATTATGATCAGCCGGTGTTGTTCCATGCAGATTTGACGGAGATGCGGGTTTTTGGCATGGTAGAACGGTCTCATAAATTGAGAGTGCAGACAAGTTGCGCCGTCCCTATGGGACTCCGTCGGTATTTTGGATAATCCTTCCCCACCGTTGAAACGGTGGGCTAATCACCTTTGCGCCTACGGCGCAAGACTAACTTGGCTAAGACCACATCGCGGATTTATGGCTGTTGCGCCTACGGCGCGGAACGCATTGCAGCTCTCCCAGATCGCCGAATCAAGACCTGGGAGAGCAGGCGGCTGGCTTACTCGCTCAACTGCAGGGTCATCACCGCGCCGCCCATCGAGGCTAGCACGGCGCTGGACTTGACTACTTTATGCGAGTCCTTGGCGATCCAGATGGTCTGCTTGTCCGGGCCTCCGTCGGCTGAAGTGACTTCAATCCGGAAGGCGTCGAAGTTCCCGGCGGGCACAGTCACCGCCTCCGTGCCGGTCACCTTCAGTTGCATCAACTTGACCTTCTGCGTCATGGCGTCAAAGTTGCGATAGGTGGTCGAGAATCCCTCCGCCAGCGGCAGCGTGGCAATCACCTGATCCGCGCCAGGACCATCGGCAAAGAGCGTGCCGCCCAGGTCGGCGGTGATCGTTTTGTCCTGTCCGCCCATGCTCATCTTGCCCATGGCCTTGCCGCCGGTAAAGTCCACCTCAATCGACATCGGCCCTTGAGCCACCTTCCGTTTGAGCAGAATCAGCGTGCCCTTCTCGATGGTCGCCGAGTCGGTGGCTTTGCCCATCGGCGTCTCCGTTTCGTTGACCGCCGTCCAGGAGGCGCCGCTGTCGGTGATGGTGGTGTTGGTCTTGAGAGCCATCTTCTGGCCGGCCATCTCAATCGTCGCGGCGTAGTGCCATGTGCCGGGCACGAGATCGGCAGTTGATTTGGGCGCGCTGACCGCTGATGCATCCACAATCTTGGGCAGCACAACCGACTTGGGATCGACGGTGATCTCCTTCAGCCGCGCCACGGATTCGGGTGACCCGCCCTCCTGGAAGCGACCGCCCAAATGCGCGGCCAGAAACTTCTCCGATTCCATGAAAAGCGCCAGGTTGTTGACGGGCCGCTGAAATCCGTGGCCCTCATCGGGAGCCAGAATGTACTCGACCGGGAAGCCGCGATCGCGCAGCGCGACCACAATCTGCTCGGCCTCGCGGCGGTTGACGCGCGGGTCATTGGCGCCCTGGGCCACCAGCAGCGGCGTTTTGATCTTGTCTGCCGAGTGCAGCGGCGAGCGCTCGGCCAGCAACGCCTTGCCTTCCGGCGTTGCCACGTCGCCCATACGGACGGCAAAGGTCTTGCGCGCCGCCTCCCAATAGGGCGGAATCGACTCCATCAGCGTAACCAGATTGGACGGCCCAACGATGTCCACCGCCGCGGCATAGAGGTCAGGCGTGTAAGCCACTCCAGCCAGCGTCGCATAGCCGCCATACTATCCGCCCAGAATGCCGACGCGCTTGGGATCGCTGATGCCCTCGGCGACCAGATACTTTACGCCCCAGGTGATGTCGTCTTGCATCTTGCGGCCCCACTCCAGGTTGCCGGCGTCCAGGAACTTTCTGCCGTAGCCCGTGGAGCCGCGGAAGTTCGGCTGCAGGACCGCGTAGCCGCGATTGGCAAAGAACTGCGCCAGCGTGTTGTAACCCCACTCGTCGCGTGCCCACGGACCGCCGTGCGGAATCACCAGCGTGGGCAGGTTCTTGGGCTCCACGCCTTTGGGCAGCGTCAGATAAGCAGGAATCTCCAGCCCGTCCGAGGATTTGTAAGTGACGGATTTCATCTCCGCCAAATCCTCGCGCACCAGCTTCTCGCGGACTTTATATTGCGGAATCAGCTTGTGGCCCTTGCGCTCGAAGATCAAAACCTGGCCGGGCTCGGTGTCGCTGTGCGCCGTAACCAGCCAGACTTTTTCGTCCGCCGTCTGCGAGGCGACTGAGACAAACTGGCCCTTGAAATGTTCCTGCAGCCAGTGCTCGTCGGCGCCGAAGGCCTTGTTTTTGAAGTAGGTTTTGATCTTGGCGTCGGTGTACCAGGTCTCCACCAGTTCATCGGTAGCCTCGGAGAAGCGCGCGCCGCCCAAATCCACCTTGCCCAGCGGGTCTGATTCCACCAGCTCGGTCTTGCCGGTGGCCGGATCAAGCAGCTCAAGCGAGGTCAAATCAATATCCTTGTTGGTCTGCAAATAAACGCGGCTGCCATCGGGAAGAAAGTGAATCGGATAGCAGGTTTCAAAGACGTTGCAGGAATAAATCTTGGTCAGCTTGTCGGCATCCACGCGCAAAATCTCGGTGTCGCCGTTGTCCGCATTGCGAATGCCCAGCCGCAACTGCCCACTCACGTCAAAGCTCCAGCCCACAATGCGGTCGGTGTTCTTGCGCAGCAGCGTCTTTTCGCCGGTGGAGATCTTCAGCTTGTAAAGATCATGCCAAGCTTTGTCGCGGTCGTTCAGGCCGATATAAACAATATCGGGATCGCTCTTGGGCGCCTCGTACAGCTCAACGCGCACGCCCTTCAGCCCGGTCAAATCGCGCGAGGGCGGAGCTTCAGCGCCGGCGGCAGGCTTGGCCGAGGGATCAACGGCATAGATGTTGTAGTTCTCGTCGCCGTCGTTGTCCTTGACGTAGAGAATGGCCTTGCTGTCCCGCGTCCAGAAGAAACCGGCGACGGGGCGCTTGCTCTCGGTGGTCAGCAGGCGCGCCGCGCTGAAGGGCTCGCCGACGGCCTTCACAAAAACATTGCGCGTATCTTTCCAGGGCTTGAGGAAGGCAAGATACTGGCCATCGGGAGAGAGCTGCTCGGCGGCAATCTCCGGATTGCCAAAGAGCAAATCGCGATCAATCAGCGGCGGCAGGCCAGGTGCCTTCTGCTGCGCTCCGGCAACGGAGCCGAGCAGCGAGAGAGAGATCAAAACGCTCAGGACGGTTCTCATGGATGAGGGTTCCTTTCTTTTTGCGGTTTCAAGGGGACGGAATTTCAGCGCGACGGATAAGCCGAGTCGGCGGCACACACTAGACTACTGCTTCATAAAACCACCTGCAAGCAAGACTCAAAAAAACGGGATTTGTAACCTCTTGGAGGAGTTCCTTAGCCGAAATTTGCTCAAATTCTTGCATCGTGGCCTTGGTTTCCGGCCAAGAAGCAAACACGGGGTCGACGGAACGAAGTACGAAATTCGGAGATGATTTGTTCCTCAGATAATAAACAGGAGGAGAGACTTAGAGCCTAATCGATCTCCGTAAGCTGGCCAGTTAAAAGTTCAGCCAGGTAATCCGCTAATTGGGAGACGTTGAAGTGTCCATTGTTCCAATAGCGATCTGCTTCTCTAAGTGCTTCATAATAAGGTTCTCGATTCTCTCGAATCCGCTCTGGGACAATCTTCTTGCCTGGCAGCAATCTTCCTTGTCTCATACAAATCAGGTAATAACAGGCCGCCCTGGCTGTTCTCCCGTTTCCTTCTACAAATGGATGAATCCAATTGAGCCTCCAAAGCGCATATGCAGGAAGGATGGTGGGGTCATCCTGGATATCCCAATTCTCATGGATGAGCGAAAAGAATCGGTCCATCTCATTTGCAACATCTTTGAAATGGGGCGGTTGATGATTGCCAACATAGATCGGTTCTTCCCGGTAGCGTCCTCCAAATTGGGCTATATTCGCAGTTACCGCCGCGTTCAGAGACCATAGCGTGTATTTGTCGAATGCTTCAATACCCTTTGTCAAGCCGATTTCGATGCAATTCAACAGCAGATCATACTGCCGCAAGAGGTTCTGCTCTTCGACCTTGGCATAGAGTTCCGGATTGTCACTTTTCCTAACGCTCATAGAAATGGCGAACAGTTACGAGCTGTGCTCACAGGTCGATGAAATGAGACGTACACTTCGCGAGGCGCGGCGAACGCTTTCCTTTGTTATCGTGTTTGAATTCAGTGCGTTGCCAAATGCAAAGCTGATTCTCTGTTCCCGTAACTCCTCATCGGTCACGCTTCGGTTGCGCGACTCGCTCAAAAGACGCAACAGAGCTTCATTCGTTTGTACGACACCAAGAAATTGTTTACGATCTGCCATCATGCGCCTCCTTTATGATTCCCTCTCAGTTCCAACATCATAGCGCAATTGTGTTCGCCTTGCTTCAGATGGCTAAAGTCCCTTGTTTATCTTTCGTATACTGGATTCAGCGTATGACTACCCACCTTGACAGAATTCTGGCCTCTACGCGCGCGACGGTGGCTGCGGCGAAGGCCCATGTGCCGGTTGCAGAGCTGGAGCGGCTGGCCGCCGAGCATCAGCCGCGGGGCTGGGCGGCGGCGCTGCGGCGGATGGCGGCGAGCGGCCCCGCTGTGATTGCCGAGATCAAGAAGGCCTCGCCATCGAAGGGGCTGATCCGTTCGAACTTTGACGTGGCCGAACTGGCCCGCAGCTACTTTGTCGGCGGCGCGGCGACGCTCTCCGTGCTCACCGATGAGCCGTTTTTTCAGGGCAGCTTGCGCAATCTGGAGCTGGCTTCGGCGACGGTTCCGCTGCCTTGCCTGCGCAAGGATTTCATCGTCGATACGTACCAGATTGCCGAGGCGCGCGCGCATCACGCAGACGCGATTCTGCTCATCGCCGCCGCGCTGACCAATCGCGAAATGAAATGCTTTGCGGAGACAGCGCACGCGCTGGCGTTGGATGTGCTGGTCGAGGTGCATACGGCCGAGGAGTTGGACCGCGTGCTGGACTCGCTGGGCGCAACGGGCGCGGACGCCATCGGCGTAAACAATCGCAACCTGAAGAGCTTCGAGGTTCACCTGGAAACCTCGCTGGAGTTGGCCGAGCGGATTCCGGCTGGAGTGGTCAGCGTTACCGAGAGCGGCATTGCCACGCGGGCGGACCTGGTTCGCCTGCGTACAGTCGGCTTTGACGCCTTTCTGATCGGCGAAAGCCTGATGCGCCAGCCCGATCCCGGAGCGGCGCTCAGGGCGCTCATTGCCGGGGCCGCCGCATGAGCCTTTGGATCAAAATCTGTGGAAACACTTCGCTGGAGGACGCGCTTTTGGCCGCCAAGGCCGGGGCCGACGCGCTGGGCTTTGTCTTTGCGCCCAGTCCGCGGCGCGTGACGGTGGAGCAGGTGGCCGCCATCACCGCGCGTCTGCCCGACGGAATCGAGAAGATCGGCGTCTTTGTTCAGGCGGAGTTGGAGGAGATTGTCTCCACGGTTCAACGCAGCGGCCTGACCGGCGTGCAACTTCACTGGAATGCGCCGCATGAATTGCCCGAGCGGTTGCGCCAGCGGCTGCCGGAAGCGCGCATCGTGCGCGTGGTTCACTTCAGCGCAGAGATCGCCACGGAGCACGCGGCCGAGATCGCCGCGCACGCCGGGAATCCGCACGTGCACGCCGTGCTGATGGATTCGCATACGGCCAAGGCCGTGGGCGGAACAGGCCTGGCCTTTGACTGGGAAGAGGCGCGCCGCGCACTTGGACAAAACGTCCTGACGCCGATGCGCCTGATCGCGGCGGGCGGGCTGAACCCGGCCAATGTGGCCGAGGCGATTCGTGCGCTGCGCCCTTGGGGCGTGGACGCCGTCTCCGGCGTGGAGGCCGAGCCTGGGCGCAAGGATGCCGCCAAGGTGCGCGAGTTTGTGCGCCGCGCGCGCGAAACGATTCCCGCTTAATTCTTTATCCGTTTTGTTGATCCTGGCGGAATCAAACAGGATCGCCTATTGGTTTTCGCCGTGTTTTTCGCCGATAGGAAAAGCCCTGCAAATACCCGTTGCAATACCCATAGTTTTCCCATTTGCTAGCCGAATCTTTGCATGGCCCCGTTCATCTGAGAGAATAAAGAGAGTGGAACGAGCGCAACATTCAGTCCGGCGGTCTACCGCGCCGGGATCTCTCACAGCTCTGGCGTTGGCTAGCGCTCTGCCGCTTCTGTGCGCCTTGTGCCCGGCGCAAGCGCCCAACCCCACTTCAGCCGCCAACCCGTTCTTTGGCAGCGTCACCGCGCAACCGGCCTCGGATGAGCTGTTGCGGCTATCGCTGGACGATGCCATCGCGCTGGGTCTCAAGAACAACCTGGGCCTGAAAGAAGCCGAGAACGGCGAGAAGGCGCTCCTGGGGCAAAAGAACGAGGCGCTGCAAAACTTTTTGCCGACCATCACCTTGCAGGGCGATCTGGGCGTGCATCAGCAAAATCTGGTGGCCATGGGCTTTGGGCCGGACGCTCTTGCGGAGTTCTCAAAGCTCATCAAATTCCCGACAGGTTTTTCCGCCATCACGCGCGACGACGTGGTTGATGGGCAGATTCGCTACGGTCAAATGATCTTCTCCGGCCCGGTGATCGCCGGCTGGAAGGCGGCTGGAGCGGCCGAGCGCGTGGCTCACTTTCAAAAGATGTCGGCTCGTGGCGAGGTGGTTCAGCAGGTGGCCACGGCCTATCTGCACGCCATTGCCGCAGCCAGCGAAGTGGACAACGCCAAGGCCCAGGAAGCGGCGGACGAGAAGCTCTTGCACGATGCGCACGAGGCTCATCTGGCTGGTGTTGTTGCCAATCTGGATGAACTGCGGGCGCGGGTTCAGCTTCAGGCGCGGCAACAGGCGCGGATCGCCGCTCAGAACGCGTACGAAAAGGATCTGATCCTGCTCAAGCGCGAGATCGGCATTGACCCCGGCCAGCGCGTGGCTCTCAGCGATCAGGCATCCTATAGCGATTTGGCCGCGCAAACGCTGGATGAGTTGCGCGCGCTGGCCTACCGCAGCCGCCAGGATTACCAGACGCTTCAGAATCAGGCTGTTGAGGCAAAGGCGGTTCATGCGGCTTATCGCAGTCAACGGCTGCCCAGCCTGAGCTTTGGCGGCTATTACGGCGTCAGCCAGGTTAGCGGCGTTGGCTCGCACGGCAACTTTGCCGCCGTGGGCACGCTCAGTTTGCCGGTCTTCCGCGAGGGCAAACTGCGCGGCGATGCGGAGGCCGCTCAGGCGCAACTGGACGCCGTCCGCGCCCAGCTCGACGATCTGCACGGCAGGATAGACTTTCAGGTGCGCTCGGCTCTGCTGGACGTGACCGCGACCGCCAAGCTGGTTGAGGTGGCCCGCTCCAGTGTTGATCTGGCCGCGCGCGCACTCTCCGACGAGGGCGACCGCGTCAGCGCCGGCGTGGACGACAACCTGCCGCTGGTCACCGCGCAAGCCACGCTGGCCTCGGCTGAGAGCAATCTGGTGGAGAGCCTCTATCGGTACAATCTGGCCAAGCTGGCGCTCGCCCGCGCCGCCGGAGTCATTGAGCAACAGTACCGAACCTATCTGGGCCGGTAACTCCTCCAAGCCTTATAAAATCCAACTGACATTTTGGCAGCTTGCGAGAGATATCTCGGCAAGGTTTTTGGATGTAACTGTGACAATTTAACGGGTGCCAGGTATGTTAATTTATCTGTAGCAGCTCGGAGGATTCACAGGATGCGTCGATTTTTGAATATGGGCAAGTTGCCTGGAATAATGTTTTTCTCTGGCTTATTGTTTGGGTTGTTTGGGCTTTCTTCCAATTTGTTGTTCGCAATGAGCAATTGCACAATAATGCACCATGCCGCTCCTTCGGAAGCGGATACTGCATTTTTGAATGGCGATTTCGCCAAAGCGGAAGGACTGTACCGAGCCGCGCTTACCAAGAACCCAGGAGCAATCGATCCGTCCATTGGACTTGTTCATGCTTTGCTGCGTCAGCAGAAAGTCTTGGATGCAGCAGATGCCGTCCATACATGGATTGGGGTTAATCCTGCGCCGGCTGCATTGCTTACGCTGCTTGGCGAAGTGGAATTCAGGCAGGGTGAGCCATGGGTTGCTACAGAAACGTCCCGTGATTCATTCAAACTGGACCCCTGTAATCCGCGAACAATTTATTTAATCGGCAAATTGGCTGAGTTGAACTCGCGTTATGCGACAGCCCGAAAGATGCTGATAAGTGCACATCAGTTAGATCCAGAAGACCAGGAGATTCGCGCAGCCTGGATGAGAACACTTCCCATTGAACAACGGATCCATGAGATTGAGGATTACCTTCTCCTCCCTCGCGGAGACGATGAACAGACAATAGGTGAACTTAAAACGGAACTTGAACAATTGAAGGCCTGGAACAAGGAATCACATCAGCCATGCACCTTGACTTCACAACCGGCTTCAACCGAGATTCCTCTTGCTGAAATCAGAACAATCAGGGGTGAAATTCCTTTCCCATCTTTGGGCGTAAAGGTAAATGGTCACCTGGTCAATCTTCCCATCGACACCAGTTATAACGCGAGACTTCCGATAGAGGGCTTCAGTGGGCTGCTGATTCTGCAATCAGCGGCAAAGAACATGGGACTCAAGCCGGTGTTTCAAAATTCTATCCCGGGCACAGGACCTCAAGGACCAAGACCTGGATATTTCGCCTATGCGGATTCCATATCCATTGGCGGAGTTGAATTTCATAACTGCGCGGTGCAGGTCTTGAATGGCGCATTTGGGAACGATGCCGATGGCGTGATGTCAATGAGTCTTTTCTCGGACTTTCTTGTGACGCTCGACTCTCTGAAACACAAACTCAAGCTTGATCCGCTTCCCGCAAGGTCTGGAGGCGCGTCCGTGGATGGCCTTTATGACCGCACGATCGCACCGGAGATGAAGGACTATTCTTTGATTTATCGTTCAGGGAGTGATCTGATTTTTCCCGCATACGCAAATGGAAAGTATCCTATGTTATTTGTCCTTGATACCGCAATTTGGAATAGTGTGCTCACTCCCGAAGCGGCACATGAGATAGTTGACGGACACAAAGAAAGCAAATATGAAATCAGGGATTCGAAGAGCAAAGTCGATACTTCTTTTTCAGCCGGCAACGTTGCGCTTTTCTTTGCGCAGCTCAATCAGAACATTGGTTATATGCACACTTTCGATACGTCAAGGTTTTCCAAGGATACGGGGTTGGAAATTTCAGGGTTGATTGGAAATGCGGCACTACGCGGAACTGTCATCCATATCGACTACCGTGACGGATTGGTAAAGTTGGATTTCGACCCCAAGAACACAGGCGCTTTCGCACATTGAAATGATGCCGCAGTTTTCCGCTCATCGAGCCTTCATCCCGCTCCTGTATAATTCCTCCGTTGTTCAAAAAAAGGACAACGGAGGCTTAACATGGACCCGCTCGTTTTGATTCCCGTGGGAGTTTTGGCTCTCATCGTTCTGATAGTTTTCTTGAGCAGCTTCTTCACCGTCAACACGGCGGAAGTGGCCATCATCACGCGCTTCGGCAAGTTTTTGCGCGTTGCCGATCCGGGCTTGAACTGGAAGCGCCCGTTCTTTGACACCGTCTCCGGCGTGGTCAGCCTGCGCGTCAACCAGATCTCGCTCACCATGGAGACCAAGACCAAGGACAATGTCTTTGTCACCATTCCCATCTCCGTGCAGAATCGCGTGCGCCCGGAAAAGGTGTACGACGCTTATTACAAGCTCGCCGACCCGACGGCGCAGATCAAGAGTTATGTGGAACAGGTGATTCTGGGCCATGTTCCGGGCATGACGCTGGATGAGGTCTTCGCCTCGCAGTCGTCGATTGCCGCGGCGGTCAAGCAGGAACTGGACGCAGACATGGCCACCTTCGGCTTTGAGATTGTCAACGTCCTCGTCACTGATATCGTGCCCGACCAGAAGGTGAAGTCGGCGATGAACGACATCAACGCCGCGCAGCGCGAGCAGGTGGCCGCCAATGCGCGCGGCGAGGCAGAAAAGATTCTGGTGGTCAAAAAGGCCGAGGCAGAGGCGGAGAGCAAGGCGCTGCAAGGCCAGGGCATTGCCAATCAGCGCAAGGCGATCATTGAAGGCTTGCAAGTTTCAGTCGAGCAATTCCAGAAGGCCGTCGATGGCGCGTCGTCGCGCGAGGTGATGCAACTGGTGCTGGTGACGCAGTACTTTGACACGCTGAAGTCGATCGGCGAAAGCGACAAGACGAATACGCTCTTTCTGGCGCACTCGCCGGCGGCGGTCAAGGATGTGTCGGATCAGATTCTGGAGTCGATGCTGGTGGCGAACCGGGCGAATGGTTGATTGAAAGTGTAAATTTGCCACCCTTCCCGTCGCGCCATTCCATCGTCGCGGCGGATATTCGTTCGCTTTGCCCGAGGAGGGTTGACAATTCATGTACTCAGAAAATAGGCGTGATCAGGCAATTTATAGAGCGTCCGGAGATCTAAGACGGTTGTGCCAGCTCGGCGGAATCGCCGCGCTGCTTCTGATTGTTTACTCGCTGGCTACGATGCTTCAGATGGTGATTCTGGGAGGCCAGCCCGCCTCTGCCGCACAGGCTTTCGACCTTCTGCAGCACCACAGGGTTGTTGGACTGTTGCGCCTCGACCTGCCCACTATTGCCGTCATGCCGCTCTACTATCTGCTATTTCTTGGCCTGTTCGCTGCTTTGAAAAGTACGAATCGCGCGTACGCCTTGCTTTCAACGGCGCTGGCCTTCACCGGCGTGACGCTGCTGCTGGCAACACCTACGGCACTGTCGATGGTCGCGCTGAGCGATAAATATGCGGCGGCGACCAGCGACGCAGTCAGAATGCAGTTCCTTGTCGCAGGAGAAGCGCTCATGGCTGCTGATATCTGGCACGGGACGGGAGCCATTCTGGGCGGCGTGCTGGTCCAGTGCGGCGCGGTTCTGATTTCGTTTGTGATGCTGCGTGGCGGAGTTTTTAGCAAGGCCACAGCTTGGCTGGGCATTGTGATGCATGGACTCGACCTGGCCCACATCGTCTGCGGACTCTTCCTGCCCATCTCTGGCGTCGTCCTGCTGGCAATTGCCGGTCCTTTCTATCCGATTTGGTTCTTCATGGTTGGGCGCAGGCTGCTTCAGTTGGCCGCTCGCAAGGAGTAGAAAGGAGTAGAAGCGATCTGTGTCCTATCCTCGCTCGATTGGTTTCGTAGACTCCCATGTTTCAGAATCGAAACCTGGAGCACCGGCTGCAAGTGCAAAGATGGAGAGCAGGGGGCGAGATGACGGCGAACGAACAAGATCCGTTGCAGCACGAGATCATTCTGTATGCCACGCCGGAGGGCAATGTCCGCGTCGAAGTACTCTTTGAGAGCGAGAGCTTCTGGCTGACGCAGCGCAAGATGGCGGAACTGTTTGGGGTGGAGAGCCATACCATCACTTACCATCTAAAAGAAATCTACAAGTCCGGCGAACTAAAGGACTTGTCAACTACTCGAAAAATTCGAGTAGTTCAACCGGAGGGCGGGCGTGGTGTCGCTCGGGGCATTTTGCTCTACAATCTGGACGCCATTATCGCCGTCGGTTACCGGGTGAACAGCCGCGAGGCGACGCAATTCCGCATCTGGGCCACGCAGGTTCTGCGCGAGTATCTCATCAAGGGTTTTGTTCTGGACGATGAACGGCTCAAGCAGGGCAAGCGCTTCGGCAAGGATTACTTTGATGAACTGCTGTTTTCGAGGCATCGGTTCGTTGCACGGTCAGTTCGTGTTGCTCTTGTGACTATCAGCCTTTTCGTGCTGCTGGCTGGAGAGTTGCACGCTACAAGCAGCGCGTTGATTCAGATCGCGGTGCTGGATAAAAATGGAGTTGAAATCGCTGGTAAAGACGTGGATACTTCTTCTGTCGCACTTGACTTCAATCATGAATATCAGCCGGGCGATCATATCATTCTGCGCGGTGCACGACGCATGGCCGTAAAGGTGGATCAAAACTTCTCCGAGTGCCTGCTGTATCTCCCGGATTCTTCGCGGGGTCAGTTTGAATTTATGATTCCCTATGGTCGCGCTGAGCAGCAGACGGGAAGCGCCTATTCACCGGCCAGCTTTGCCGGAAAGACACATCGCATCGAGGCGCGCGCCTTCACCAGTCGCGAGCGGAACGGCTATCGGAATCTGGCTTTGAATCCATGCGATTCCGTGCTGCCGGAAGAAACACCCGCGCGGGCATTTCCGCATAGCAGCACCAATAGTTATGCGCGGAACCTCTTTGACTTTGCCGCGCGCAATGCAATAGACGGCGCAGAGCAGAACGGCCATCACGGCGTTTGGCCTTATCAATCGTGGGGGCCTGAGCAGCGGCTCGACGTTTGGTGGAAGCTGGACTTTGGCCGCCCAGTTGAACTGGACAAGATTGGCCTGATGAACCGCGCCGATTTCCCTCATGACAGTTATTGGAAGAGCGCGGAGATTGAGTTTTCCGATGGAAGCCGGCTGCCGATTCAGATCACTTCTTCGGCTAGTTTGCAGGAGTTCAAATTTCCCAAACGAAAAGTGACATGGTTTCGCATTGCGAAGCTGGTTCCCGCGGACCCCGCAAAATGGTGCAGCTTGATTGAAGTGGAGGCATGGGGGCGCGATCTCCGATAATTTATCGAAGGACAATAATCTGTCATTCATGTGTTGCAATAGCATGAAACTGAAATATCTTCGAGGGTAGCTATGAATCGCCGATCATTTTTGCAATCCGCTGTTGCGATCAGTACACCACTCGCTGTACTTCCCGGCGCGATGGCGCAGGTTACCAGAGGGCCAGTGAACGCGCATCGTTCCGAGAGCGCGCTTCGCATCGAAAAGGCCAAAGCAGCGGCGATGTCCATGCAGCGGCGCGACTGGGAGCAGGGCATTCTGGCGCAGGCGATGCTGGAGATTGACGACCGGCAAAGCGTTATTCTGTTGACTAAAGCAGCGATCATGCAGCGAACGCCGGACGGGCGGCTGGGCGTTGTAATCTCCGGCAGCCCGACTGATCCCGCGATGGGCGGCGTAGCTTACGCGAAGGCCGCCGAGTGGAGCAATGATGCGCAGATTCACCAGGCAGTGGACGGGCTGCTCAACTGGATTCTGAAAGACGCGCCGCGCAATGCGGATGGCATCTTGTATCACACATTCCATGCGCCGGAGATGTGGTCCGACGGACTAAACTGCGCTCCGCCTTTTCTGGCTGCTATAGGTTTCTTCGACGAAGCGCTCCAGCAAATCGATGGCTACCGGCAGAAACTCTGGAATCCAGATAAGAAGCTGCTAACTCATATTTGGGATGACGGCAACAAACAACTCAAGGACGCCAGTTGTTGGGGCGGTGGAAACGGCTGGGCTGCGGCGGGGCTGGCCCGCGTCTGGCGCAGCCTGCCGAGCGAACGCGCCAAAGATCGGGCACGTGTTGCATCCTTTGCGCGCGAGATAATTGATGGATGTATTACTTATCAGCGCGCGGACGGACTCTTTCATAATGTAGTTGATCAGCCTGCGACCTTTGTTGAAACAAACCTGGCTCAGATGCTCGCTTTCGCAATCTACCAAGGTATCATCGACCTGTGGCTGCCCGCGAGTTATCAGGCCCATGCCGACACCATGCGCGCGGCAGCCCGCTTGAAGATGGACGCAGATGGTTATGTGCAGGGCGCATGCGGCGCGCCCGACTTTGACAACCCCGGTCCTTCCACTGAGGCGCAGGCCTTCTGCATCCTGATGGAAGCCGCCGGCAGCAGGATGATTCAGCGCTAATTTTGAGGTTGGGTGCCAAACCACGCATCTCGCCTTCATGCGGGATGCGTGGCGATCATCTTTTGAGTTACACACTTATCCTCAACTCACTGCAAGGCGAGTTAGATAAAACTCCAGAATGATAGCTCGGATGTTAGGAGGCCATCTGCAGAAGTTCCTGCTCGGCGCGCAGCCAGTCCTGCTCCGCATAGCCATCGGTATAACCGCGCTGCGCCCAGTATTGACGCGCTAACTGCTCAATCTCCGCGCGCGATGGGAAGGTCAGCTTGACAGGCTGGGCAACCTTCACTTTCTTGGCCACTGTCTTGCGTGGTTTCGCGGGCGCCTTAGTCTTCTTTGTTGTATCTGCCATTTTCAGTCTCCTTCGTTGGGGGTTTCGTTGGATTCGCCGCCAATCCTGCGGGGGCATCATCTTTATGATACAGAAAAATCGCGTTGAATGATAGCCCTGGCGCAATGGGCGTATCTCTTGAGTGAATGGAAGCGCAGATTTTCATCCGATTGCAATCTTTTTTCGGCGCATATTTTTCGGCATTTCTTGAGAACAACGCGGTAATCTATCACTATGCGACTTACCGATCATTGCTATGCAGTTACCGGTCTTGGTTATTCCTCGCCATGGTGCGTCAATGCTGGAATTATTGTTGGCGATGAAACAACTTTAATTGTGGACACAGGCGGAAACACGCTGGCCGCGCAAACCATTCATGGTTACGCAAGCGCCGCGCGGCCTGGAAATACGCTGCGGGCGATCATTACCGAGAAGCATTTTGATCATATCGGCGGCAATGGATATCTCCGCGCGCAGGGAATGGATGTGTGGGGCCACGCGGAAATTGCACGCACGCCGGAAGAGTTTCTTGCGGAGAAGGCCGAGTTCAACGATTCGATTCCCTGCCCCGCGCGGCGCGCACGGCAGGAGGCGCAGGCGTTTTTTTATCAAACAAAACTGACTCATCCAAATTGTCCAATTGCCACCGAGACGACTATCGATCTGGGCGAATTGAAGGTTGAAGTTCTTTTCACTCCCGGACACACGCGAACTAATTTGTCGGTGTGGGTTGCGCAAGATCGTGTGCTGTTTACAGGCGATTGCGTAGTGCGCGAGTATCTTCCTAATCTGGACGCGGGCGGTGTTGACGATTGGAAGGTATGGCTCAATTCGCTGGAGCGGATGGAAAAACTTAACCCGGAATTTATTGTCTGCGGCCATGGGCCTGTCGCGCGCGGCGACGAGATTTCAGCAGCAATTGATGCGATGCGCAAAGTGCTCAGGGAGGCGATTGCGCGTGGCATTTCGCCGACCGCTAGCGAATAAATTACTTATCCTGTTTATTGAGTACGGCGTGGACCGGGAGGTCCACGCCACTGCCGGCCAGGAGGCCGACGCTACAATGTAAAACACTTCTAAAACATCTTTCCGTAAAACATATAGACGATCTCGATCACCAGAATAATCACCACCGTCAGCTCCATAAAAAACGCGCGGCTCTGGTTAAACTGATCCACCATGAAGCGATAAAGTTCCTCGGCGGTGTGGACCTTGCGTGTGACCAGATCTTTGTAGTCGGGCACGCCGACCTTCAGCGCGGCCAGCTTGTAGAGGCGCGCGGCGAACATATCGCTCAAAAATTTGATGGCATTGTCGGCGTGCTCGGTCAGCTCGGCCACATCCAGCAGCACGGTATGCAGTTGCGTGGCCGAGTACGCCAGCCGCCAACGCGCCAGGATCCCGGTGCCTTTGTCCAGCAGTGTGTAGACGCGCTCCAGTTCCTCGGTCAGCAAGTTGTCGTAGTAGCGGAACTCCAACAACTGCGAGTTGGCGTACTCCAGCAACTGCACCGCCATCTCCGCGCCGGCCGTGCTGTCATAGAGGAAGGCCGCGTTCCAGCCGATCACCGCAAGATCGTTGGCATAGTACGAGATGCGCGATTGCAGCACCTCGTTGCATTCGCTCTCAGCCAGTTGGCCGGTGTCGCCGCGCACCACCTGGGCAATGCGCGCGCCGTGCTTTTGAATCAGCTCAGTGACCGAGGGTGAGCCGGCGATCTCGCGCACGTGAAAGATCAGATAGTCTTCGCTGAGCCACTCGTCGTAAGGCTTGATGAGCGCCGGAGCGGCGCGCTTGAGGCTGGCGCGCACAATGGCCGTGGCCTGCGCGGCAAAGTCCACATCCCATACCCAGCGGCTGGCCAGGCCGGTCAGCTTCTCCCAGTCGCCGGCAAAGGGCAGCTCAAAGACCACGCTCAACACGCCGTAGTCGTAGTACTTGATCTCGCCCTGCAGGCGCTCACCGCTCTCCAGCACGAGCGGCTCAGCGGGCACCACCACGGGCGGCCTTTGGTAGCGCACGTAGCCCGGCGCGGGATGCTTCATGCTGGGCTTGTCTACCTTGCGGGCGCTCACCAGTTCCTGCAATTGGTCCAGCCGAATGGCCTCGCAGACATCAAACTGCAGCAGCACCAGCACGGAGCCGCGCAACTGGACTTCTTCGGACGAACTTCCTGGATCGTGCATAGGTCTATCTTAACCCGCCCTTCGCTGGATGATCGCTTCATCTGGATTGAATCGGCGTGCGTTGCGCTGAAATTTCCCGTTTCTGGTAACCTCCTCGGTCCCTAACTGCGAGGAACCGAGGGCATCCTCAATATGGTAGGAAACCGTCACTGGGGCCGACGTCGCCCGCCGGAAGAGATATACTCTCACGTCTCATAATGATATACTGTTTATATATCGAAGGAGGCGTCATGCGCACACTAATTGACATTCCCGAAGAAGATCTCAAGCTGCTGACTCAGGTAGCCAAAAAGCAATCGATCTCTCGCGCCGAATTCGTGCGGCGATCTGTCGCTGCCTCACTTGCGCCGCACCGCCAGAAGATGAATCATGCCTATTTTGGGGCGTGGTCCGGCTTGCGTGAGGACGGACTCGCCTATCAGGAGAGGATGCGCGCGGAATGGTAACGCTGCCGGTTCTCTTCGACACGAACATCCTCATCGACTATCTGCGCGGCATTCCGCAAGCGCGCGCCGCATGCGACCGGCACGCCGACCGCGCCGTCAGCATCGTTACCTGGATGGAAGTGATGGCGGGTTCGACCGCCGACAATGAAGCGGATGCGCGTTCCTTCCTACTGAACTTCTACACTCTGCCGCTCGACACTGATGTGGCCGAGCGGGCATTTCTTCTGCGCAGGACGAACCGAATCAAACTGTCCGACGCCATCATTCAGTCAACTGCCGAGGAATCCGGCCGTATTCTGATCACGCGCAACACCCGCGATTTCCCTCCTGGCACACCTGGAGTGCTGGTTCCCTACACTCTCTAATCGCCTAGGCTGATGAAAGAGCCACCTGACGGCGGGTTTTGTAACAAGGGCACGACTTCAGTCGGGCCAAAGTCGGCCACAAATGATATTGGGCTTTAGCCCCTGCGTTCTGGAGATCATGGACAGCAGATTCCCTCAGGGGCTAAAGCCCTCGCACTCAATCAGGGCATCTTTGCGGCCCGGCTGAAGCCGTGCCCTTGTTACAAAGCCCGCGGGGTGAGGTTCGTGGCCTCCCACTCATCCACAATGGAAAACGCAGATCCTTCGACTTCGCTCAGGAGTGGATGAATGGGGCATAGATGTTCTTGGTTATTTTATGACTGGGCCGCCTGCCAGCAACACCAATACGGAGCCGCGCAGCAGGACTTCTCCAGATTGGCTTGCTGGATCGAGCATGATGGGTCTATCTAAAACCTCTTGCCACCCTAACTTCTCTTTGATTGACTTGAATAGACGTGCGTCGCACTGAAAATTCCCGGAAGTGGCGCAGTTTCTGAATAGGCGACGATACGGTCGGGTCCGCAGATTACCGGAATCCTTCAATGCGCTACTAGTAGATCGCCGTGATAATAAGTGACCACGCCGTTTCGGACGAGCGGAGCGAAATGGCAATCAAACACCAAGCCTCTGGTCGGGGTGACTAGCACTGCAGGTAATCCAGGGTCCACCGCAGGGCCATAGCCCTCCCCCGTCAGCTTGCCATTCTCATTTACTGAGACATGTGTCGGAGTAATCCTACCTGTTGTAGGGACCGCAGACACGAGCTTCGCATCACATCCGCTAATCTGCTTCAGCAGTTCCTCGCCTCTAAGGACGGGCAAAGGATTCGCGATTTGAGTCTTGAAGTGCAGCACCAGCGGCATCTCCATTTGGACCGCCACTCCGTTTACTATGAGCGGCTTGAACTTATAGTGCAAAGCTTGCTCCATCCCAAAGCTCTCAAGCCCCGGTTGGTCTGAGTTGTGTTTGGCTGTCTCTCGCACTTGGCCGGTACGGTCTGTGCGCGCAAAGACGATCATGGAGCCTTCAGTCTTCCCTTCGTGCACTGTCGGCCAGTCAATCTTTGGAGCGTCTTCTATGAGGCTCTCCTCTTTTTGAGTTGAGATGAAGGCAGTTTGGATCTGTTGCTCAGGTGGGGTAGGAGTCGTGACCGCGAAGAGTTCTTCAGGAGGATTTCGCAATTCTTCCAGGGTGGTCAAATGAGCAACAATCTCCTGGTAGTCCTTCACTGAGGTCTTGTAGGTACGCGCAATTTCTTTCTTGTTGAATGACTTCCAATCTCCAAATTCAATGTTATAGTTCATAGTCAGCACTGAACCAAGCCGCGGTTCCGCCCCATTCAAGCAAATAATTCCCCATGTCATCACGTCTGTTATGCCATTGGTTCGGTCATCTCGCCGCAAGCAACTTCTCGTTATCTGTGGGCCAAGCATCACTGAGCCGCCCCGACCTTGGAAGTCTCGTATCATGGGGATCGGATCGAGAATTGCTTCAATAAAATTTTCGAGCCAGCGAGGGTAGTAATCACCGACAGCAGTCTGCATCACCTGTGTGCCATTGACAATGCGTGTCTCACTGAAAGCTGGTGATGCAATGACGGTTTTGTATTTTTGTTTTTCAGCCCACCAAACCTCAACTCGACCAGAATATGGTGATCCTGACATCCCGATCGCCAATATTGCGTGGAACGGCTTAACTCCATCGGTCAGTGAGGATGTCTTCAGTGCTCGACTAAGCGCCGCATCAGCATCTACTTGCTCACCTTGCATCGATTGGAGGCCGGGAAATTGCGCGTGAAGTGTTGACATACCGACAACAAAGGAAAGTAGTGCAGCGAATTTGATTTGTCTCATGCAGCCATTATACTGATGGGTTCGATTCTGATAGCTGAACATTTCTGGATTACAGGCAAACCGGAAAATGCACGACCACCAAAAATCTTGCTTCCTTGCCGTTTCTCGGTCCGGTGTGATTGACTGATTGCCGAAGGTGGTGACGCGACGATGGCCTACATTCTTGCACTGGACCAGGGGACGACCAGCTCCCGCGCGATTCTCTTTGACGAGGCGGGCGGGATTGCCGCCGTGGCGCAGCACGAGTTCGAGCAGTTTTATCCGCAGGCGGGGTGGGTGGAGCATGACCCGACGGAGATTCTGACTAGCCAGCTTTCTTGCGCGGTGGAGGCGCTGGGGCGGGCCGGGGCGCGGCCTCGCGATGTGGCGGCTATCGGCATCACCAACCAGCGCGAGACGGTGATTGTCTGGGATCGCCAGACGGGGAAGGCGATCTATCCGGCGATTGTCTGGCAGGACCGGCGTACGGCTTCGCTGTGTGGGGTTTTGGTTGAGAGTGGAGCGGAAGAAGAGGTCTCCGCCAGGACCGGGCTGGTGCTGGACCCCTATTTTTCCGCGACCAAGGTGGCGTGGATTCTGGACAATGTTCCCGGCGCGCGGGCGCGGGCCGAGCGGGGCGAGCTGGCCTTCGGGACGGTGGACAGTTGGCTTGTCTGGCACTTGACCAGCGGGGCGCGGCACGTGACGGACGTGACCAATGCCTCGCGGACGCTGCTCTTCAATATCGTCAAGGGCGAGTGGGACGAGGAGTTGCTGCGCCTCTTCAAGATTCCGGCGAGCCTGCTGCCGGAGGTGGTCTGGTCCAGTGAACGTGTGGGGCAGGTGACGACGACGCTGGGATTGGGAGGCGTGGAGGTTGCTGGCATTGCCGGCGACCAGCAGGCGGCGCTCTTTGGGCAGTTGTGCTGGCGGGCGGGCGAGGCCAAGAATACTTACGGGACGGGCTGCTTTCTGCTGCAGAATATCGGGACAGGCGTGGACGGCAACGGCACGGGATTCATCCGCTCCAAGCACCGGCTGATTACCACGCTCGCGGCCAGCGCCGAGCATAGGCTGGAGTATGCGCTGGAGGGGAGCATCTTTATCGGCGGGGCGGTGGTGCAGTGGCTGCGCGACAATCTGCGGCTGATCGGCTCGTCGGCAGAGGTGGAGGCGCTGGCGGAGAGCGTGCCGGATGCGGGCGGAGTGGTCTTTGTGCCGGCATTTGTGGGGCTGGGCGCGCCGCACTGGGACCCGCACGCCAGCGGAATGTTGATCGGCCTAAGGCGCGACACCTCGCCGGGGCAGATTGCCAGGGCGGCTCTCGAGAGCATCGCCTTCCAGGTGGCCGATGTACTGGAGGCCGTCCAGAGCGAGACGACGCCGCTGGCGGCCTTGCGCGTGGATGGCGGCGCGGCTGTCAACAATCTGCTGATGCAATTCCAGGCGGACATTCTGGGCGTGCCGGTGGTGCGTCCACAGGTGACGGAGACGACGGCGATGGGCGCGGCGTATCTGGCTGGCCTGGCGACGGGCTTCTGGGCGAATCCGGATGCGCTGCGCTCGAAGCGCTGGGGCGATACGCGCTTTGAACCGCGGATGAGCGCCAGCGAGCGAGCCGAACGGCGCGGGTTGTGGCAGCGCGCCGTGGAGCGGGCGAAGGGGTGGAGCGAGTAAATATCTGACCTCATTGCATTTCACGCTAGATCAGTTAAACGCCGCCTCGAAGTTCTGTCCGGCGTAAAAGATGCCGAGTATGGTGACCGTTTCGCCCGTGACTTCAAAGACGATGCTGACGCGCCGCCGAAATCCGAAGACACGCAAGCCAGGGCGAATATCGTCCCGCCGTGCGCCGCGCATTGGGAAGGTCGTCAGGCTCTCGCATTGCTCTACGATGGCGTCTGTGTAGCGGGCTGCAATCTCGGGCGAAGCTGCGGCTGCAATGTGAAAAAAGAGCGCTACGAGTTGAGCCTCTGCCTCCGGAGCATAGATGACGGTAAACATCATCCGGCCTTGAGCGCGGATCGATGCGCCTCGGTCAGCGCGGCTCGCACATGGTCCGCCGAAACGGCGCGGGCGGGGTCGGCCTTCATGGCGTCGTAGGTCGCGGCAACTTCTTCTCGCAACCATGCTTCCAAGGCGCGGTCGGCCTGCTGGAGGGCGCGCAAACCGTCGCGGAGGACCTCGCTCTCCGAGGCATATTCGCCGGATTCGACCTTGGTGCGAACCATCTCAGCCATCTCGTGCGGGAGCGTGATGCTGAATTGTTGCGTTGTGCGCACGGGAAACCTCCAGTCGAATAGGATTCCATCCTACTCCAACAGAAGATTTCCCGCAAATCAGTAGACTGCTATGCCAGCTCGACCTCGATTTGCTTGGCTTCCGGGTTGAGCTTGGTGATTTTGAAGCTGCGGATCTGGCCTTCGCTTAGATGTTCTCGCTTGGTCTGTGCGGCGGGTGTGTTGCCCTTCCAGCGGCTCTTGAGTTGCGAAGAGAGCGAAGAGAGGTCAAGCTTGGCTCCAGGCGCGGCTGTGGCAGGCGCTTCCGTTGGCGCGGTGGGTGTCTTCAACGCGCGGCAAGTAGCGCGGATGCCGTCGCCCAGTTCGACGTGAATCAGCGAAGGCGACTGCTCGATGACGCGGCCGCTGACCATGTCGCCCACCTTGTGCTCGGCGATGTACTCGTCGATCTCGGTGGGGATGAGCTGCTTCATGCTGAGCTTGATCTGGCGCTTTTCGGTGTCGATGGCCAACACCTGCGCCTTGACGATCTGGCCGGCGCGCAGCACGTCCTGCGGGTGGTTGATGCGCTTCTCCGCAGTGATCTCGCTCACGTGGACCAGGCCCTCAATGCCGTCGGCCAATTGCACAAAGGCGCCGAAGTTCATCAACTTGGTGACCGGACCCTCGATCTGCGAGCCGACCGGGAAGTTGTGCGTCACCTCGGACCATGGGTCGGCGAGGGTTTGCTTGAGGCCGAGCGAGATGCGGCGCTTCTCGGGTTCGATGGCCAGGATGACGGTCTCCACGCGGTCGCCCTGGCGGACGAGGTCGCTGGGGTGGCGCAGCTTGCGGCCGTAAGACATTTCGGAGATGTGGAGCAGGCCTTCGACGCCCGGTTCGATCTCGATAAAGGCGCCGAAGTCGGCGATGCGGGTGACCGTGCCGGTGATGCGCTCGCCAACTTTGAGGCGGTCGGGCGCGGTTTGCCAGGGCTCCGGTTGAAGCTGCTTGAGACCGAGGGAGAGCTTTTTGGTTTCAGGATCGATCTTGAGGATGCGGAGTTCGAGCTCCTGGCCGATGGTGAGTACGTCCTCCGGCTTGGTGACGCGGGTGTGGCTGATGTCGCTGACGTGGAGGAGGCCGTCGATGCCGCCCAGGTCGATGAATGCGCCGTAGGGCATGAGCGTGCGGACGGTGCCGGTGATGGTGTCGCCCTCTTTGAGCGCCTCACGGCGGGCTGCGGTGACGCCGCGGGCCTGCTCTTCGAGGACGATGCGGCGATCCACGACGACGTTTTCGTCGGTGACGTCGAGCTTGGTGATGCGGCAGTTGATCTCCGTGCCGACAAGCTTTTCCATCTCCGCCGCGTCTTTGGCGCCGCTGCGCGAGCCGGGCATGAAGGCGCGGACGCCGATGTCCACCGAAAGACCGCCCTTGATGACCTCAGTGACCGTGCCGACGACGGCGGTTTTGTCGGCGAAGGCGGCTTCCAGAGCCGACCAGTCGTGGACCTGGCGCACCTTGAAGAGCGAGAGCTCGTAGTAGTGCTCCTCGTTGCGGCCGGTGACCGAGACGGGGAATGTGTCGCCGACTTTGACGGTATCGGCATTCTTGCCAAAGGCCGTGCGGGGCAGCACGCCCTCGGTTTTGTAGCCGATGTCCAGGAAGACCTGCTCGGAGGTGAGGGAAACGACGACGCCTTTGAGCTGGCGCTGACCGGGTTCGCCGCGATGCGAGTGGCTGCTTTCGAACTCTTTGAGCAGATCGGCGAAGGACTCCTGCGGCTCTTCCTCCGGCACCACCGGAGCGGGCGGCACCACCTGCGGTGGGGCCAGCGCGCCTGCGGCGTGTGCGGGGGCTGGCTCGGCGATTGCTTCCGCGACGGGCGCAGGCACGGCTTCTTCGGCGACGGGCGCAGGCACGGCCTCGGCAGCGAGTTCTGCGGCTGCTTCGGGCGCGGCAACTTCAACGGGCGCGGCGGCTAGCTCGACGGTGGGCGTCTCTTCGGGAGTGGGCAGGGTCACTTCGTTGTTTTCAGTAGTCATAACAGGTCTGCTTTCATTCTCCCATGAATGTGTGAAGTACGGAGCGCATGGCGGTCATAGTTTGCGGATTGTCGAAATAAATGCAGCCATGAAAAGAAGGATACAGGCTTAGCTATAGCCAGCCTTCATTGCGTGCCTTCAATTACACTGAATATGCCATGGAAAACCCAACTGGGAACAATATCCGCGAAACTTTTCTGCGCTTTTTTGAGTCGAAGGGTCACCGTCAGGTGCATTCTTCCTCGCTTGTGCCCGCGAACGACCCCACACTGCTGTTTACCAACGCCGGGATGAACCAGTTCAAGGACGTTTTTTTGGGGGCCGAAAAGCGCGAGTACTCGCGCGCGACTACGTCTCAGAAGTGCGTGCGCGCCGGGGGCAAGCACAACGATCTGGAGAATGTTGGCTTCACGCGGCGGCATCATACGTTCTTTGAGATGCTGGGGAATTTCAGCTTTGGCGACTACTTCAAAAAGGACGCTATCGCCTTTGCCTGGGAGTTGGTCACGAGCAAAGAGTGGTTCGGGATTTCCAAGGACAAGCTCTACGTCACCATCTTTGAAGGCGACCCCGCCAATGGCGTGCCGCGCGACGACGAGGCCGAGGGCTATTGGATCGAGGCGGGCGTGCCGAAGGAGCGCATCAAAGAGTACGGACTCAAGGACAACTTCTGGCAGATGGGCGAGACCGGTCCCTGCGGCCCCTGCTCGGAGATCTTTTATGACATGGGGTTGGAGGCCGCGCAGACGCCGGGAGTGGACCTGCCCTTCGGCCAGGACGATGCACGGTACGTGGAGATTTGGAACCTGGTCTTCATGCAGTTTGATCGCTCGGCGGTGACCGAGAACGGCAAAACGAGCTACAAGCTGACGCCGCTGCCCAAGCCATCCATCGATACCGGCGCGGGGCTGGAGCGGCTGGCGGCGGTGCTGCAAGGTGTGGTTTCAAATTTTGACACGGATTTGTTCAGGCCACTGATAGCGGAGGCGATACTTGCGACAATGTCCGGTACGATGCCTCTAATGGAGGGGTATGAGGCATCCTACAGGATCATTGCAGATCACTCACGTGCCGCAACTTTCTTAATATCTGATGGGGTTATTCCTTCTAATGAAGGTCGCGGATATGTGTTACGCAAGATACTGCGAAGGGCTATTCGCCACGGTAGACGAGTTGGACAAGAAGCCCCTTTTCTCTCTCAGATGGTCTATAAGGTCCGCGATGAAATGTTTATGGCGTACCCGGAGCTCACTCTCAATGCAGATAGGATTGTACAAGTCGTCAATGCAGAAGAGGTACGTTTCGCACGGACATTGTCCGCCGGCTTGACAGAGTTGGAAGATGAGTTTGAAGACCTCAGAAAAGAGAATGATGAGAAAATTGGGGTCATTGCAATAGGCGATGAAGGATATTCGGAAGAGGAAATCCTAGAAGCGGAGAAGATTACTAGCCGGTTTCCGGAACTTCCCGGTTCACGAGCATTTCGCCTCTATGAAACCTTTGGATTGCCTGTGGACTTCATCCAAGAAGCCTGCCGCGATGCTGGATTCCGATTTGACTTGGAGGGATTTGAGAAGGCTCGCGCCGAAGAACAGGCCCGCGCTCGAGCATCTTGGAAAGGTGGAAGCCA
This sequence comes from uncultured Occallatibacter sp., assembly GCA_964645305.1. Lineage (GTDB taxonomy): Bacteria > Acidobacteriota > Terriglobia > Terriglobales > Acidobacteriaceae > Telmatobacter. The sequence continues at coordinate 641 of CAZYCV010000046.1, read as the reverse complement.
GAAAACGGCTAGTCCCGCCTTCCGTGAGCTTTCTTCAACAATGTTTTTGGGCTATAAAGAACTAATAGTTTCAGATGCTAAAGTTATTGCCATTATTAGGAATGGCATCGGTGTCCCTGCTGCTGCTGTGGGTGATGAAGTCGAAATAGTTCTTGATAAAACAAGTTTTTATGGCGATTCCGGTGGCCAAATTGGCGACACAGGATGGTTTACGTGTCTGGACGGCAATACAACCATCGCAGATGTCCGTGGTTGTGTTCTTCCAGTGCAAGGTGTCCGCGCCCATAAAGCGCTGCTTAAACAACCGTTGGCCATCGGCGACCACCTTAATACCGTGGTTGATGCCGACCGGCGCAACGCGATCCGGCGGAATCATACTGGGACGCATCTGCTGCACGCGGCGCTGCGGCAGGTTCTGGGAACGCACGTGAAGCAGGCTGGCTCAGCCGTTCATCCGGAGCGGCTGCGCTTCGACTTTTCGCACTTTGCGCAGGTGGCCGACGAAGAGCTGGCCGAGATTGAAACCATCGTCAACCGCGAAGTGCTGGCCAACGCGGCGGTGGAAACTCTGGAAGATGTGCCGATTGACGTGGCGGTGAGCGAGTACCACGCCATGGCGCTCTTCGGCGAAAAGTACGGCG
>CAZYCV010000045.1:0-32398 GCA_964645305.1 uncultured Occallatibacter sp. | reverse complement strand
GTGCTCGCGGTCGCTCATCGTCGTCTCCAGCCAGCCAACGATCTCCGAGGCAATCCGGCGGAAGTCCGTGCGGCCCAGGCCCAGCGCGCCGTGCAGGTAGTTGCGCAGCAGTTCGGTATTGTCATAGAGCATCTTCTCGAAGTGCGGAACACGCCAGTGCTCATCGACGCTGTAACGATGAAAGCCTCCGGCCAGTTGGTCATAGACGCCGCCCTGGGCCATCTTCTCCATCGTGGTGGCGAAGGCCTGCGTGAAATCCTCGCGGTGGCGATTCAACCCCGTATGCAGCAAGAGGTCCAAAGCACCGGGGTGGGGAAACTTGGGCTGCGCGCCAAAGCCGCCGTGGCGCGGGTCGAACTGCTTGAGGATGGACGCGGCAATCTTATCGGTGAGCGCAACGGAAAGCTGGCCCCCGCGGCCGGAAAAGGACTCATTGTGCTCGATGGCCGCCATGGCGCTGGCCGCGGTCTCCTGCGCCTCATCACGGCGTGTGCGCCAAACCTCGGCCAGAGCGACCAGCACGCTGTGAAAACCGGGCCGCCCATAGCGGTCGTCGGGAGGAATATAGGTTCCCCCGAAGTAAGGAAGGCCCGCAGGCGTAAGAAAAACCGTGAGCGGCCATCCACCCTGGCCGGTGATCGCAGCCACTGCCGACTGGTAGCGCGCATCCACGTCGGGGCGCTCATCGCGGTCCACCTTGACGGCGACAAAGAGCAGGTTGATGAGCGCGGCAATCTCCGGATTCTCGTAAGACTCCCGGTCCATCACGTGGCACCAGTGGCACCAGACGGCACCGATGTCCAGCAGAATCGGCTTGTCCTCCGCCTGAGCGCGCGCGAAAGCCGCCTCGCTCCAGGGATGCCACCAGACAGGCTGATGACGCGCCGAGCGCAGGTAGGAAGAAGCGGAGTTTTCCAGCAGATTCGATTGGCTGGGGCCGGAGGGCGCGGGGAAGACGTCCTTATCCATGCGATGAGGATACATGGAAGGGGGTAAGGAAAGCGAGAAGTGCGGATCTTCGCCTCGCGGAAAAAGAAAAAGATGGCCGAAGCCATCCTTTTCTTTTGCTTGGCTGATCCCGGAATTAGAAGTGGTAGGCGATGCCTATCGTCGGAACGGAGACGGTCTTGTACCACCTGTTTGAATTCAGATCGATGGTGTTTCCTGAGGTTGCCCCTAGGCCAAAATCGGGAACCTTAGTAATGATGCCGCGGTATTCTCCGCGCACGTCAAAGCTGGGACTGATCTCATAGGCGAAGCCCGCGCCGTAAAGAAAGCCGATTTCAGTCTGCCGCGATGTACCCATTACATCGGTTCCGGAGTTACGGATGGGCATGAAGATAAGCCCCGCCGGCCCAACTTCGACAAAGGGATTGAACTTGCGGTAGTTGAAGGAGCGGACGTATGCGGCTGAAATCTCCTGTGTGCGGGCCAGAACCTTGATGCCGTTGGGGTAGGGGTTGACCGTGTAATGAAAGGTATTCTGGTAGGTCATTCCGTAGTTGGCTTCAAGGGCGCTGGAGGGCGTCAACATGAAGCGGTAGCTGACCAGGGCGCCTTTTGGCGTGTTTGCACCCACATAAACGTCTGCCGGTGAGTTGATGTGGTAATACATAAATGCATCACCGCTGAGGCTGATGTCCTGGCGGCTTTCTTGGGCGCGGCCTGCTGCCACGCAGACGGCCAGCAGAAATGCAATGATTGCGATCTTCTTCATTCGGTTCTGAACCTCACGGTTGCTCAACCTTTCGGTTGGCAGTCACATCTTCGATTCCGGTGCGCCGGCTCGAACCGGGCCCCACTCTTTGCATTGAAGCCATGATCGGAAACCAACCCTACTGGATTCAATAATTGACAGATTTCAAAAGATTTACTGAAGGAGTAACTGGCAGGCAATGCCGAATTTTCCCTTCATTGCTCGTACAAAACCTCATCTCTTCATTTTTTGCGCGGAAAAAAGCTAAAGCCGCCTGTTCGCGCTCTGGAATGCCTCTCACCCTTTGACGTTCCAAAGGGCAATTGGAGAGTTGAGATTTTGATCCACAATCAGGATTATCTCACAACGAGATGCCCAGCCCTGGCAGCCCCGAAAAACGGCTTACCGCTCGAGCCTGCGGACGGTCAGCACCGTAATGTCGTCCTCCTGACCGAAGTCCTTGGCGGCGTCGGCGATGTAAAAAGCAGATTGGTTGCTCAGATTGTGAACGCGGTCAAAGCCGAAGAGTTCGCCGGAGAGTTGACGGGCCTCGACCACACCATCTGACATCAGCAGAATCCGGTCGCCCGGATGCAGGTAGAGTTGAGTCTCCTCATAACTCGCATCGGCTAGAACGCCCAGCGGAAGGCCGCCCGGCAGCGTCACCTCCTGGCTGTTCAAGTAGGGCGACAGGTGGCCGGCATTGGCGATTACCAGCGCGCCATTGGCGCTGAACCAGGCGGCCTGGCAGGTGGTAAAGCTTTCGCTGCCCACCAGCACCCGATTGAGTCTGGCAAGAATCTTGGTCGGGCTGGTGTCGGTTGTGCTGCGCAGCGCTCCCATCAGCATGGATACGTTCATGGCCGCCTTGAGGCCCTTGCCGGCCACATCGCCGATGACCACCAGCAAGCCGCCATCCGAAGTGGGGTGTACGTGATAGAAGTCGCCGCCCACCTCGTTGGCCGGATTGTAGACGGACTCAACCTCAAAGCCTGGAGTCACCAGCCTCTCCTGAGGAATCATCAGCTCCTGCACGCTGCGGGCGGCGGCCAGCTCGCTGGAGGCACGCTCCTGCTCGCGCTGCACGCGCAGAAAACGAGTAAAGATGATCAGCACGATGACAAAGATTCCCGCGAATCCGGCAATGAAATCAAAGTGAAAGGGAATGGGACCGGCCTGGAAACTGAGCGGCGAATGGTAAGGCCGCCCCGCAAAGGTGCTCATGACGATCCGAAGGATGCCTTCAATCCACGCGATCAAGCTCAGAAGCAAGGAAGCAAGCAGCAATCCAGCTTCAAAGTTCCGGCGCAGAGAGGCGCGGATGAGCGTAGAGAAGATCAAGATCAGCCATCCAAGGATCCAAAGCAAACTGCCGATGAAAACCAAGAGCAGATAAATCCCCGGCACCATATCATGGTCGACCAGAATCATGATCGGCAGAATGCTAACCAGGATGGGAGCCGAAAAGCGCAGCAAAAGAATGAACCACCGCTTGGGCAAAGCAAGAAAAGCGACAAGGAATTCAAAATAGAGATAGGCCGAGATGGCGACCAGTTGAAGAATTGCCGCCGACGCCATGAGATGATCCAGATGGGCCGTGCCTCCTGCCAAATCAATAAATTCCGCTGGAGCCTGGACAAGTTCATACAAAGCCAGCCAAAGGTATTCGACCCGCCTCTTCTGGGTAAGGTAGAGCGCCAGCAGGAAGAGCGCCAGAACGATGAGCAGGATAGCGTCGGCCAGGCGGGGAAGGCGCTCAAAGAGCGTTCGATGCGACCACAGTTCCAGCAAACGGTCCATCTCGTCGCGGTTGCCCAGACGCACTTTGTGGTCCGCAAAGAAGTTGGTGTAGGATGCTCCTCCTATGGGAATAAATGGACTGCGAATCACCAGAGTCAAGGAAGAATCAGTGGCTTGCAAATGCAGGTCGTAGATGCGCGTAATCTGCTGGTAATGATCAAAATCACTCCCGTGCGGCCCCTCCGGCTGAATCTCGCGCCCATTGGCGAAGACGGCCACGCTGAGCAATTCCGTGCCGGAGGAGCCGCTCTGCGAGGGTGGCAGTTCAATCATAAGATAAAGCGGGTCGTGATTCTGCTTGACCTGGATGTGCTGACGGAACCAGACATGGGGGCGCCTGTGCCTCCCGCCTTGAGGTGAAGGCGCAGTTCCAGCTGGCGCGCCAGCGGGGTGATCTTCGTCTGGAACTTCATCAAAAGAATCTTTTGCATCACGAACGGCCCAGGTTGAATCGTCGAAATCCGGGTCGGAGGCCTTGGGATTAGCCGTGATGCCGACCCGCCAGCCTTTGTCGAGCAGCAGCGGCGAGCCTAGCCTGGTGGCATCAAAGATGATCTCCTGAGAACTTTGCGGGTTGGCCGGCGCGGGGTCTTCATGGTGTTTGGGAAGCAGCAAACCCACCAGGGGAGAATGAGGATGCGGCGGTTGCTGGGCAGCAACTTGCAAGGCTCCGCAAACGGCAAAGACAACCCAAACAATCACTCGACGCAAGGCGTTTCTCCCCGGTTCCCCGTGTACTCCACTCTAAATCAGACGGACGCCGCCTCCAAGTGGACAACATTCCCCTCCAAGAAAACGAAATATCCTGCTGTTAAAATCCCTCTATGCAGAATCAGTTTCCTCACGCCCTTGTTCTCAGCCACGTCGCATTTGAAGACCTTGGCTCCCTGGAACGTCCGCTTCGGGAGCGGGGCTTCGAGATCGAAAACGTACTCGCCGCCAAAGCGCACTTTCCCTTGGCGCAGGCCGCAAGTTGCGACCTTCTCATTGTTCTCGGCGGGCCGATCGGGGTATACGACCAGCAGGATTATCCTTTTCTAACGGATGAGATTGCTCTCATCCGTGTGCGACTGGCGGCCCGCAAGCCGACTCTAGGCATCTGCCTGGGCGCGCAGATGATGGCCGCTGCTCTCGGCGCGCGCGTTTACCCCGGCCAACAGGGCGCGGAGATTGGCTGGTTTCCTCTGCAGGCCGCGCCGGAATCGGAGACACCCGCTTGGTTTGCGCCTTTGCTTGCCGATGGCCTTTCGGTCTTCCACTGGCACGGTGACACCTTTGATCTGCCCCAGTGTGCGCGACGCTTGGCAAAGACAGATCGCTATGAGAATCAGGCCTTTACGATTGAGAACTTCGCGTTAGGCTTGCAGTTTCACCCCGAGGTCTCGGCCGAGGGGCTGGAGAGTTGGTACGTGGGCCACGCCTGCGAATTGCACCAGAAAGGCATTGACCTGGCCGGTTTGCGCAGTGCGGCTCAGCGATACTCAGGCAGGCTCAATGAAGCGGCTGGGGCTTTCTGGAGGCTGTGGCTGGACTCGATTCTTTAGCGTTTGGAATTGGAACACTCTTGGCATTACACCCAGAATTGATCTTCGGTACTCAAAACTGCGTCCGAAAGTCATTGAATCCAGATAGGAATTCCGGGTTTGTCTCTAAATTATTTTTAAGCTTCGCCGATGCATCCGTTAGTGAGGACAAATAAGGATGCTTGCCAACTCCACTTCCGTCTATCTGCTCGCCTCGGCTGAACCTGCCCTGCTCTCCGCCTTTGAACCTGTGCTTGGATCCGACGGGGCGCGTGTAGAGGTCTTTCTCTCTGCCGAAGCCGCCCTACCGGCACTGATTGCGGCCCATGCGCCCACATTGGCGCTGATTGATGTCCGTCTTCCGGGGATGGAGATGGGCCGGTTGCTGGCGGCGGCGCGGGCTGAAGCCACCGGCAGGCGCTATCCGATTCTCCTTATTGCGGACGAGGTTTGCCAGGAGTGGATTGACCGGCTGGCTGAGGGCATTATCGACGACCTGCTGCCCCGCTCGATTGACCCGGCCTTTCTGCGTCTGCGCATTGAGGCGGTGTTGCGTGAGCATCGTCGCCTGCGTGAACTTGAACTGCTGCGTGAAGCCGCTCAGCTCAACGCCCAAACGGACAGGCTGACCGGCGTCTATAACCGCGAGACGATGCTCTCGATGATCTTCCGTGAGACCGATCGCGTACAGCGCATGAACAGTTCCTTGTGTATGATTCTCTTTGACATCGACGATTTCGGCCATTGGAATGCGCGGCTTGGAACCGACGCCTGCGACGACCTGCTCTGTCAGGTGGTCAGCCGCACGACGCGCCTGCTGCGCAGTTACGATATTCTGGGCCGGCCTGGGATGGACGAGTTTCTGATCGCCCTGCCCGGCTGCTCCAGCGTGAACGCCGTCATGCTGGCCGAGCGCCTGCGCGTGGATGTCTTCTGTTCGCCCTTCCGCGTGAACGGGGATGCGGTGCGCCTCTCTGCCTGTTTTGGCATTGCATCCAGCGGAGGGCGCTCGCCGGTGGTGGTACTGCGCGAGGCGGAGCAGGCACTGCTGGTGGCCAAAGCCTCCGGGCCGGAGTCCATTCAGTGCGCCGGCGACTTCCCGGAGCCCGGTGCAGCCCCGGTTGCCTTTCTTTCCTCCACTTCCGGCGATGAATTGCTGGCTTGGTAACCAAATGGCTTTGATCGCAATCACTTATGCTGGATCGTAGTTCAGGTTAGGGCTGAGCCAGCGCTCGGCTTCGGCGACAGTTAGGCCTTTGCGCTGGGCGTAGTCGGCGACCTGGTCGCGGTCGATTTTGCCGAGCGTGAAGTAGCGCGCTTCCGGGTGGGCGAAGATCAGACCGCTGACGCTGGAGCCGGGCCACATGGCGTACGACTCGGTGATCTTGATGCCGGTGTTGGCTTCGACGTTGAGCAAGCGCCAGAGCTGGGCCTTTTCGGTGTGGTCGGGGCAGGCGGGATACCCGGGAGCGGGGCGGATGCCGCGATATTTCTCGTGGATGATTTCGTCGATGGTCAGGGCTTCGGCGCGACCATAGCCCCATTCGATGCGGACTCTCTGGTGCAGACATTCGGCGAAGGCTTCGGCGAGCCGGTCGGCAAGGGCTTCGGCCAGAATGGCAGAGTAGTCGTCGTTTGCGGCGCGGAAGCTGTCGCAGAGTTCTTTGAGGCCGTGGCCGGTGGTGACGGCGAAAGTTCCAATGTGGTCGAGAAGGCCGGTCTCCTGTGGTGCAATGAAGTCAGCAAGAGAGCGGTTGGGTTGGCTGCCGTCATTCTGCTGGCGGAGGAATTGCAAGCGCTCAAGCACTGTGGCGCGGCTTTCGTCGGTGTAAAGTTCGACGTCATCGCCGATGGCGTTCGCCGGGAAAAATCCGTAGACGCCGCGGGCGGTGAGCTGCTTTTTTGCGATGATTTGATCGAGTAGAGTTTGTGCATCGGCGAAGAGCTTGGTGGCCTCTTTGCCTTGCTCGCCTTCCTGAAGGATGCGCGGATAGACGCCTTTAAGTCCCCATGTATGGAAGAACGGTGTCCAGTCGATGAAGGGGCGCAATTCGGCGAGCGGGAAGTCTTCCAGCACGCGAATGCCGGTGAAGGCGGGCGTGGGAATGTCCTCCGCGCGCCAGTCGATGGGTGTACGGCGTTTGCGGGCTTCATCGAGCGAGAGAAGCTTGGGGCGCGGGGCCGCGTGGGCCTGGCGGAGAGCCTCGTAGGCGGCGCAATGCTCGGCAACGAAGGCTGCTTTGCCGTCCTCACTGAGGAGGCTGGTGGTGACGGGAACGGCGCGGCTGGCATCGAGAACGTGGACCACCGGCTGGCTGTAATGCGGGGCGATCTTGATGGCGGTGTGGGCGCGGCTGGTGGTGGCTCCGCCGATGAGCAGAGGCAGACTGAAGCCCTGGCGCTCCAGTTCGCGGGCGACGTGGATCATCTCGTCGAGCGATGGCGTGATAAGGCCGCTGAGGCCGATCAGATCCGCTTTTTCGGCTTTGGCGCGCTCGAGGATTTTTTCGCAAGAGACCATGACGCCGAGGTCGATGACCTCGTAGTTGTTGCAGGCGAGAACTACGCCGACGATGTTTTTGCCGATGTCGTGGACATCGCCTTTGACGGTGGCGAGGACGATTTTTCCTTGCGCTTTGACGACCTGTCCGGCGGCGGCGAGGGCGGCTTTTTCGGCCTCCATGAAGGGCGTCAGGTGGGCGACGGCCTTCTTCATGACGCGGGCGGATTTGACGACCTGCGGGAGGAACATTTTGCCCGCGCCGAAGAGGTCGCCGACGACGCTCATGCCGGCCATCAGCGGGCCTTCAATGACCAGAAGCGGACGGCCTAATTTGACGCGAGCCTCCTCGGCGTCGATCTCGATATAGGAGTCGATGCCTTTGACGAGAGCGTGGGAAAGGCGCTCTTCGACGGTGCCCGTGCGCCACTCTTCGGTCTTTTTTTCAGCGGACTCATTGCCGCCCGCGCTCTTCAACTTTTCGCCAAATTCGACCAGGCGCTCGGTTGCATCGGGGCGGCGATTCAGCAGGACATCTTCTACTAATACTTTAAGTTCTTTATCTATATTTTCATAAACTTCAAGCATTCCGGCGTTGACGATGCCCATGTCCATGCCGGCTTTGATCGCGTGATAGAGGAAGGCGGAGTGCATGGCCTCGCGGACTTTGTTGTTGCCGCGGAAGCTGAAGGAGATATTGGAGACGCCGCCGCTGACTTTGGCGTGGGGCAGGTTCTGCTTGATCCAGCGGGTGGCGCGGATGAAGTCTAGCGCGTAATTATTGTGCTCCTCCATGCCGGTGGCGACGGTAAGCACGTTGGGGTCGAAGATGATGTCTTCCGGCGGAAAGCCGATTTCGTCAACGAGTATCGAGTAGGCGCGCTGGCAGATGCGGATGCGGTCTTCGTAGGTGGCGGCCTGGCCCTGCTCGTCGAAGGCCATGACGACGACCGCAGCACCGTATTTGAGGACGGCGGCGGCGCGCTGGCGGAATTTATCCTCACCCTCTTTGAGCGAGATGGAATTGACAATTCCCTTCCCTTGCAAGCACTTGAGTCCGGCCTCGATGACCTCCCACTTGGAGGAATCGACCATGAAGGGAACGCGCGCGACCTCCGGTTCGCTGCCCAGCAATTGCAGGTAACGTGTCATCGCGGCGACGCCGTCGATCATGCCCTCGTCCATGCAGATGTCCAGAATGTTGGCGCCGTTATCCACCTGCTGACGGGCGACACTGACGCCCTCCTCGAATTTGCCTTCCTTGATGAGGCGGGCGAATTTGGGCGAGCCGGCGACGTTGGTGCGCTCGCCGATCATCATGAAGACGCCGGGCTGCTGGGTGAAGGGTTGGGAGCCGGAGAGGCGCAAGGGGCGCGGTTCCGGTGTCGGCTCGATCTCGTCCACGGGCCAGAACTTGCGTGCGGGCTGGGCTTGGAGTGCTTGGGCGATGGCGGCGATATGCTCCGGCGTGTTGCCGCAGCATCCGCCGGCGATATTGATCAGGCCGTTCTTGGCAAAGTCACCGAGATACCGCGCCATGTCCGGCGGTTGCAGATCGAAGCCGGTGGGTGAGAGCGGGTTGGGCAGGCCGGCATTCGGGTAGCAGGAGATGGCGGTGTTCGACTTCTCGGCGAGTTCGGCGAGGAAGGGATACATCAAGTCCGGGCCGAGCGAGCAGTTGAGGCCCACCGAGAAAGGCTTGACGTGCTTCACCGCATTCCAGAAGGCTTCGATGGTCTGCGCGGAGATCATGGTCTCGCCGCCTCGGCCCACGGCTGCTGATATCATGACCGGCACTTCCCTGCCCTCCACATCGAAGACCTCACGGAGGGCGACGAGGGCGGCTTTGGCGTTGAGCGAGTCGAAGATCGTTTCCACGAGCAATAGGTCCACGCCGCCGGCAATCAGGGCGCGGGCCTGGTGGGCGTAGGCGGATTTTACCTGGTCGAAGGTAACCACGCGGAAGCCGGCATCGTCGGCATCGGGCGAGTTGGAGAGCGAGACGGTCAGCGGACCAAGCGCGCCGGCGACAAAGCGTTGCCGCCCTGTTGCGTTGGCCACTCGGTCGGCCCACTCGCGGCACTGGCGGGCCGATTGTTCGTTGATCTCCCAGGCAAGGCCGTTCAGGAAGCTGTCGTCAACGATCTTCTGATAAAAATCAGGATCTTTGCGGCCACCGTGCTCGCGGGGATCGTCGACAAAGAACTCGCTCTGCGTAATGCTGGTTGCGCCGAAGGTGTTGGTCTCGATGATGTCCGCCCCGGCTTCCAGAAAGCGGCGGTGAATGTCGCAGATCATCTTGGGCTGCGTCAAGCTGAAGAGGTCGCCGTTGTTGAGCAGATCCTTGGTGGAGTTCTTGAATCGCTCGCCGCGCATATCGGCTTCCGTCATCCCGTAGGTGCGGATGGTGGTGCCCATCGCTCCATCAATGATGGCGATCCGGCTTTCGATGATTTTTTGCAGAGGATCTTTTTGAGGTGGGATCATTTCGCTCCGATTCAATCAGGTCGGAATCAGGGGTTAGGATTCGATTTGTATGCCGGCCTGCCGGACCAGCTTGGCGACGGCGGCTGCGTTGAGCCGAGTGGCGTCATACTCGACGCGCAGGGTTTGGGCACCGTTATCAAAGGTGAGTCGGCGAATGCCGTAGACCTCGCGTGCGTTGGCAGCCGCAGAGGTCGCAGCCTCCGTTGGTGGCGCGCTCAGACGAAAGAGAATCTCCACTGTGGTCATAAAGAAATGATATCAAGACTGAAGGATTGCTATGCCTATAGAGACTCGGTGCCAACTGCAGAAGCAGATGCGCGGGTGGCGCACCACAAGGGCTAGAGATGAGACTGTGCTGTCAAACCATTGATTCTAAAATAATTATATGGTAGGCACGACTGGATTCGAACCAGCGACCTCTTCCGTGTCAAGGAAGCGCTCTAACCAACTGAGCTACGCGCCTGAAATGCACTTGAATCAGTCTATCAGGATTAGGGGCTTTAGGAAAAGGCTGAAGGCTCCTCCTCATCAGAATCTGTCTCTCCAGCCGATTGGTGCTTCACAGGCTCTTCAGGAAGGCGCGAATCTCCGGGCTGCTCCAGTCCTGTGCGCCAACAAACTTGCGTCGGATAATACCTTGTCGGTCAATCACATACGTCTCAGGCCACATCTCCGAGTGGTAGAGTTGCGCGGCCTTCTGCGCGGGGTCGCGCACAGTGATCAGGTCCACGTGGCGGCGCGTGATGAAGCGGCTGTAGGCGTCAGGATCTTCGTCGATGCTGACGGCAATCACGGCCACGCTGGGCATTTCGTGGTGCAGATCGAGCAGCGAAGGCGTCTCCTCAACACACGGACCGCACCAGGTGGCCCAAAAGTTGAGCAGCACCACCTGGCCCCGGTAGCTGGCCAGATGCACCGTGGTCACGCCATCTGTGAGGTTGAAATCGGGTGCCATCTGGCCCGTCTGCGCCGGATGAGCGCCACGGTCGCAGCCTGAGGCCAGAGCTAGCGGCAGAAACAAAGCAAATGTGAGAAAACGAGGGAAGCACACATTCTTATAATACGAAGCGAGGCTCCCAAGCGAAAGGAAGCGATGAAGAACGAGAATCAACCTGAAAATTCTGCTGCCGCCGATGACTTTAAACCGGTACTTGGCCTCTCCGATGAACCCGGCGAGCCGCAAACGCTACGTGCGCCATGGGGTACGGTCTACGACCAGCCGGAGCCAACCGAGCTACTGGAGCTGACGGTGATCATTCCGGCGCGCAACGAGGAGGACTGCCTTGCGGCGTGCCTGGAGTCGCTGGTCAGCCAATCGGAGCGGGTCTTTGAACTGGGTCGCGACTGGGAGCTGATTGTGGTGGACGATCATTCGTCTGACCGCACGGCGGAGATTGCGCGCGGCTTTGCCGGGGTTACGGTATTGGAGGCGGACCCGCTGGCGCAGGGCTGGACGGGCAAGAACAATGCCATCTGGACGGCGGCGCGGCGAGCGCGCGGGCGCTGGCTGCTCTTCACCGACGCCGATACGATTCACGAGCCCGGCAATCTGCATCGCTCGCTGCACGAGGCCCAGCGGCACAAGGTGGGCCTTCTCAGTTACTCGCCCCGGCAGATCGTCAACGGCCTCGCCCAACGCTCGCTGATGCCGCTGGTCTTTTGCGAGCTGGCGCTCTCTTATCCGCCGGCCAAGGTCTCCGACCCGGGCGAGCGGATCGCCGCCGCCAACGGGCAGTTTCTGCTCGTCGAGCGCGAGGCCTACCGGCGGCTGGGCGGCCACGCGATGGTCTCCGAAAAGGTCCTGGAAGACGTGGAGCTGGCCTTCCACGCCAAGCGCCGCAAGATCGGCCTGCGCTTCCGCTACGCCGAGGACGCCGTCTCTACGCGGATGTACCGCACCACCGCGGCGATGATGGAAGGCTGGAGCAAGAACCTCTCGCTGCTCTTTGATAATTGCCTGGCGCTGGCTCTCTGGCGCGTGCTGGATATTTTTCTTCTCTTTTTACTGCCCTTGCTTGCCATTGCGCTTTGGGACGACCGGCTCTTTGCACATTCCGCGCAATGGCTGGCTGCCGGCTGGGTGCTGGCTCTTCTCTGGGCGCGCAACCTATTCCGCTTCTACCGACGCGTGGCCAAGTCCAACTTTCCGTTCATTGATTGCGCCATTTCGCCGCTGGGGCTGCCGCTGTTTATCTGGCTTCTCTACCGCAGTTGGTTCCAGCACAAGATTCTGAAGCGCGTAAGTTGGAAGGGCAGAAGCTACGCGGCGTAGAATCGTTTGAATAAACTTTTGGAAGAGGAGATTCTCGGCAATGATGATTCGGCTTCAAAAATTTGCTATGCACATTTCCGCTATTCGCGTATTGGTTCTCCTATGCCTTGCTTTTTCATTCACTATTTATTCAGGAAGCGCTACTGCGCAGCAGGCAACATCAAATCAACCATTGAAGCTGATAGTTTGGTACGGCCCTGGGGAGATTGCCCTTCCCAACGGTCCGAACTGGGAACTCAAACTTCTGACGGTTTATGACGAAAGATCGCGTCCGAGTGCTCAATTCAGAAACGTTGACGCTGGTCTGGATGTCTCCTACCAGATCATGCAAGATCCACACGGCAATCATACTTCTGAGGCATGTCGCGACGATTCGATCAATCCAATTCTGGCGTTCGATCAGAAGAGAGGCACTCCCGCCATTAATCGTGTTGACGGTGTGGTGAAAAATGTAGCCGGTGAATTGCTTGTGACCACTTCTTACCAGATTGATTTGAAACAGCCTGGTATTCATTATCACGACTTATATGGTTTTATGGGGAATGCCAAAACTTGCGCTTTTATACACATTTCTGGTGAAGCTGGGACCGCGTCTGAAGAGGCTGCAATGAATGCATTGCTCGTTGGCTTTCAACCTGATTTGAACTACAAACCGACGTCGGAGGATTATTTCAAGCTGGCTACGGCACTTTTCAAGAACTCGCCCGGCCTGGCTGTTCCCTACTACGACTCCTCGTTGAAAGCAATGCCTCATGACGCGAGCACTCTCACTCAGTGGCGCATTGAAACAGACCAATTTCTTGTGGCTCTGGGAGTGAGCGGAGATATAAGGAATCTTCGCGCCTATGCGGAAGACGCTATTAAATCTGATCCAGATTATCCCATGAACTATTACAATCTTGCCTGCGCGGATGCCGAGCAAGGAAAGGCCAAAGATGCGAGAAAGCATTTGCAGCAGGCCTTTGACCTTCGTGCGAATGTCTTGAAGGGTGAATCGATGCCCGACCCCACTCAAGATGAACCCATTCTCAAATTGAAAAAGGATAAGGATTTCTGGAATTTTGTGCTGGCGCTTCCCAGGAAATAGAAAGGAAATAACAATCACATTTGAATCGTTGCAGCTCATGAGCCAATCAGACTGCTCATGAGCCAATCAGACTACGGAAAACCTTGTCCGAAGAATGCTTTGTAACAGGGCACGACTTTAGTCGTGCCGAAGAAACAACAAAAAGTGCGGGTTTTAGACCCTGCAGAAGTTGCTTTCAGTCATTGCATTTTAGCAGCGGCTAAAACCGGGGCTTTTTGGGGAGCATTTGCGGCACGACTGAAGTAGTGCCCTGTTACCAAGCCGACTCTCCATTGCCCTGAAGCCTTAGCCGATGTTCAAACATCTATTTCTATAAGGAGGCGGAATGATTTCTCTGACGCGGCGGGCGACATTTTCCGCCTCGCACTACTATTGGAACCAGGCCTGGACGGCGGAGAAGAATGAGCAGGTCTTTGGCCGCTGCTCCAATCGCAACGGCCACGGGCACAACTACACGCTGGAGGTCACGGTCGAGGGCGAGCCAATCCCGGTCACCGGCTTTGTCGTCGATCTGAAGTGGTTGCGGGATGTGATCGAGCGCGAAGTGCTGGCCGCTTGGGACCATCGCCATCTGAATCTCGAAGTCCCGGAGTTTATTGCGACGGAAACCACCGCCGTGATTCCGACGACGGAGAATCTAGCCATCGCTGCCTGGAAGCGGCTTGAGCCTTCTGTGAACGAAGCGGGCGGGGCGCGGCTGAGCCGGGTGCGCGTTTACGAGACGCCGGAGATCTTTGCGGAATTCCGGGGTAAGCTGTGATGTTTAAATCAAGTCAAGCCTACTTCGGCCGCCGCAAATGCTCCGTGCCCCATCCATTTCACGCACTTTGTGAAATGGGTGGGAAACCATGAACCCAAATTACCCGACTGTGAAAAAATGACCGTTGTTATTGAAAAAGCCTACTTTGGCCGCCGTTACACCATCAGCGCCAGCCACCGGCTGCACGCCGAGGCGCTTTCGGCGGAAGAGAACCGCGCGATCTACGGCAAGTGCAACAATCCACACGGCCACGGGCATAATTACGTGGTGGAAGTGTTGGTGGGCGGCGAGGTG
Source organism: uncultured Occallatibacter sp. (assembly GCA_964645305.1). GTDB lineage: Bacteria > Acidobacteriota > Terriglobia > Terriglobales > Acidobacteriaceae > Telmatobacter. Next base: position 17,979 of record CAZYCV010000045.1, on the reverse strand, counting down.
GACTCTGAGACCGGCATGGTCATCAACCTGGCGGCGCTGGACGAGGAGGTGCAGGCGCGGGTGGTAGAGCGCTTTGACCACGCCAATCTCAATCTAGACCCGCTCTTTGTGAATCGTGTGCCGACGACGGAGAATCTTTGTAGAGTGGTTTTTGGTTTGTTGAAAGATGCGCTGCCGGCGGGTTGCCTGGAGCGGGTGCGCGTGGAAGAGACAGAGAACAATTTTTTCGAGTGCGAAGGCGAGTAAGAGTTTGAGTGTCGTGGTTTCCCACCCATTTCGTAAAAAACACGAAATGGATGGGGCACGGAGCAACATCAGGTCCTTCGACTGCGCGACTCGCAAAGAGCGCGAGTTGCTCCGCTCAGGATGACAGTGTTTAAGGATTGACAGAGTTTAGAGGAATGAACAACGCCCAATTCCCCTTGGGTGAGAGGATAGAAGTGATGGCACAGCCAATTGCATTGAGCAAGAGAGTTCCTAGGACGGCAGAGATCGACCGGAGCCTGAGCGGCTTCAGCACGGAGGAGATCATCAGCGAGATCCTGCGCCGCCTGGGCGAAGACCCCAGCCGCGACGGCCTGGTGGCCACACCGGGGCGCGTTCAGAAGTCGATGGCCTTTTTGACCAAGGGCTACGACGAGAACGCGACCGAGATTCTGCGCGGCGCGCTCTTTGACGAGGACTACGACGAGATGGTCATTGTCAAAGATATTGAGATTTTTTCGCTCTGCGAACACCATATGCTGCCCTTCTTCGGCAAGGTGCATGTGGCCTATGTTCCGAATGGCAAAGTAATTGGGTTGAGCAAGATACCGCGATTAATTGAAGTGTTTGCTCGACGTTTGCAGATTCAGGAGCGGCTTACCCGTCAAATTGCCGATGCCATTCAGGATGCGATTGCGCCGCAGGGCGTGGGCGTGGTGATTGAAGCACGCCACCTTTGCATGATGATGCGCGGCATTGAGAAGCAGCACTCGTCCACGGTAACCAGCGCCATGCTGGGCTGCTTCCGCAAGAAAGAAACGCGGCTGGAGTTCCTCTCATTGGTTCGCCAGCCGGGTTCATAGAGAGAATGATTGCCCTGCCAGCAACAGCGCTTCAATTTTGAATCAATCCGAACGGTGTATGATCTCATCCATTGATGAGGTTCTATGAGGGCATGCAATCAGGAAGAGCTTTTGCGGACTTCAGGGATGCGCGTCCGCGTCCCTGTCTTCATCCTTGCTTTCAGCGCGCTGATCAGCGGCATGATAACCTGCTCCAGCCAAAGCCCCAAACCCTCGCCGGTGCCTTTATTCATCTTCGACGAACGGCCCTTCCAAATGGATTGCGTCGATCGCCCGCGTCCACACCAGTCCGGCCCATATTTTGGTAATTCTCGACAGGCTCCCTTCGCACGCACCCACCTTGATACGCTAGAACTTCCTCTCAATGAAGTCCCGGCGCTGACAATAGCCACCGACACTTCCAACTGGATACAAATCGCCGGTGCCGATCAGGACCATTGGACAACACAATTCTGTGCGGAGGGTGAAGGCAACACCATTGATGAGGCAAACAATAATCTGCAGAAAGTCTCCTTGCAACGAATCGGTGGCCTGCTTACGTTGAGCAATACCGATACCCACGGCTCGACCGGTGGAAGTGGCCATCTGCTGCTGACGGCGCCCGCCGGAGCGCCCGTCACTGTGCATAGTGAAGGAGCTGTGCAGGTGCACGACATGGCCGGACCGGTTCGCGTTTCGACTCCAGGGGCCCGCACCACCATACTCAATACCACCGGCCGTGTGGATGCCTTTGGCTTTATCGTCGATTACGCAGGCTCGCAAGGGGCAGTTGCACTCAATGCCTCCGAAGATGTCGAGATCAAGTTCACCGCGACGGCGTTCCGGGGCCATCTTCGGACCAATGCACAACGTCGGGTACAGGCTCTCTTTCCGCCCGGCTTTCAATCGCCAATCAGGATTGTTGTGAACAGCCCGAAGGATTTTATCTGCCGCGCTGATTTCTGCTCAAAGTTCAAGATGGACCGCATATATTCCAGTTACCGATTCACTTATGGCGACGTCGAAGTTGCGTCCGATCCTATTGGCATGAGATCCGAGTGCGCAGAGGTCGTTCTTGACACAACGCAATGAGATCTGACCGGTCTATACGGATGCTTCTTCAAATAGGATAGGCCTGAGCGTCCCTTTCAAATACAGCGGATGCGAGGGCGTGCCGTCATTGCAGAGCTTCAGCACGTGAAGCTCATGCCCTGCGCGTCGAAGCATGGCGACCACGTCGCGCCCGCGTTGGCAGAGATTCTTGTGCGGCTTGCCGTAAGCCAGCACAATCAATTCCGCTTGCGCGGCCATCTGGAGCAGATATTTATCATTCTTTGGACCAACAGGGTCGGCCACTCGGAGTAAGTCCTTCTGGTTGGTCGCGCGATAGGCGAAGGTGTTGCCGACCAGCATCGTGCCGTAGCTCCATGAGCGCGCGTAACGCTGGCACTTAGCCACCGTCGGATCGTCCACATAGGGATCGGCGGTGCTGGGATTCATCATGACAAAGAGAACCGAGCCGAGTGACGCGTCCCAGACGCGCTTGAGCGTGTAACGATATTCTTTTTTGTCCCCACCAAACTCAGCAGTGCTCACCACGTCAGCCGAGAGCGCCAGCCGCACCTTGCCGCCCGGATCGTGCATTTCGCCGGCTTTGTTCTCCCAAAGGAAGTTGTCTGTATGCTTGCGGGAGATCATTGTATATCCAGCCCAACCGCCTCGGCCAGCCGCGCCTGTCGCTCATCGAATGTCCAGAATCGCTCGGCCTTCAACTCCAGCGCGCAGGCCACGTGCAGCGAATCCAGCGTGCGCACGCCAAGGGTGGAACCGTGGCGCTCGGCCAAATGAATGCTTGTTTCCCATATTTTCTCAGGCAAATTGACCGGAATCCAGATGCCCTTTGCACAATCCTGCTGGAAGTTATTCCACGCTCGCTGGGCTTCCGCCGCCAAGAAGCGTCCACGAAAGACCTGCTGGTAAAGAGTATTTGCAAACTCAGCCCGGTTGAACGGAGTCAGCCAAACATCTGGCCGAAGGCCCATCCTGCGGCGCGCTTCGGGCGCGTGGACGTCATGCACATAGACCGGCGCAACAAAGCTCGAATCCGCGTAGACCATCAAAAGCGGTCCTCTCGATCCGCAATCAAGTCTTCTACGATTGGGAAGATGCGGTCGCCAAAGATAGCCTTGGCGCGGGCCTCAAAGTCCGGCCACTCGACGGGCTGGATTCTGGGCGACTCAGGCACAATGCGCGCCACAACGCGATTGCGCTTCTTGAGTTCAACCACTTCACCGGCGTCAAGCCATTTGAAGAGCTGCCGACTGTCGCGGAGTTGGCGCACGTTTACGCTGGGCATGGATTCAATGTGACACATTTTGTGACACATTGTCAAGAAGGATTTGGTTTGCTCAAAGGGAACAGTTTCGGGTAGCGACGATATGTTCCGCATCAGTTCACTTGCACCATTCTTCACCAAGGCGCATAAAAAGATGACGGCATCCCTTCGGCAGGTGGGCCGGAACGGGCAACGGATCGCCCGGTTTCCACAATCCCAAGCGTTGCAATATCTCAGGCATTTCGGAATCAGCCACGGCCAGCGGATTACCATCCGAATAGCCTGTCAGACTGCGATAGCGAAGAATTTGGCTATACTGACCTGAATCCCCAGCCCGGTAAACTTCTATCCAATATGTATAGGGTGCGTTCTCTGTAGGGTAGTTGACGATTACATCTCCTTGCAGCGGTCCGCTTTCAACAAAACGCGTCTCCTGATTGTTATTTCTACCTGTCAAGTTCTGGAATACGCGAATAAAGTTATCAGCTTCCCTGTCATATCTGTAGAGACCAGAGGCGATTACACAGTTGCCATTGGGCCCCAGATCTCCGCACACCTTAAGGAATAGCATGGGGATTGCCCCGTTCTGACTCGCGTAAACAACGCTGCCAGCGAAAAGATTATGAGGCATCTCAACCGCCAGTTGATGGAAGTGCTGGGTGCAATCCGGGCTAGCTGCTTTCACAAGGCAAAGGAATATTGGTCCGTGGTCCTCGAAGTCGTCCATTTGATGGCCATCATCCTGAATGGCCACGAACGTCCATTGTGTTACGGCTCCAAAGGGTTCCGTCAAGTCGATATGAGAAATGACCTTTGGTTGTGTGACGCCTTGATGTGCCAACGCCGCAATGACCGATCGATCTACTTCCGCGCCCGAAATCGCCTTAGGTTTCTCCGCACTCAAGAAGTGCGGCATAATTAAGGCCGTCATGAATTCCCAGCACAGTAACAGCGCGATGAATCGAAAAGCTCTCTGGCTCATAACGAGCAATTCTAAATCATGACAGCATCGGCTGCGGCTGGCGTACCACCAGCCAAGGTTTGCTTTAAACATTGAGCGGTTATCCGGCCACACGGAACTTATCGGTTTGCTTGTTTGCTCAATCGCATTACTCGTACCTAAGCGCTTCAGCGGGCAATATGCGCGCGGCGGCGGACGACGGGTAGAGTGTGGCCGCAAGCGAGATGCCGATGGAGACGATGGAAACGATGAGACCGTCAATCAATCGCGGGGCGAAGGGCAGCGTGTCGATGGAATAAACCTCGGCGGATAAGTGGATGAAGTGATAATGCCCTCCGGCCCAGGCGGCGATGTAGCCGAGCACCAGGCCCAGCGCGGTTCCGACGACACTGATCAAAAAGCCTTGCAGCAGGAAGATGCGGCGGACCTGTGCGGGTTCGACGCCGAAGCTCATCATTACGGCAATGTCGCGCGTCTTCTCCATCACCATCATGGTGAGCGCGATGAGAATATTGAGCGCGGCTACGATGACGATCAGCGCGATGACGATGAAGGTGACCACTTGTTCGAGTTTGAGGGCGCGGAAGAGTTCGCGGTTCACTTCCATCCAGTTGGTGGTCATGAAGCCTTTGCCTGCGGCCTGCTCGATAGCCTTGCCAATCTGCGGCGCGCGGTAGAGGTCATCCACCTTGAAGCTGATGACTGACAAGAGATCCGGCTCGCTGAAGAGCTGCTGCGCGTCCGAAAGGCGCATGAAGGCCATTGCCGCGTCGTACTGATAGAAGCCGGAATGAAAGATGGCCGCGACGCGGAAGCGTTGATACTTGGGCGCAAGGCCGAGCGGCGTCAGCTCACCCTGCGGGCTGGTAATGAGCACCGTGTCGCCAACCTGCGCGCCGATCGTCTCGGCCAGGTCGCTGCCCAGTACCAGCGGCGGATTGGGCGCGTTGATTTCAGATTGGCTGGGATTCTGGCTTGTTGCTTCAGGTTCAAGCTCGGTTGCCGAACCGGAGGTGATGGTGCCGAGCAAACTGCTGACTGTGCGCTCTTCAGCGGGAAGGATGCCTTTGATGAGCGCGAAGCCGGCGCGCGGGCCGCGTGAGACGAGCACCTGCCCGTAGAGGCCCGGCGCGGCGGCGGTGACGTGCGGAACGCTGCGCAGGCGCTCGACGAGCGGTAGCCAGTCGTGGATGCCGTCCGATTGGACGCGCATCAGGTCAATATGAGCGCTGGCACCGAGGAGGCGATCCTGCAAGTCGCGCCGCATGCCGTTAGTGATGGCGAGAGCAATAATCAGCGCCGCCACGCCTGCCGCGACCCCGGCAATGGAGATGGCCGTGACCACGCCCACCACCGCCTGCCGCCGCTTGGCCCTCAGGTATCGCGCCGCTATGTAAAGCTCGAATCGCATCAACTCTATCTTAGTGCCTACCCGCAAATTGTAGCGCCGCTCTCCAGACTGGCTGTACTGGCGGCTTCCAAGCTGCCAGAGGTGGCCGGTGCAGGTCTGGAGACCTGCACGACAGCCGTTCTGGAGAGCGGCGCTACAAATTTCGCAATTGGCAGATACGCTCTTACTTGCGCGACGGCTTCTCTTGTCCCGTTTCTTGCGCCGGAATCACCGTCTTGGCCACGCCGACATTGTCGTAGCGGTCAAATACGCGTACTGCAATCAGATGCTCGCTCGGTTTGGCCTCTGGTGGTGCGGGGATCAGAAGATCATAATGCTCGCGCCGCGCATCGGAGAGTGAACCCACCGGCTCGATGTACTTCCATGGGCCAGCGTCGAGCGAATACTCGGCGCGGGCGATGGGGGAGAAGGCGTCTTCGGCGTCGAAGCTCACGCGAATGAAAGCAGACGCAGGTCCTTCGATTCGCTGCGCTCGCTCAGGATGACAGTCTTTCTGTAAACAATCAGTCATGATTGCCTTCAGCGTCGAAATTACCGGCGGCGTCGTATCCACCTCAAAGCGCTCGCTGACTTTCTCGCCCGTGAGTGCATCGGCGGGCGTGTGCGAGGGTGCGTCAGTGGCGATGAGCTTGACCTGATATCCGCCGTCAGGAACGAGCGCCGCATCAAAGCTGAATGCTTTATCAGTGATGTCAGCTTTCAGCGGCCGCCAGACTGTCTCGCCGTCGCCGCGCAGAAAAACGCTGTAACTCAGATCGTCGCCGTTGTCGTCGTGCGCCGCCCAGCGGACGGTGATGGCTGTGCGATCCTTGGCCGCCTGCAACGGCGCCGCAGCCGCGCCGTCAAAGCTCATTCCGGCGTTCTGACCCGCGGAAGGAAAGTTGATATTGACCATGGGCGGCTGCGGCGCGTTGATCTGCGGATTCCAGCGCGCGCCGGTCACCACCACCAGATCGTCCACCACTGGCGCGGCGTTCACCGGCAGGTAGTTGACGCCCACGCTTCCCAGTCTTCCGAGATGGCTAAGCACGGCCTTCCATTGCAGGTAACGTCCGGCGGGCGAGGCGACCGCGCCATCCTTGAGCGGCTGCCAATCCGTCCATCCGCGCACCGGCTGCTCCACGTTGCCCGAGCGCGTGAGCAACTCGTAATTCGCCGACCCCGGCTCAACCTCGACCCGGCCAAAGCGCGCCATTGCCCCGGTGTCCAGCACGTCGCTGGCGTATTCGCTCTTGCCTTCGGCTTGCCCCATACCGTAGATCTTTCCGGTGTTACCGGTGCCGATATAGAATACGTCCCCTTCTTTTTCATCATGAAAAGATGCGAGACTCAAGCCTTGCTGCGCGCCCAGGTGAGCAATGTCCTCATAGCTTCCGTCATCGTGAATGCAAAAGACGCGCCCGCGATTTCCGGTGAGCGCAACCACGACATCTCTCCACATCGCCAGAGCGTAGACAATCTCATCCTTGCCAGACCAAAGCTTGCGCGGCGCTTGACCATCCACGAGTGCGTAAATCTCGCTGCCTTCGGGCACCGAGGCGCTGGTGTTGGCCGCCTGCATTGAACCCGGCTGCACAATCATCATGGTGATCATCGCCGCGCCTTGCACCGGCAGCGGCGGCAGCGGATTGCGGCTCTTGTCACCCACGCTGGATGCGTAGATTGTGCCATTTTCGCCAACGGTGAGCGATGTAATCTCGCGCCGCGGGGCCTCGAAAAGCACGTAGCCCTTGCCGTCAGGAGTGATGCGATAAACCAGACCGCTGCCATCCGAGCCGGCGATCAGGTTGCCCTTCGCATCCCAGGCCAGCGAGCGGATATGCTCTTCATCGCTTTTGAAAAAGAGCTCCGGCTTCGCGCCTTGCTTGTTCACATCCACACGATAAATCGCGCCAGGACCGCCGGTGGCAATGTACAGCCGCCCAGCCTTATCGAAGGTCATCTCCCAGATGTAATGCGCTTTTTTATCGGTCGCGCCGGCCTTGTCTTTGGATGTGCTCTCGTCAAAGGCCGCGGCATCAAAGACCACAGTTGCGTTGCTCTCGTCCTGCTTCTTGTCCGCTTTGGGATTCAGCTTGTAGACCTTGCCGCTGGGCAGCGTGGCCGCGTAAAGCGCGCCATCCGGTCCCAGCCGGACCACTTGCACGGCGACATCCTTGCACTCGAAGAGCGTGAAGGGTTTGTCACCCTGTCTCGCTCCTGAACGCAACACCGTGGCCGGCGAAGCAGTTCCGAGATAAGCAACTCCATCTTTGTCCACAGCCACCGACCAGACGTAGGTCGAGGGCGTGGTAGCCTCTTCGATCAGGCTCGGACCCTCGGTCAGATGGCCGTCGCTTTGTATCGCAACCCCTTGCGGCGTGCCTTTCTCAAACTCTTCCAGGCGCGATTGCGTCCACAGATGCGTGCCTTGCGCGAAGGTGAATGGCGCGGCCAAGGCTACCACAGCCAGAAAGCAGAGACCAAAGGCAAAACGTGAGCGGCGAAGATGCTGGGAGAAATAGTTCATTCTGCCGTTGAGTTTACTAAAGCCGGGTGAAATTCCGCAGATTACCGGCAGAGATAACCAAGGATTGGTTCGGATCAATCATGCTCTGCAATCAGTCGCTCGGAGATCCACCGCCGCTCAAGAAAGATGGCTGGAAGCTGGAGAATCGCAAACAAGATCAGCGAGTGGAAAAAATGCAACTCATGGAAGTAGAAGAGCAGCAGGCAAGGGATCAGCGTGAGCGTGCAGAAGTGCGCAGTCCAGCGCGCGCACCCAAGCGCCTGCAGCCTTCCTCGGATGGTGAAGTACCACGGCACCAACAGCAACCACGATCCGGTATTCAAAGCAAACCGTAGCGCCCTACCGTGGGTGAAGCCGCTCACATCGCCAAACAACAGGTGCAGCACGTTCCATAGATTGATGAGCAGGAAGAGGAAGATCGCGAATTCCACGGCGTTGATGGGCGCAATCGGCCGCGTGGGCTTTTTCTTCACCGGCTCAGATTCGTCGCCTCGTTGCGCGGGCGCTGAGTGGCTCTGAAAGAGGATGGCTGGAAGCTGAAGCAGCAGAAAAAGCCCCAGGGTCTCGGGGCCGGTGATTATCTTCGCAAGATGCCCGCCGAGGCAAGCTGTGAAAACGATCAAGAAGAAGGGCCAAAAGACCCAGCGCGGCAATCCTGCGTCCTGCAAGCGGCTCTCCAGGCTCCTGACCCAAACCACGCCGAGGATGACCAGGCAGTAACCCACGGCGAAGTGCGCGTGACGGCTATCGCTGTGAGCTTGCAAGAGGCGCAGCGCACAGAAGCCAAGCGCGGCCACTCCGATCAAGGAGATTAGAAATGGCAGTCGGCCAAGACGCTTGGACAAAGTGAATCCGGGCAAATCATGGCTCCTTTTGTAAGAGATAATTCACTGCGAAGAATCATGAACACAAGTTCAACAGAATGAATGAAAACAACAGGAGCGAAGCCACGCGCTACTTGTTGAACCATTGCGAATAGACCACAGCGCCGTAGATGGGTAGGCTGACTGCCGATTGGACGGCCGACTCCACAGCTTTGTTCCACAGATTCTTGGCTGTCGAATCCGGCACAAAGAGAATGTCGCGGTCATGCACCGGCTGGTCGGGGTCTTGGCCGCGGACCATGCGCTTGAGGTTGAGGGTGGTAATGGTTCGCCCACCCTTTTCTTCGCGGATAAGCATGGCCTTGCCGCTGGCGGCGTTCTGCATCGGTCCCCAAGCCAGAGAGAGTGCCTGCACAACGGTCAGCCCTTGCGCCGGATCGACCGGAAATCCGCCGGGACGAACCACGTCGCCGATGACGAAGACGAGGCCGGCACGGCTGACTTGAACGGTATCGCCGGGGGCTAGCTCCGGGTTGTGCTCACCGGCAATATCGGTTCCGCTGGGGTCCAGAATAACCGGATGCGGCGTCTGCATATCATTGCGATGAAAGATGTTGACCAGCCGTCCCGCAGTGGGTGCCAGGCCCGAGGCCGCAGAAAGCAGGTCCAGCAGCCGATGGTGCATGGTGAATGGATAGACGCCGGGACGAGCCACTTCGCCCAGCACGCTCACATCCTGCCCAACATAAGAGGTCACGAGGACGGTCACCTGCGGATGGAGCAACATTCCGCGGGCCACCAGAGCGGCTTCAATGGCGCGCGCGGCGGCTTGCTCATCCATTCCGTTGAGCTGTACCTCGCCGGCCAAGGGCAGCATCACCGTCCCGGCGGGAGTAACGCGCACCGCGGAATGAAACTCCGGGGTGTGTACCTCGCTCACTTCCAGGAAATCGCCGGGGGCGATGGGCGCGGGCATCGGCGAAGCCAACTGAGAGGCGGGCAATCCGCTTTGGCCAGAGAGCGCCGCAGGGCTGTCCCAAATGGCTGGAGCATCTTTGGCATCGGGAAGCTTTTGCGGGATTGAAGTATCAGGAAAGCGCACCACCCCAGTGGGGATTCCGGAGGTGCTGGGCGCGGGAACCTGCGCGTGGAGCGAGGCCCCAGCCAGAATCACCACGAGCAGCGCAATGAAGTTTCTGGGACGAATGGACTCCAGCAAGAGCGCGACTCCCACTGCCAGCCAAAGGCCGACAAAGAGCGTAATGGCCATATAGAGCGGCAGATCGGGGGCAACCGGCTTGACCGGCTGGAGCGCGGGGTCGACCACGTAGATATTGGAAGCCTGGATGCCGGCAGCCAGACCCGCCTCCTGCGCTTTGGCCAGCACGCGCGTATAGAGTTCATGGCTGGCATTGGCATCCGCGCGCATGGTAGCGGCTTCAGTGGCGGCTTCATTCACTTTCATGCCTTCCATGGTCAGCGCCTCCAGATTTTTGCGGGCCAATTGCTCACGGTCAACGGCCGTCTGCCACGCATCGCGGAAGCGCTCGACCAGCTTGGAGTCTTCGGTCTGCTTCTGGCGTTCCAGCTCCTGCAACTGGCGGCGCACCTCGACGAGGTGGGGAAAGTTGGGGCCATGTTCGATGACGAGCTGGGCCTGCTCTTCTTCCAGAGCGCTGCGGCGGGCGTGAATCTGCTGGAGCAGCGCGGTGGCAAAGTTGCCGCTCTCGGCCTGAAGGCGTGGATCAGCAGCAATCACCAGTTCGGGATCGCCGTGCTGGGCCGCGCGATACTCGGCCTCGCGCAGAATGCGGTCGGTGGAGACTACAACCAGCTCACGGCTCAGCTCATCCAGCTCCATCAGCGATGAGTTATGCTCGGTCTCGCCCTGCTGGCCGTTGGCCTGGGTCTCCGGCGTGGTGAGCAGACCATGCTCACGCTGAAAGTCCGCCAATTGCTGATCGTCCAACGCAATGCGAGCCTTCAACTCCTTGAGCTGCCCTTGCAGCCAATCAGAGGCCTGCATGGTGGCCTGCATACGAGCATCCGTGTCCTGCTGACTGTAGGCAGCGATCAGCGCATTGACCACATTGGCCGATAAAGCTGCGTCGCGGCAACGGAAGCGAATCTCAATCAGCAGCGTGCGCGGCAGGGTTTCCACGCGCAGCCGCTTATGAAAGCGCTCCAGCAACCAAGCCTGCGCTTCGGGCGAGGGAGATTCGGCATGAAAACCCGGAAATTTCCCGCCAAACCTTCCACTGAACCCCGGCGCTTGATAGAGCTTAAGGCCGACGATCACCTTCCAGGCCAATTGGTCGCTACGAAAAACATCAGCCAGGGTCTCCTGTTGCAGTGGCGCGGAGAGAATCGAGGCGGATATCATCGGCTCGGCAGCCTGTAGAGTGAGCGCGGAGGAAGGCGATGTACGCAACGCCACGCGGGCGCTGGCCTCGTATTGATTGGGAACGATGAGGCAGTACAGCAAACAGGCCAGCAGCAATCCGCCCACCTGTGAGCCAATCAGACGCCGACGGCGAACCAGCGCCGACCCAAGCTCCGGCAAGGACCGGAAGTGGCGCGGGCCCTCTATGGGTTGGCGGTTGAGCCCTTCAGGCGAGTTGTGAGGAGCGGCAAATGCTTCCGGCACGGCTTCTGAACCTCTCTTCCAACGCCCCTCGCGCAAGCCATCTGACCACTCGGAACGAGAAATCGGCGAGAAGGAAATCTCCGCCAGTTTGATTCATTGCAATCAATCCGTCAATAGGCCATCTCACGGAAGAAAAAATTGAGCAAAAAAAGTGGACTTTTTACCGAGGCCATGCTGCCGCAGCCAACGCCGAGAGAAAGACCAATTGAATTGCGAAACGCAGACCCAACCCAGGAACAGGACGTCCGCCCAAAGTCAGCCGCTGCCGTGCCGCCTTCACATTCGCAGGAAAGACACACAACAGCATCACCGCAGCCGAAACCGCCGCCACCGGCGCGCCCCGTGGAATCTGAAGGCCCAAGGCGATCAAAAGCTCGGCGAGACCGGTCAACGTCACCCAAAGTCCGGCATCGCCAAATACGGAGGGAACCATGCGCATCAGGTCAGCGCGCAGCTTGCCCCAATGCGCGCTCGCCGTAATCAGAAACATGACGCCCAACGCCGCGCGCAACGCGTTTTGCGAGTCGGCAAAGTAGGCCACGCCGAATCCCGCCAGTCGAAAGAGAGCGAAGGAAACCAACAACACAATCACTGGAACCATTCAGTACCTCCTCTCCCCTCTGCGTTAGGCCGGGAATGGACTAACCGGAAAAACCCATTCGGTCAAAGCTCGTGGTTGCCCGGCAAAACTCATTTTAACGATTGCAAACTCTCCGCGGCCTGACGGATGCGCTCCAGACAAACTTCGCATCCAAGGACGACCATGGTTTCAAAGAGCGGAGGGGCGTTCTTACGGCCACAGACTGCAACACGGATGGGCTGGAAGGCCTGCCCGGCCTTCAATCCAAGTTGCGCTGCGGCCCCGCGAAGCGCTTGATCAAGTGAATCGTGATCGAAGTTGGTGGTGGCCAACAACTCCTGAGCGTGCTGGAGAACGCGCAGAGCCATGGCCGCGTCGCCGCCTTTGGCAGGGATCAACTCGGCTGGGTCGTAGGGGGCGAGTTCCTTCAGGAAGAAGAAGTCGGCGGCTGCGGAAGCTTCACTGAGTAGCTTGATGCGCTCGCGGATAAGCGGGGCGACGGCGAGGATTTTTTCGGGCGTTGCTTCAAAGCCGGCGGCTGCAAAGAAAGGCGCGAGCTGGCTGCTTAACTCCTCGACACTGAGGGCGCGGATATGCTCGGCGTTGAGCCAAACGGCCTTTGGGTCAAAAGGATCGACTTCTGTGAAATTGACGACGGCGTTGGAGCGGTTGACGTTTTCCAGAGTGAAGGCCGAGCGGATCTCATCGAGCGGCATAAACTCGCGGTCGTCTTTGGGCGACCAGCCGAGCAGGCAGAGGAAGTTGATAAAAGCGCCCGGAAGAAAACCTGCGTCGCGGTAAGTGGTGACGCTGACCACGGGGCCGTGCTTGCGCTTGGATAGCTTGGCACCGTCCGGCGCTACGAGCAATGGCAAATGCGCGAACTGCGGCGGCGCGGCGTTGAGGCCATCAAAGATCAGCAGATGCTTGAAGGTGTTTGAGAGGTGGTCCTGGCCGCGGATGATGTGCGTAATGCGCAGGTCGGCGTCGTCGGCGCAGGAGGCCAGGTGGTACGTCGGCATACCGTCCCATAACCCCACCGACGAAGACCTGTCGTTGGGTGCCCCTACCGAGCGCAGCAGAGCAAAGTCCTCCACCTCGTCGGCAAGTTTGGATTGCGGGCCGTAGACAGAGTCGGTAAAGCTGAGGATGCGACCCTCACCGCGCGGGACTCGATAGCGGAGGGCGAAGGGCTCACCGGCATCGGCGCGGCGGTCGGATTCTTCGCGCGTGAGTTCGCGCATTCCTGGGTTGAAGAGCCACGCGCCTTGCGCGCCGGATTGATGGTCGTCGCCGGCGTGGGCGGGGGTAAAGTCGCGGTAGGCCAGGCCATTGGCGAAGAGCGCTTCGGCGGCCTTGCGGTGCAGGGCCAGGCGTTCGGACTGCTTGTACTCTTCATCCCAATCGAGACCCAACCAGCGCAGACCCTCGAAGATCGATTGGACGCTCAGATCCGTGTTGCGCTCGATGTCTGTGTCGTCCAGACGCAGGACCATAGTTCCGCCGTTGTGGCGGGCATAGAGCCAATTGAAGATGAAGGTGCGGGCGCTGCCGACGTGCAGAAAGCCGGTGGGCGAGGGGGCGAAGCGTACACGGGGGGTCTTGGCGGAATCAGTCATGGTGGGATTGTCTTTTCATCTTTGATGCTAACATTTTGGGCTTTCCGTGTAATTCCTCGATGGGCAATGCTTCGCTTTCGACAGATGGGTCTAGCGGAAGGATAGAGCAATCGGTGCCCTTGCCCGGCAGTCTATACTTGAGAGACGATGATTCCCTTTATTCACGTCTGGTTTCTGAATATAAAAACCTTCGGGCTGATGGCCTGGGTGGCCGCCATGGTGGCCGCATTGGTGATGGACCGCAGCTTCCGCCGTGCCCGCGTCACCGTGAACGGACAGGGCGCAGACGCTATCAGTATCGTCGCGATCACGCTGGTGGCGGGCATTGCCGGCGCAAAGCTGTGGCACGTTCTGGATTCTCCGAGCGAGTTTCACTATCTGGGCTGGGCGGTTCTGTGGGATACGGCCGGCTTTGCCTGGTTTGGCGGGCTGGTCTTCGGCATCTCCGCGCTGCTTGTGCAAGGCTGGAAGGCCAAGATCGGCGCGCTGCGGACTCTGGATCTGGCCGCTCCCGCCGCCGCCATCGGCTACGGCATCGGCCGCGTCGGCTGCTTCCTCTCCGGCGACGGCTGCTACGGCATTGAAATCAAGCCGGTTCACCTGCTTTCCTTCACTTTCAAGCCATGGGGCATGGCCTTCCCCAATGGAATCGAACCGGTCTTTGTCCCTGTCTATCCCACCCCGCTTTACGAACTGACAGCCGGCCTGCTGATCGGTGCTTGGCTATGGTTTCGCGCAGGCAAGCCGCAAGCCGTCGGCGCTATTCTCGGGCAATACTTTCTGCTGACCGGCACTGCCCGCTTTCTGGTCGAGTTCCTCCGCCGCAATCCCAAGGTTCTCTGGGATCTATCGAATGCCCAATTGGCCAGCGTCGGATCGATTGTCGCGGGCCTGCTGCTGCTTGCCTGGACCGCCCGGCGTCCCAAGCTGGAGCCGGATGCGCTGCCCCTTGAGGATTTGACCGATTTGGCCGCCTAATGCCAGCGTCTAAATCAGAGACAACCGCCTTCAAATAAAGAGTTCCTTGTTACCGCCTTTCGCCGTCAGGTTAAGATCCACTGTGGATCCAAAGAAGTACAACGCGGCGAGATTTTCGATTTTGAGGTGTTCCCTCACCTTGTCCCTCTTGGCAAGGATGATGTCCTGGTCGTAGGCGGCAATGGCGAGGATCGGTTTCGGTTGGACGCACTCGATTGTCACAGACTTTAAAGCTGAGTCGTCGGGCAGCAACCCTAGCACTCTCTTGACCTCAATGACATTGTTGTAGGCTCTGAGAATCTCCTTTTCATGATTCTTGGCGAACGCGGTGTACTTTGCGATCTGCTCGTTGACTTCCTTAAAGCCTTTCGAGTCGGAATAGAGCCGGCCATCAAAGACCTGTTTCAGCTCGATGAAGACAAGCATATTACGATTCTTGTCGTAGTTCACCAGATCGATTCTCGTGTCGCACCTGCTTGGCGCGTTGTCTTCTTCGGGATCAATCTCAGTACCGGAATCGTTGAATGCGATTTCGGCGTCGAGCAGAGTTCTGCGGTTATTTTCCACCAGCTTGGACTGGAATCTCTTTTCCTCTCCGGCAAGCGCGGCTATATTCGACTTGATCCGCTTGAAGTTCTTTTCTTCAAGAATCGAATTGACCAGCTTGCAGGACTCCAGGCTGACAGCAAGATCATTGCCGATGGGAGTGACATCGACGTATTCCGGGCTATGGGAGCCGATCAGATACTTGTAGTGTGTCTGGCAGACTAGCTTTCTACCGGCCATCCCGACCCTCAGCAAGTTACCCATCTTGAAATACACATTCAGATATCTGCCCCGAACCTGAATGTTGATGTCCTTTTCCGTGTGCGAAAGTGCTACGAGGGTATTCCACCAGGGATACTTTCCCGATGCAAGTTCCGTGACCAGTGGGTCATCTGCCTTGAGGCGTTCAAACCGTTTTTGCTCTGCCATGTCTTTCCTCTCTAACTCAGGATGAAGGGTTCGCCGTCCTTGATTAGCGTTACGTTGTCGAAGTGATCCTGAAACCGCTCCGCGTGTTCGGTGTGGATGGGAACCAGCATACGTGGCTTCAGCGCCGCCGCCAACTTCTTCAAATCCTCAACCGGCGCATGTCCGCTCGTATGCGCGTAAACAAAGTTGACCGCCGGGTCGCTGCGGTAGGCGGCGATTTGGTCACTGCCATAGTAGTCAGCGTGCTTTCCATCGAGATAGCCGAGCCACTGCGAGTAGATGACGTTGACGGGGGCGGCGGCGTTCTTGAATTCATCAATGAGGTGAAAGCTGGACATCTTGCCGAAGTAGAGAAACGATTCGGGAGTTGCGTGTAATTCCTCACGCTTGACCCTGTGGAGATAGAGTCGCTTTCTGAAATCTCCAAAGTAGTCTGGGTTGGCCTTGAGCCTTTCGTCCTGACTATGACTGGCGAAAACTCTTATCTCGTTCCAGTCCATGGCTGGCGTATTCTGAGTGATTTGCCGAAATTGTTCAAGCACCCATGCGGTGTAGATGTCGATAACAAGGAGCTTGCCGGCACGTTTGCACGCCCTGTATGCGGAGACGATGCGGTCAATGTTTTGCGAGGAAGACAAGAGGAACGAGATGTTCTTCTGTTCTCGAACAGTCTGAAAGATGGTGTCTTCGACTGCCGTTTCGTCAGGAAAAAGGTCGTTGTTGCGATGCATCATGGTGCCTTCGAGGAAGAGAAGATCGATGTCAAGAATCGGCCGCTTGACAAGATTCTCAAAGAGTATGCCCTTTCGGCCATGCGAGCGAAGATCGCCGCTGTAAAAGAGTTGCTTGCCTTCCGCTTCGATGAGGAAGGCGTAGGCATCGGCGGCGGAGTGATCCACAAGATAGGGAGTTATCTTGAAGTCACCGATCGTAAACGGCTGCCATGCCTTGATGTCGTGAAAGTCGAGCTCATATCTCTCTTTGCCGAGAAAGACCTGCGTCGCGTCGATCAGGCTGCGGGCCAGCTTGCCGATGTAGACCGGAGTGCCGTGCGGCAATGAAGACATCAGGCCGAAGTGATCTTGATGCGGATGACTGACCAGTAGGGCATCCACAATAAGGCGCGAGAGGTCTACAGGCTGACTGTCGGCGCTGAGAGGAAGTCCGGCATCAAGTAGGATGCTGGTTTCCCCGGATGAGATATGTATGGATGTTCCGCCAATTTCGTGGCAGCCCTTCAGAATGGTGATTTTCATTGGCGCCCGATTTGGGCAAACCCTCTCTAGCTTGAATGAAAGAGCATGGCACGCGATTCATCTTTTGACACCGCGTTCTTCATTGTAGCTGCCATGAATGCCCTTCGTCCGTCATTCGTCACCGTATACGGAGTTCCAATGCTCTTCAGGCCTCTCTTTCAATGCCTTGACTGATTCAGGGAACTCTTTCACGCCGACAAATAACTCTATTCCGGAGGACTTAAGCACCATCCTGCCGTTGTAGCGCTCAATTTTGGCCGACGCCGCGTATTCCCAAAACTCATCGTCCGTCAGTCGCCTTGCTATGATCTGTTCCTCAAGTCGCCTTGCTATGATCTGTTTGGTCGTCATGCGCTATCTTTCTTCACCTGAATCATTCTATTGCAGAATAGTGTTCGTTCCCGTGGTACGAAGAAAGCGGATCATCTCCCCCCGAAAAAATGCACATACTCTATATTCAAAATTCGCAGGTTTGAATTTACACTTGCAGGCGCATTTTCGAAAGAAAGTTGTGGAAAACTCGATTGCAAAGATTATGGATGCCAGTTTTTCACTTTCTTGCTATCGAGGAATGTGAGCCACGTCTCCACTGAAATCATAAGCAAAAGCGGACGGATACAATTTGCCGCCGGAACTCTTGCTATCGTAAAAGAATCGCCGGGTTATCGCGGTCTTTTAGCGATTACGATACACTGACGATGACAACCCATCGACCTTAAACCGTGAACTGAGAATTGCCCTATGAAATCCGAAATCATCGCCATCGGCTCTGAGATGCTCACCCCTTTCCGTCAGGACACCAACTCCCTGTACGTGACGGAGAAGCTCAACCTGCTGG
>CAZYCV010000044.1:0-32408 GCA_964645305.1 uncultured Occallatibacter sp. | reverse complement strand
GGCGGTTGATACCATTCTGATTCCATCGGGCGCAACCTTCAACGACACGGGCGATACCGCGGTCGAATAACGATGCGGCGAAGGCTGGTCTGTCTATCTCTCCATTGAAAAAATGTGCGTTCCAACGCAAAAAAGAATCAAATTGCCGATGTCGTCCAGGAGCGCTTTGATAACCGGCTCTTCTGATTTGGGAATTGGTGAGCACAAGCGCGGGCGCGGGCGAGGACGCCCACGCGACAGCCGGTCTGGAGACCGGCGCTACCAAGGGCTGGCGCTACCAAGGGCTGGCGGTACAAAGAGGCCGGGGCTCCCGAGGGCTGGCGCTGCCAAGGGCTGGCGGTACAAAGTGACGCGCACCGCTCATTCGTGTTAATCTCTTGAGTAGACACTGAAGAGTGGACCTGAGAAGACAAGAGGAGTAATACACGCCGTGCTGGCGACTGCTAAGAAAACAACCCTGATTGAAAGCTTCCGCACCCACGATACGGACACCGGCTCGCCGGAGGTCCAGATTGCGATTCTGAGTGCGCGCATTAGCGAACTGACCGAACACTTCAAGACGCACAAGAAGGACCACGCTTCCCGGCGCGGCCTTTTGCAGTTGGTCAGCAAGCGCCGCCGCCTTCTGGATTACCTGAAGACGCATGATGCCGATCGCTATCGCGACGTCATCGGCAAACTCGGGATTCGCAAGTAGCCGCTGGCTACCCAGAAAGCCTACCTTGAACCAAGTAATGCCTCGGAAGCGCCCAGACCGATCATTGGTCACGGCCCCCGTTCCCGACAGGAGCAGGGGCCGTGGTGTACCTGGCGAAGACGACCCGCAGCCAGGGACGACGCGCGGCTATGCGCTGATGCGTCAATCTCCCTATTGGAACCTAGGCGTCCTGGTATCCCAGGTCTCAGAATCGAGACCTGGGGCACCCGCCTTTCTGGCCGGGCCAGCCGCCATCTTTGCCGCGTCAATCCGCGCATTCCCCCCACAATTTTCCCAAGTGAAGACAATGAAAAGAGGATACGTATGTCCAAGCATGAAGTAGCCGTCGAGCTTGCCGGTGGCAAGCGATTGGTCTTTGAGACCGGGCGCATGGCCAAACAGGCCTCCGGCGCCGCACTGGTAACCACGGGCGAGACCGTGGTTCTGGCCACTGCCGTTGCCTCAACCGAAGCGCGGGAGGGCATCGACTTTTTCCCCCTCACCGTGGATTACCGCGAGTACACCTACGCCGGCGGACGCATTCCCGGCGGCTTCATCAAGCGCGAAGGCCGTCCCAGCGAGAAGGAAATCCTGACCTGCCGCCAGATCGACCGCCCTCTGCGCCCGCTCTTCCCTGACGGCTTCCGCAATGAGACGCAGTTGATCGCGCTGGTCTTCTCGGCCGACAAGGAGAACGATCCGGACGTGGTGGCCATCAACGCCGCTGCCTGCGCCGTGGCTCTCTCTGACATTCCCTTCAGCGCCACGGTTGGCGCGGTGCGCGTGGGTCGCGTGAATGGCGAGTTCGTCATCAACCCGACTTACAACGAGCGCAATGAAACCACCGTGAACATCATGGTCGTCGGCCACAAGGACGGCATTGTGATGATCGAGTCGGGCGCCAAGGAAGAGTCGGAAGAGACGATCCTTGAGGCCATCGAATTCGGCCATACCGAGATCAAAAAGATCTGCGCGGGCATCGACGAGCTGGTGAAGCTGGCCGGCAAGCCCAAGCGGGCCTTTGTAGCGCCGGAGTTCGATCAGGCCTACTTTGACGAACTGAGCGCCAAGGCCAGCGACAAACTCAAGGACGCGCTGGACACCAAGATTCATGAGAAGCTGGAGAGCCAGGAGCTGGTGAAGGCGATCAAGGACGAGCTGGCCAAGGATCTGCCCGCCGACGACCCGAATGCCAAGAAGAAGCTGGCCCACTACTACGAAAAGCTGCGCGAGAAGATCTTCCGCGAGCAGGTGACCAAGGACCGCATCCGTCCCGATCGCCGCGCCTTTGACGAGATTCGCCAGATCACCATCGAGACCAGCGTTCTGCCTCGTGTGCATGGTTCGGCCCTGTTTACACGCGGCGAGACGCAGGCTCTGGTCACGGCCACGCTCGGCACCGCCGACGAAGGCCAGCGCATGGAAAACTATGAAGGCGACAAGAAGAAGCCCTTCATGCTGCACTACAACTTCCCGCCCTTCTGCGTGGGCGAGACAGGCCGCATGGGCGGCACGGGACGCCGCGAAGTGGGCCACGGAGCCTTGGCCGAGCGCGCCATCAGCGCGGTTCTGCCCAGCATCGAAGAGTCTCCTTATGCGATTCGCATCGTCAGCGACATTCTGGAATCGAACGGCTCTTCGTCGATGGCCACGGTCTGCGGCGCGAGTTTGGCGCTGTTTGACTCCGGCATCAAGCTCAAGGGCGCGGTGGCCGGCGTGGCCATGGGCCTGGTCAAAGAGGGCGACGACTACGCCATCCTGACTGACATTGCCGGCGCGGAAGATCACTACGGCGACATGGACTTCAAGGTGGCCGGAACCCGCAAGGGCATCACCGCGCTGCAGATGGACATCAAGATCGGCGGCTTGACCCGCGAGATCTTGCAACAAGCCATGGAGCAGGCGAAGCGTGGTCGGCTCTTCCTCTTGGACAAGATGGATGCAGTTCTGGACGGACCGCGCACCGAGCGCTCGGCTTATGCGCCGCGCATTGAAACCGTGATGATTCCCGTGGACAAGATTCGCGACCTGATCGGCAAGGGCGGCGCCACCATCCGCGGCATCGTCGAGTCGACCGGCGCCAAGATCGACGTGGACGATACAGGCCGCGTCAACGTGTCTTCGTGCGACGCCGAGGGCCTCAAGAAGGCGCTCGACATTATCGGCAACCTGACCGCCGTGCCGGAGATCGGCAAGGTTTATCTGGGCAAGGTAGTTCGCCTGGCTGAGTTCGGCGCGTTTGTCGAGCTCTTCCCCGGCACCGACGGTTTGCTCCACATCTCCGAGATTGCCGAGCATCGCGTCAAGGAAGTCAAGGACGAGCTGAGCGAGGGCGATCAGATCATGGTCAAGGTTCTGGCCATCGAAGGCAACCGCATCAAGTTCAGCCGCAAGGCATTGATCCGCGAGCAGAAGGCCAAGCTGGGCGTTGCAGCTCCGGCGGCGGTGGAAGAGGTGGAGATCTCTGCCTCCGAGTCACCTGCCGCTCCTGCCCGTCCGCGCCATGAATTCGACGAGCGTCAGCCCAAGTCTAACCAGAGCACCATCCTGATTGAAGGCGGAGACGACTTTGATGAAGAGGGCGAGGAGATTGACGAGGAGAACGAGCCGAACTTCAATCGCGTGGATGGCGCGCCTCCTGTCGTTGCCGGACAAGCTGCCGGCACAGGCCGTCCCAAGCCGACTGACAAGAATCGCCGTCGCCGTCGCCGTCCAGGTGGTGGTGGTGGACGCGGATAGCCGCAGATACGGCCGTTGTCGGGATGAACTTCCAACAGAAAAGCCCGGATGCTCTCCGGGCTTTTCCGTGCGCATTTTTGTCCATATCCGCGTGCCCTGACGCTTCTTGTAATCTCCAAGGAATTTTGCAAGTGGCTCAAGCTACAAAGAATGAGAATTTAAATTTGTGCGCTGTCGCCGCATCTCTGCCCAGAGCTGGCTGCAATGCGCGATTACGCGGCTTGACTGGTCTGGTTCTTCCATCGTTGTGATTTGATGACAGAGACGATCAGCCAAATGCTGAGCGCAAGTTCAAAGAGCAGGTTTGGAAGTTCGTAGTAGTTTACCGAAACCAGCGCTCCGAATCCGCGATTGTTCAGGTACGCAAAGCCGCACACCAATTCAAAGAGCGAGGCCAGCATGCCCAGCGCCGCCAGGATTCGCGGAACGATGCGCGACTGAAAGAAGAGCCAGCTAAAGAGCAATGTGCTGAGCGCGTAAAAGGGCAGACCGATGTAATAAGCGTCCCATCCGGAGGCAAGCTGCAAACCGGCCAGCGCCTGCAATTGCTTTGCATCGAAGACCTGCAACGATCCTTCTCCGCCCATGATGCGCAGCGCGGTGAACTCGCCGATCACTTGTTGAAACCACATTGCAACGAAGACCAATCTGGAGAGCGCCGCGAACAATGCGACGCCGCGATGGACGGGCTTGAGAAGCAGATAGAGCGCCGTCAGCAAAACCACGCCGGCAAGGCCGTGCAGGCAAGATGCTGCCATGAATAAGTGATAGTTATGCGCGTGAGCGATGAGGTTCTGAGCCGTCGCCGCGTCCTGGTTCCAAATCAGAATGGGCGCCAGAAACTGGGTGAAAGAAAACATCATCATCACGTTGGTCAGCGGAAACGTGATGGCGAAGACAAGCGCTGCGGATCTCTGTGAACGGTCGATCATTTTTTCCTTCCTGTTGCTCAACGTGGTGATCGATTCAACTGTAGCGCCGACCTCCTGGTCGGCTGTAGCGTGGACCTCCCGGTCCACGCTTGTTTGAATTCACGGGAATCAGATTGCTTCCCGCGAGCGGCGCAATTGAATCGCCGCTGCAAGAAAGAGCGCGGCAAACACCAGTCCAATCCACAACTCCGGCGAGCTGAAGAATCTGCCCAGAGTCAGTGATGCAAGCGGATCGGCAGGCGAAGCGCCACCCTGCGCCAGTGGGGTGAACGCCTGTGAGTACCAGCCGGTCAAACGAAATGTCATCATGTCGGCAAAATAACTTGTGTTGAAGGCAATCTTCTCCACCACACAAACGGCGAATGGTGGCAAAACAGCCCAAAGAAATGTTGCGCGCCGCGCATAACTTGATACCAGCAAGAGCCAACCATAGAGAGGCGCATACCATAGCGCGCTGGTTACGATGGCGCACAGGATCGACACCCACATCTTCCACAACGGCAACTGCTCCCAGAGCACTGCCGTGCTTATCCCGTTGCCCAGCGCGATTGCGGTGCTCAACAAGAAGAGAGCGGTCTGCGTAACGATGATCATTGCAAAAGTGATGAGCGGCAAAACCAGCAGAGGGATGCACGCCTTGGCCAGCACTGTGGTGAGATCGGAGACGGGCAGCGACTTCCAGAAGAGAACGCTGCGGTCGCGCCGCTCGCCATAGAGCGCATCGAGGCAATAGAACGCACCGGTGATAACAGCCGTCAGCAGAAGCGCAAATGCCGCAGCGTCAAACGGAAAATGGAATGCGGTCTGCCGAGTCTGTGGATCGACCAATGCGGAATGAAGCGTCGACCATTCATGAATTATGCTGATCACAAAGCCGAGCACGAAGAGAACCGCGACGGTCAGCGGCGCAATGAAGATCGAGTTATTCTCCCACAACTCGCGGCGCACCGACCAAAGCAGCGGCCGAGTGGCCGCCACCGCGGCGGGCACAATCTCCGGCGTCTCCAGAGAATATTCCGGAATGACATTCATTTGAGTATTCATCTTGCTGCTCCTTCTCTCTCCGCGGATGCTTGGCCCAATACGGCAATGAACAAGTCTGCGATGCTGGGAATGTGCGCCTCTCCGAGTGTGGCCAGTTGCGCGCGATCCACACCATCGAAGAGCAGAATGTTGCGCCCAATCACCTGACGCTCATGGATCGGCTTGAGCGCGCGGGCTGCGTTGATTTGCTCCGGATGCACCATCACTTCCTGATAGCGCTGCTCAAATTCCTCCATGCTGCAACTGAGCGCAACGCGGCCGCGATCAATAAAGATGAGGTCGGTGAGGATATGCTGAACATCTTCCACTTGATGCGTGGTCACCAGAATGGTGCGGCTGCGATCGTAGTAGTCGTTCAGCAGCGAGTCGTAGAATTGCTTGCGATAGAGAATGTCCAGGCCCAGCGTCGGCTCATCCAGCACCAGCAACTTTGCGTCAATGGCCATCACCAGCGCCAGGTGCAGTTGAGCCACCATGCCTTTGGATAATTGCCTGACCCTGCTGTTGCGTTTGATCGCGGTCCTTGAAAGAAAGCCTTCCGCCTTGGCGCGGTTAAAGCGCGGATGCACGCCTTGCACATAATCGAGCGCCTGCGAGACCTTCATCCAGCGCGGCAGAACGGCCACGTCGGCAATGAAGCAAACATCGCACATCAGTTGGTTGCGCTCGGTCCAGGGATTGCGCCCGAGCACCTTCAGTTCGCCCTCATACTTTGTGAGGCCGAGAATCGCATTGAGCGCGGTGGTTTTACCTGCGCCGTTCAGCCCGATCACGCCCAGGATGCGCCCCTCTTCGACGCGCAAATCGATGCCATCCAAAGCGATCGTCTTTCCGTAAACCTTGCGGAGTCCGCGTGCTTCTATCACGGTCATAGCTTCGGCTCCTTTTCATTTGTGGGATTCAACGGACGCTGGTTTTCAGCCGCGTCCAGAAGTTCTTTGGGGGTGAGTCCAAGCCGGAGAATATTTGCATACACGCGCGGCCACTCCTCGGCCAGAAATTTCTTGCGCTCACCCTGCAACAGCACGGCGCGCGCGCCTGCATTGATAAACATACCGCGGCCTCTTCTGCTTTCCACCAGTTGCTCGTCCACCAGTTCCTGATAGCCCTTCAGAACTGTCAGAGGGTTGACCCGAAACTCGATTGCGACATTGCGCACCGAAGGCAACGGATCCCCCTCACTCAGCACGCAGTCAAGGATCATTGCAACCACACGATTGCGAATTTGTCGGTAGATCGGTTGACTGTCATTCCATTCAGTTTCCATCTGTTTCCTCGATATTCTCTGCGAGCGATATTCATCCATCACTTCAACAGCCGCAAGTCCATGTGCCCCGTGATGGTCTTTCCACCGGGCTGCATATAGACCCAGTCCTCAGTGTGATGCTCGGCGTCGATGATGGTGAAGACGACATGTTGCAGGTATCCGTACTGGGTGCTGCCGGCAACGTCCAGAAAATTGAATTCCAGCGTCTTTCCATCCGGCGAAAGCTTGCCCACAAAGCGCGGCCTGTTTGCCGCGTCACAAAAATGCGTCAGCAGCAGACGATCCTCATCCTTGTCAAAGATGCTGATGTCGCCAATGGTTGTACCGGTTGCCTTCATCTCGTGCACCACCGCGTTTCCGCTGGAAGTGACGTGGATCGTCGTCTGTACGGTGTTGCCGCCAAAGCCCATCTCCGCAGGGTCGGTTTTCACCGTGCCCAGCCAGACGCCGGCCAGGGACTTCATGATGTCGTAGGATTTTTGTGCGTCGGTTGGGGCTGGGGGCGTGGCCGGTGTTTGCGCAAACGCCAGGGTGGAAAGCGAAATCAGAGCCATGGATAGTGCGGTTTGAAAAAACTTCATCTCAATCTCCTTGGAGTTCATTCCCTTTTGGCTTCCAGGCCAAGGCTGTTAGTGGGCAGGAGCCGTGGAAGGCAGCCGCCACGAACGCTTGCCAGATCATTACTGTTATAGTTGACTACAACACTAATTTTTTGTCAAGCGTTTTTCTTTTTATTTTTTTTGGCAATCCGCTTAGGAAAAATCATTCGCCCAAGTCGCCCGCCAGCTTCAGGCCTGCCAAGCGCCCGACCGTAGCGCGCTCAACGGTAGCGGCACCCAACCGTAGCGCCGGCCCAGCCGTAGCGCCGACCAACCGTAGCGCCGGCCCAATCGTAGCGCCGGACAAACCGTAGCGCCGACCCAACCGTAGCGCCGACCTCCTGGTCGGCTGTAATGTGGACCTCCTGGTCCACGTTCTCTCCTTCTTCTTCCGGCCACGAACCGCGAACCTGCTTCCTCCGTCATCGCATAGTAAACTGAGTGCGTGATGACGACCGCAAGCAAGCTCATTCTTCTTTCGATTGCCGCAGCAACTTTCAGCACCGCTTACATCCTGGCGGCGCAGCAGGGCGGCGCGCGCTCTGCGGATGCCGGTCAGACACATCGTTTTTCCAGCGAGATGGGATTCACTCTCACTTATCCGGCCGAGTGGAGCACCACCGATCTGGGTCCGATGCTGCCGGCCTCCAAGCTGGCGCTCAATCCGCAATTCGCCAATGACTCCTATCGTCGCTCCATCGAGTGCACGCAGAAGGTTTTTTTTGCCCGCAGCGGTGATCCCCAGTCCATCTTTCTGGGCGGAGTTCTCACCAGTGAGTGCATGGGCCAAAAGCCCGACCTGGACACATTCACCTCTCGCACCATGAACAGCTTGAATGGGCGCTATCAACTCAGCGAAACGCATTATGCGGCATTTACCGTGCAGGGACAGAGCTTCTGGGCGCTGCGGACCAAGGCCGTTGACCGCAAGGATGCAAGCTCCGTTCAGACCATCGAGTATCTGGCCGCGGTGCTGCCCAAGGGACTGATCTATCTGTCGGCGCAGTCCAAAGACGCCCGGGCGCAGGCAGGCTTTGAACACGCGCGGCTGCATCTGGACAACAACATCGAAACCGATCTGATTCCCCAAGGTGTCTTTGATGCCGCGCCCTCCGGCCATGAGGAGTTCACCAAACTTGCGCCGCAGGCGTCCACCATCACCTTCGTCAACTTTGACAAGACAGCCTCGCATCATTTCAAGAGTGATTTGGGTTTCAGTTACGAGATCCCCACTGATTTCCAGATCTTTGACCCGCTGGATTGGGAGGCAAAGCATCGC
Source organism: uncultured Occallatibacter sp. (assembly GCA_964645305.1). Taxonomy (GTDB): domain Bacteria; phylum Acidobacteriota; class Terriglobia; order Terriglobales; family Acidobacteriaceae; genus Telmatobacter. The sequence goes on along the minus strand of CAZYCV010000044.1, from coordinate 23,851 downwards.
CTGGATGCAAACGGCCAGCCGGTGACCACGACGGTTCCTGAGGCAAAGCGGCGCAAGACGCTGGTGGTGGCCAGAACCGAAGGGCAATCCAGGCAAGTGATCCTCACATCCTGCACCGGTCCGTGCTTGGGGCCGCTGCAAAATGCAACAAATCTGAACCTCCTGCTGGCGAATGATGTGCTCGATCTGGCCCGGAAATATGCGCTGCGCAATACGCGTTATGGCGCTCTGACGGTCGGCTCTCATACCTTTGTTGTGATGCGTTCCGCAGGCTCCTTCAAGGCCCAGCCCTGGGAGCCGGAAAAAGAGATGGCGGTGATGATTACGCCGGTTGCGGGCGGAGTCATTGAGTATTTTCTGCTGTGCAAGTCGCGCGCTGATCTGGATGCGCTGGCGGCAACGCGCATCCATTTTGACGATGGCGCGGCGAGCGAGCTGATTCCCGAAGAAGCCTTCAACAACAGCCAGCAGCCTGCGCCCATCGACTCCGCGCCGCAGGCTGCCGCTCCACAGGCAACACAAACCCATCCCCAAGCCGCTGCCGTGGATGCGGTTGAGCCCATTGTCATCGAGAAATACGACCACGTGTATACCATGGCTGCCGACGGAACCGGCACGCGCCTGTTCACCATGGCGGCCACGGTTCACTCCGAGGCGGCGGTGCGGCAACTCGGCCTGCTCACGCTGCCCTTTGCCTCTGGCAGCGGGCACCTCGATCTGGTTTATGTGCGCGTGCGCAGGCCGGATGGCACAGTGACCGAGACGCCCGTCGATCAGGCCATCGAGATGCCCAGCGCCGTCACCACCAGCGCTCCCTTCTACAGCGATCTCAAGGAGTTGCAGTTGCCTGTGCGCAACCTGCGCGTCGGTGACCGGCTGGAGTATCAGGCACGCTACGTGATTACCAAGCCTGAAGTTCCCGGCCAGTTCTGGGGCGGCGAGAACTTTGTCACGGACGCTGTCACCCGCTCGCAAACCCTGGAGCTGCGCGTTCCGAAAGATAAATATGTGAATGTCTGGAGCCCGACTCTCCAGCCCACTGAAACCACCACGGCCACTGAGCGCATCTATCACTGGCAGACCTCCAACTCCACGCCGACTGTGGGACCGGAGGCCGAAGCCGCCAGGGAGCGCGAGAAAAAGCATCTCTGGAGCGAGGCCGAAGAGCTGGACGAGAAGGATGGTAAGCTGCCTTCGGTGGCATGGACCACCTTCAAAAGCTGGGATGAGCTGGGAAGCTGGTATCGCAGCCTGATCGCCAGCCGCATTCTGCCTGTGGCTCCCGAGGTCAAGGCAAAGGTGGATGAGTTGACTGCGGGCAAAACCACGCAGGAGGAAAAACTGCGCATTCTTTATCAATATGTTGCCTCGCAGATCCGTTACATCGGCGTGGCCTTCGGGGTGGGGCGCTTGCAACCGCACGCTGCCCTCGATGTGCTGGAAAACCAGTACGGCGATTGCAAGGACAAGCACACTTTACTGGCCTCGATGATCTCCGTGCTCGGTCTGCATCCTGAGGCCGTGCTGATCGGCGCGGGTGTGCGCTTCAATCAGGATGTGCCTTCGCCTGAGTCCTTCAACCATCTCATCACGCGGGTGGTTGTCGATGGCAAGCCGATCTGGCTGGACGCAACCACCGAGGTCGCGCCATATCGCGCCCTTCTTGTGGGCCTGCGCGATAAAAGCGCGCTGGTGATACCGGAGCAAGGTCCAACCAGCATCGAGCGAACCCCGGCCCAGTTGCCCTTTGCCGCCGTGGACAAGATGGATGCCGTCGGCACGCTGGACCTAACCGGCGTCTCCAACTCGCATATTGTGATGACCATGCGCGGCGACAACGAGATTCTGGTCCGCACTGCCTTCCATCAGGCCGCTGCCGGACAGTACGACGAGCTGGCGCAAAAGATCTCGTTCGGCATCGGCTATGGCGGCACCACCAGCCACGCCGAAATCTCGCGCCCCGAAGACACCACCGATCCCTTCCGCCTCAGCTACGACTATATGCGCGAAAAGGCAGGAGATTGGGAGCACTACCGCATAGTCGCTCAGTTGATGCCCACCAATATGCCGCGCGTCAGCGATCAGGAGCCTCCGACGCACTCCATCGAACTTGGCCCGCCGCGCACTGAAATCTCCACATCGGCCATGAAGCTGCCCCGCGGGTGGTTCGCCACGCTGCCCGCGCCCAAACACCTCCAATCCACCTGGGCAACCTTGGACGAGAGCTACCGCTTCGATGGCGGAATGGTTTACGCGCGGCGTGAGCTGGTGGTGTTGGCAAAGAAGGTGCCGCAGGCCGAGTGGCGCGCGTACAAGAAATTCGCCGACCAGGCCAACTTTGGCGAGGAATCCTACATCCAACTCACTCCCGCCGCTGCCTTCGGTGGGGGGCTTTGATCAAGAGCTATAAGCAGTTGGCACCAGCCTTCACTCGACCTTCGGCAAAGTAAGCGATGCCAACGCACGCACTGACTCAGCGGGCCAGACGCCAGGTCTTTGACCGCATGAAGAGGCGCCTGATCGGGATGTAGGGTCTTAGGGGCGCCCGTGGCAGGAGCCTCTCCATCCACGCTCACGCCTCACCCGCAGAACAGATGCCCAAGAAAAAAGTGGAATGCGAGAGTCGCATTCCACTTTTCCTGAAAATCAGGAGGGACAATGATCAGAAAACCACTCCGAATGTGCTGCCGGTTGTTCCGGGATTAGCGCGAGCGCAGAAACTTGAAACGCAGCATTCCAGCCAAGCCAAGCAGGCCGGTGCCGAATAATGTCAGCGCCCCGGGCTCAGGAGTAACAACCTCAGGAGAAAAGTTGTATGTCACCGTGACCGTGCCGCTGTCGCTGGTCACTTCATTCAAGGCGAGCAATCCGCCTGAACTTACGACATTGAGTTCGGTGTATGTGCCGAGATCAAATACAACATTTCCCACGCCGGAGAACGCCGATAGTGTGGACCCAGTGGTAATCGCGCCGCTATCATCAGGCGTTCCGCTCAAAGAGAGCGCTCCGCTATCAAAAGCAGGGGGAAGCGTTAGAGGAGTTAGAAGAGCATGGGTAATAGGATTAAAAGGCTCCCCGCCAACCACATCTTCGTAAAGCGCGGAGACGTTTGCGTTGGTCAATGTGAAAAGGGAATCGGTATACAGTTTAGTCACCGTGCCGCCGGATGAATCCTCAGGGACGCTGCCGGTAATGTCCGTCGACCCGCCGCCGGAAAGTACAACATCAATCGATGTCAACGTTCCGAGGCTGGTGCTGAACTGAGGAACGTAAAGGACATCCGACAATTCAGTCAGAGTCAGAGGCACCGTTGCCGTAAACGTTTCAGAAGTTGAGGTTGACCCGGAAAGCACTGCGTTGATGGTATCTGCATGGGCCACGGGTACTGCGGCGACGAGCGCCAAAGCAGCAAGAGGAAGCGAGAGAAGCGTTGCGTTGCGAATGGCCTTCATAATTTTGTCCTCATCCTTTGCGCCCGTAAAAAGCCTACTGAGCGCTTCATTCAAGGTTCCGGCTGAATGGGGTTCCAGACGGTAACCGGTTATCGTTTAAAGAATAGAAACACTTTCTCCCGATCTGGCAGGGAATCAGTAAATCAGACCGATCTGCCCCTTTATATGCACGTAGCGGTCCATCTCAGGTACTCCTGTGAAATATTTGGTCATGCATGGATAAAGCTAATAAAAAGAAAAGGATAGATTCTTGAATTCCTAACGCTGTGGGGCCCGGCAAAGCGCCTGAGAATGCGAGGATCATGCAATATCTTGCACAGGAAAAGGATATAGATTTTCCCCAACGAGGAATCTGAAATCAGAAGTAAACAGAGAGCCTGTTGGAGAGAGCGAGCGCCAGAACCGCGGGACCGCCGACTCAAAATCACAGAATCTGTGGTGACCCAGAGTCCTGAGATGGGAATGAAAATCCCTGGTGACGGTTAAGAACCGCTTCCGCAAAAAACAAAGGTTGACGTTGGATGAATTTGGCGCTAGATTAAGCAAACACGGGAAAGGAGGTAGATCCAACTGATGCAGAAAGATTCTTCGAGTCGTACCGTACGTGAGGTGACTGAGGCCTAGGGCATCGCGCCTTAGAGTTCCTGGTTGCCCCCACGCGGAGAGTTTTTTGCCGCATGGGACGCTACTGCAACTTCATGGTTGGCTGATTCTCTGAAGCCCGATGCGCGGGTGGCAATTCTTTCACCGAGCGACGAATCCTGTCGCCGAAGGAGTCCGGCTTGCCGGGCGTCGCCACCACAAATCTCAATCAGGGAGCAGAAATGAAGTGCCCCAGGCTTTCGCTTTAGCGCGATGGCCTTAGTCCAATACCCACAGTTCACCGCGACGGCCTGGGCAATGCGCTCAGGCCGCCGTTTTGTTGGGGGCTTTTTCTCGGCAGTTCCGCGCTTTGAATATAAGAATCTTCTTCTGAAGAGGCTGCGGAAAAAGGAATGAATTTGAGTGAAAACCCAGAAAAACATCCCGCAGGGGCTAAAGCCCTGTTGATTCCATGGGCTTTATCGGCACGACTAAAGTCGTGCCCTGACGCTTCTGAGCTTTTTATTTAGTTTTCCGCAGCCTGTAAAGTCGTGCCCTGACGCTTCTGGATTCTTTATTTAGTTTTTCCGCAACCGTGAAGTTGATTTGCATTTCTGCCGATGTAGTAAGGTGTCCCCCGTGATAACGAAAATCTTTGTACAGGAGCAGAACCGTGGACTTGGACAATGCAATTCAAAAACATGCCGAGTGGAAATTCAAATTCCGCAATGCCCTCCTCAGCGGTGAGCAGTTGGATGCTGCGGCAATCAGCAAGGACAACAACTGCGAATTCGGCAAGTGGCTTCATGGCGAGGCGCGATCACTCTACGGAAATGACAATCATCACGCAAAGTGCCTCACCGCTCATGCAGCCTTTCACGTGGAAGCCGGCAAGGTTGCTGCTGCAATCAATGCGAAAAAGACGCAAGAAGCCGAGAAAATGATGGCTCCTGGAACTCCGTATTCAGAGATTTCCAAAAGGGTCGGAATCGCGATCATTGAACTGAAAAATGCAACTCATAAATAGCGGTCAAGATTCGACTGGCTTTTGTTTTTTAGCTTGGCCGCGACCGTGGCGGTAAGCCATACGACGTGTGGCTGCGATACACTCACAACCATGCGGGTCTTTGGCATTGATTGCGGGACGGAGATCACCGGCTACGGCGTCGTCGAGACGGATGATTCCGGGCGGCAGCCGCGCTTGACGATGAAGGCGATGGGGGCGATCCGGCTGGTGAAATCGAAGACCACGGCGGAGCGGCTGGAGCAGGTCTTCCGCGCGCTGAGCGCCGAGCTGGAGCGCTGGCAACCGGATACGGTGGCCATCGAAGAGGTTTTTTACTCGGTGAACGCCAAGTCGGCGCTGAAGTTGGGGCAGGTGCGGGGCGTGGCGCTGTTGGCCGCGGCCATGCTGGGACTTCCGGTGGCGGAGTACGCGCCTCTCAAAATCAAATCCAGCGTAGTCGGCTACGGGCTGGCCAAAAAAGAACAAGTGCAGTTTATGGTGGCGCGGTTGCTGGAGCTGGCCGAAGTGCCGCAACCGGCCGACGCCGCTGACGCGTTGGCCATCGCCATCTGCCACATCCACACTGCGCAGACGATGCAGGCGCAAAGGGGCGGACGAGGTTGAGATCAGGGCCACGGCCTCTTAATGAAAAGCGCGGGCAAGGATGCCCGCGCTACCGCCAGCCATGAGGCCAGCGCTACCTATTTGCGATTCTTCAGTTTCCAGGGGCGGTGGCTGGGGCCATCAGCAAGCGGTCAGAGAGGGTGAAGACCAGGATGGTTCCCGGCTCCAGAGTGGCTTGAGGGTGGCTGATGAGCAGGTGCGCGGAGACGACCCCGGCTCCGATGAGGCCGCCGGTGGCTGCGCCGATGGGGCCGGCGACGACTGCGCCGGTGGCTGCGCCGCCGCCCACTGCGCCGCCGTACTCGATACTGTCGCGCTTGATGCGCGAAGCGGGCAGGACTGCGCCCTCGGAGCCGACCTTGGTCTTGACGCCGGGGGTGCTGCTTAGGTTGGCATGCAGGCGGTAACGGCTTCCGTCGGCCAAAATGACTGTCTCAGGGCGCAAAAGCATGGAGCCGTGGCCGCCGGGATGACCGGTGGAGACGGAAGCGAGTTGGCCGTCAATCTCCGCGCCGGCGGGGATAATCACTTGGCCGTCCCGTACCACGTCAGAGGCCACGCGGCTGCGGAAGGCCTCGCCCTTTTCGCTGCGGGCGGTGGAGAGTTCGTCGAGCAGAGAGACGCGAATGGTGGCGCCTTCAGGCAGTTCGCCGGGGCGCAGCGGAAGCGGATGGACAATGTCGCCATCGGGATCGGCGACCAGGCGCCGGGTGAGGGTCGGCTCGGCGGCAGCAGGCGCCTCAGGCGCGACGGCCGCGGCTTCGGTGGCCACGGGAGCGGCGGGCTGAGCCTGCGCTGGAGCGGGCGCGGCGACGATGGCGGGCGACGGCTTGGCGCGGTTGGCGGAGACGATGGTGCTGTCGGGAGGCGGCGTCGAGGTGCCCTCATAGGGGTTGGATTGCGCTCCCAGAGCGGCGGAGGCAGCGAGCAGCAGGGTGCAGATCAGTGTGGGCCGAATCATCCAAAACTCCTTTTAGAGGCGCGGGAAAACTCCTCCATGTATTCAAACCCCGCCGGGTGGATTGAGTTGCGCGGTAGAGGGCAGGGAATCAAAAACTCTAGCCAACTCACCCAATGTAAGGCTAACGCGAATAGAGAGCGAAGCGGTGGATGAACTGCGCAGACGTGCCTTGGTTGGCACGAATCAATATAGGCAACCCACTCTGGCACAGTTCCAGGCCGGCAACAAATTGGAGTGAGGGTTGAGCGATTTTATCCAGCGCAGAGGCCGGGTTTGCTAGAATCCTTGCGAGTGAGTGAAGTATCTAAAGGTTTGGACGGAGAGGAAAGACGCAAGTGCCAGAGCTTCTGAGTACGATTCACAGCGCAGCCGGAGAAGCTCTTGCCGTAGACCGCCGTCCGCGATTGAATGACCGGCTGCAACACCGCATTACGAGGAGCGATATGACTGAGATTGTTGCCATCCGCGCCCGCGAGGTTCTAGACTCGCGCGGCAACCCGACCGTGGAAGCAGACGTGATTTTGGAGAGCGGCGCACTGGGCCGCGCCATTGTGCCTTCGGGGGCATCCACCGGCGAGCATGAGGCCGTGGAACTGCGCGACGGCGACAAGAGCCACTACCTGGGCAAGGGCGTTTTGCAGGCCGTGGAGAATGTGGAGACGGTGATTGCGCCGGAGCTGGAAGGCATGGATGCGGCCAATCAGCGGCTGCTCGATCAGACGATGATTGCTCTGGACGGCACGCCGAACAAGAGCAAGCTGGGCGCGAATGCGATTCTGGCCGTCTCGCTGGCTGCGGCGCGCGCCACGGCGCTGACGCTGGAGGTTCCGCTCTATCGCTATCTGGGCGGCGTGAATGCCAGCATTCTGCCGACGCCGATGCTGAATGTGCTGAACGGCGGAGCGCACGCAGACTCGAACGTGGACTTTCAGGAGTTCATGATTATGCCGGTGGGCGCGGAGCGATTCAGTGATGCGCTGCGCTGGTCGGCAGAGACCTTCCATACGCTGAAGAGCGTGTTGAAGAAGAAGGGCTATAACACGGCGGTCGGCGATGAGGGCGGCTTTGCGCCTTCGCTCAAGTCGAACAGCGAAGCGATTGAGTTGATTCTGGAAGCGATTGAAGAGGCCGGTTACAAACCGGGCGAGCAGATTGCCATTGCGCTTGACCCGGCGTCGAGCGAGTTCTACGACAAGGACAAGAAGAAGTACGTATTCAAAAAGAGCGACAAGCGCGAGCTGTCCAGCGAAGAGATGGTGGCCTTCTGGGATAACTGGAGCCGCCAGTATCCGATTGTCTCTCTGGAAGATGGATTGGCAGAAGATGATTGGGAGGGCTGGAAGCTGCTCACCGACAAGTTGGGCGGGCGGATTCAGTTGGTAGGCGACGATCTCTTTGTCACCAACACCAAGCGTTTGCAACGCGGCATTGAAGAGGGCGTGGCCAATTCAATTCTGATCAAGGTGAATCAGATTGGCACGTTGACCGAGACGCTGGAGGCGATTGAGTTGGGTCGCCGCTACGGTTACACTTCAGTGATGAGCCATCGCTCCGGCGAGAGCGAGGACACCTTTATTGCGGACCTCGCGGTAGCCACCGGCGTGGGCCAGATCAAGACCGGTTCGGTGAGCCGCACCGACCGCATTGCCAAGTACAATCAGTTGCTGCGCATTGAAGAAGAGCTGGGCGGCGGCGCGGTGTATCTTGGCCTGGAGAGCTTGAACTACGAGGACTGATCGATCGCTGCGGCGCTAGGAACGAAGGGAGGAGGCTTTGGCTTCCTCCCTTTTTTTAAAGCGTTTTCGCATTTACTATAAACTTCCGTGCCCCATCCATTCCGCGTTTTTCAGCGGAATGGGTGGGAAAACCAATAGAATTGTGGTCTACACAATTTCCGAAAACACTCTAATGCGCGAATTATTGGTGAGTGCTATCGGCGGCGCGCACCAGCACGGCAAAGCGAGGAAAAGCAAAGCTCGCGGCCGCGTCGTCAATCACATTCAACTGACAGATGTACGCGCCGGGTTTGAGCGCGGCGAGCGGCACATCCAACTCAATGGCCACGGCATCGCGGCCCTCCACATTCACGGCGCGCGCTTGCACTTGAGGCGTCTCATAGACTTTTGTCGAGCCTTGAATCAGCTCCAGACTGCTGAGCAGATTGATGGCTGGCTTGGTTCCTTTGGGCGCATCGGCAGCGGGTTTTTCACGCATCGGAGAATAAATTTCATAGAGCAGATAGAGGTGCTGATCCTGGCGGAAGACGTGGCTGATGTTGGGCACATACTCCAGGCCGTTGCGAATCAGCGGACTCTGCTGCTTGCTTGGCTGACGCATGGAAGAGAGCAGAATCGAACTGATTTTAAGCGGCTGTTTCTTCATCTCCGGCAGCGCGATCTCTGCCTCGAATGATCCCATCTGCCCGGTCTGATTTTCGCGCACCACAAACTTCAGCCGATACTTTCCTGGCGGCAGATTGAAGCTGGTGGTGTATTGAATATTTTTTTGCCGTGCTTGCAAACCGGGATCGAGATTCAGCTTCACGGTTTCGCGCGCGTGGCCGATGGGACGCTTGGCTTCGTCGATCACAGTGCCGATGATGTCGAGCGTCGCCTTGTCTTTGTCGCCGCCATTGATGAAGGGAATTTGCGAACCGGGAATGATGAGCGAGACCGGAACAAAAAAGCGATTTTCATCCAAGCGGAAGTAGAGCGCGTCCAAGTAAACGGCCATGTCGGTGGCCGGCAGATCGCTGGCTAACTGCTCTTCAAGATCGCGCTCGCGGTCTTCCTTGCCGCTGTGCTTGAAGTCTGCTGGAGCATAATAGCCGGGGCGGAATTCGAGTTTGATGCCGGGCTTGTTGATCTTGATGGTCAGCTTGCGATAGCGCCCGTCGCGCGCCGTGTCTGTGGAGTGAAAGCCAATCGCATAATAGGCAGATGTATCGCGCTGCACCTGCGCAAAGGCCGGAGCAAAATCATTTGAATCGAGAAAGGCTTTGCCGCCGGTGTCGGAGCTGAGCGTGCCCATCAACTCTTGCGTGGCAAAGTTGGCGTTCATGTTGTTGGTGAGTGCGGTGCCACTGAATGATGCGTTGCCGCGCAGGCTTCCTGTGGATGCATCGCCCATCGGAGTGACCGCTTGCAGGCCGCGCGTGTCCACGCTGTAGATGGCGAGATTGGCGCGCACCGCTGCATTGATCGCCGCGCGCAACGATGCTTGATTCTCGATGCCGTCGCGCTGGATGCCGCCGGAAAAATAAAGCAGTGATTTCTTCTCGGTAATTTTTTCAAGCGACTTGGCGATGGCGCGCAAGGCAAACAATTCGCGATCAGTATTCAGATCGATGTACTCGCTCTCATCCGGCGTGTAGCCGGTGGTATCCTCGACCTGATTCGAGTTTGCCGTTGCGCCTTGCTGAAAGCCCTCGCCTTCGGTGCCGTTGTACACAGCCACTTCATGCAGCAGCACATTCTTGTCGGCGGTAAAATCCTGATCCACTTTGAGTGTGTCGCCTAGCGAGATCAGCGCCACCAGATCAGCGGGCTGCATCTTCGCGCGCAAAAAATCCTCGGCCGCTGCAACGCTGCGATCCAAGTCTTCCGGCTGCATCGAAGTCAGATCGAAGAAGATCACAATCAAGCGGTGATTGCGCAGCTCTTCGGGCTTCGCCACAACGCCGGACTTCGCGTTGTTTGCGGCAGCAGCCAGTCCGCTGATGGTTGCTTCGTTGATCGGCGCGGCCATCTCAACATTTTGAAAATCGAAAGATGCAACGCGTTGCTGCTTGCCGTTTTCGTAGACAGTAAAGTCGCTCTGCTTGAGTCCGCGCACCAGCTCGCCTGTCTTTGCGTCGCGCGCCACCACGTTGGTCAGAACCAGTTCACTGTTTTCCTTGAGCACAAAGAGGCCTTCGGTCGGCTGCGTTTGTTGCGCATGGCTCTGCGCGCACGGCAAGGCAAGCGCCAGCGCCGCAACCACCGCTCCGATCTTGTGCGCCCAACTGTTCATCGAACTCCTCTCAACATAAAGGCTGTCATCCTGAATGATTAGAAGCATCCCTCAGGGGCTAAAGCCCATTCTCTTTATCTATCACTCACGGCACGACTAAAGTCGTGCCCTGACGCTCCCAGACTTCCTATTGGATCATTCCGCAGCTTGATTATTCTTGTCCTTTCAAAACAATAGCAATCATCTGTACAACGAAATAAACTAGAATCGAAATCTTCCGGTGAATTGAAATGAGCGCATCGCACCCGCTGAAGTCACTTGCCCAAATGTTGGCGAAGCGAAATTTGTATCCACGCCCGAATACTGCACAGTGTTGAAGATGTTGTTCGCGGTGGCGCGCAACTCCATGCTGCGCGTTCCGCCCAACTGCATTGTCTTTGAGAGCGACATATTATTTTGAATGGTTCCCGGCCCAGGAATTGAATTGCGCGATGCCGTGCCGTAGCTTCCCGCGGGCGCTGCAAATGCCGCGGTGTTGAACCATTCATTCAGTGATCCGCCGCCGAGCGTTAGCGAAGAACCTGGAAGACGGTCGGGGCGCAATGTGCCGGCCGTGCCGCGCGCCACATCGGCGGACGCTGCCTGATAGCTTGGCGTGAGCGGCATTCCCGTGGCAAATGTAAAACTTCCTGAAACGGAAAATCCTTCCAGAATATGCGCGCCAACTCCGCTGCTAAACCAGAATTTATCTTTGCCAAAAGGCAATTCGTAGAGATAATTTCCAGTGACTTTGTGGCGCACATCAAAGCTGGAGTTTCCTTCTTCGTGATTGAGATGCTGCCAGTCTTGCGCGACCACGGTCGAAGTTCCACCCACTGATCCGGCGTTGTCAATCGAATGTGAGTACTGATAATTCGCGCCGAATGAGATGCCGTTTGAGAGCCGCTTGTTCACGCGCAATGTTCCCGCATTGAACTTAGAGAATGCAGCGGACTGCTCGTAGTTGAAGATCAGATTCGTCGGGTCCGTGTTGAGACTGCTTGGCGTTGCGCGCGGCGCGCTGGTCACGTCCAGATGATTGCCGCGCGATCCGTTGTAGCCCACATTGAGCACCACACTCCACGGCAACGTCTTCTGCACATCCAGGTTCCAGGCCTGCACGTAGGGCAAATGATAATGCGCATCCAGCTCATAATTGCCGGGCACAATATTCGCATTTGCTGGACGGAATCCATCGGCCAGCGTAAGCTCTCCTGCAACTGTCGCTTCATTGGTTTGTTCGTTGACGAACGACGGCTGAACGGCGATGGGCTGCCGCGCCATGGTTGACGCAAACGTGGCGTATTGACCGACCGTGTAATTGACACCATAGCCCGCGCGCAAAACAATTTGCCTGGGCAGTCGCCATGCAACACCCATGCGCGGCGCTAGAGCTGTGCGGAAGCGATCAACCAGAGAGTCCGGCAATCTTCCGCCTGAATAACTTCCACCGGGCGCTACCTCAACCGGCGGATTCAAATCGAAGGCTGCGAAAGGATCAGTGTCGACCATGCCGAGGCGGTTGTATTTCTCTGTGTATGGCGCAAAGTATTCGTAGCGCAATCCGTAGGTCAACGTCAATTTGTTGGAAGCGCGCCAATCGTCGGAGGCGTATGCGTCCCACACATTTTCGCGCAGATAACTTTTGCCCGCAGTGGCATCAATAGTTGTCTCTTGCGGCAGGCCGAGCAGAAAATCGGCCAGCGATGAACCGGAGAAAACTCCCGTGAAGGTGAAGGTTCCAGTGGCATTCGAGCCGCCCAGAAAATCTCGATGCACGCGCCGGAAGTCGCCGCCGAAGCGCAGGTTGTGCTTCAAATGAATCCAGCTCAGTGTTTCGCTGAGCGCGATGGTTTGCGTGAGTGAAAATTTTGGCTGCTGCTCACTGAGTCCTTGAATGTTACTCAGTACGATATTCGGCAGGCCGTAGTTAAGTGATGAACCATCTGTCCCAGCAATGCCGATTCCATCTATCCCGTTTGCAATATCAATTTTGTTTGTAAAATAATTCACTGCCTGGCTGGTGCTGCGATTCCAATTGGCGTTGAAAATGCTCGTCATCTTGTGGTAACCCACGGTGTAGCCGGCCTGCAAGCTGTTGGCGTTCGATGCGTTTTTCCCGCCCAATTGCGGAAAAATGTTTACATTGTCCGCGGCGCTCCCGCTCCAGTTGTAGTTGACGTTGATGCTTTGGCGCAGCCCTTGATTCTGCGTGCGCCGTCCGCTGCCAAAGCCTCCGCGACTGCCTCCGGGCTGCGTGGCGTTTGCGCCCAGGCTGCGCATATAACGCACACCGGCCTGCGTCGAGTTCGATTGCTGCGTGGCCAGTCGTTGATAGTTATAGTCGTTGTCAGCCGATGCTCCGGTGACGTTTGGATAAGGAAAATATGGAGTGCACGGCACAGGATCTGTCTTCGGGCAGAGCAGCGCATTCGCCTGCTTGACTGGAGTAATGGCGGCAAGGCCTGGAAGGATGCCTTCGCGCTCAGCCTCCGTCGGAACCGTTGCGTACTCATTTAGCGGAGTTGAAGAGCGCGTGCCGCTCAGCGTCAGAAAGATCGTGTCCTTGCCGCTGGGCTTGGTGACTCCAGGCAAATAGGGCGCGCTCATAAAGGTGATGCCGAAGCGATTGGTGCCTGACGCAGGCTGCTGTTGCGCTTGCCCGCGCAGATTGAATGGCTCCGCATTAAGCGCCGAGTTGCTGCCGATCCAAAAAATTGCGCCGTGCGGTTGGCCGGGATTGAAGCCGCGAAAATTGCCGCGCCCTCCGCCAAAACCGCCCGGCCCTTCAAAACCTCCTCCGCCAAATCCGCCGCCCATGCCGCCAAAGTTTCCGCCGTTCAACACGCCGTCAGGAATCATTCCCTGCGCGCGCGCCGTTTCAATGGCATCGCGTACGCGATCCATGTCCAGGCCGGCCAGCGGACTGACCGCGCCCGACTGCCCGCTGATGGCCACTGAGTCCGAGCTGAAATCGGAGTTGCCGGCAATCGAAGGCAGCGCCGCGCCTGCTGCGCTGGATGGTCCGGCCTGGTTCTCCGTCTCGCTTGAGAGCGTGCTCGTCAGGCTTAGGTTCTGCGCGCCGGTGGCCATGAGTTGGCGGATCGCCGTTGCGCTCGACTGTTGCGACGTGCTCTCCGTCTGCTGCAGCGCGGCGGCGCGCGAGGCCAGCATCAAATCAAAGTTGATCGTTTGATCGCGGCTGGTCGCGTTGAGCAGCGCCTCCTGCGCTCCAGGAGCAAAGCCGGCGAATTGCGTGCGCAGCACGTAGCGTCCATTCTGCGGAATGGCGAGTGACCACGCACCGCTGATCTCGGTGGTGGTGGAGTAGCGCTTGCCGGTGAGCGTGTTCTGCGCGGTGATGGTGACGCCTGGCAGGGGAATGGCGCCGCACTTGACTACGCCGTGCAGCCTGCCGCCGGCCTGAGCTTCCGCAGATGGCGCGGGTGGCGCGGGCGTCTGCGCCAGCGCGATCAATCCGCAGACCGCGATAGCTCCCGCCAGGATTGTCCGCCGCATGGTCACTCGATTTTCATTGCTCCAGGGCCTTTCGCGCTCACACTCATTGAGACGGCCAATTGCTGCAAGAGTTTACGGATGGATGCATTTCTGCCGAGACGGGCTGCGAAGCGCTTCAAGACTTTTTGATTGTACAGATTCCGAGTTGATTGATTAAAGAGGAGAAGCTACTGACTTTTCTCATCAACAGAGCGGGTAGAAGAAAGGTTATTGAAGAACGACCGCTAGTTAGCTTCCGCTTCGCGGAAATGGCGGGTTCGCAAGTTGGCGGCAGTTTCTGCGAGTCTGACCTCGATGCGGCGAATTGGTCTGCTGCCAAGGAGCAGATTCAATTTGTTCTTTGACAGAGTGTCCAGCTCACCGGCCTTGAAGCTTGCTCCCCGGAGATGATTGTTGAATGCGTAAAAAAGCTCTTGCATTTCGCGCCGAAAGCTGTTTACTATTATGCTAATAATGGATTGGTTGCTACCATGTGAGTAAACCACGGGCGGCAATCGAGGAGGGTTTTCATGCTGAAGATTGGCACTGCCATCCGCACGCACCGGTTGCAAAAAGGGCTTTCCCAGGGCGACATCGAAAAGAAGACCGGCCTGTTGCGCTGCTATCTTTCGCGCGTGGAGAACGGACACACGGTTCCTTCGCTGGACACGCTCTCCAAGATTGCCCAGGCGCTTGATCTTCCCATCACCGTCTTCTTTTCGGAAGACACCAGCATGGGCAAGCAAGGCAATCTGCAAAAGCTCTCGGACGAGGAGCTGCGCTTTTTGACGCAGATCCGCCGCTATTCGACCAACCTGAATGAGAGCGACCGCAAGTTGCTGCTGGCCATGGTGAAGAAGTTTGCCGCCACGGCGACGCGATAGTTTCCTGACTGCATGAGATTGTGTGCGGGGATGGAGATGCGCGGGCGGGGACGCCCGCGCTACAGCCGGTCTGGAGACCGGCGCTACAATCTGCTCAACGCGGCTGTTGCGCAATGAAGAAGCCGAAGAGCACCAGAAGGCCAACTACCATTCCCACGGCAATGCGAAGTTTTTGCGCAAAGAGCGATCGGTCTGAGCCAATCCGCGGCACCATCGGCGCGGCAAAGAGCAGGCCGCAGAGTACGCCGCCCAGGTGCGCGGAGTTATCAATGCTGACGCCCGTGTGCTTTTCAACCACGCCGAGACTGATGGTAAAGCCGATTGCCAGATTGATCACCGCAAAGTAGATTACCGATTTTCTTAGTTTGCGCAGCTCGATTTTCGGCACTGGAAGCCGGTGCGAATTGAGCAGGATAATCAGCGCTCCAGCAATGCCGAAGACCGCGCCTGAGGCTCCTGCGCCGGTTGGATAGGTGCGATGAATCAGCTCTGCCGAAAGTGGGCCATGGACACTCTTGACTGTGTCCACCCAATCGGGATAAAACTTCCACCAGTTGCGGAAGGTGGACAGCAGATTACCCGCGGCGCCGGTCAGGATGTAAACCGCAAGTACGCCCGCTGATCCCATCAGCGGTTCGGCCAGCAGACCAAGATTCCACAGGCACCACATATTCGTGGCCAGATGCAGAATCCCAACGTGGACAAACATCGCCGTGACGATGCGCCACCACTGTCCCTGAATCAGCACGGAGCCTGCATTGTCCGCACCCCAAAACAAAAGCTGGTCAGAGGTGGGATTCCACGGGCTGACGTGGCGCGCCACCATCACGAGGAAGACCAGGCAGTTGATCCCCACCAGCACATACGTTGCCGGGGCATACGACCAGGACGGCCGCGGCTTGCGCTCCGGCTCGTGGGGTGGGGTGAACTCCGCGTCCGGATCTGGATACTCCGGTTGAATCGTGGGGGAGGAAGTGCCCATCCTTTAACTTTAAAGCATTTCAGGCAACCTGGCGGGCGGAAAGACGGATCAAGCAGAACCAATGTGTTTTATTCCACGATGTGGAATGCTGTGGATTGCCGCACCGAGGAGGGCACTTTGAATTGGCTTTCTGCAAAGAAACAGAAAAGATGTAGGAGTTTGGCGTGAACGGATTGTAGGAATCAATTTAGCGAGTTAGCGTCCGCTCTGCGGAGATGGCGAGTTGGCAAGTTAGCGGCGGCATGGGCAAGGGAAAGGTTTTATCTTCTGCGGGATGGCGAAACCGGTTGGGAAATAGGAAGAAACAGTTGCGTGGACCGGGAGGTCCACGCAACAGCCGGCCGGGAGGCCGGCGCTACGGATTTATTTCTTGTGGATCAGAATTGCCGATGTAAACCCAAAAAAATATTCTCCTGCTCCTCCAATCCCGTATTCTTGAATCAAACGAATGATTTTTTGAGATCGAGGAGCGAAGGATGAGCGCGGAAAAGAAGATTCGGCGGGCGTTGCTGAGTGTGACGGACAAGACCGGGCTGGTGGAGTTTGCGCAGGCGTTGGCGGAGTTTGGCGTGGAGCTGATCTCGACCGGCGGCACGGCCAAGGCGCTGCGGGCGGCGGGCCTCAGCGTCAAGGACATCAGTGAGCTGACCGGCTTCCCGGAGATGCTGGACGGGCGCGTCAAGACGCTGCATCCCAAGGTCCACGGCGGCTTGCTCTTTATCCGCGACAATCCGGAGCATCAGGCGGCCGTGGCCGCGCATTGCATTGATCCCATTGACATGGTGGTCGTCAACCTTTACGCCTTTGAGAAGACCGCCGCGCAGCCCGGCGTTGCCTTTGGACACCTCATCGAAAACATCGACATCGGCGGCCCGTCGATGGTGCGTTCGGCAGCCAAGAACTTTGAGGACGTGGCGATTGTCACCCGCGTCAGCGACTATCCGTCGCTCACGGAAGAGTTGAAGGCCAACCAAGGCGCGCTCTCGCGCGAGACTCGCTGGAAGCTGGCCAAGCAGGCCTTTGGCACAACAGCCGCTTACGACACGGCCATCGCCAACACGCTCGACCGCATCGCCGAAGCTCCCGAGCCGCAAGCGCCCGCCGCGCCCGACGCAACCAGCCTGCCCACTACGCTGCGCATCAACCTGCAACAGGCGCAATCGCTGCGCTACGGCGAAAATCCCCACCAGCGCGCCGCGCTTTACGCGGATGGAACAGGGCAGGGAATTGCCGGCGCTCGGCAGCTTCAGGGCAAGGAGCTCAGCTTCAACAACATCGTGGATCTGGACGCCTGCTGGGAGCTGGCCAAGGAGTTTGACGAGCCGGCGGCCATCATTATGAAGCACACCAATCCCTGCGGCGCGGCCACCGGCGCAAATATTTTGGAGGCCTACACCAAGGCTCTGGCCTGCGATCCCGTCTCGGCCTTTGGCGGCGTTCTGGGCATCAATCGCGAGGTGGATCTGGCCGCCGCCGAGGAGATCGCCAAGCTCTTTGTGGAGGCCATCGCCGCTCCCGGCTTCTCCGCCGAGGCCCGTCAGCGCTTCAGCTCCAAAAAGAATCTGCGCCTGGTTGAAGTTGAATCCGCGCCGTCGCGCACGGTGGTCAAGAACGTCTCCGGCGGCCTGCTGCTGCAGGATGCCGACACCGGCAGCGTTACCGCAACCTCGCTCGATCCAGGCCTGAAAGTGGTCACCTGGCGTCCGCCGACGGCTGAAGAACTGCGCAGCCTGCTCTTTGCATGGCGCGTCTGCAAGCACGTCAAATCGAACGCCATTGTCTACGCGCGAGACGGCCAGACGCTCGGCGTCGGCGCCGGTCAGATGAGCCGCGTGGATGCGGCCAAGTTCGGCGCGATGAAAGCCATTCTGCCGCTGAAGGGCTGTGTCGCCGCCTCGGACGCCTTCTTCCCCTTTGCCGACGGACTGGAAGCCATTGCCGCCGCTGGAGCCACGGCCGTCATCCAGCCGGGAGGCTCGGTGCGCGACGAGGAAGTGATCGCCGCCGCTGACCGGCTCGGCATGGCCATGGTCTTCACCGGTATGCGCCACTTCCGCCATTGAGAGCTTCGATTCGCTCATTCCAGCTTGTCGCCGCAAAACGGTCTCAAAAATGATTATGCGTCTCCGCGCCCATTCATTCCGCATTTTTTTGCGGAATGGGTGCGAAACACAAGAGACCAAAGACGTGATGAATTCATCATTGTCTTGACGGATGCATGGTCCTCTGTGGATTGTTTCTGCGCGCAGAGGCATGAAAATGCGCGCCGCGCTTCGGGCTATTGCAGATGCATCCGAAGAGCGTATTCTCAGAATGTCGTCCTCATTTTGCTGGAATCTGAATTTGCGGCCTTATATTTGGTAGGACAGAGTTTTCGGGTTTGTTCGCGTCCTGAACGTGTTGCGCCTTCAAGGAGAGATTCCATGTTGCGTATTTCATCGGTTCTAACCGCTTTAGCTTCTGCTTCTCTGCTCACCGGCATGGCCTCAGCGCAGGCAGCGCCGCCGCCGGAAAGTGAAGCCCCTACCACGACCCTGACCTCAACCACCCGCAATGTTTTGCTGGATGTGGTGGTGACCGACAAGCAGGACAAGCCGGTTGCAGGCCTGAAGAAAGAAGACTTCCAGGTCTTTGAGGATGGAAAGCCGCAGACCGTCACCTTCTTTGAGCCCACCTTTCCGGCGACGCAAGGCGCGACCCCGGCAGCATCCGCTCCGCCTTTGCCGCCCAACACCTTCACCAACGTCCCAACGGTTGCGCCCAACACCGCCGTCAACGTGCTGCTGATGGATTCGCTGAATACCAACATGGGAGATCAGGCCTATATTCACCAGGAGATGGTGCGCTTTTTGCGCTCCATCCCGCCCGGCACGCGCGTGGGCATTCTGCTGCTCAGCGAAAAACTGCGCATCGTCCAGGGGATTACGCAGGATTCGAGTCTGTTGCGCGCCGCGCTCCAGCGGCTGGCCTCCAACCCAAACCAGTCGGCGCTGCTGACCACCACCGGCGAGGCCGAAGCGCAGACCAGCTCGGTGAACATGATTATGGAGCAGGCAACGGAGAACAGTAGCACCCAGCTCCAGGCCACCGCCGCCGCGCTGCAAAGGTTTTTGGCCCAGCAGAACTCCTACCAGGACAATGAACGCTCGGTGATGACCATGGAAGAGCTGCAACAGATTGGGCGCTATCTGGCCGGCATCCCCGGTCGGAAGAACCTCATCTGGTTCCTCGGCTCCTTCCCTGCCTGCGTTTCGGGTGATTGCCCTTACCGGGATGAATACAAGAAGATGGTGGATTCTCTGGCCGACGCCCGCGTTTCGGTGTATCCCATTGATGCCAGGGCCATCACCAGCGGCAGCATGCACGACGTGGAAAACGCCAAGCCGCCGGGTGGGGCGACCAGTCCGCAACAGGCCATCAGGGCCCAGGCAGCGTCGCTCGGTTCCGATATGCATACCGATGCCACCAACCAGGGAAATATGGAACTGCTTGCCAAGGACACTGGCGGCAAAGCCATCTATAACACCAACAGCTTCAAGGATGCCTTTGCTGCCGACGTGGACCACGGTTCGCGCTATTACACGCTGGCCTATTCGCCCACCAACAATCGGTCGACCGGCAAAGAGCGGAAGATTGAGATCAAGACTACCTCCGGCAGCTACAGACTCGCCTACCGCCGCGGTTACTTTGAGGACTCTTCCAAGGCGAATCCGGTTGGGAGTTCGACGCCCAAAGATCCGCTGCACCAGTTGATGGATCGCGGGATGCCCAACTTTACCGAATTGAGCTACCGTCAGAAAGTGGAGCCGGCTCGTGTGCAGCCTGCCGCTGGCGCGCCCATCGTTGGCGATAACGCTGACCTGAAGCCTCCGTTTACCCGCTATTCCGTAGGCTTTGCCCTCAGCCCGGACGGACTGGCCCTGGTTCCAGGCCCCGATGGAGTGCGCCGTGACACCGTCGAAGTTACCCTGGTTGCCTATAACCAGAACGGCAAGGCGATGAACTGGCAGATACACTTTCTCAACCTGGCCGTCCGCCCCGATCAGTACGCCGTCGCCCAAAGCTCCGGCATTCCCTTTCACTTCGATTTGGATCTGCCCGTCGGCGAAGTCTACCTGCGCACCGGCATCTACGACACCGCAACCAGCAAGGCCGGAACCCTTGAGCTGCAAGTCAATGCCGCCCCGCCCGCCGGCCAATAATCCTCTCTGACGGCAGGTCGCCCACTTCTCAATCTCCGGCACTGTCTCCCGTTCATCGCCTTCTTCGCGATGAGCGGGCAGGCTGGCGTATCCTCAACTCGATAAACCTGCATGAGATCAGCGCCGCACGCCCACCCTGAATCCAAAATGTTTCTTTGTATTGCAGTTATATTGTAGCTATAATAAAATCATGTTTGTTTGGGATGAGGTAAAGCGGAAGTCGAATCTGATAAAGCATGGGCTTGACTTCAACGATGCTTATCTCGTTTATGATAATCCGGACAAATGCACCTATGATTCCAGCCGGACAGGCGAGCGGCGATGGATGGATATTGCGGTGGCTGTGATTCGAGGGCGGCTGCTGACATTGATCTATACCAAGCGTGGAGATGATGTGCGGGTGATCTCATTCCGGCCCGCGAGCCGAGAGGAGCGCGAACAATATGAATGTGACAAAAAGTGAAACCGATTGGGAGCGCGTGCAGGCCTTCAAGGAGGGGGACGCGATCCCTTACGAGCCGGAGGATGGCCCTTATGACCCGAACAACGCCGAGGCGGCGCGTACATGGCTAACGCAGGCTGATTTGATGCGCGGAGGCAAAATGGTGCGCCGAGGCAAGCGCGGACCACAAAAGGCTCCAACAAAGAAGTTGATTTCGCTCAGGCTTTCACCAGAAGTGATTGAGCACTTCAAAGCTACAGGGCGTGGCTGGCAGGCGCGGATGGATGCGTCGCTGCTGGAGTCTATCCAGAAAAGGGCGTAGCTCTGGCGGGTAATTCACACCAAATCAACTTCGTTGTTCGGCAGTCGTATAATCTCGCTATGGCTGGCTTTGCGGTAGTAATGTCATTCCTGATCCTTGGATTCGGCGGTTGGCCCAGTCTGGCTAAAAAAATGGGTCTCCCAGGTCCGGATCTTTAGATATGGGAGACCCATACGCAGCTGATGGTTAGCTTAGGTGCAACCCTACTTTGCCGTTCCAGAGTTTGAGGCCGGAGCCGGTGGAATGGCGGGAGCCGGAATGGGTGCAGGAACGGGCACAGCCGCAGGCACAACGGCAGGCGTAGGAACGGGCGCCGGAGCAGGAAATGCAGGCTTCACCACAGGTACTGGCGTTGGCGTCACCGAAGGCGCAGGAACCGGCACAGCCGCTGGCGGAACGACAGCCGCTGGCGGAACAACCGCCGCAGGCGGAGCGGCCGGCGCCAGCAGATCGTCGGGCAGCAACGTGCCTGCCTGCTCGTCCTGCACCAGGCCAATCACGCCATCCGGCGTAAGGATGGGCGAGCCAAAGA
Organism: uncultured Occallatibacter sp.; assembly: GCA_964645305.1. GTDB lineage: Bacteria > Acidobacteriota > Terriglobia > Terriglobales > Acidobacteriaceae > Telmatobacter. Next base: position 2,374 of record CAZYCV010000044.1, on the reverse strand, counting down.
CCGCCGCGTCCACCGGTTCGCTCAGTTGGATGCTCTTTCCGTCGCGATGCGCGGCCATCGGCAGCAGTTCGAAGGAGGGCGTTTTGGTCGTTGCATCCTCGCGCAGCCGGAAGACGGCCACCTGATCCCAACTATCTTTGTTTGCTACAGCAGCGGTTGCCGCGGTCAGCCCCGATGCCGCCGGGGTTGTGGTCGCGGGCGCGCTTCCAGCAGGCGGCGGGGCCAGCGTCAGCAGGGCCAGCGAACCGGGCGTGGCGCGGCGCAGTAGCTGAATCTTGCCATGCTTGTCGCCGGAGACCGCAATCATGCTGTCTCCCTCGGCGCTTCCCCGCACCTCGACACTGAAATCCTTGGTGCTGAGCCGCGGCGGATCACTTGGCTGAGGCGAACGAAGCAGGATCTCCGGACTATTTTTTACCAGCTTGGATGCGCCGGATTGCACGGCGGTCAGGAACTCCGCATCGTACTTCCACGGCGCCTCGGCCTCGGCGCTGGTCACCACTTTGCCGTTGGCAAGGCGAAAGCCCTGCGACAAGGAAACCACCGGAAGATTTGTGCCATTCTGGGTCAGCGCATAACTGGATTCGACGGCAAAAAGATTGGCTGGCGCTTGGGCCTCCAGGTCGCGCAGCCACGCCGGGCGGGCTGGAGCGAGTTGACCGGCAGCGGCCGTGGCTTGCAGGCCGGAATCAATCAATCCCAGCGTGGTCAGCGCCAGCGTGCGCTCAAAGATCGAGATGCCCAGCGCCGCCGGAACCTCCTGCGAGAGCGTGGCCTCGACGGTGGGATGCTGCGTGTGCAGGGCCAGCTTCTCCACCATGTTCAACCGCACGCCGGCCACCACATAGCCTTCGATCTTGACACTTTGGTTCTGGATCATCCGCTTGAGCGGCTCAACCGTATGCAGATCGCGAAAAAGAACCGTGACGTAGAGCGGCGGAAGGGCGGTGCTCACGCCCTTCTTGAGCACAATCTCCTGGTTGAGCGGCGCGGCAAAGACCGGCAACCCGTTGATGTGCAACGAGCTGATCCGCAGGCTCTCCATGGTAACCGACTGCGCGGCGGTCAAATTCAGGTCCACTGACAGCTTGATGTGCGAGGTGTCGATCTCCGCCAGACCCACTTCCTTGACCTTTAAATCATCGACCATCGAGGCCGGCGCGGCTGTCTGAGCCGGTTCAGCCGTCTGCGCCACTCCGCCCGCCGCCGTCAAAGCGCAGAGGCCGGCGAGGGCAAAACGCATCGCGAGGTTCATTCCGTGCACCCCTTTCTATCCATGAATGATAACGCTCTTCCTCGGGTGCGTCATCGTAAATACGGCAAATGAATTAAAATTATTGAAGCCCATGAAGGAAAGTTACTTGCGGAACCGGCCCGGAAACGTCCCAGGCTTTGCACACCGTCTCAATTCGATTCCGCTGTACAATTCCAACAGGCTTGCCGGTTCAGGCTTTGCAACAAAAGCCGCCGCCACGCATCTAACACCCTGAGGGCATAATGACCGCCAAGACCGAGTCCCGCAAGCTACCCATGATGCCCATCCGGGACATGGTGATCTTTCCCTATATGATGACGCCCTTCGTGGTGGGCCGCGAATCCAGCGTGCGCGCCCTGGAAGAGGCTCTCAGCGGCGACCGCAAGATCTTTCTCGCCACGCAGCACGACGCTGCGGTGGACGAGCCCAAGCCAAAGGAAATTTATCAGGTTGGATCGATTTGCAACATTGTGCAGAGCGTCAAGATGCCCGACGGTAACATCAAGGTGCTGGTGGAAGGCATCGAGCGCGCCAAATCCACTGAGGTGAATGACCGCGACGGCTTCTTTGTGGCCACGGTGCGCGTAGGCAAATCCAGCTTCGAGATGACTCCCGCCGTCGAGCAGATGATGCAGCGCGTCACCACGCTCTTCGAGCAGTACGTCAAGCTTCAGCAATCGCTCAACTACGAGACCATCATCGCCAGCGCGCGCATGGATGAGCCGGCCAAACTGAGCGACATCATCGCCGCCAATCTGCAACTGGGCATTGAAGAGAAGCAGGATTTGCTGGCGCTCTTTGATCCCGCTATTCGCCTGGCGCGCCTGGCCGATGTGCTGGACATAGAGATTGAAAAGCTCGATCTCGACCGCAACATTCAATCGCGCGTCAAGCGCCAGATGGAGCGCGCGCAAAAAGAGTATTACCTGAACGAAAAGATCAAGGCCATCCAGAAGGAACTGGGTCGCGGAGAAAAGAGCGAGTTCGACGAGCTGCGCAAAAAGATTGAAGCCGCCGGAATGCCCAAAGAGACGCTGGACAAGGCGATTCAAGAGCTGAAGAAACTGGAAGCCATGCCGCCCATGTCGGCTGAATCCACCGTGAGCCGCAACTACATTG
>CAZYCV010000043.1:0-34126 GCA_964645305.1 uncultured Occallatibacter sp. | reverse complement strand
TGGTACGCATAAAGATTCTTGATTACTTCAAAGATCATAGCCCCATCTCCAGCCGCGTGCGCGGGTCGAGCTGGTCGCGCAGGGCGTCGCCGATAAAGTTAAAGCCGAGGACTGCTCCGGCCACAGCCGCTGCCGGGAAGAGGACCATGTGGGGCGAGTCGAACAGATGCGCGCGGGCGTCGTTCAGCATCGCTCCCCAACTGGGCGCGGGGGCGGGAATGCCCAGGCCGAGAAAGGAGAGCGTGGCCTCGGCCAGAATCACTCCGGCCATGCCGATGGCCGCCTGGACCAGAATCGGCTGCACGATGTTGGGCAGGATGTGGCGGAAGAAGATACGCATTCCGCTGGCGCCCAGGGCACGGGCCGCGTCCACGTACTCGCGGTCGCGCACGCTCATCACCTGCGCGCGGACCAGGCGCGCATAGCCGGCCCAGCCGCCGATGGCCAGCGCCAGCACGAGATTCGCAAAGCCGGGTCCAAGGAAGGCGGCAAAGGCGATGGCCAACAGAATCCCCGGCAGCGCGAGGAATGTGTTCATGGCGAAGGTGGTCAGGGCCGTGTCGATCCAGCCGCCCAAATAGCCGGCCAAGCCGCCGATGCCGATGCCCAAAACAAGCGAGATGGAAACGACCGTGACCGAGACGGCCAGCGAGAGGCGCGCGCCGAAGAGCAGGCGGGAGAGTGTGTCGCGGCCCAGCTCGTCGGTTCCGGCCCAATGCGCGATGGACGGGCCTTCCAGCCGATGCAGCAGATCAATCGCCGAAGGATTGGCGGGTGCCAGCCACGGCGCACTCAACCCGCCCAGCACAAAGGTCGCCAGCAGCAGCACGCCCACGACCGCCAGAGGTTGGCGGCGGAGGCGGTGGCGGAGGGCGTTGAGAATTTGCATCGGCACTGACAGAATATCGCGCCGGGTGTACGGACTCCCACCCCAGCCGCAAAAACAGGAACGCGGCGAGGGTGAGGCACCCGATCAACTCCATATCTGAGCGTGGTCTGTGAGGTTCAGACGGCCGGCTGCTTGTTCGTCTACCAGAAGTAGCAACTGATCAGTTGGGGCGGACCGGCATGGTTGTCCAGAATCTGGGTGCGCAGAACCGCTTCCATATTCATGTGCCGCCATTCGCGCGGGGCGTGGGCGGCCAGTTCCGCAGTGCGGGCAGGATTGAGCAAAAACTGCGCAGCAGCGTTGGTTCCATTGGCGCCCAGACCGGCCACCACGATGACGGGCTGACCGGTCGTCTGGTCAAAGACCCGCGCCACGATGGCATAGTCCTCGGTGAGGCGCCCTTCCGGCAGGGCGAGATCCACGCCCCAACCGCCCGACGCAGGATGCTGGCGGTCCTCGATATAAAAGAGAGAAGTGGCATCGCGGTGCGCAAAGTAGAAGCGCAAGCCGCTGGTGACGCGCATCGTCCACAGATTGTCCAGGCCGCCGATGAGGACGCTGGGGCTGCGTTGCAACTCGGTATACGTGGCACGCGTGGAGAGCACCAGCGAAAGCGGTTTGTTGTGGCGGGCAAGGAAGGCCACCACTTCGGTTTGCGCCAGAATGTCTCGGTAGTTCACAATCTCGCCCATGCGCAGCAGATTGGCCAGATCCGGAGAGGGATTGGTTTGGCTGACCGTCGCCGAGAGATCGGCAATCACCAGATGCACCTGGCCGGGATCGTCCAGGAATGGCTCCCAAAGCTGGCGGTCGGCGGCCATTGCTGCTTGATTCTGATACCAGAGGGCAAAAGTGATCGTGGAAATGAGGATGAGAGCCGCGGCGCCCATCCAGAGCCATCTTGGCGGCGACATGAATCCGCGCGCGCTTTTGTCGTCGGCTGAAGTTGAAGGCTCAACCGCCTGTGTAATGGAGGCTCCAACAATCTTTGCGGGAGCTTCCGATCCTGGTTCTTTGGCAAGCGGAAGAGCGGGGTCCGGTTCCAATTGGTTCTCGGGTAGCCGATGCGGAAGCTCAACCTCTGTGCCTGAAGGTTGTTTCTCCGTGTTCTTCTGCGTCAGGCGGCGAAAGACCGGCACATAACTGCCGGGCCGCAGATCGATCTGCACCGCCGTGGCCTCGTCCGATTGGTGATAGAACTGGGCGATCCGCTTGCGAATCTCGCCGGCGGTCAGGCGGACGATGGTGTCCTGATTGGTGTCATAATCCGGAGCGCGCGAGAAGACGGCGATTCCCAAGGTTCGCTCTTTGAGATACGCCTCGCGGCCGGCCAGCGTCTCCTCGACGACATACTGAAGCAACTGCGGGTAGCGGGTGCTGTTGCGGAAGAGCCGGTCGGTGAGCATACGCCTCAGTTCACCGCGGATGCTGTTGCGATCAGCCTCGGTTTGAGGAACCCAGTCGTCGAGATGGTTTCCGTCTTCCACAGTAGAGCCTTTGCCAGCGCGGCAGATCGATTCGGCAGCTTCCAAAGCTCTCGATTCCGCTTCGATTAACGTAGCATACGTGGTTAGGAATTTAACAGGGAACTCTTTAACTTCTTTTGAATGAACGGATGACTATTTTCATTTCGCATCGAAACCGTAGCATCCTTGCTCGATCTCCATTCTGCATCTACTATGGTCCGCAGGCTTTGGACTGTGCTGCGCGAGTCCCTGGACGGGGAAGATTTGCGCAAGCAATGAGTTGCCACAGGCCGAACCCTACTGATTGAGAGAGGTGGTTTTACATGAAGTTGCAATCGAATTGCCGGAGCTTTGCCGCGGGCGCGGTGACTTTGGCCGCTGTTCTTTGTATGGTTCCATTGGCGTTTGCCCAGTTTCCTGGAATGCAACCCAAGCACTACGCGTGGTCGGACGCGAGCCTTTCGGCGGATGCCCGGGCCGATCTGGTGATGAAAGAGATGACGCTGGATGAGAAGATTTCTCTGCTGCACGGGCAGGGAGCGCCGTTCTCCTCCGGCGTTTCCAGTGAATCGAATGGCGGGGCGGGCTACTCGACGGCCATTCCGAGGCTTGGCATTCCGGCGGTGCAGATGGCCGATTCGGCCTACGGCGTGACGCGCGGCTCGGCGATGGGCCGCTACTCGACGGCGCTGCCCAACGATCTGGGCGCGGCTTCCAGTTGGGACCCGCAGGCCGCTTATGAATATGGCGCGTTGATTGGGCGGGAGTTGCGCAACCAGGGATACAGCATGTCGCTGGGCGGCGGCGTCAACCTGGCGCGCGAACCGCGCAACGGACGCACCTTTGAGTATCAGGGCGAAGACCCGCTGCTGGCTGGAACGCTGGCCGGCAACTTTGCCAAGGGCGTGCAATCCGAGCACATCATCGGCGACTTGAAGCACTACGCCATCAACGATCAGGAGAGCGGGCGCAATGCCGTCAACGCCAACATCGACAAGCGCTCGATGCGCGAAAGCGACCTGCGCGCCTTTGAGATCGCCCTCGGCATCTCTGACGCGCAAGGCGTCATGTGCTCCTACAACCGCGTGAATGGCGATTTTGCCTGTGAAAACAGCTACCTGCTGACCGATGTGCTGAAGAAAGCCTTCCACTTCAAGGGCTTTGTGCTGTCGGATTGGGGCGGGACACACTCTGCGGTGAAAGCCTCGCACGCCGGATTGGATCAAGAGCAGCCCGACAAGTTTTTCTTTGGCGACGCGCTGAAGAAAGCTGTCGAATCCGGCGAAGTCTCGCAGGCTGAATTGAACGATCACGTGCATCGCGTGTTGCGCGCCATCTTTGCCGTGGGACTCTTTGACAATCCGGTGCAGATGCAGGTTCCCGACGTGGAACATGGCTACGCCGTGGCGCAGAAGCTGGCTGAAAAGAGCATTGTTCTGCTGAAGAACGAGGGCCAGGTGTTGCCGCTACAGGCAGTTCACAGCGTAGCGGTGATCGGCGGCCATGCGGATGTGGGCGTGCTGTGCGGTGGCGGCTCGGCGCAGGTTGACCCTCCGGGCGGCTCGGCGGTTCCGCCTCCTCCGCCCGGATCGGGCGTGCTGGATGAGTTTATCCGTCCCGCTTGGATGCCAAGTTCGCCGCTGCGCGCGCTGAAGGCTGCGCTGCCGGGCGTAGCGGTCGGCTTTACCTCTGGAGAAGATGTGGCTGCCGCCGTGGTTGCCGCCAAGCAGGCAGATGTGGCCATTGTCTTTGCCTGGGCCTGGGAGTCGGAAGGCTTCGATATGCCGACCCTGAACCTGGCGGAGAAGCAGAACAAGCTGATCGAGGCCGTGGCCGCCGCCAATCCAAAGACTGTGGTGGTGCTGGAGACGGGCAGTCCGGCGACGATGCCTTGGATCGCCAAGGTGGCTGGCGTAGTGGAGGCCTGGTATCCGGGCATCCGCGGCGGCGAGGCTCTGGCCAATATCCTCACCGGGCGGGTGAATCCGACCGGCAAGCTGGCCATCACCTTCCCGAAGAGCGACGCCGATCTGCCGCATCCGACCATCGTTCAGCCGCCGCCGGAGTCCGACATGAATCACCTCTGGAAGTCGGGCATGAACTTTAACGACATGATGAGCTTGATGGCCAAGGGAATGCCGGCCTTCCAGACAACCTACGACGAAAAGCTCAAGGTGGGCTACAAGTGGTATGACGCGGAGAAGAAGGCTGTGCTCTTTCCCTTCGGCTTTGGGCTGTCGTATACCACCTACGCCTACTCCGGGCTGAGCGTAAAGAGCGGCGACGGGCTGACGGTTTCTTTCACCGTGACGAACACCGGCGCGCGGCCGGGCACGGAGATCGCGCAGGTCTACGCATCTTTGCCGGATGCGGCAGGCGAGCCGCCCAAGCGGCTGATCGGCTGGGCGCGGGTGGAGCTGGCGGCGGGCGAATCGAAGCTGGTTTCCATTCCCGTGGCGCCGGACCGTCTGACGGTCTTTGACGAGGGCGCGAATGGCTGGATGCTGATTCCGGGTAACTATACCGTGCTGGCGGGAAGCTCGTCACGGGAGCTTCCGCTGCGCGCGCAAGTCGCTCTGCCTTAATGGAAATGCTTGATTAGGACGCGTGGATTCCCAACTTTGAAATCGGAAGTTGGGAATCCACGCTTAACTTTGCCGGCTTGCCAGCCAATTAAAATAGATTTCCCCAAGCGCAAAGGCGCAGAATCCCCCATTCGCTTCAGCTATTTTACGAATCGATAGAACCGGCAATCAGAAGGTTTTAGGCGAAGCACTTTCGCCGGTGTCGGCAGCGCTGAAAAACGAGTGTCCCACCGTGGCCGTCACCACAACGCGATCACGCTTTTGGCTCACCGCGGCGGACTTCAACAGCTCTCTCAAGCTGTTGTTGGTGGAGTTGCCGGCCAGCGGTTCGGAGAAGGTGCGGGCCAGCGTCACCAGCACGGAGAGCGCGGCGGCCTGACGGGCGGCGGCCTCCACGCTGGGGGTCTCCTCCTCGACGCGCAGCCGCAGCATACCTTCCAGCGTTGGTGCAGCGCTGGCCACAATCGTCGAGTCCGCCTTCAGCGGCAGCGAGAGTCCAAAGACGCTGATGGTGCAGTTGCTGGGCACGGGCAGGCCCAAAATCTGTTCATGGGCGTCAGGGCGTTCATCGCTGGAGGACTCGTCGCAGCCGTCGGAGAAGGGCAGGCCAATCTGCCCCACGCCCCAGGCCAAACGGCGCGAGAGCAACGGCACGGTCGGTCGGGTTGTCGGCAGGAACAGGTAATTCCAGTGGCGCTTCAGCAAGGTAGAACCGGCGATGGGCATCGCGGCGGTGGCGTGGCGATCCAGCATGGAATGAATCATTTCCGTGGTGGGGAAGTTGGAGATGGCCACCATGTCGTAGCCGATCTGCGCCACCCGGACGGTGCGGCCTTCGGATGGAATCGAGTAAATGGTGTGGCCCACATAGGATTCGCGGCTTGCGGCGTGCGCTTCCAGCCAGCCGTTCAGGCGCGCGCCGGTGATCTTGCCCACCAGCACCATCGAGTAGGCGACAGGGCCATTCGGTCCGCTGGGATTGTCCATGCGATGCAGCGCGACGGCTGCCTCATCCACATCGCGCTCCGGATCAACTCCAATGGCTTCAATAAATTGCTGATAATCCTGGGCGTGTTTCGGCGGCTTCAGGTTCTTGAAGTGCACAAAACCGCGCACCGCGCTGACGTTGAAGTAAAGAATGCCGTCCGACTCCGGCAGCAGGCGCGCGGCCTCCGGCGGAGCAACGTAGCGCAAAAAGATGGCCGCGCCCAGGACAACCAGGACGGCGGCAATGATCCAAATGGTTCTGCGTGTGCGTCTGTTCATGATAGTCCGATAGAAATAACGTATCACCTGAAGGCTTCCGGTGGATGCGATGGCGTGTGCGGTTTGATCTCAGAAGTTGCTGAGTTCCTCTTGCCCCTATGCAGGAACCTCGGTGGAAGAGGCGCGCTTACCGGGTGAAATTTGTAAATCGATTTCCATTCAGTGCGACTAAACGTAAACGTATTTACGTTTAGTCGCACTGAACGAAAAAGAAGTTGCATATAGTCGCGCGATATGCAAATATACTTGCGTATGGTAAATCGTCTCGGTTGGCATAGTTTGCTGGAAAAGGCCTGGGAGAAGCGGTCGATTCTCTGGCTAACCGGAGTGCGTCGCGCGGGAAAGACCTTCCTGTGCCAGAGCCTGCCGCAGATTGAATACTTTGATTGCGAACTGCCCAGTACGCGGCGCAAGATGCAGGATCCAGAGGCCTTTCTGGATGGGATGAGCGGCAAGCGCATCGTTCTGGACGAAATCCATCGGCTGAGCAACCCCTCTGAATTGCTCAAGATTGCCGCTGACCACTATCCCGGCATCCGGGTGATTGCGACCGGCTCGTCGACGCTGGGTGCGTCGCGTAAGTTCCGCGACACCTTGACCGGCCGCAAGCGCGATATATGGCTGACGCCGATGACGCTTGCGGATATGACCGAAGCGAAGATGCCTGATCTGGAACGGCGTATGCTACGTGGCGGCCTGCCTCCGTTTTTCCTGGAGCCGGAGGTGGAGGAACGGGATTTTCAGGAGTGGATGGATGCTTTTTGGGCCAAGGACATTCAGGAGATGTTTCGTCTGGAGCGGCGGGATTCCTTTCAAAAGCTGACGGAGCTGATTCTGGCGCAGAGCGGCGGCATCTTTGAAGCCACGCATTTTGCCGCGCCCTGCGAGGTCAGCCGCCCCACCATCACCAATTATCTTCGCGTTCTGGAAGCGACCTATGTGGTCCACGTCATCCGGCCTTACAGCGCGCGCAAGTCGAGCGAGATTGTCTCAGCGCCCAAGGTCTACGGATTCGACACCGGCTTTATCTGTGCCTACCGCGGCTGGCGCGAGTTGCGGCGAGAAGATATGGGAAACCTGTGGGAGCATTTCGTGCTGAATGAAATCATGGCGCGGATGCAAACGCGCAAGATTTTTTATTGGCGAGACAAACGCGGCCACGAGATAGACTTTGTGTGGGCGGCGCGCGGCGGCAATCCCATGGCCATCGAATGTAAGTGGACTGCCGATAGCTTCGACGACGCAAACCTGCAAGCCTTCCGGCGGCAGCATCCGCAGGGAGAGAATGTGGTGCTGGCGGCGGATGTGAAAGCCACATTCCAGAGAAACTACGGTGCGCTCAAAGTGCGCTTTGAAGCGCTGGAAGCCTTCGTCTCGCGTCTGGCGGGAAGCTGAAATATCGAGAGTTCACCCAGTTCTGCCGCAGGTATTGACGCACGCGGTTTCTGTATCAATCGAGCCGCGTGAGAAATGCCTTGCCTTCGGGGGGATGAAGCTTGCGGGCGATGCGTTCGGCCTGTTCGCGGTTGTCGCCCTCGGGACGGATGCGCACCCAGTAGCTGTCAACGCCTGGGAATTCAATCACTTTGGCGTCGGGGTACTTGCGCTCCAGTTGCTCTTTGAACTTGTTGGCTTTGCGCGCGCTGGTGAAGAAACCGATCTGCACGCACCAGCGGCCGCCAGTGTCGATGGGCTTGGGCGTGCGATAGACCTCCAGGCGCACATTGGCCGTACCCATGCGATAGACGCCGGTGGCCTTGGCGCTGGCAATGGTTAGATCGAGGAGGCGGCCTTCGACAAACGGGCCGCGGTCGGTGATGCGCATGGGGCTGGATTGGTTGGTCGTCAGGTTGGTGACCACGATCAGCGAGCCCATTGGCAGTGTGCGATGCGCGGCGGTCAGGGAGTGGTCGCTGAAGAGCTGGCCGTTGGCGGATTCGCGGCCCTTGGCGGCGGTGTACCAAGTGGCCAGACCTTCCTCGGTGAGGATAGGTTTGTGGTTCGCAATAAAGTCGAGATCCTCGGCGTTGACGCCTCCGGGCGGCGCGGGAGTGGGCGCGATGTGGGCTGGCGAGGGCTTGCCTTTGGGCGCAGACGGTGTGGTCTGCGGCGGATGACGGGGCTGGGCTGAATTCTGAATAGGTGGCGGGGTGGCTTGCGGCGCGGACAGGGGTTCAACTTCAACGTGGTGGCCGCAGCCGGAGGCGAGGCTTAAAAAAAGGACAAGAAGTGGAATGAGAGCTGGATTGCAACTCACCCGAAGTTTCCGTTGAACAAGACTGATTGAGATTCGTGAACTCCCACCCATTCGCAAAGAACGCGAATGGATGGGGCACGGGATTTTTTGGGTCCTATTCATGAACGCAGCCATCAGGAGCGCGGACCATGGCTCTGTTCAAAGCGGTCGGCCAGATCGCGCAGTTTTTCACTGACGGTGCGCAGGGCGGTGATGGATTCCTTGCGAACTTGCGGGACCACGGCGTCGTTGACGTAGGCGATGGTGTGGCGCAACTCCATCTCGATCAGCTCGACGGCCTCTTCAATGCGCGCGCCCAAGCCGCCAAAGGGAGGGCCGGGAGGGGGATAAGAACTCATGCTGCACCTCGCGGGATGGGCGGCTCAAGGCAGCCTCTACCTCAGTCTGCGATGCGCGGCTGGGCGAGTCAATCACGGAAGGTGAGAAGGTGCCGCAATGGTCAATACGGGATGAGCTGCGGTGGCCGTCCTGGCTGAAAAACTAGGCAATGCGGTTGCGCCGCCAGACGGTGGCGTCAAAGCTGTGATGGCAGTCGTAGCCTTCAGCGCGGTAGAGGTCGATGGCCTCCACGTTAGCTTCCGTAACGGTGAGCGAGATTTCGGCGGCACCGTGACGCAGAAAGCAGGAGGCGGCCAGGTTGAGCAGGTTGCGCGCCAATCCGCGGCGGCGGTAATTGGGATGGACGCAGAGCTGAGTGATGTGGCCGCTGAGCGGGCTGACGCGTGAACCGAGGACCAGCGCCACCATCTCGCGCGTGAAGCGATCAATCACAACGTGCGAGACCGGCGGAGAGAAGACGCCGCAGCCGGAGAAGCGGACAATGTTATTGAGGAAGCGCATCGATCCGTGCAGCGTGTTGTACTGGTCGTTGACCACGCTGTCTGGATGGCCGCGATAGGCAGTGGAGATAAGCTGGGCGGCGGCGTTCAGGTCTTCCTCGCGCCAGGGACGCAACTCCAGCCGGACAGGCAGATGAATGCGCGGCTGAACAAAAAAGCCATCCAGCTTGCGCACCATGAAGAGCCTGGGGTAAACCTGAAAACCGGCATCCATGAAGACGCCGGCAAGGGTGCCGGAGGGGTGCAGCAGCAGTTGGGATTCGATGCGCTCCACCTGGGGCGAGTTCAGCATCAGCTCCAGCAGGTGCTTGAGCAGCGTCTCCTCAATCTCATGGGCGGAGCAGCCATCGGCGCGAACTTCGGGCAGCACAAAGGCATCGCCGATGACGGCCTTGGTCTCCTCGTAGACGCAGAAGACGTAGCCGATGATTTGGCCAGCCTCCAGAGCCGCATAGCCGGGCAAGGTGTGGCCGTCGAGATACTGCATGAGCAGCTTGGATGAGGCGCTGTAGTTCCAATGAAGCCGTTGCATCCAGAGCGCGCACTCGGCCTCCAGCACGGGCTGCAGCACGGGCGCGGAGAAGTGCCGCAGGTCGAGGATCTCGATGGATGCGCCGGAAGCCATGGTCATTCCTCGACAGTGGTCAGTAAGCAGTGAATAGAGAACAGTGTACAGTGGTCAGTGAACTGTGTACAGTGAGCGGGAACCTGACAGAATAGGTCGAAAGGAGCTTGATGGCACAATCGTTTCGAGATCGGGTTGTTTGGCAGCGCGCGATGCGATCGGCTGTGGCAATTTACCGCTAGACGAAAGACCTTCCCCGCGAAAAAGTACACCTCCTCACCAGCCGAATCCGGCGCGCAGCGGTCTCCATTCCGAGCAATATCGCAGCAGGACAGGGAAGGCAGGGCACCGGGGGATTTAAAAATCTTCCAGGGATTGCGCGCGGTTCCAACTTTGAATTGCAAACTCAACTTGAAATCGCCCGCGCACTTCAGATAGGAGATACAAAAATACTGGAAGAGGCAGAATCTCTATCGCATGAAGTCGGGAAAATGCTAGATGCAGTGTTGGAATCGCTCAAATCCATCAAGCACGGACCACGGTCCACTCACTTGCTGCCGACCATATAGACAACCAGCCCTTGTTCAGGCCAGGTGAAGAGCTGTTCGTAGTGGCGATCTTTGAGGAGCACATCGAGGTCGGCCTGGGTGTGCGGGTCAGCGCTGCGGCCTGAGACGCGGATCACCAGCACATGCTGGTTGTCTGGCACGCCCGACCGTTGATAGTTGACCACCTGCTGATTCCGATAGAAGGAAAGACCGTACTCGACGTCGCGGCGCACTCGAAAAACGGCGACAGTCTGTTCGCTGGGAACTGCTGAGGCAATGCGCTCGGCCAGCGGACGGGCAGAGTAGGAGCGGTCGAGCAGGTGAATCACTCGCTTGGTCGGCTCCAGGGCCGGGATGCCGAAGACCGGGCCGATGCCAAAGAGGAAGAAGATCAGGACCATCAGAACGCCAGACGTGACCAGACGAAGATTGGCGACGCCGTAGCCTTTGACCACCACCAGGATCAGCAGGGATGCACCCAGAGACGCGGCGGCGGCAATCAGCAACCGTGACCAAGGCGGCATCTGCGGGCCGTGAACCACAAACCAGGGTAGCAGTAGTGTGGCCATGGTCATGACACCGCAGAGCACGGCATGACCCACCAACACCCAGCGGTTCAAACCGGATTGGCGGCGACGGAAAAGATAGTCGCCGGTGAGGATGGTGATGGGCGGGAGCGACGGCAGGACGTAGCCGGGAAGTTTGGACTTCGATAGCGAAAAGAAGAGGATGGGTATGAGCGCCCAGAGAACCAGAAACTCTGGAAAGGCGTCGCCTGGACGACCGGCGCAGGGCTTGCAGGCAGAGAAATTGCGCGCCCGCCATTCACAGACCGAGGTTTGGATGCCGTCAGCGAAGGCCCGCACGGCAATAATCGTCCAAGGCATCACCGCCAGCAACACGACCGCCAGGTAATACCAAAAAGGTTGCTGATGTTCGTAGCGGTTGGTGGCAAAGCGCTCCAGGTTATGTTCGAGGAAAAACTCGCGGAAGAAGGTTGGATTTTTGTACTGCACGGCGATAAACCAGGGCAGCACGATGGCAAAGTAAAGCAAAGCTCCCGGCCACCAGAAGGAGCGGCGCAGGATGGACCACTCGCGGCGCAAGCCGGCAAAGGCGGCGACAATCAGGATGGCCAGAAAGGGCGCCACCGGGCCTTTGGCCAGCGTGGCCACGCCGGTAAAGAAATAGATGTCGAAGAGCCAGAACTTGGAGTCGGTCTCATACCAGGCGTACCAGCCGAGCAGGCCGATAGCCAGCGGCGCGGCCATCTGCATATCGGTGGAAGCGCCGCGGGCAAAGCCCATGATGCCGGCGCAAGCCACCGTGATCAGCGCGGCGTCCAAGTGGCCGCCGGGGCGGAAGCGCCGCATGTGCAGATAAATCAGCACCACCATCACAAAGGCGAAGCTGGCCGAGGGCAGCCGCGCCACCCAGTCATGCACGCCGAAGTCCTGGAAGACGAACATCGCCCTCCAATAGTAGAGGGCGGGCTTTTCCAGCCAAGGCTGGCCGTAGAGATAGGGCGTGACGCAGGCGGCCAACTTGCGCCTCAGCGCCGGGCCCAAGCTATTGAAATACCTTTGGCATCCGCTCCAGGTAACCGCGCCGCTCAGGCTGCCTTGCCAATGGATGCAGTCGCTCAGTTTGACCAGGGGCGGAGCCGCATCAAAGCGGTCCAGCATCTCATGGGCAATCTGCGCATAGCGAGGTTCATCGGCTCCAACCAGTCCCAGGCCGGCGCCGCCGGTCCAGGGCGTTTGCCCATAAAAAAGGAAGAAAACAGTAAACGCCAGAAAAACGGCACCTTCCGTTGCGGCGGTCCATGAGGGCAACCGGCGACGCCAATCCAGGCGCGGTTTCGAAGCGGATGATTCTTGAGTGGTTTCCACTTCCAGCGTTTCTCCAACGAATTCAGCGCGCGAACGCGCCGCGTCATTTGCTCTTCGACAGGGTCAAGGCTAACAGATTCGGGGTTCTCAGCGGAACTCGGATCATTCCCCTGCGATGTCGCCGAGCTACTCGGCCAGCGTCTCCGGCTCTGCCGCAGGCTCTGGGGAGGCAGACTTCTTTTGCCGCTTGCGCTGCCTGTCCATCAATTCCATGATGCGCGCCTGGAAGCGCCCGGAGCGATCGGCCAGAAATGTCAGTTCCGGTACGTGGCGCACGCCCATCCGCTCTTTCAATTCATAGCGAATAAAGCCTTTGGCCGCCTCCAGTCCGGCCACGGTCTGCTCCTCGGCCATCTCGATATCCTTGACGGCGCTATCGATAGCCACGTAGACCCGCGCCGACTTGCCGCCGGGATTCAACGCCACCTCGGTCACATAGCAGAGGTTGATGCGCGGATCGACCAGTTCGCCTTCGATGAGCACGCCAATCTCCTCGCGCAATGTCTCGGCTACCCGGTCCTGATGGTGCTTGCGCGCCCTGTGTTCTGGCATCTGTTCCTCCTTGGTGCGGCTATCGTGGTTCGCCCATTGCCTTGCGCCGAAACCTCAAACCGCAACTGGCTTGGTCCTCAAGGGAAAGCCAGCGCTCACGAGGAAAGGCGGGAAAATCAATGGGAGAACTGATCTAAATTATTCACAGCATAGCAGAAAAGCGGTGCAACCGATCAGCTCTTGCGCCGGACAAAGGCGTCCTCTTGCAGCTCGTTTTGCAGCGCAACAAGCTTTCCGCGCACAGAGCGCCAACATCCGGTATAATCTCAAAGTATCGCGGAGAGATGGCCGAGTGGCTGAAGGCGGCGGTTTGCTAAACCGTTATAGGGTCAAAAGCTCTATCTGGGGTTCGAATCCCCATCTCTCCGCCATAAATTACACTCAACCCTTCAAAGTCAAATTAAACATCTATAATTCATGCGGATAGAGCCTTTTACATTTGTCACATCTGTAACCATTGTTACCTCTGTAGAGCGCAATTCCGAGCGAAAATTGGAGCAACCATAGCAAGTGCGCCAGTGGCTTCGTCGATTGCCTTAGGGGGATTGGGCGCATGACTGGTGCGCAGCACAAGGATCTCACTTCCAAAGCAGAGCGACGTTTTCTCGAATTGCAGATCGGGACAAGAATCTGGCTGAGGCACAGATTCTTGTCCTTCGCAATTCGAACCGTTCGCCGGGCGTTCAGGACGATGTGCGCTTCGTGCTTTCAATCGTTAATTGCTGGTTATGGAATTTTTCGACGGGAACCGGGCGTCCGAAAAGAAATCCCTGGCCAGTCAATGACATTTTTGCCTCTCTAAAATACTGCGCTTGCTCCTCTGTCTCGATTCCTTCGATAACGACATTCAGATTGAGCGTTTCAGCCATGGCTAAAATCTGCGGCAGAATCCCTTCGATGACCGCTCCGGTTCCAACGGTCTGCACGAATGCGCGGTCGATCTTGATGGCATCAACGGCAAGATCCTTCAGATAGGCCAGACTCGAATAGCCGGTGCCGAAGTCGTCTATCTTCACCGAGTGGCCCCGCTCGCGCAGTGAGTGAATCGCCCTCATGGCAGGTTGTTTACTCGCTGTCGAGCCCTCCGTCACTTCAATTGCCACGGAGTGCGGCGGCACGCCAGCCTCGGCCAGGGATTTATCCAGCAAGGGAAGAAGTTTTTCATCGACAAGATCCGAGGCGGTCACATTGATGTGCAGTTGGAATTCCGGATTTCCGTCCTGCAGTTTGTGAAAGTCCTTCAGAGCGTGCATCACGACCCGCGCCGTCAGTTCACTAATGAAGCCACGCTCCTCGGCCAACCGAACAAAGACTTCAGGACTGACGGTAAAACCCTCTTCATCGGACCATCGGACCAGCGCCTCCGCCCCCACGAGGCGGCCACTGCGCAAATCGATGATGGGTTGATAAACCAAGTGCAACTTGTCCAGGCGGATTGCCCGGCGCAACTGATTGGCCAAACTTCGGCTGTTCCAATGGATGAGCAAGTAGGCGAACGCGACCAGCGATCCGATGAGTGCGCCAAAGACCGAGAAAAAAATCAGATGCCGTGGATTAGCTTGGAGAGCCGCGGAAAACGAGGCGTAGGCCACAGAGCAGAAGGTCTTCTGGACCGAGCAGTGTGTACCGTAGAGTGTGTCTCCGACTCTTCCATGGCCGTTGTGGTCAGCGATGTCCGTGGAGATTCTTGACGTAAGCCCTGATATCCGCGCCCAGCGATTGTCTGGATTGCTCCGCGTGTAGGTTTCATATTCTTTGTTGAGGATCTTCCAACGGTTGATGGTGTTGGGATCTTCGACGATGAAGTAGTCGCCTTTCCGCATCAGGATGGAGAGTTCATTTGCTATGCGATAGGGCGGCAGATCGCGATAGATCTCTGACCCATCCGGGAGTATATTGTTGGGCCGGAATTGAGTCGCGGGCATTTCTGCGTGGCCGAAGTCCGCGGAACATTCCAGTTGGCCATCGTGCATTCTGCCCGCATCCCGGATATTAATTGACCGATAAATCAACTGACGGAAACGGCCCAATTCAGCATCGGAGCAGGGGGGGAGATTTGCCTCTTGCAAAGCGGACAGCATCCCTCTGGCCTCAGCCATGAGGTCATCCGTCATTCCATCGAGTCGCGTGGCGTTGGCCACGAGGCCCCCTTCGGTCGACTGCTCAAGATCGAAGCGGCCCAGCAAGTAGCCACAGAGCGCGCCTACGGAACTGGCAAATACCAGCGCCAATAGAGCGATCCAAGCACGGGATTTGGGAATGAGCATCAAACGGTTCTCTCCTGACCGTGTCTTGCAGACACCCGGAAACAAGGCTCACCCAACAATCTAAAACTATATATCGACCCACTTGCGATCTATAAGAATAGTTGTTGATTAGGTCAGTTACTTTCGGGAATTTTCTGTTTTGAGTGTTCTGGTCAATGTCCCGTAACGGACGTTTGAGAGCTTTTGCACCCCCTTGCAGATTTGAGCAAAGCGTGAGTAATTAAAAAATTTTGGTATAGGCGGAGAGGTAATTGCCAAAGGGTGAGGAGATCCCCCGGCTCTGCCGGGTGGCAGTAGCAGTTTGACATTTACGAAAGTCCATCCAAGAAACTCCAAACGTGAGCCGACCAAAGCACACGCAAAGGAGAAACTGGGAGGACCAATTGGAGAGATTAAGCCACTCGGTATGAGATTGCAAATACCACCTGGCATTTATCCCGAAGTGCCGCCGCAGGGTGCTGTATGAAAGCCTATACATCGGCAGAGGCGGGGCGGATATGGTGCTGGCCAGCCGAGCAAGAAGAATGACCGTGCTACCCATGCCGGAGAACTCACAGTTTTTGTGGCATCCGTCGGTCGAGTTGCTGGGCCGTTCAGTGCTGGAACATTACGATGCAAAGCGCGTCACGGCGGTGCTTTTGACCGGCATGGGTTACGACGGATCGGATGCATTTGCGGAGATCAAAAAGCGCGGCGGCCGCACCATCGCCGAATCGGAAGAGTCGGCGGTGGTCTACGGGATGCCTGCGGAGTTGGTTGCTAAAGGCGGTGCAACTTTGGTGTTAGCCGTGGAGCGAGTGGCCTCTCAGTTATCAATCTGGGCGGGCCGGTGATGTAGAGCAGTTCTCAGTTCTCAGTTCTCAGTTCTCAGTTCTCGGTTCTCAGTTCTCGGTTCTCAGTTCTCAGTTCTCGGTTCTCAGTTCTCGGTTCTCGGTTCTCGGTTCTCGGTTCTCGGTTCTCGGTTCTTATTAGTACGAATTGCGTATTTGCTGTTTTGTCAATGTTTTGTAACAAGGGCACGACTTTAGTCGTGCCGAAAAGGCACATAGAATGTGTTGGGCTTTAGCCCCTGCAGCACAAGGAATATACCATGGCACTCGTCAAAGCAAAGGCTCTTGAGTACGCGGAAAATAACGAGCAGATAGAGCAACAAAGTTGCGATGAACTGGCGGCTGCGCTGGAGGATTCCGATGCGACAGTGCGCCGCCACGCCGCACAGAAAATAACTTCCTGCCTCGATGCGGCAACATCATTAGTGAGCCGTTTGAAGCGCGAAGAGAACACCGCCGTGCGTGAGGCGATTCTGAATTCGCTGCTGCAATTGCGCGATCCATCCGTTGGCAGTGGGCTCGTCGATTGCCTGCGCAGTGAAGACGTAGCGCTGCGCAACGATGTGATTGAGGCCTTCAAGCAACTGGGGGAAGAAGTCGCTCCCATCCTGCGTTCTTTGTTGTCTGATCCTGATCCGGATGTGCGTATCTTCGTCGTGAATATCCTCAACTCCGAGCGTCATCCGGATGTAGAGCAATGGCTGATTGAGGTAATCGAGCGAGACACACACGTCAATGTTTGCGCTACGGCGGTAGATTTGCTCTGCGAAGTGGGCACGGAAGCGGCCATCGATCCGCTGCTCCGTCTTAAAGCCCGCTTTGCGCACGAAGTTTACATTCAGTTTGCCGCTGATCTGGCGCTGAGACGCGTACGTGAAATCTGAGGGCCGATGAGCATCTATGCGTCCCAGCCAGAACCCGCAACCATCACCGACGAGGACTTCTTGAAGTTCAAGGAGTTCTTTTATCGCCGCACGGGCATCAGCTTCGAGAAGTCCAAACGCTACTTTGTCGACAAGCGGCTGGTGGAGCGTATTGAAGCTACCAGCACAGTTACCTTTCGCGGATACTTTACTCTGCTGCGCTTTCAGGCTTCCGGTGAAGAGCTGCAACAACTCACCAACATCATGACAGTGAATGAAACTTACTTTCTGCGCGAGGAGTATCAGTTCAAGTGCCTGGTCGATTCGATACTTCCGCAGATCATTCATCGCAGAGTTGGCTCGGATGCCATCCGCATTTGGTGCATCCCTTCTTCCAGCGGCGAAGAACCGTATTCAGTGGCCATGTTTCTCTTGGAAAACTGGCCGGGCATCAAAGAGTGGGATGTAGAAATTATCTCTTCAGATATCGACACCAGCATACTGCGCCGCGCGCGCGCCGGGCGTTACTCGGCCCGATCTGTACAGTATCTTCCCGATCTTTGGTTGAAGAAGTACTTCAAAAGCGTAGGCGACGAGTATCAACTCTGCGACGATCTGCGCCAAGCTGTGGAGTTCACGCGCGTCAATCTGGCCGAGCCCAATGACACGCTCAACTATCGAAATTTTGATGTGATCTTCTGTCGCAATCTTCTTATCTACTTTGACGACGCATCGCGCAAAACGGCATCTGAAACTTTCTATGAAGCGTTGAATCCAGGCGGCTATCTTTGCCTGGGCCACTCGGAATCAATGAGCCGCATTTCCTCCTTGTTTGAAGTGCGCAAATTTCCTGAAGCGATTGTCTATCGCAAGAGTTTGGAGGCCAAATAATGGACGGCCTGAAAGTGAATGAGAGCGTGATTGCCAAGCGCATTCTGATCGTCGATGATGCGGCCACCGTGCGTATGTATCATCGCGGCATTCTGGAGTCCGCCGGCTATGCGGTTGAGGAGGCGATGAATGGCATCGAGGCACTGGAAAAAGCTCTCGAAGCTCCCTTCGATCTGTATCTCGTCGATGTCAATATGCCCAAGCTGAACGGCTTTGGTTTCTTGAGTGAACTGCGCCAGCAGGAGATTCCGCAGCAGCCGGCCATCATGGTCTCGACCGAAGCCGCATCTTCCGATGAAGCTGCGGCGTATCGCGCCGGCGCCAATGGCTATCTCATCAAACCTGTGCAGCCTGCGCAATTGTTGACGTACACACGCCTGATGCTTGGGGAGGCGCTCCAATGACAGCCTTGCCCAAAAATCCTTTGCCCAAGAATCCATTACTGGAGCAGTTCCTTTCCGAAGCCCGGGAGCTGTTGGAAGGCATCGGCCAGAAGCTGATGCAGTTGGAGGATGCGCCCAGCGATCAAGGCCTGATCAACGAACTCTTTCGCATGGTGCATACGCTCAAGGGCAACAGCGGCCTTTTTACCTTTCCTGAAATGACGCGCGTGCTCCATGCCTGCGAAGACCTGCTTGGCATGGTACGCAACGGCGAGATGGCATTCTCGCGGGAGTTGGCGGATCGTCTCTTGGATGCGATGGATTTTGTGGGCCTGCTCTCCAGTGACATCGAGCGTACAGAATGCATCGATGCATCTCGCGTGGAGGATTCTGCGCGTTTGGCCGAGTCACTCCGTGCGTTGATGGCTGAGGTCTCCACTTCATCTGCTTCATCCGAAAAGCGTCCTGTCGCAACAGAAACTATCGCAGTTTCGCTCAAACAAATTCCGCCGCTCGCGGAGATTCCAGAGGCGCTGCGCATGGAAGCCTTCCGGCGCTCTGGCGAAGGAGAAAAATTTCATTGGATTGCTTATCAGCCAGTGCCAGAGTGCTTCTTTCAGGGCGACGATCCATTTCATCGCGCACGCCAGACGCCGGGCCTGCTGTGGGGAAGCGTTCTTCCCGCCGAGCCTCTGCCGCCCCTTGCCGAGCTGGATACCTATCGGTGCTCGGTAAAATTTCATCTGCTTACAGCGGCCTTCCATGAAGAGCTGATCGAGCATTTTCGCTATGTGCCGGATCAGGTTGAGATGCTTGTCATCGATCCATTGTGGCTGACACTTTCCGAAAGAAAATCGGAGGATACAAGCAATTCACCGAATGGAATTTCGGGTTCTGTTGAAGAAAGCAGCCGGGAAGCAATTGAAAAGGCAGCCGCGCTCACCCGTATTTTGACGGCGCAACAGCAGACTCTCGCCCTGGACGATCATCCCGCATGGTTCTCTGGAAGGCTTGAGGCGGTTGCGACGGTACTCAAGAATCTTGCAAACTCCGTGGGCAATACTGAATCTGCCAGTCAGATTGAAGCTGCATTTGCAAAGGCTCTTGCTTCTGCCAGCGGTCTTCCAATGCTCGAATGGCTCAACGCGCATCAGAGCCAGTTCACTGCGAAACCTGTTTCACACTCCGATGCAAGCATTGATCAGAACAGCGCCGTGGAAGAAGTCGCGGCATCCACGACGGTGCAAGCCGCCGACGATGGCGTAAAGTTTGGCCGTCGAGCTGAAGATAATCAGAACGGCCCGCGCAGCCTCAAAGTCGATCAGGCCAAAGTTGACCGGCTGATGAATCTTATTGGCGAATTGATCGTCGAGAAAAATGCGCTGCCTTATCTGGCGCAGCGAGCCGAATCCCAGTACGGAGTGCGCGAGCTGTCGCGCGAGATCAAGGGCCAGTATTCGGTCATCAATCGCATCGCTGATGAGATGCAGGATGCCATCATGCAGGTGCGCATGATGGCCGTTTCAATTGTCTTTCAGCGCTTTCCGCGACTGGTGCGCGACACCAGCCGCAAGCTCGGCAAGGAAGTGCAATTGGTGTTGGAGGGTGAGCAGACCGAAGCTGACAAGAACATCATCGAAGCGTTGGCCGACCCGCTCATTCACATCGTTCGCAACAGCCTCGATCACGGATTGGAGACGCCGGAAGTCAGGCGCGCCTGCGGCAAACCGGAGACTGGCACGCTTTCGATTCGCGCCTCGCAGCAGGCCGACAGCGTGGTCATCGAGATCATTGATGACGGCAAGGGCATTGACCCGGCGGTGGTCAAGCGCAAGGCTTATGAAAAAGGGCTGATTGACGAAGCGGCGCTGGAACGGATGAGCGATCGTGAGGCCGTCAATTTGATCTTCGCCGCTGGATTGTCCACCGCCGCAGTCGTTTCCGACTTGTCGGGCCGCGGAGTGGGAATGGATGTAGTGCGAACTGCCGTTGAAAAACTGAACGGCTCGGTTGGCGTGGAAAGCGAAGTTGGCAAGGGTACATCGATCCGCATTGCGCTGCCGCTCTCGATGGCGGTAACTCAGCTCATGATTATTGAGTCGGATGGCCAACTCTTTGGCGTGCCTATGGATCATGTAATCGAAACGGTGCGTATTCCCAGAGCTTCCATTCATCGCATCAAGCAAAGTATGACGGCGGTTTTGCGCGGACGCGTCGTTCCATTAAAAGCGCTTAATAGCTTGATTGGAATCACCGCTCAACCTAAAGCAAACATGGACGATGAACTATCTGTACTGCTGGTTCAAGCGGGCGGCTGCGTGCTGGGCTTGTTGGTAGACGGCTTCTACGAGACGCTGGGCGTAATTCAGAAGCCGATGGCTGGCTTCCTTTCCAACTTGTCGGTATGGTCTGGTTCGGCGTTGATGGGAGATGGTTCCGTGTTGATGATTCTGAATATTCGGGAGATTGTCTGATGCCGATTGAATTCAAAAAGAATCGCGTGATCTTTCGAGACGTAGCGCGCGTGGAAGAGGCCGAGGCACTGCTGGAAGCCTTGCAGAAGAAGCCGACCGCCAAGGTAGATCTTGCCGCATGCACCCATCTGCATACCGCCAATCTTCAGGTGCTGATGGTGGCTCGGCCAGGCATCGGCAGTTGGCCACAAGACACTGAGTTGCGTACCTGGCTTGAGAATGCACTCAAACCTGCATAGAAAGGCGCTTATATGGCAATGACAATCATGATTGTAGATGACTCGGCCACCATGCTGATGAGCCTTAAAACCGGCCTGACTCTCAGTGGCTTCAAAGTCGAGGAGGCCAATTGCGGGCAGGCTGCTCTGGACAAATTGAAAACCGGAGTCAAGCCTGATCTGATTCTTACCGACATCAATATGCCGGGAATGACCGGCCTCGAATTGATTGGGAAGATTCGCGTCCTGCCTGGTTTCCGCTTTACTCCGATCCTCACGCTAACCACCGAAAGTGAGGCCTCCAAGCGCGCGGAAGGAAAGCGGCTGGGAGCAACTGGGTGGCTGGTCAAGCCGCTCGCCGGCAATGATCTGATTAAAGTCATCAAGCAGGTTTTACCAGGAGCGTAAGACCTTGGAGTTTGAGTCATGATAGATCGCAAAATACGCTTGCGTAAAATCAGAAACCGCCTGGTTGGCCATGCGGCACTCGGAGTGATTTGCAATCTGCTGGCGTGGTATTCCTTGTCCGCCGCGCAGGGATTTTCGCTCTTGGAACATTGGCAGAGGAATATTGGATTGTTTTTTGTCTTTATTCTTCTCCCCGGCATCTTTCTCATCTTTACGAATTGGAGTCAGGCGCGGAGCGCCGTCAGTGATATGTGGGCCTTCGGGCAGCGCAGCTTCGAAGATATATCGCGTGAGCTGGCGACCCGAAAAGCAATCGAAGAAGACATCAAAGACGCGAAGCCTTACATCAACGTAATGCACAACCAAATTGGCGATTCACTGGCTGACTCTGAACGCGAGGTTATGGGCGTCATTGAGCAAATCGGCATCCTCAATGCGAAAGCAAATCATCAGAGAGAACACATTGCTCAATCCATCAAGAACGGTCTGGAACTGACGGCCAACACCGAGCTTCGCGTGCAGAACAACAAGGAGATCATAGCCGCCATTGAGTTGCAGTTGACTATGCAAACCGATGAGTTCAGAAGCAACTTCGAGCGCATTCAAGGTATGGCCGGCGAGGTCGGCGCATTGACACCGCTGATTAAAGTCATCACTTCCATTGCCCAGCAGACCAGCCTGCTGGCTTTGAACGCCGAGATTGAAGCAGCGCGCGCCGGCAGCGCAGGCAAGGGCTTTTCCGTCGTGGCCTTTGAAGTGAGAAAGCTGGCGGTTGCCTCCACCAAGGCGGCCGCAGACATTGCCGAAAAAATCCGAGCCACCTGCAAAAGAGTTGAAGAGGAGAGAGTGCAGGCTTTGGAGTCGCTGGAGCAGCATGAAGCCAGCAGCGCGATGACGCAACTGGTCTCTGATCTGGGTGATATGCAGGTGGAGTTCTGCAAGAACAGTCAACTGCTTTTGGAAGTCATCACCGAGGTAGACGCCAACTACGCAGAGAGCGTCACGCGGCTCGTCGAAGCGTTGGGACATATTCAATTTCAGGACGTGATGCGCCAAAGAATGGAGCATGTGCAGCAAGCGCTGGAGCAGATGCGCGACCATCTGTTGCAGTTAAGCGACATTGCAAATTGTCCAGGCTGGGATTGCCAATTCCAGACGACCTTCAAATCATTGCTCGAAGCTCATCTCAGCCAATACAAGATGGCCAGTCAGACGGTCACCCATCTTGCCGTTGCGGGCGGGAAAACCGATAGCGATCACAGCCACCCTGCCATTGAATTGTTCTGAGTGTTCCTTGGCGCCATCCACTCGGTTTTGCAGCAACGCCTCAAGGGTAGAGCATTCCCGGCAAGCGGGTGTTAGTAGTTTGAGGCTAGCATGGGCGCGAAACGAATGCGCGAGTGGTCGCCGATGGCGATGCGCAGATGGGTGTTGGTCCGTGCCCCGGAATCCACAGTCTGCATCAAAAAGCGCGCCAGGCGCATTCGTCAACGGGGTTGTGGTCGGATCGTCGGCACCCGGAAGTTACCAAGAATTCAACCCGGTAAACCCGTTGGGCTTCATATAATTGCGTTGAAATTATATCTGCGATTGCAAACCATTCCACTTTCATCAGGCACAATAGGAAGGTGAAGGGAAGGCACCCAATCTGGAAGCCCCGTTTGGTTCTTCGCGCCAGCTTTTTTCGCCTGACCCCACCCCCTCTACCCTGTGGAGACTGCTTCTTGACCCTCTACGCACAAGTAACTACAATGGTATCAATCTTTTAATTCTTATAACTGTGTACAAATCAGTAACTCTAAACCTCGTTTCTTGCCCAGTGTTCTGCCAAAAAGGAGGCTATTTTGGCCAATCATCCTCGTTTTCTTAACCTTTTTGATCGCTCTCAGACTCCATCCACATCGGAGCTTCAAGCGAGCGAATCGGTGACTTTACCTAAAACCGAATGGACGATTCTGCTGGGCATCGCGGCCATCATCGCGCTCATTCACATGGCCACCAATGGCCGCTACGGCTTTCATCGCGATGAGCTTCAGTTCCTCAGCGAAGCCAAGCACCTCGACTGGGGGACGGTCGCTTTTCCGCCTTTTACGCCCTTGATGGAGCGCATTGGGCTGGAGCTTTTTGGCCTTTCGATGGTTGGTCTGCGCCTCTTCTCAGTGCTTTCGCAGGCCGCGGTCATTGTGCTTACCGGCCTGATGGCGCGCGAGCTGGGCGGAGGACGGCTGGCGCAATTCACGGCGGCGCTTTCGATGGCGCTGGCGCCGATGGCTCTGTTCAACGGCACTGAATTCCAGTACGGAACCTTTGATTATCTATGGTGGGCGCTGGTCGCGCTCTTTACCATTCGCCTGCTGCGCACGGAGAATCCCCGCTGGTGGCTGGCCATTGGCGCGGCCATCGGCATGGGTCTGGAGACCAAGTACACCATTCTCTTTGTGACCTTTGCGCTGCTTTGCGGCCTCGTCTTCAATCCGGCGCGCCGCCTGCTTTGGAACCGCTGGTTTGCGCTCGGTGTGGCAATTGCGCTCGTGATTTTTCTGCCCAATCTTCTCTGGCAGATTCATCACGACTTCATCTCGTATCAATTCCTTCACTCCATCCACCTCCGCGATATTCGCCTGGGCCGCGGCGACCGGCTGACCTTCCTCCAAAAGCAGTTCCTTATGTGCGCCAACCTCTTTGCCGCGCCGCTGTGGATCGGCGGCCTCGTCTGCTATCTGCGCAGTCCGCGCTACCGTCCGCTGGCCTGGATGTACCTGATTCCGGCGGCGTATTTTATCTCTGTACAGGGCGTTTTCTACTACCTTGCGCCGGCTTATCCAATGCTGATCGCCATGGGCGCCTTTGAAGGCGAACAGTGGGTTGCGCGGCTTTCCAAGCTCTGGCGTTGGGTGGTGAAGATCTTCTTTTTTCAGGGAATCCTTTGCTATGGATGCGCCATGGGCGCGGCCATTGTGCCGCTGGCTGACTCCGGCCCGCTGATGCGCAACGCTTTGGATAAAAACGACGCGCTGCGCGAGGAGATTGGCTGGACGGAGCTGGTTCGCACCGTCGCCGCGATTCGCGACTCGCTCACCGCCGACGAGCAGGCGCATCTGGGCATTGTGGTGGGCAACTACGGAGAGGCTGGAGCCATTGAGATGCTTGGGGCCGCCTATCAACTGCCTCCGCCGATCAGTTCGGTCAATTCATTCTGGTATCGCGGCTATCCAACGCCCGCGCCCACCACCATCATTCTGCTGGGCAATAGCCGCGAACGCGCCGACGAACTCTTCACCAACTGCCGTCTGGCCGGGCAGAACGGCAACCCGGCTGTCGTGAAAAATGAAGAGAGCGAGTGGCATCCCGACATTTTTGTCTGCGGTCCGCCGCGCCTTCCGTGGCAGGAATTGTGGCGGAAGGTGCGCGACTTCGGTTGAGAAGCCGGCGTAAACCCACTAGGATTTATCTGCTATTCTGCGCTTGGCCATGAAAAAAATCATCCGTTGCGTTCTTGTTTTTGCGCTTTTGCTTGCCGGCTATGCCGCTGACGCAGAGCCGCCCTCGCCTTCGGTTGAGGGCGACTATGCCGGAATGTTGGGAAGTCTTCACGTTGCCTTCCACCTCAGACGCGATCAAGCGGGAGCTTTCACGGCAACGTTGGATAGCGTCGATCAGGGAGCAAAAGATCTTTCGTGCGCACGCGTCATTTTGTCAGGCAGGCATTTGAGTTTTGAAGTTCCCATTGTTCATGGCAGTTACACGGGGGAATTCAGCGCCGACGGCAAGACGATCAGCGGCCTTTGGGATCAGGGTTCTCCGCTGCCTTTGAAGTTCAAGCGTCAAGCGACAATCTCCGCTCCGTCGCAACCGAAGAGCACCAAGAACACCTTCGAGTTCGCCGGCCATACGAGAACTTTTTACTCTTTTGTGCCGAACGGCGAAGGCCCGCTGCCGCTTGTGCTTCTGCTGCATGGTTCAGGAAGAAACGGCCAGGTGATGGTGGACGCGTGGGCCGATTTGGCTGCCAGGGAGCATTTCATGATCGCCGCGCCGGATGCGTATGATCCCGCATACTGGCAGCCGAATCTGGATTCGGCGGAGTTCCTCCATGCGGTGGTTGACCAGGTTGAAGCCAAACACGCCGTAGATCGGAATCGCATTTACCTGTTTGGACATTCCGCGGGGGCTGTGTATTCACTGCTGCTTGCCATCTTCGATTCGCATTATTATGCGGCCATCTCATTGCATGCCGGCGCGCTGCAGCAGACGCAATCCAATATCTTTGCGAATGCAGACCGGCGTATGCCCATCGGTATATGGGTGGGAGATCGCGACCAGTTCTTTCCGCTGGAGATGGTGAATGCCTCGGTAAAAGAATTCAAGGCGAACGGATTTCCCGTTGAACTCACCATTATCCCGATTCACGACCATAACTACTATGTGATCTCGGATGAGGTGAACGGCAAGGCTTGGGCGTTTCTGAAAAAATACCAACTGCATCCGCCGGGCGGCGCCGGAGAGCATTGAATCAGGCCGCGTGGCAATCAATAGACGCCGACGCCGGTGCTATAAAAAAGCGCGGCTATCCGGTAAGAGGCAAAGCCGCCAGAGACATCTTTGGCCGGGCAACTACCCACGGCGGCCTTGCGAAAATGCGCTTGAGGAAGAATCTTTTTCAGCGCATCGGGAAGTTTGCTCACATCCCAATCCTGCCAGACCAACACGTAGCTTGGCGATACGCTCACAGAGGTGTGACCGGCGCAGAGCCCGCGCGCATCCTGCTTGTCGAGCGCAATGGAGAGGCCGCGCGCGCGTAACAGCTTGACGATGGATTCCTCGACCTGGTCGCGCGTCAGCACCGGCACAAAATGCGCATAGTCGGCAACCACATAAAACTGATCGCCTGAAACGAGCACGGCCACGCCCGCTCGATCGAGGCTTGGATCAAGCAAGTTGGCGCGACTCACCGCGGCGCCCATCCATTGCGCCTGGATTTCGGCAAGATCTGCACCCAGGGCCTGATTTTCCTTGACAATGCCGAAATGAGCGCCGGCCGCGCCGTCGCGTTGCTCCCAAACAGGCTCATCGGAGCCGCGAGCTTCCATGCCGCCTGACGCACTCAACCGCGCACATTGCTTGCGAGCAACTTCGGCCAGCGCCGCATCCCAAAGGAAGGGCGCAACCCCGGCCGCGGCGCGAGCCTGATTGGCCAACTGAAAGAGCTGCCATGCATCCGGCGAAAGCTGGTCGGGCATCGCTTGTTGCGAAGCGGGCGAAGAAACCGCCTGCGCCCAACTCAGGGTGGCAATCAGCGCCATGCACACGGTCAGGCCCACACCGGAAGGTTTCATCGATCCTCTTCTCCAGCGCGACAATGGTGCGCTGACGAGCGCCAAACCATTAGTTCACGCCAATCCATGAGTTGTAAAAGAGCACCGCGACCCGGAACTGAGTCTCCCACTTGCTCACATTCTTGGCCGGGCAACTGCCCACCGCGGCCTTGGTAAAATGCACATCGGACAGCGATTGATCAAGGCTCTCGGCGAGGCTGTTCATATTAGGGCTCTGCAAAACCTGTGAGGCGACAGGGGGCACACTGAGGCCTTCGCGTCCCATGCATCGCCAACGCGCGTCCTGCCTGTTTTGCGCAACCACCATGCCTTGCTTTTGCAGGACGGCTGCAACGGCTACTTCCACTTGCTCTTGCGTCATCGGCTTGGCAAAGCGCGCATAGACAGCCACCGCATACAGCGCGCCGTTGCGCGTGGTTACGGCCACACCTGTCCGGTCCATATCCGTGGAGACCAGGCTGGCATTGCTTTCATCCGCGTTCATCCAGGCTTCGTGAATCGCTTGCGGATCGGCACCGCTGGCCACGTTCTCTTTGATGAGGCTGAAATGCGCGCCCGCTTCGCTGGCCCGCTGCGCCAGCTCCGGCTCGCCGGGATAGTGATGAGAAAGCGTCTCCTCGGTGCTCATTCGCTCGGCGTGCTTCCGCGCCGCTTCGGCCAGCGATGAATCCCACTGCAACGGCGCGGCACCCGATTCAGCGCGCGCCTGATTGGCCAGTTCATAGATCTTC
The DNA here is from genome assembly GCA_964645305.1 of uncultured Occallatibacter sp. Lineage (GTDB taxonomy): Bacteria > Acidobacteriota > Terriglobia > Terriglobales > Acidobacteriaceae > Telmatobacter. Next base: position 6,866 of record CAZYCV010000043.1, on the reverse strand, counting down.
CAGGCCTCCGCCGTAATTTGATTCGGACGCACGTCCTGCGATGACGGAACCAATGCCTCTTGCGCACGGCCGCTCAAGCCCGCCAGCGCCAGACAGAAAACCAGAACCAGACAAGAACTCTTCATGACTGAATAGTATGCACTCTTGATCCAGCCTGTAAATACTGACCATTGAGTGGAAGTCGAGAAGACTCTTTGGGAACTGAATCACCCTTTGCGCGGTCTATAGTGCGCGCCTTGATTCAATAGAGCAGCACCGCCAGCCGATAGGCGGCAAACGAACCCTCCTGCCCTTCGGTCGGGCAGTTACCCACTGCCGCCTGATGATAGTGTCCCGTAGCCAAACTCTCCACAAGCGACTTGGGCAGCCTGGTCAGCTCTGAACTCTGCCAACGCATCACATAGCGCGGCTGCGGGCTGGAGGACGAGCGCGGAATCCCGTCGTCCATGGCACAGGCGGCGCGGGCCAGCGCCGGATCGGGCAGCACCGTCACTCCACTGGCCAGCACCATTCGCGCCACGGTCGCCTCCACCTCGCTTCGGGTCAACTGCTCCACCACGCGCTCATAATCGGCCACAGCATAGAGTCCTTGCGGCCCGGCCACCACGGCAATTCCCACGCGATTCACCGCGGGATTCAGCAGATTGTCGTGGTGAGCAGGCGAGTGCATCCAGGCATCGTGAATGGCCGTCGGCCTGGGCGCGAGGGCAACGTTTTCCTCGATCAGACTGAAGTGCGCTCCGGCCGCCTGGGCGCGCGCGCTCAAATCCGGCTCATCGGCGAATTGATGCGAAAGCTGCCCGGCCGCAACCATAAGCAGGCAATGCCGCCGCGCCGCCTCGGCCAGCGCCGCATCCCACGCGAGCGGCCCCGCGCCAGCCTGCGCGCGCGCCTGATTGGCCAGTTGTACAAGCTGCCACGACTCGCTTTGAATGGCGCCGGAGTTCAATCGGTTCGTCTGAGCTCCGGCGACAGAGGTGAATCCGGCCAAAAACAAAACCAAAGCTGGCTGTAAAATCTTCATGACTGATTATGGGTTAGTCCGGCTAGCCTGACAACGGTAGATCGCATAGAATCCCAAGCCAGTTGAACTTGATTAGGCTTGACAGGCTGCGGAAAAAGGGCCTAAGTGAGAGTGAAATCCACCGGGAACATCCCGCAGGGGCTAAGAGCTTATCCGTAAATTGCATATTTTCTCTGCTGATCTCAAAACGATTCGATTGGACGGGCGGCTCCAATGCTTTTCCGCATGGTTTAGAATTCGACGTGGACCAGGAGGTCCACGCCACAGCCGACCGGGAGGTCGGCGCTACAATTTACGGATAAGTTCTAAAGTCGTGCCCTGACGCATCTTTGCAATCAAAATTGAATTTTGCAAGAAACTCCGTAATCCCTAGTTCCGTCATGAATTAACGTAAGTCTCGTGAACCGCAAACGAAATGGGGTTTCCATGAAGCGCATTCTGCTCTTTCTATTTACTTGCATGATTGCCGCGCCTGCCTTTGCAAGCGACGCAACCTTGCCCGACGGCAGCGAGTTCCCCATGTGGGAGAAGCCGCTGCATTTCTCCAAGACCTACTACGTGGATGGCCAGGCGAAAAACGCCGACGACAACGGCCCCGGCACCAAGGATCGCCCCTTCCGCACCATCAATCATGCGGCGCAGGTGCTGCAACCGGGTGAGCGCGTGGTTATTAGTGAAGGCGTCTATCACGAGTTCATCCGCCCGGCGCGCGGTGGCTCCGGCGCCGACGCGATGATTAGCTACGAAGCCGCTCCCGGCGCAAAGGTCGTCGTCAAAGGCGCGGCCGTGGTCAAGGATCTGCATCCCAGCGAGGGCTGGAACTTCGGCATGGACACGGTGACCCATCAGCCGGTGAAGGCCTGGGAACTGCATCTGGATGCGTCGCTCTTCCCCAGCGGCTATAACCCTTTTGAAGTGGACAACGTGCTCGGCAATCACACCTGGCTGCGCTACGCCGAGGACAATATGGGGACGTACTTCCGGCGGCGCGGGATGGTCTTTGTGGACGGCAAACCGCTGGAGCCTGTGGAAACCTCGATGGAGCTGGCCGGGCCTTCGCCGCGCTCAATGAACTACTTTACCGAGGTGCACTGGAAGCCGCTCTTCAAGGAGTTTGCGCCCGAGGCCGGCAAGTTCTGGATTGAAACCAACGGCATGACGCTGCACATCCGCCTGGCCAATGACGACGACCCGGCCAAGCACGTGATTGAAATCACCACGCAGGAGCAGTTGTTCTCGCCCGCCCAGCGCTACCAATCGTACATTCGCGTCAAGGGCATCACCTTCCAAGTTGCGGGCAACGGCTTTCCGGTTCCGCAGCGCGGCATGGTCTCGGTCAATCGCGGCAACCACTTCATCTTTGAAGACAACACTTTCGAGTGGGCCAACTCGGTTGGCCTGGACATCGGCAACGAGGACTGGGGCGCATCATGGCCGCCGCAGCCGGTGGGCTTTGACATTGTGCGCGGCAACAACTTCCGCTACTGCGGCATCGAGGGCCTGGGCGGAACCGGCGGCCCGCAAAATACGCTCGTCGAGAAGAACCTCTTCGAGTGGATCGGCTGGCAGGACGCGGCCATGATGTCCGAGTCCGGCGGCACCAAAATGCACAATACCCGCAATCTGCTCTTCCGCAACAATGTCGTCCGTCACATCCGCCACGCCAACGGCATCTGGCTGGACATCGGCAACGCCAACGACCGCCTCACCGGCAACGTCTTCGCCGACATTCCGGGCGACGTCAATCCCCACGCCATTCACATTGAGGGCAGCGATGTTCTGAACGAGATCGACAACAACATCTTCTACAACCTCACCGGCGGCATCCTGATCCGCGACACCAACAACATCATCATCGCCTACAACCTGTTTCTCGATTGCAAAGAGGTTTGCGTCGATACCGTCTCCGGCATCAATGGCCCGCGGCCCGTCGGCGGCCACACCAACGACGTGCACAACCTGCAAGTCTACGGCAACGTTTTCGGCCACCTGGGCCGCTCGGCCATCGAGTTCAACAACGCCCGCAACACGCCCGACGGCAACCTATACCCGGAAGGGCCCGGTTTCATGGGCCACCACTTCGGGGCGCCGGTGCTGCGCGTCAAGTTTCCCGAACCAGCTGAATGGCACGACCTGGGCTCGATGCGCGAGGAGTACGGCTGGGAAAAGAACGGCGCGCTGGGAAGCATCGACGCCACGCTCGACCCGGACAAGCTGACGCTCACCCTCGCGGTGAAGAGCGAGATCAAGCCGCTGCCCGCCTGGAAGTCCATCGACGCGGACTTCTACGGCCACGCGGTAACCGGCGACCGCCTGCCCGGCCCATTCGCCGATCTGCTCACAAACGCAGCCTCGCGCAGCATCGATCCGCGCTAGGGCTCTATTTCGGCCTGACAAACTGGGCGCCCCAGGTTCCGATTTTGGAACCTGGGAGTCCACGAACTTTAACCAGCACTTTTCTGCGCTATGGTTCGTATCCTTAGAGTGTTTTCACATTTACTATAGACTCCCGTGCCCCATCCATTCCGCGTTTTCCAGCGGAATGGGTGGGAAACCAACAAAATTCCGGTCTACACGATCTCCGAAAACGCTTTAGGCAGAGGCAGCCACTTTCTTCGGTCTGTCTCCCAAACGGTCGCTTGCTCTGGACGTATGCGCCTTTGCATTGCAGTGAGCTTTGCCATCCCGCTCTGCCTGACGCGCGGCCATCCATCGTTTCGATCCGAAGACCCCTTCCAACAGCGCCGGAATGTACAAGTCAGCGTCCAGCGAGGGGAAGGGAAGGCCGCAGCCGGGCGGGTCAGTCTCGACCTCCTGCAACTGCTCCCATGCCGTCTCCAGCCATTGTGCATTGCGTGGCGGAAGGGAAATCTCCAAACCATTGCTCAATGACTGCCCTGGATGCCCGGCCCACTCAGATTGACGATAGCCGTGAGCGGCAGTGTGGCCGACGACGGACCCGCCATCACTTTGTACTCTCCGGGCAGGATCGTCCAGTGGTCCGCGGACACATCAAAGATCGACAGGTACAACGGATCAATCTTCAGCGTCACGGTCTTGCTCTCCCCTGGATTGAGCGCCACCTTTTCCCATCCGATCAAGCGTTTGGGCGGCTCACCAGCCGAAGCCGGCAGAGTGAGGTAAACCTGCGCCACCTCTTGCCCCGCGCGCTTGCCGGTATTGCGAACCAGGAAGCTGACCTCAACCGATGCGCCGCCCGTGGCCTTCAGATTGGAATAGGCAAAGGATGTGTACGAGAGACCAAATCCAAACGGATATGCGGCCGTCTTCTTCTCGGCGTCGAACCACTTGTAACCGACCTTCAGGCCTTCATCATAGACAGCGGGAAAGGGTGGTTTCGACCCGAATAGTCCGTCGATGGGCCCCGGCTTCTTTCCTGGCGGCGCAAAGACGGTGGCGTGGGGCAGGTCGGCATCCGAAGCCGGAAAGCTGATGGCCAGCTTGCCGGAGAAGTTCGCCTTGCCAAAGAGCAGGCTGGCCAGCGCCTCGCCGCCGCAGATGCCCGGATACCAAGCCTCCACAATGGCGCTCACATGGTTTGCCCAGGGCATCAGAATGGGATCGCCGCTCTCAATCACGACAATTGTGCGCGGGTTGGCGGCAGCCACTTTCTCCACCAGCGCATCCTGTCCGTCCGGCAGGGCCAGCGTCTCCAGATCTCCGCCTTCGTGCGTGTGCTGCGTAACAAAGACAATGGCCACATCCGCATTTTTGGCAGCGGCCCCAGCGGCTTCCAGATCCGTTCCCGGATCATACGAAATCTTGAGCGCCGGCGCCGTCTCGCGCAGCGCATTCAGCGGCGACGAGGGATGGAAGACAATCTGCGAAAAAACCGCCAGAGGATTGTTGGCCGACTTCGGATCAGGAACCGCATTTCCGCCCGCCGGATCCACCTGCGCCGAGCCGCCGCCGGAGAGCACGCCCACGTCGCTATGGCCGCCAATCACGGCAATCGACTTCAGCGGACTCACATTCAGCGGCAACTGCTGCCTGTCGTTCTTCAGCAGCACCATCGACTCAACCGCCGCCCGCTCCGCAACTTTGAAGCCGCCCAGCACATCCGGCACTTTGGTCGGCTGCGGACTGTCAAAGACACCGCTCGCAAACTCCGTCCGCGCAATGCGCCGCACCATATCATTCAGGCGCTCCACCGGAACCTGTCCGTCTTCAATCGCCTTTTTCAGTGCGGCTCCAAAGTAGCGGCTGGTCGGCTGCTCCATATCCAGCCCCGCCAAAGCAGCTTTCAACGTGCTGTGGGTGGCAAACCAATCCGAAATCACCCAACCTTGAAAACCCCATTCCTTCTTCAGCACCTGATTGAGCGTGTAATCGTTCTCACAGCCCCAGTCGCCGTTAATCAGGTTATACGAGCACATCACCATGCCCGGTTTGCCCTGCTTGACGCCAATCTCAAAGGCCAGCAGATCGCTCTCGCGCATCGATCGCTTGTCGATGATCGCGTTCGCAAAATAGCGCCCCGTCTCCTGGTCATTCATCGCGTAATGTTTGATATCCGCAATGATGCCCTGCGATTGCGCTCCCTGAATCCACTGCGCCACCAGATTGCCGGCCAGGATCGGATCTTCTCCCAGGTACTCAAAGTTCCGTCCATTCCGTGCCTCGCGCGCAATGTCCGCTCCGCCGCCCAGCGACATATTGTATCCCTGGTCGGCCAGCTCACGGCCTACCACCGCGCCAAAGTCATGCGCCAGGGATTTGTTCCAAGTGGAGGCCAGCGCAAGAAAGGAAGGCAGAGCCGTAGAATACCGGCCCTTGCGCGCGCCGCCGCCTGAGCCCACGGAGCTGTCATTCATATTCAGATCCGGCAATCCCAGCCGCTCAATGCCGGGCACAAATCCGCCGCCGCCATTCGATCGCACGGCAGCAGGATCCGATGAACCCATGCCGAACATCCCAGTGCCGTGAACCAACTGAATCTTTTCATCCAGCGTCATCTCTTTCAGCAGAAGCTCGGCGCGCTGATCCGGCGTCAGCGTCTTGTCCATCCATGGCCCGGTAGGCTTTTTCGGCCCGCCGAAGATCTGGCCAAAACAACAATGCGTGGCAACCATGGCGATCACTGCCGCGGCAACGATCCCCACAATCTTTTTCTTTGCAAACATGGCGGCATCCTTTTCTCGTTGCAATGACTGCATGATTTGGGTCTCGGCAAAATAGAATCGGCAAAATCGAGCGCCGGTCTCCTGACCGGCGCTCGCGTGGACGCCTCGTCCACGCTTGCTCCTCACCGATTCCCTATTCATGCGCTCTGAATGTTTGTTAAGCGTGTGCCTATTGAGCAGCTACCTTCGAGGGCACCGCGGTGAAATCTCCGGAAACGCCAAACGGATCGACATTGACGCTACCCGCAATCTTGCCGGAATCATCCAGCGTGGCTACGTAGGTCAGGGTGATCGGGGTTCCGTTGAAGTCGGAGTCATACTTCCAGGTCAACTTGTTCCCATCGATGCTGCCCGTGATCTGAACCTCCTTATCCTGGCCTTTGCAACTGCCGATGAGCTTGGCTTCAGTCTGCACAAACTTGCATTCCATCTCGCTTTCGTTGCCGGCTATGCTGTGGTGAACCGTCCATGATCCGGTCAGGTTGGGAACTGTTGCCGCCAGAGCCGTGGCGGACGCTAAAACAAGAAGCACGGAGAGCATCGTTGATTTCATGAATTGGGCGCCTTTCAAGGGGGATTGTCGAACTGATAGACGAATCTTATGTGGCATTGACTGCCATTGTCAACATATACTGTCATTCAACAGCAGTTCTAAATGGCCGGGGGAACCCAGATTGCTATTTTCCTTTCCATCGCGG
>CAZYCV010000042.1:0-34768 GCA_964645305.1 uncultured Occallatibacter sp. | reverse complement strand
AGCTCTCGTCTGCCATTGTCTTTCTCCTCTCGAAGCCTATCTCATTGTTCCTGCCCTCCATAAAGCAATACCCGTGCCAAACTCGAAAAGAAAGTAAATATGTTGATTTATGAATAGTTTACAAAATTACAGATCGATCAAGTTGAGTGATAATACTATATTATGATATATGCTTTATATAAATGGATAAGCCTCAGAACCCGGTCGTCGTCATCGGCTTGCTGGGAACCACGCTCGATCTCGGCAAGCATCCTGACCGCTGGCAAAACTGGCGGCCCACGATCTCCGTCTGTCAGCAGCCGGATATGATCGTCGATCGTTTCGAGTTGCTGCACGGCAAAAGAGAAACCTCAATGGCCGAGCAGGTTCGCCGCGACATCAACTCGGTTTCGCCGGAGACCAGGGTTGTTCTGCACCCAATCGAATTTGGCGATCCATGGGATTTCGAGCAGGTTTACGAAGCGCTCTTCAACTTTGCGCGCACCTACTCCTTCGATGCCGAGGCCGAAGACTATCTCATTCACATCACCACCGGCACGCACGTGGCGCAGATCTGCCTCTTTCTGCTGACGGAATCGCACCACCTGCCCGGCCGCCTGCTGCAATCCGCGCCCGACCGCCAGCACCGCGGGGCAGGTGTTTTGCGCGTCATCGATCTCGACCTCTCGAAGTACGACCGCATCGCCCAGCGCTTTCACCAGGAGCAAGCGGCGGGAGTCTCATTCCTAAAGGGTGGCATCGAAACCCGTAATCGTGCCTTCAATCAGTTGATCGACCGGATCGAGCGCGTCGCCATCGCCACGCGCGACCCGCTGCTGCTGATGGGTGCAACCGGCGCAGGAAAGTCGCGCCTCGCCCGCCGCATCTTTGAATTGAAGAAGGCCCGCCATGCCGTCAAAGGAAACTTCGTCGATGTAAACTGTGCTACGCTGCGCGGCGAAGGAGCGATGTCGGCGCTCTTCGGCCACACGAAAGGCGCCTTCACTGGAGCGGCACAAGAGCGTGCCGGCCTGCTGCGCGCGGCCAACAACGGTCTGCTCTTTTTGGATGAGATTGGCGAGTTGGGCCTGGATGAACAGGCAATGCTGCTGCGCGCGCTCGAAGAGAAGACATTTCTGCCTCTCGGTTCTGACAAGGAAGCGCATAGTGATTTTCAATTAATCTGTGGTACCAACCGCGACCTTCATGCCGCCGTGCGTGAAGGTCGATTCCGCGAAGACTTGCTGGCCCGCATTCATCTGTGGACCTTCGTCCTTCCCGGTCTGCGCGACAGGCGCGAGGACATTGAGCCGAACCTGCAATATGAATTGGATGGCTGGGCCGAGCGAACCGGCGAGCGAGTCACGTTCAACAAAGAAGCCCGCACGCGCTTCCTCAACTTTGCGCTTTCGCCGGATGCCGCCTGGAAAGGCAACTTCCGCGATCTCAACGCAGCCGTTGCGCGCATGGCCACGTTGACGGATGGAGGCCGCATCACCGTCGAAGTCGTGGATGAAGAGATCGGTCGCCTCAAATATTCCTGGGGAGGTAATGCTCTTGCGTCTTCCGCGCCAGTGCTTGGGACGCTGCTGAGCGAGGAGCAACTGGGCGCAATCGATCTTTTCGATCGGTTGCAACTTGAGCAGGTGCTTGCCATCTGCCGGCGCTATCGCACTCTATCGGAAGCAGGCCGTGCACTGTTCAACAGTTCGCGCGTACGCAAATCCTCGTCCAACGACGCCGATCGTCTGCGCAAGTATCTGGCGCGCTTCGATCTGAGCTGGGATGCAACCTCCCGCAACGATAAGCAGGAATAGCGCCACTTTTCACGAGAATGTAGGAAAAGCAAAAGTGTTTGTTAGCATTTGCATCCGGTTCCTGTTTATGAAGTTTTTCCTATCGAGAAAGGATACTGAAAAACTGTGGATAAATATGCATGGATTCGATTAACGGTGTTTAAGTGTCAAGGGCGGAGCAAAAGTAGACTAGTCTGTAGGTGCGAAGTTGTTGGATTTGCGGGGGAGAAGGGCCTCTGGAGCGTAGCGGAAGAGGGCCTTCTCCCCCGCGGCGCGTCTGGCGGGGTGGGGAGTTCAGCGTTCTGCGTGCGTGGTTCTTTTGCGGCGGCTGTGCTTGAGGCGGTAAACGGATTGGCCGCCAGCAGATCGACAATCCGCCGCGGAGTATTGGTGGACTCGCCAGCTAAACGCGCTGTAGGTGCCTTGGGAGACCATCTGTCCCGGTATCGCTTTGGGTTGACTCATTGGTTTCACGGGCGCTAATAGCGCCCTACCTCTATTAGCGTTATACACCAGAAACGAAAATAGCGTACGTTCCTATTTGCGTGCGTGATAATGGAGATGCACCTACGCCTCAGTCTGGCCGGTTGCCTTGCCGCAGAGCATTCTGCGGCGGCACAAGCTTTAATCGGGCGCAGCGGATTAAAATCCGCAGTTATTTAGAGATTTTCGGGGATACTTTAGGTGATACTTTGTTCCGGATATAGGGCCTTGGCCGTGTGCCGTTGCTTGCGCGACCGCTGCTTGTCGTCATCAGGGATGGCGTCGATGACGCCCTGCCACGGGTCCAGCTTCGGCCTCCGCACCGGCTTCTGCCGCTGGTAGCCAGGCGGCGCCGAATACTCCAGCATCTTGCTCACCGTCTTCCGCGCCAGCCCAAACTCCCGGGTTACCGCTCGCCGGCTCCTGCCTTCCACAAGAACCGTCCGCCGCACTCTTGCGTAGATCTCTACCGTCTTCATGCCTCCTGTATCCCACAGAAAACACGCCCTCTCTAAGCACTGAATGAACATCGGAGCCCAAAAAGAAACCTGCTTGTCCGTGAAAATCCTGCTTGGCGGGGTGCTCTCCGCCACGTGACGCCGCTAACGCGGCGTCACGTGGTCTATTTTTAATCCGGCGCGTACACCTCCCGCCGAGATTACCTCACACCTGAAATGATCCACAAAAGATGCTTAATCGATGACAGTTAAGGGCTTACACACCCAGACTGCGATGTGAGCATTCGATCTTCTTGGGCTTAGAACCCCACTCAGCAATCCGGTTGATTACATATCGACGTGGTTTTCAGAGCTTAGGCGCCACAGATTAATAGGTTGATATTCACTAATATCTTAAAGACCCACATCGGATTCTCGGGTTTGGAAAGGGAATACCTCTAGGGGGGCGGCGTACGAAACGGGTAGAGTAGAGATGTGGCGCGTAGGACTGGCCTATCTTTTTCTGGCCCTTTTGTTTGCCGTTGCCTCATTATCCAATCCATGCTCCGTTTCCACATCCCGCTCACCGAACCGGACAAGCACATCTCACGCATCTGGCTCTCGGACTGAACATCATGCCTTCGCCCACGGGAGGCTCTGCGGAAGCGGATAAATTCCATCTATTGTTGGAAGAATTCGTCGGGGTAGCGCTTCGATCCCCCGCTACTCTGCTTGTGCTTCTTGCATAGCTACCGGCTCAGCCGGTTAGTGGTGTATCTGTCCAGGAATCGATAGGCTTTCGAGTCGGGACCAAGTTTGAAGTAATAGGACCATCCACCCAGCTTTTGATTCAGGCATTTCACCATTTCCCCGGCATCCATCCATTCCATGTTCCGGTCTGTCTGGATATGCACAACCTTGGTCATGCGCCGAATGCTCTTTCGCGACGGCCATGTGGCTAAATAAGGCAGCCTAGTTTCCGCCGCTTGGCGCTGACCGAAGGGGTATCCCAGAAAACCGAACTCCACTTCCGGCAAACGGCACGTCCGCGTCTATTATTCATTGACCGTCAGCTTCAGTTGCCCCATCATCCGCCGCGTGGTTTCCAGCGCCATGACGGCGTTGTCTACGGTCTGCATACTCGCCAAGTCACTGATATGACCCTCTACACCAGAGGCTTCCGCCGTTTGGGTGCCTCCGCGACTGCTCCAATTGCTACCGGCTAGAACGAAAGTTGCCGGGCGGGATTCGCACCCGCTGAAAACCGTGCCTTTGCACGGCGGCGCACAAAAAATCATACGCCAAGAAATCTGTCAGAATGGAGTGTAGTCCATCACCACATTAACCACCTTACAGAATCGGGCTAAAATCCGTGTAAATAGGGTTAAATATCGTATTTCCTGACACTTTCCCAGAACATCTAAACCCCAACCTGACAACTAGAGGAGATAAACATGACCGGACAAAGAATCGGCTACAAACGTGTGTCTACCGTCGACCAGAGCACCAAAAGGCAGCTCGATGGGATCCCAGTCGACAGATGTTTCGAGGATAAGGCAAGCGGCAAAGATACTCAGAGACCGCAGTTGCAGTCCGCACTCGCATACTGCCGTGAGGGCGATACTCTTGTGGTTCACAGCATGGACAGGCTCGCCCGCAGTTTAGTTGATTTGCTCAGGATTGTGAAAGATCTCACAGCTCGCGGAGTGGCCGTGGAGTTCGTCAAGGAGAGCCTCCGGTTTACCGGCGACGACTCCCCAATAGCTATCCTTCTGCTATCCCTTATCGGCGCAGTTGCAGAGTTTGAGCGCGCTCTTATTCTGGAGCGGCAGCGCGAAGGGATTGACATTGCAAAAGCTGCAGGGAGGTACAAAGGGCGTCGCCGCATTCTCAGCGCCTTGCAGGTTAGCGAACTATGCAGACGCGCTGCGGGTGGAGAACGTAAGACAGCATTAGCACGGGATTTCGGAGTCAGCAGGGAGACTCTTTATTGCTACCTACGGACCCAATAACGGCATCAGATGGGCTAGCGTACCCTCCAGCCGGTCTCGATTTGTCCTGATTCTCTATCACTTCGGCTCCGTTCGTTCACCTGCATTAAGACCCAGCCTGACTAGCCTCAATTGTTTCGCGAGGGACCAGAATCTTTTCGCGGTATCCAGCCCAGCGCCAAGGCTTGGACTGTCAATACCCCCGGAAGAGCCGGGGGCTTGATTATGTGAGCCGCTCAAAGCGGCTTGAGCGGGGTCGCTAACGCGGCCCCGACGTGATTGGGGCCACCTTGCGGTGGCTACTTCCACATCTTGAGTGGTCCAGTCGCTTGTCCTCAACCTCTTGGTTTCGGATGTATTCGCGAATCACCGTCTCGTCGCGCCCCACCGTCGAAACGAAATAGCCACGCGCCCAGAAATGCTGACCTGCGAAGTTCTGCGTGTGCTCGCCGTAGGTCCGAGCCAGGTGAATCGCGCTCTTACCCTTAATGAATCCCACCACCTCCGAGACCGCATACTTGGGCGGAATCGAAAGCAGCATATGCACATGGTCGGGCATCAAGTGGCTTTCCAACACCCGGCATTCCTTCTGCTCGGCCAAACGTTTGAACACCTCGCCCAAGTGCTTCCGAAGGCTTTCATACAGCACCCTGCGGCAGCACTTCGGGATAAATGCCACGTGGTATTTGCACTCCCATACCGAGTGGCTTAAACTCTCCAATTGGTCCATCCAGTTTCTCCTTTGCGTGTGCTTTGGTCGGCTCACGTTTGGAGTTTCTTGGATGGACTCCCGTAAATGTCAAACTGCTACTGCCACCCCGGCAGAGCCGGGGGATCTCCTCACCCTTTAGATAGTCGGCCAGGTTGCTTACTCGGCTCTGGGCCGCTCGAAGATGCGCTTGGCCATGTGCCGTTTCTTGCGCGACCGCTGCTTGTCGTCATCAGGGATGGCGTCGATGACGCCCTGCCACGGGTCCAGCTTCGGCCTCCGCACCGGCTTCTGCCGCTGGTAGCCAGGCGGCGCCGAATACTCCAGCATCTTGCTCACTGTCTTCCGCGCCAGCCCAAACTCCCGGGTTACCGCTCGCCGGCTCCTGCTTTCCACAAGAACCGCCCGTCGCACTCTTGCGTAGATCTCTACCGTCTTCATGCCTCCTGTGTCCTACAGAAAACACGCCCTCTCTAAGTACTGAATGAACATCGGAACCCAAAACGAAACTTGCTTGTCCGTGATAATCCTGCCCGGCGGGGTGGTTTATTTTTAATCCGTCGCGTACAGAGTTGCTCTTCCAGGTAATTGCGGGCTAGGCTGAACAGGCGGCGATGATGATCATGACAACGAAACCTTAATTCGGTCTTTTAGCACCGATTAACCAGCCCCCAGCGCTGCCCCATTTTGGCCGTGGCTCCGGTTGCCCTTTGGACTACTTCCGCCAAGGCCAACCCGAAATGACAGAACATGCTTTCAGGTGGGGCCAAGTCAGACCACCGAAGGGGCCCAAGTCAAGTGGACAAAAACCAAAAGCACAAAAATGCAGCTAATACCTCTGTCCACGGCCTTCGCTTCGCCGTATCGATTAAAAGCGAATCTTCGTCGCAAAAAACGTGACCGGCACAGTTTCCCCATAAAGGGCCTCATGTGCCCGGTGGCCGAACAATGCCAGTACCGTTTGACGCAGTAGGCCAGTTTTGCAACGCCTGCCTGCTCATCAAACGATCGGCAAGTCGGGCGTTGCGCCTTCCATCACGTGCTGAACCAGCATGACTGAGGTCAAATGGTCGGCCAATTCGGCCAGATAAATGTTCGGTAATTTTTATAGTGTGGTGTGTTTTTTGTTTTGGGTTCGAATCCAGACTCTTGCTGCCCAAAGGGAGAAAAGCGCAACGAGCATGTCGTGAATTGCCAGCATTGTAGCGCCGATAATTGCTATTTCGACCGCGGCCGATAGCGACTTTTCCAATCGCATTCCTGCGAAACAGCCGAACAGCAGCAAAGCGCCACAATAAAGAAAACTCAACACAGGTTTCCCAACACGTATTGTCAATCTCACTCTTTTACTCCTTGTCACTCGGCAAATATCGTGACAGCTATCTGTTCGCGGATTGCGCACAGTGTGGACATTTTTCAATTGTCGGCATTGTTGCTGATTCATGCTCTGATATCATTTCAACAAATGGCTATTCTAGGGCATTTATCATCTCATGTTTTCATGATTTATAGGTCGCACGAATCACCGCCGTCCCAAGCATCATGGAGGTATTGCGTGCACCATCCATGAGCGGCATCACATTGAATAATTAACTCCTTGTTTGTTTTCCGTTGACGAAGATATATCTGATTCGTTTTAATATCCGTGTTTACGTAAATCAGCTCCTTCAACTCGCTTGGGCGAAAATCCAATTCGCAAGCAACGTAGTAGAGTATCCTTTCCATTTTGCTGTTATTCTTTTTTCGATACTTGTTGAACATAAAGTCCTCTCTCGCGAAATACGCGAATCGCATTGGGGTTGGTTTCTTTGTTTTTGGTTTGCGTGCACGAAAGATCATGCACAAGCATTATCAAGCCAGTGAACGATATATGCCTGAAATGCATCACGGTTTCTTTTGCACTTTCATATAGATAAATATTCTTTTTCTGAAATTTGTTTCATTGATTGACCGGCCACGACCAAAAGCGATCTTGCCAGCTCGTGAGATAGAATTCCTTCGTTTTTGTGAATAACCTGCCCCTCCCGCAAACAGCCCGCCTAATTTGCACAAAAAACGAAAATACTCTTCATCTTCCATATATTGTGATTTCCAAGTGTATTCCATCCATAATTCGCTTGGATCAAATGCATCCAACAATCGTTGGTCATCTTCGTCAATGTCCCTATTTTCAGGAATTGCCAGTGGGATCTCGTCCCGCAGCATTGCGTTAAATTCACCCACCAACTCTCCAAAGGTAATTGCCTTGCCTTCCCATAAGCACGCGGTATCGTCGTCGTTTGCTATTCCATCTTTCGGATCCACTTCTGATGGGCTCGAATTCATCGGTAAATCGTCATGTTTCATCGCTATTCCTCTCTCCCAAAGGTGTCTGAATTGATATCGTGACACGTCTGGTCCCTACAAAATCGATAAAAGATTGTAATTGTGTTGTTTTCTGTAACAGGAAAGCTACATTTCCGCCTCAACAACCAACCCCTATCTATATTTAGCGCGGTTAACTTATCGTTCAGTGCATTCCTGATCGCATCTCAACTGAATCAACTCCCTGTCCGAAACCCAGCATGAATGCCTTTGCTACACCCATTCAAATCTACAAATTCAAAATACCGGAGCTACCCAATGAGTCCTGACTACACCATAGATCGCCCAGCAATCACCTGTCCGAACTGCGCTCTACATCAGTTCAAGCCTTTAAGCGGCTTATGCCGCCGCTGCAACCGTCCATTGGTCTATTCGTTTGCTTATAGACGTAAAACAATATCCAATGCCGAACCTGCCATACTATCCACCGATTCACTTGCTAAAAGCATCGGAAGTAAAATACGCAGACAAAGAAAGATGTGCAAAATAAGTCAGCAACGTCTTGCTACTATAACTAACACAACACGGCCATCTTTATCGCGAATTGAAAACGGCATAGTACTTCCATCGCTGAATACGCTATGCCGAATCAGTGCAGCACTCGGCCTGGAACTCCATGAGTTATTCATCAGCAATCGCTGAAATAACAGATATATACACTACTTAATGGCCAACAGCTCCATTTATCTATCAAAAACTAGTTAAATTCAGTCTCCATCTTACCCCACACGTCCACTTACCAATTGACTGGCCTGACTACTCATGTTACTGCGCTGACTTTATCGTGCTCTAGTCAGACCCATAACCACAGCGGCATTCCCCGCAGAAAGCGAGTCATATATGCTTAAAAAACTTCCTTCTCGTCACCATGCCTTCCTTGCCCTTCAGATTTCAATTGCGCGATTTAATGGTATCACTAAGCCTGGAAGATGGGTAATCGATTCAGCCCAATCATTCCTGGCTTTGAGTTGGATCTGCGAATCAGAACAAGTACCAGCAGACTTCGATGGGGCAATCCCCTGGGAGTCTCTTGGGGGCGATGTGATCCTTCGTAATGCCGGCTTATCTGTCAGTCGCTTTGTGGCTGGAAATAAATCTGGCCACTATTTTTCCTCAGCTATTATTCCTATCCGAGAATCAGAATGGCAGATTAACTAAACATCATCTGAATATATCACCAAACAGATCGCCAAGCTCAATTAGTGTGGAGAATCAATCGACCTTCCCGAGTATATTAAACGACCCTACCGACAATACACAATTTATCGTCCAGCTAACTACTGCCAATCCCGGCAGTGGTTATCTGAAAGTTAGGAGAACTATGGAAATACTGCTTCAAAACCAACAAAGCGCACACGATCTTCCCCGCGAAATACGCTATGCGGCGGAAAACCGGCATTGGCAATTGTTTCCGGTGCCAGTGGCCGGTAGATCTGATTACGCAAGAACATTTATCAAAAACACTACTTGTGACTTAGCAGCTCTGGAACAACTAGCGCACGAAAACCCGAGCAGCAACTGGGGCCTTGCCACCGGACCCGCATCTGGAGTCTTCGCAATCAGGGCGGATGACGAGAGAGGAGTTACTTCATTTCTTTCAATAACTATGAAATACGAGGATGAAACGGACTGGAGTGAGACACTCGAATCTGCAATCCTGGGTGTTCCATATTGCGCGTTTTTTGAGTGGCCCCAAGGCATGATCTTGCGCACAACAAATAGAAGGATCGTGCCCGGGCTCAGCATTCGTGGGGACGAAGACTGGGTACTTATCCCACCCTCTAATAACGTTGCAGGTGCCAAATACAACTATCGCGATCTGGAGACGCCTTTGGCACCTGCTCCAAGATGGATAATAAAAAAATTCTTTGTTGCGCAAGATGCACAGTCCATGGGCAATATCCTGCCGTTTCCAAAATCTCCCATAGGAAGAGAGACATTTGACGTCTACACGGTGGGATCGGCGGCAGGAATCGTACTCCCTTTTTCATCTGCTTCGGACAATGCGCCTCGTCAGAACTCTTGCCACAGCGTACAAATGCTATTTTATCGTTCGAAGAATGGCTGCTGGATGTGCCGTTTTATTGATGAGGATCATAAAACTAACTTGCCACGAAAACTGAGCTTTGCGTCACCCGATAAGGTGGTTGAGGCTTCAGAGCGGGGCGGAGCCTTGCGATGTATGAGGCAGCGTAAAGCACTTGACCGGGCCATTGAAAAAGGATGGGGAGGTGTTCTGCTAAAGCTGACTGAGGAACAGTATTCAAAGCTCAAAACAAACTGCTGACTTTGAGTATCCGATTATCTATTGCAAGTCATAAATAATGCCATGAACATCGAATATTGTCCGCTCTGTCGACGGCATATATGAGATAGTCCACTGTGAAAAGATATTCCCTGACGCGCGGCGCATGGTTTGCCGCAGCACGATTGTTTACAACCCGAGATTACTCTGCTCGTGAAAGGAGAGAAACAGCAACAATCGGTAGCAAACTAACCATTGATAAATTATGCGTGACGTTGCGTCTGACACACCGTCACGGTATCCCAAATACATAGATTTCGACGTTCGCCTTGACTCATCCACTCCTCAACCAACTGGCCCGACTTTTCAAGCCCTAACCGGGCAGCGGTCGCTGTCCGCCTAGAAAGGAACCATATGAAACATGCTTCTACATATTTGCAAAAAGGCCTTTTTCTTGTCAATTCTATTGACGGTAAACAAAGTCCCGATCCAAAGGCCAACCCTGCCAAGCTACCTCAAGCGATTAGAGACGCTGCAAAACGAGGCTGGAAAGTATTTCCTATACTGGCTGATTCTCTGTTTGCCGCTGATGCGCTGATCGGAACGGCAACTAACGACATATCGATTCTTGAGCATATCCCGTCATTGTATCCGAGTTGTGGGTATGGATTGCAGACCGGGTCCGCCTCTGGAGTATGCGTCGCTGAGATGGTCGGAACGCACGGCGCTTCTGCCCTTTATAGACTTGCTGGAATCACAGGGCATAATGACGGCGATATCTGGGATGGACTCACTCTTATTTCCTGCGGAGGCAAGCGCACCTATGCGTACTTCAAGTGGCCCTATAAGTTCTCGATGATGTCCTTTTGCAATTCTGATCCTAACCTATTACTACGCGGGGAATGCTCCTGGGTTCCTTTGCCTCCGTCGGAAATCGATGGGATACAACATGCTTATGTCAATGACGCTGCCGTGGAGGCTCTGCCCGACCTGCTCATCAAAAGGCTCTTCAAACCTTTGGACTTAAAGAGCGGATTTGCAAAGCCCCTGAAGTTTCCGCAGCAGCCAACCAATTATGGATCTCATCAATGGCAGAAGCGGCCCGATAGCTTCAGAAAGGAGAGAAAGCTATTACAGTTTCCCGACCCAGTTGCCCAGCGCAATAAGATGAGTTTTCCTCGCCGGCGTTAACTAATATGCATCAAGAGGCATGGTGAGGTATCGCGCCTCACCATGCCTAAGTTATCCACAACGCCATCGCGCGTCGCAAAGAGAATACATTTATGCGTTCTCACCATGAATATTCTGAGCACCTGCAAAGTCTAAACGCACGCGACTCTGTGTCAATCAGACCGTGCGAGGCTTTTAATATCACCAATCAGACCCATTAAAAGCAGCGGCTTTCAAAGCTGCAGAAAGCGAGTTATCTATGCCTAAAACGTATCCCCGCCGATTTGAGTCTATCGTCGCTCTTGAAAATGCCATTGCAATGCACACTACCCCTGGCGGCAAATGGTCGGTCGAGACGCCGGGCCGTTTTTTCATCACATTAGTATGGACTGGCCATTTCACATCGATGCCGCATGGCTTTACTGGAAACACCCCTTGGAATGAATATGGGGGCTTTGCAATACTTCACGCCGCCGGGGTGGCGACAGAGCGGATTCTTTCCGGAGACGATCGAGAAGGCAACTATTACTCTGCTGCCATTATCTGTGTGCAAGGCTAGCTAAAAAATGGTTTTTAGACAGTGTTGCGAGCCGGGGGGCAGATCAGATGGGAAAAGCATTTCTATGCGTTCTGGTTACAGCTTTTTGGCGACCGCAAGATCCTTGTGCTCGAAGGCGGACGACACGGTATCTGTCTCCGTCGCTGGGATGCCCAGGGCCGTTGCTTCTCGTCTCCACAGTGAAACGGCTTTGGCTACCTCGTGGGCCACTTGTTGCGCTTGGGGAGGAGTAAGACGGAAGTATTCGGCGACGCTCAGCGCCAGCTCTATCGAAGCATCGCCGCTCTGTTCATTGATCAGCGTGGACAGAATGCGTGGCCGGAATTGCACAGGAACTGGGTTCAGGTCGTAGGCCGGCGACAATCGCCAGCCCTGGTTGCCCTCATAGAGGAAGCCATGGTTGCGCAAGTGATCGTCAGTATTCGAGATCAGAACGGAGAAGACGATTCTCCGCCAGAGTTGATGCAGGTCTTCTGTGGGAGCCGCGCCATACCGCTGAATCGCGTCTGCAATCTCCAGGTAGCTACGGGTCTCGTGATCTGTGGCGCCCAGCATACTCATTGCCGAAAGAAACGGCCGTCTCGCCGTGCCATCCCGGTCGAAGCGCCGCAAAAGAAAGACTGGCCGCTCAGCGGCCCGTTCGACTCTGGCGGTGGCTGTTTGAATGCCCGCTGCAGTAGCCAGACGAAAGGCTACCACCTCCCAAAGAACCATCTGAATACGGTCGCTATGATGAGGAAATTTGGCAATCGCCAATTGTCCATCCCGGTCCCGCACCGAGGCCTTGGGCCGAGCACCGCCTAGCGATGAACCAGGCGCAAGCAGCAGGCGAAGATCCTCTTCGGATTCCACTTCATCGTAAACGTGTTCGCTGGCGGCAAGCAACGCCGGGAGTTCGATCAGCGGAGGTGTGCGATGATCCGAGGCCTCACGCAGAAACGGCCCGCCCTCCCTTGCGGCAAACCGCAACGCACCCATCCGGGTTTCATCATCAACCATAAGTAGGTAGTCGGCTTCCCAAAGTGTGCGGGGCGGCTCGCCGGCGTTTCTAGCGCGCCTGGCCTCGGAGCGCATCATCAAGGCTCGTCCCCAACGATCAGGAGCCGAATCGCCAATCGCTCCGAAGAGACTCCTCCCCGCTGCAGTGTGGTGCGGCGCGGCGTCCATCTGAAGCGCTGGCTCCAGGGGAAATCGCGCTGGGTTCCTCAGCCACTCTTCGTCGTAGCGGAAGGTGGCGCTCTCGACTCGTTTGCGATTGTGCAGCCACAATCGGCCAACCAAATGCGACGCACCATCGAGATCTACGAAGACGAAGATTTGCTGATCCATTTACGGCCTCGCTTGTCCGTTCTCTGGTTGGGCTTTCCTCGCGCGCCGGGGACCAAGACTGATCCGCTTGGGCAGGCGCTCTTCCTCCAGCGCCAGGCCAATCTCATCGGTCTTCGCACTGGCCAGATCGCGCAGCCTGTCGATCATCCCCAGCGCAAACAGCACGGCGGCGTAGGTCCCCATCCCGACGCCTGGATCGCCCTTCTCCACCTTCACGAGTGTGGTTCGGGAGATGTTGGCCCTCTGGGCCATAACCGCCGACGGGATGCGCCGCCGACGCCGCGCATCCCGGATGTCGCCTCCGAGCTTGTGCAAGGCACTTTTGACGGGAATCGGCAATAATTGTGTTGGCATAATGCACGCTCAGTACGTCCATTATAGTGGACTGTTTTTGGGTGTATGTCAATTTTTATGAACGTATACTGAAGGAATCATGGTCTACGGCTATTCTGCTCTACGGCCGGAACTAAAGCGGTGGCGGACTTCAGATGATAGGCGCTCTTTAGACTATGTCCAAGAAAAATCAAGACCAGTGCCCCTAATGCGGAAAGATTGCCAATGGGCGCATCGGCAGAGTAAAGACCGAAGCGTCACAGGACGAAATTCCTCTTGATCCTGCTTTTGCTCAGATCCTCCGAGATTGGAAGGGAAGCAGGACAGACGGCCTTGTGTTCCCGTCTCACGTCACAGGGGGCTGCTACTACGCGGGGATCATCCAGAGGCAGCTACTCAAGCCAAAGGGTGAGGAAGTTGGGATCGCTGGCCTTGGCTGGCACACCTTCCGACATACGTATCGGTCACTCCTGGACGAAACAGGCGCTCCGATTGGTGTTCAACAGAAGCTGATGCGGCACGCCAACGTCGCAACGACCATGAATGTCTACGGCAATGCCACATTGAAGGCAAAGCAGCAGGCAAATTCAAAAGTTGTGCAGATGGTGATGCGAAGAGAACAGCCGGAGACTGGTTTTGAAGAGGTCCGTGTGGCTGTTTAGTTGTTGCTGTGGGGTTCAGTGGGGCTGGGAATCAATTCAAATCCTGTAAGTTGTTGATTCTTTGGCTCCTCAGGTAGGACTCGAACCTACAACCCTTCGGTTAACAGGGGAATTTTCCGGTTTGCACCGCGTTGCACCGGATTGCACATACGCTGATAATAAATGATTTAGATGGTTTCCATTTGCACCGAGACGCATCCAAAAGCATGAATTCTCAATCCGAACAGCCACCAAAACAGCCACCACTACCCCCCTTCGGTGTCATAGTTAAATACAGCGGAACATGAGGTGGGAGACGATGGCAAACGCGACGGCCAAGAAACCGAAACCGATCAAAGGGGTCTATGAGATGCCTGCGGAGAGTGGCATCTGGTGGATTAACTATTACATAGAGGGCCGGCGATTCCGAGAAAAGGTTGGCCGGCGGTCAGACGCGGTCACTCTCTACCAGCGCCGAAAGACAGATGCCCGAATGGGCGTTAAGATGCCGGAGGTCCGCGCTCACCGTGCGGTACTCTTCGAGGAGATCGCGGCGGATGCCCTCGTCTACTCGAAGGAGCACAAGGCCTCCTACCCCGGTGACCGCTCGACAGTCGGGAAGCTCCTGCCCGTCTTTGGCAAGGTTCCCCTCGGCGACATCACTCCGCAGACCATCAAAGCGTACCTGGATACGCGGGATGACCTGACGAAGACGACAATCAATCGCTATCGCGGAACAATATCGATGATCTTTCAGGAAGCCATCCGCAACGGAAAAGCAAAGGCCAACCCTGCACGGCTGGTGCGTCTCCACCGGGAGGACAACAGCCGGGTTCGATTTATTTCCTTTCCAGAAGAGGCGGTCATCCGCACCATCATTCGCGAGCGGTGCCCAATACATGAACCCGAGTTAACCCTGGCCCTCGAAACTGGAATGCGGCGGGGAGAGCTGTACTCGCTCGATTGGGACCGCGTCGATCTGGAGCGCAGGCAATTGCTCTTGCTGAAGACCAAGAACGGGACTGCACGTGTGGTGATTCTCACCGCCGCCGCCGTGAGCGCCGTTGATGAACTACGGAAGCGCCGGAACCCGGATTCACCCAAGGTCTGCCTTACCCGATACGGAGAGCCGATGATCTCCCCCCGTGCCTGGTTCGAGTTGGTCATGGAGGAGGCTGTAAAGAAAAATCCTTCGCTTCAGGACGTTACGTGGCACATTTTTCGACACACATACATCTCTCGCCTCGTCATGGCCGGGGTGGATCTGCGGACGGTACAGGAACTCGCTGGACACAAAGACATCAAGATGACCGTGCGCTACGCTCACCTTGCGCCAGCGCACAAGCTGGCGGCGGTAGACAAACTGGCCGAGTACCGCCTCAAGCAGGAAAAGGCAGAGGGCTCAGAGACGCCAAGCATCAGTTCCGTCGCTGCGTAACCGATGCCCAGCTACCCTTGCGGGCGCAAGGGGCGCTCACTCCTTAGGAATGGCTTTAGATGGTAGGCGTTGCTGACAGGACAGGTCCGCTAGAGGGGTAGCGCAAGTTTACCGCAGCGCGCCTGGAGCGCAGGCCAGGAGTTCTCACTATTATCGTTTTTCGTGCATATCGCTAATAACGGCTGGGCGCTATTAGCGCCCGTGAAACCAAGAAATGTCGGCGAGTCAATATAGTTCCATCCTTGAATGATATTGGCGAGAACCCTGCCGATCGCGGAGAATTTCCGAGGTCATTCTGGCTGGCAACGGCTTCGCC
This sequence comes from uncultured Occallatibacter sp., assembly GCA_964645305.1. GTDB lineage: Bacteria > Acidobacteriota > Terriglobia > Terriglobales > Acidobacteriaceae > Telmatobacter. Next base: position 18,978 of record CAZYCV010000042.1, on the reverse strand, counting down.
AAAACAGGCCGGGCAGACTGTCACCGCAATGTTTTCTGATGCAAGGGTTCATTCTGGCGGGACAGAGTAGTCGCCTCGGCCAGCGATCTCTCATAATAAGGACATGGCCGATACCTGGTTCACATCCGATTTTCACTTCGGGCACTTCAACATCATCCGCTATTGCAATCGTCCGTTTGCGAGCACGGAAGAGATGGATGCGCACATCGCGGATCGGATGAACGCGCACGTCAAGCCAAACGACATGCTTTATTTCCTTGGGGATTTTTGCATGGGCAGCGTTGAAAAGGTGGCGGCCTATCGCAAGCGCCTGAACTGCAAGACGATCCATTTTGTCGAGGGAAACCATGACAAAGTGACGCGCAAATCCCAGAGCGTCTTTGCCTCCTGGAGTTCCTTGTCCGAAATTCATGTGGGCAAGCAAGGAATCGTTCTTTGCCATTATGCGATGCGCGTCTGGCCGCATTCTGGGCGCGGCGCATAGCAACTCTATGGCCACTCCCACGGCAACTTGCCCGATGATCCATTCTCGCTATCGATGGATGTCGGAGTTGATTCGCATGACTTCTTCCCGTGGCGATTTGAGGAGGTTCAGGCGATCATGAAGGTAAAGGCCGCCGCGAGAGAACAGCAGTCGGAGACTCGAGCAATTTCCGTATAGGCCGTCACCGCCCGGAACAATGCCATGCCCTCAAGAAAATCTTGCCACAAGGCGACGTCGCGGGACCGATTACGCCACGTCGCTCTGATTAACAACAACGCAGTGTCAGCACAACATCAAATCGGCATTACCGGAAGGGCCTTTGCTACACCAGCAAAGCCGTCCTGCCTGTCGTCCGAGTGGTATAGAAAGAGGTGGCCAGCGGCTTCGAGAGACGTGAATGCCCCTGACTTCGCTAGCAGAATCGTGCGGATCGGAGACATCCAATCGCTTGTAATGAACATCTGCACATGGGCGACGCAACCACCGGGGCGTACCTCTGCTGCGACGACATGCGCTCTCCATCCATCTGGCGGTGTTAGGCCGCTCGCAATTGTGCTTAGAAGAGGGGTTGTTCTCTCCGTGATAAAGCTGCTCACGCGACCCTGCGAGTCAACGACGTCCTCTGAGATGAACTGACGAATATCCGCGAACATTTCCTCATGCCCAGTGAAGCGTGAAAACTGGCTCAGAAAGTAATGAAACCCGAGCTTGGCGAAGGCACGATGATAGCGATCGGTCACTTGGAACTTGAGCACGGGGCGTTCGATGACGTTGCTCATTAACGTCCCTTCCGAAAACGTCGCATTAGGCCACGCCTGCTGAATCAGAGGCTCAAACCAAGGAATGTCACCGAGTCGCCATGCGCATACCAGCTTTGTCTTGATGAAATAGTCCAAGCTCGCTAGTCTAAAGATGCACAGTGATATAGAACTAAGAACTACAGCAGGGGGCCGACAGAGGAGACACGAATGATGATCCATCCCGGACTGGCAGCACTGAACGGACCTTGGAACAAAGACGAGTACGCCGCTGGCTATCGGGCGCGTCTCACATCCATTCCTGACTTCGACGGAGCGCGTCACTGCTGGCGCGTCGGTTGGGAAGACGCCGACACGGAGATGCTGGAGTTGGCCCGCCACAGCAAGGCTCTGGCAGAAGGCGGGGAATATGACTATCCGGAGACCTGGGGCTTCCTATTCGACGCCGGCGGCGATGCGCGAGTGAACGGCATCCCCTTCGACGACGAGCGAACGGCACCTTGGAAAAAGGGCTGGATCGAAACAGACATCAACCTTGGAGTGCATGGGGTACCAACCGATTAGCTTGAGCAGCAGGTGTGTCTCCATTGTCGCGCACGATAGCCAGACAGGGGGCCAACTCGGTCGCAGGTGGGGTGCCGGGGGCGCAGCGGCGGCACCGGCAATGACACATTCTTCGGCATTGCCGGAAAAGGCTGGGCCGGATCGCTCCGGCCCTTGGGTGGCAGTCAGTTTTCGATGAGCAAGAGAGCGGTATTGACGTTGGTTCCCTGGCTGGCGAAAGTTCCGGCGGTCTGAGCGGACTGTAAGCCCCATCCCATACTCAAAAAGCGACGAATATCACATCTATTTGCATATGGTATGGGAAGTCCTCCCTCATGTGTTCAACGTATATCTATCTATATCAATTAGTTGAGTGCGTAGACATATTTTTCAGACGCCGTTTGAAAAATATGCCTGCGAGTTACGGCTCATTGGGGTTCGACCTCACTCCATTGGAAGCCGGGAGTCCAGCGGCGGGTGGTTGATCCTGGGGCCGTTGCCGGGTCGATGCACGGCAAAAGGAGAGCGCGGGCGCGAGTTTCTCCACGTTGTCCGAACTAGACCGTTTCGTCAGCTCGTGAGCAAAGAGCTTGGCGTGATAATCGGTCAGGTTCATGCGGTTTGCACCCGCAATACATCAGATAAGAATATACTCAACGGCATCACTTCCGTCTTGGCATCGAGACGGTATCTCTCATCGCCTGGGTAGAGCACTATCTGGCGCGTTGCCCGAATGTCTTCGCAGCCGATATAGAAGCCCTTTTGCGGTGCGGGATTGCTCATGGAACGTTTGATCTCGATGGCCCAGCGTTCTTTCGCGTTGAACTCAATCACGAGGTCTATTTCTGCGCCCGCCGCACTGCGATAGAAGGTAGATCGAGCGGTGGCTGGCAGCGCAGCGAGGACGTTCTCGATGAGCATTCCCTCCCAGCTTGCACCCACCACCGGATGCCCCATGAGAGTTTCCATGTCGCGGATGTCGAGGAGAGAATGGAGCAGTCCGCTATCGCGGACATAGACTTTTGGTGTGCGGACAAGGCGCTTCTTCGCATTCGTAGCCCATGGCTGAAGGCGACGGACGAGCAGAAGATCCACCATGATGTCGAGATAGCGGGCGACGGTATGGCCGCTGACGCCGAGACCGCTTGCGAGTTGTGCGGCATTCAGCATCTGGCTCTGGTTGTGAGCCAACATCTGCCAGTAGCGGCGCAGAGTCTCCGCTGGGATACGCGGGCCAAGCACAGGCACGTCGCGCTCAAGATAGGTCTGGATGAATGCGGTGCGCCAACGGAAACTCTTCTCGTCGCTGGCGGCGAGGAAGCTGTCCGGGAAGCCGCCGCGCACCCATAGGTGGTTGGCAGCGTTCGGTCCAGAGCGGGCGACCTCGGCAACGGAGAGAGGCGTTAGCTCCTCGTAGGCAATGCGTCCCGCCAAGGTCTCGGCTGACTGGTGCAACAGGTCGATGGAAGCTGATCCAAGCAGAAGGAAGTGACGGCTTCGATTTCCCTTGCGTCGTCGTCGGTCAATGAGACTTCGCAGGGTATCAAAGATGCCGGGGACACGATGAATCTCGTCCAGGATGACGAGCCGATCCTCGTGCTGGTTGAGGTACAGCTCCGGGTCAGAGAGCTTGGCACGGTCTGAAGGCAGCTCCAGGTCAAGATAGAGGGCGCTTTCACCCAACGCTTCCGTCAGTGACAGGGCGAGCGTCGTCTTGCCCACCTGTCGAGGACCGAGAAGCGCCACGGCGGGAAACTCTTCCAAGAGTTGAGCGACTTTAGGCTGGACAAGACGCGGAATCATTACCATGTAATTATGCCACACAATCTCATATTTGTGCGGCATAATTTCGACGGTTGCCGTCATGTCAGACAACGGAATATCAGATTCTAGCCCAGAATTAGAGGCTGCCCCAAGTCTCGCGCGATGGCTTCTTAGCCTTCTTCTTGGCAAGCTTGGCTACGTAGTGTTGCAATAGCTATTCTCAGTGGTTGTGCGCAACGAGAGAAACCAGCTTCGACGAAGGACATCGATTATGAGCGGCTAAGATAAATCTATGCGCCAGGAACATTCGTTTTCATTGCGGTGTCTAATCAAACAGATACTTCTGACTTGCTCACAATATCCTGAGCAAGGCCATGACGAAATGATTGCGTGCATGTTGATCTGTTTTTTACGAGGTAAACGAGAAATGAACGGCAAATTCGTCAATAACAGCACATCCTCCACTCGAAAGATATTTGTGATTCTTGGATTGATGTTGCTCTTTTTGCTTGCAACCTCCTCAGCATTTGCAATGAAGGTGCCGCAGGGTATGGATCGATGCCCATCTCTGGACGTATGTCTGCAATTGCTCGATAAGGTTGTTCCGGCAAATGACGACGGAGAGGGAAGCAACAGTGAAGTGCTCGCAAAGGATTTGCTGCGCTTCGGAGATGCCGCCAAGCGCGAACTGCTGCGGCGTGCAGTGGGCACTCACCCAGGCTGGCGCAATGTTGCAAGTGCGATTCTTTCCGAATGGCCGACCTGGGACGCCTCCGATGTTCCTGCACTGCGTAAAGCTCTGCGGATGGACCCCGGAGGATGGTTAGCTCGTCCACTAGGCCGTATCGCCACACCGGAAGCAATAGAGGCACTCGTAGAAGACCTGCCCCGTGGCGAGAATAACCAGACCGACTTCGCGCTGGAGCAACTCGGCGCACGTGCTATTCCGTATCTATTTCCGTTGCTCAAGAACGACAAGTCTGCTGCTTCAGCTTCTCGCGTGATCTCGGCGATGAACCCTTTTCCTGTTTCGTACGCGGCTGAATGGGTAGCGATTGCGAGTAATCCTGATCAGAAAATTGAAGAGCGCATCGCAGCGCTGCGAGGAATTGCGGCATTGGGGCCGAATGCAAAACCGGCCTGCGCAAATCTTCATGCACTGCTCGCCGCACCCGAATCCGGTATTCGCCGGGAGGCAGGGCTTGCACTTCATGCCGTTCATGATCCCTCGGTCATCGTGGAACTGGCCCAACACTGCCAACCGAAAGCCGAACCCTTTGAATCAATCGCTCTCGATTCGTTGCTTTGCCTGCGTGACATTGCTGATTTCGGCACCGACGGTCACGAGGCTGGCCGCTACCTTTTGCCTTTTCTTGACTCGAAGAATGGAGGCGAACGGGCCTCTGGCATTCTCACTCTCGGACTCATCGGCTATAAGGATGCATCGCCTCAAATCGAAGCAGCACTCAAATCGCCGGATTGGCGTATCGTCAATGCGGCGGTCTGGAGTCTCGGCTGGTTGGGCGACCGCAATGTGATTGAACAGTTGGATGGGATGGCTTCATCTTACTGGCTTCCTGATGTCCGGCAAAATGCCGCGAGATCTGCTAAGACAATTCGCTCTTCTGTGGGCCACCTGGATACTGCTGAGTGGAAGCAGATGGAGAATGGAAGACTTCGCGATCCTTTCGGATTCGTCGTCGAAGGCACTTCCCTAAGAGGCCCTGCTTGTAAATCAGATCATTGGAACTGGAAGGGGCAGAGCTTCAAGCTATCGCGTCCAGTTGGCTATGCCAGTTCTCTCCGATTCCGAAGAGACCCGATGTTCGGTGAGCTGGTTGGCACTGACCATGGCGAGTGGGGTGGACAGTTGGCTTGGCTGCCAACAAAGGGTAAGCCAGAAATTCTGGTTCGGGATAATGTGCACGGGATACAGTACGAATCGGATGACAGCGTGGGGGCCATTGCCTTTTTTGGGCTAGCGCACATGAGCTTCGACTTTGGCTATGCGCTGAAGCTGAGCCTGTCTGAAGAAGGAAGCTGGAAGATAGAGGAAATTGCGCGGCTGCCTGGCGAGCCTGTCGCAACGACCACAATCGGGCCGGGCCTCTATGCAGTTAAAGCGAACGGATACGTTGTGGTTCTCTCCAGCAAGGACGGCATTATTGGCCTAGCGGCGTGCGCAGCAAACCAATAATTTGCGAGGCTTACCCTTGCAGGTCAGCACACTCTCCATCTTCTAAAACGCGCAGCCGCCGCTTGATTCCATCGATGATCGAACTGGCAATTTCATCAGGAAATCCCGATGGAAGCTCTGACAAGACGCGGTCAATCGCCGATGGAAACCCACTGAGCAATTCCTGCATCACAGTTGATACAACCTGCTTGCCCATCCCTGCGCGGTTGGCCGTCTGAGCAAAATGTCGAGGAGCAACCTGGCGCATCTCGTAGTGGGGCTTGTCGCCGAACGACATCGCCAGCCGGAAGTGCTTCCAAAGGATCTGCTTCGAATCGACGCTCGGTTGCGAAGAGATCACGTCGTAGAGTGGCGCAAGCCGAAAGCGCCCGCCGGGATGCAGAAAGACACTGAAGTTTTTCGCGTGCCCGTCGGTGGCCCCAAGAAGCCAGAAGACGATGTTTGCTTTGAGAAAGTGCTGCTGGTCGGCGAGCGACTCGTCACTGCCGCGTAGCAGTTGAAGAATCTGCTCGATGCCGGGGCCACCATCTGTCTGATATTTTCTCGACGGCGGAACGGAAAGCGCCTGACAGCAATCCTCCTGTGGCAGTCGAAGCAGCCTTCCATCTGCCGTCCAGATTCGGTCGAAGCGTTCGACGATCAACACGCTCTTTTCGCCGAATGTTTTGATCTCCGCCTTCGCCGCATCCATGCCCAATGCCGCAAGCAGCTTCAAGCAGAGATACTCATTCTCTGCGCTCGATGTGAGGTCAATCCCATTCGAGAGCCTTCCAATGGATGGCTTCAGAATGTGCGTCGTCGCCGTTGTGCCATGGGGCTTGAACCATTGTCCATTACGAAACAGAAGCGCAGTCTTTTCCTGCGCCCCCGCCAGCGAGATTCTGAAACCTTCGTCCTCTGTTACGCCCAGCGGCGTGGTGGCAAGATTCGCAATGATCGCTGCCATTTCGCCCTCGTCGAGAGGCTGACCTTCAACGCCACCCGCCTGACCGGGATCGCGTCCGTCCGGCAAAAACTGAAGCGCGCCCACGCAGTCGTGACCAATTGCGCCGAGCAAACTGTAAGCGTCCGTTCCTTCAGCGCGCGTTCGCGCAGCAATCTGACGCCGCAGATCATTGTTGTCCGGCAGCAAGTTGTCGAATACCGCGATGACCGGCGCTCCGCTGTACGTCTGATCGCGCAACGGAAGAGAAAGCGAAATCGGCAGAACGTGTTCCCACGCCAGCCAACTCGAATCGTACTGAAAGGAGACCGCGCCGGAGCGTTCACGGAGCAAACGACCGACAAGGCGGCTGTTAAGAAAGACATTCAGCGGTTTGTAACGAGCGCGCGGCATTAGAAGATCGCCTCAATTTCGCTCGCTGAACTTTTGGTTCTGGCACGCACAACGAGCTCCTGATTGAGCGCCGCGAGCACTCTCAAGACAGTGCTGAGCCGCGCATTCCCAGTGCTCTCCAACTCCGAAACAGTTTTTTGACGCAAGCCGACCGTAGCGGCGAGCTGCTCCTGCGTCAAGCCGAGTCTGCGCCGCGTCTCGCGGATGTGGTTGCCGAGTTGAAGGGGCGTGCGAGCAATGGTTTTCATTGTGTTGGCGCAGAGCGCGCGTAGGCGTTCTTTCGCCTGCCTACACAATAGGCGCATTTCCGCCTTATGTCAATATAGGCGTTTTACCGCCTTTACGCGCGGTTCTAAAACTGGAAGTGCCCGCCAATGCTGGCGCATTGAACAAGTCGCATAGGGCGCGGCTGATAATCAAACCCTGCTCGACCTGCTGCGAGGTCGGCCAGGGAGCTTTGGTGATCCACTCCGGGATGTATTCGGCGGAGCCTTGGCGACTTTCGAGGAGTATTCGGCGTCGGTGAGCGCCTTGGCGATTTTGCAACATTCCAGAATTCTTTCTGACGCAATCGGCGTTTATGGGGACTGATTCGCAGTCTAGTGCCAAAGCAAAACTTGTGATTCTGGCGTCACCGTTTATTATGAGTTCGTCGCCGCGGCCTTTCCTTCTTGGCAGGAGCACGTTTTGGTTCGCTCGCAAACACAACGGGACTGACGATGGGATGTCCGTGGAGGAACACGAAACCGTTCTTGCGAGTCTGATAGAGCAGTTCCACGACTTCCATCATCCGGTTTTGCAAGTTCCAGCAGGCACCTGCGAACGCCAATAGCGTTATGCTCAACGCGTCGCCCTGGCCTATTTGACCCGAGGAAAAGTACGTAATTTGCTGCTGTTTCCGATCATACGAGTAAGAATTATGGGCAATGGCGTTGCGAAGCTTATTGTTCAGGTCTTTAGCGATCCCACCACCAAACGGCTCGCTCCCATCCACGAAACGTAGCCTGTCTCCCTTGGATTTCTCCAGAAGTTGGTCCAGCGTCGTCACATCTTTTCGCAGACTCTTCATCACTCGGAAGTCACCTCTTTCGCTCAAGTTGTTGTACGCGATCACGAGAGGGAGTAACTCGCTGAGAGATTCATAACTGTCAGCGTAGAAATGCTTGAGCGCATCGAAGTCTACAGTGGTAATCCCAACGTCATCTGGTACCCCATTCTTGTAAAAGAATTGTGCGAAAGCGGGTATCAGAGACCGAAACAGCTCTACAAAGACCTGTAGCCGATTGAAAGAAATCTGTTCGTAGTGCTTGAGTAGATTGTCTGGCGAAAAATATGTAAGCAAGTCCACGAATCCGGCGGGATGCTTCTGAGCCAAGCCTTTTATCTTTGGCATGAGATCTTCGCTTGCCGCTGTGAAGTAGTCGCTGGAAAGGATAGGATGGAAAAAGCGCAACTTGACCTGGTGAACACCCCGCAACATCTCGGCCTCATTCGTCATCGGCCACTGCTTGCGCGGGAGCATGGTATGCACCTCTTTGGCCAAATATCCACGTTCACCGCTGTTCCAGAGTTCGTTGATACGCCGAACCTCTGGCCAGCTTTTATCAATATTGTTTAGAAATGCCACGAATCGTGACCTGAAAAGATCGTAGTTCTCTTGCCCCATTCCCTCCAGGGCCTGGAAGAAGGGCGGTGGGGACCATACATATGGTTCAGCACCCATCGGTCGCAAGAGTTTAGCTGGAAGCTCGCCTGAAATTTCGAGATAAAAGTCTGCTTGCTGCTCGCCTACCTGAGTGGCGTTGTGAAACTCACAATCGACATGTGGAGGCCTAAATGTAGCTTTTCCAGAAATCAAGATGCCGCAATGTCCACAAGGAATAATGATCGGATGCCAGTCCAGCCAACCAGCCTGAAGACGAATTATGGTGATAGAGCCACAAACGTCACACTTCAAATAACTACGTTGCGTCAAGGCAAACTCTCCCAGTCTGAGTATAGGACACACTAGGCCGGTATTGCGGCTGTACCGGTATGCCTGTTCAGGCAATCTGCTTACTGACACAAGACCAACCAACAAATCGCCGGCGCAGGAATCGATTGGTATTTATAAACCGCCAAGGCTCTGCCGATCAGCTTTCGCGGAATTCAGGGTTTACGCGAACAGCCCATAGCACTCGTTGACAACCGGTTAAACGCGATTGCCATAATTACTCCCCGAAAACGCCGATGTCGCCGGTATCGATTCTGGATTTGAGAGAAATCGCCTTCCCGCCCACGGTCCAAAAAGTTGCAATGGAGAGGAGTAAGCCGAGGGCAGGCTCTCATTTATAGACGGCGAATCTCCACCTCAGTCACGGCTACCGGGCTATTCCTTCGTCTTTAGCTTGGCGTCGTTCTCGCGGATGAACGTCTCGATCTCAGGGGCGCTGGCAAGAATGCGGAGCCACTGTTCCTTGTAGAGCGTGACGGGAAAACGGCCCATTCCATAAAGGGATACCGCACCCTTCTCGCTGACCTTGAGGCTCAGCCCGCCCGTGTTCTTGTTCTTGAGTTGAGCGTTCTCTGCGCGCAGACGCTCCAACTCAGCTTTCATTTCTGATTCGCTCATCCTGTCTCTCCCAATCTATCTGTCGTTTCAACCGCTTCGTTGCACACTGGCCGTGGAACGCTCGATGGTTCCGTGGCGTTTGCCAGGAGCGCCTCGATCCGCTCAACTTCGAGCCGCCGAAGTTTGGCCGTGCTTGTCCACTGCTCCATCCGTTCGCTGTCAGAGGAGAAATCAGGGGACATTCCAACCCACCTGTTCTCGTTCTCGCGAGCAGCACGAAGCGCGGACTGGAGCGCGTCGGCGCTTTGTTCCCTTGGCGTATCCATCAAGATGAGTTTACAACTCCGTCGCCCTTGCTCAACTGTGCAAAGCGTCCAAGCCCGTCGAATGGGCACATCATGGCGCTCCGGTTACCTTGCCGACGAAGCAAAGAATTCTCGCAAATATTTTTCCAGCTTGTCGCAAAAAACGCTCCGAGAAGGCACTATAAATATAAAAACGTATAAAGATTCACCAGGTGTATACCGTCACGGTGAATTTCGTTCCCGCAATTGCTGGTGGCAAGAGAATGGAGAGGCTTGAACTTTGAATCTGAATTTCATGGCTTTCTCTGCAATTCTATTTTCCCCAGACGATGTTCTCTGCAATCGCTCACGGGAATCCTATTGTTTTCCAATGACTTACGCATCTCCCCAGACAGTTTTTCTCTGCAAATTACTATTTCTTCTCTGCAAATTACTATTTTTTCTCTGAAGCGTCCACCGAGGAAAGCCGCCTTGATCTGGAGAGGATTCATCAGGAGTAGTTGCTGTTGCAATGCGTTCGAGACCGGCGGGTGGGAAGGCGGGCGCACGAAAATGGAGGTCCGCCGAAGTAGACCCCCGAATTACTTCCTGCTTTCAAGCCGCTTTTCTGGCCTTTGGCGGCGCGGCTTTCGCTACCGGCTTCGGTGCCAGCTTGGCTTTCTCTTTCGCGGCGAACTCATACTAGACCTTGAGGCTGGGTTGGTTGACTCTCAGCGTCGAGTGCCTGTTCGCGGGCGCGGGTGGGGTGCCGGGGGCGTAGCGGGCGGCCCGTCGCAACGGGAGATGTGTACTTTCATATCCCGCGCTCCGAACTCGTTGCCGCAACCCTTGGTGCAAGGCCGCAAAATCTTTTTTCCGACCGCTTTTGGAGGGGTCACCGAACCACGCGCGGGCAACGGTCGCCGCGTCGATGTGAAATTCGCAGTTGGGACAATCAAGCCCACCTTTGGGCTTCGTCTCTGCCTTCGTCGTCATGGTCCCTCTTACGGGCTGGATGCCGGATGCGCTCCGGCAGGCGGTTGCGCTTCGCGGATTCAATCTGCCCAAACTCCTGTGGCCGTGTGAATAGCGGCGCGGGCTTGCCATCCAACTCCGGGGAACTTCGCATCCTTGCCTAGTTCTTCGGCTCCCCTGCCAATCTTTCGCATCTCCTCGGAATAGCGATCTGCATAGATGAGCAATGCCTGTAGCGCAGTTAGCAGCACTGGCGCGGATTCCTTTTTTGCTGCTCCATCGCATCCAAACTCTGCTGCGTACCCTTCCAAGTTGGAGAGCAATTCCATCTTGCTTACATACTTGTTGCCTACCTGATGCGGGGTGCCGTCTTCGTCGAAATTGACGAAAGACCAGCATCCCGGCTCTACTTGCCAATAACCCAACTCTGCAAACCGTGTGCGATGAACCTTTGGATACGGCGTAATCATGTCTGTGACCTCGTTTGAACTGGCCGGGATGCGCTCCCGGCAGGCGGTTTACAGCCAATTGGTTCCGTGGTTCGTTCCGCCGCATGAACACTCACAGTTGGGACCGATGGCGCTGAGACACTTTGCTCCGCATTTATGCTCAGAGATAAAGCCTTGAACGGTGTTGCCTGTGACACATTGCGAATTACACTTCGGGCAAGTCCACTCGTAGCTGTCGCTGGCAAATACTCTCTTGCCTGATTCATCAATGCGGAAAGGTGCGCGGGTGTTGGGTGCGGTTTCATACTGCCGCGCCCAAACATGGCCGCAAGACTTGCGTTTACAGCGGCGAATGATGCGGTTTGTTTTCATCGGGTCATCTCCTTGCGGGCGCTTCTCAGTTGGGGCTTCAAAGGGACGGTACGGGCAGGAACAGGCCCGCGCGGGCGGGGTGCCGGGGGCGCAGTGGGCGGCTCCTGTTTCAGTCGGCGGCGCTGCCGCCGTCGAGAGTCTCTGGCTCTGCATTGGGTGGTGTTGCTGCGGATGCGGTAACAGATGGTCTTCTTGTAATTGAACTGGAGCATGGGTTCTCCTAAGCCGGTTAAGGTGCGAGACCGGGCAAGCCCGGCCTCGCACTTGTTTAGCCTTTGGCGGTGCGCTTCTTGGCGGCTTTGGCCGGTGGGGTGATAGCGGCCCGTTTTGTGCGACCGCTTCCCTTCCTTGTCCTGTTGCGCGGCTTCGGTGGTTTGGTTGTTCCCTGAGCCTCGGCTTGCTCCTCGCCGGGGTTCTGGGCGGCTTCTGCGCTCACCGTTGGCTGTTCTTCGGCCTCGGCTATTGTGCTGGACTCTTCCTCTTGCTGCTGGGCCTCCTCGGCTTCGGATGGCTCCTCTTCGTCGTCCTGAGCGGCTTCCGCGTTCACTATTGGCTGCTCTTCGACCTCGGCTATTGTGCTGGCCTCTTCCTCTTGCTGCTCGGCCTTCTCGGTTTCGGCTGGCTCTTCTTCGGCTTCGTCTGCTGTGGTCGTTGCCTCTTCCGCCTCTTGAAGCTCTGGCATTTCGGATTCGTCTAGCTGGTCTTCCGGCGATGGTGTTGCATCGTTCGCCGGTTCGGCTGCGGCCTCGCTGTCGGCGGATTCGCCGCGCTGGTCCTGCGGGATTTGCGGGGCCTCTTGGGCCATGATGCCGCGCCGGACTCGCGTTTCGACTTCTTCGACGCTGACGCCGTAGAGTTGAGCGGCCTTGGCAACGGTGGGGCTTACGCGGTAGTTGTACGCATCGCATCCGCCAGCGGAGAAAAGCAGCATATCGAAGATGGCTGCGGTTTGCTCCTTCCCGGAGAGACTGGCGAGATGGGCGAGTAGTTGCTCGAACGTCTCAACGTTGCTCTCTTCGTCCTGCGGTGCAACTTTCCAAAGGGTAAGGAAATCCTCGGCGTAGTCTTCCACCGCATAGGCAACCATGAACGCTAAAAGCCCCATGCTGTCTGCGGATGGAACGGTGAAGATTTTCTCGCCAAACTCCTTGCGAAGCTGCGCGGCGGTCTCTTCCTTCACTTTCTGCTCGATGTGCCGGAAGTCGCGGGGCGGCGGCTGATCGGCGCGGTCCTCTTGCCGGAGTCCCTGTATTGGGTTTGGTTCCTCTTCGTCTTCGGCATCCGGGTTAGCGCCAAAGGCGGCGGGCATCGGGCGGCGCTGGACGGTTGAGTGCTTCTCGCATTCGATGGACGTGCATACAGTGAGGATTGCGCCGGTGTTGTTGCCGATGGCCACAATGCCCTGTGTGGCGTGGCCGCAACGGTCGCCGGACTTCAAGACGGTGTATTTCGACCGGGGCACGATGGCGGAACCTTGGGGAACGGCGCGGTAATCGCCCGCAAGTTGGACAAGGTTTGAAGCGGCGATAAAGCGGGTAACTTTTTCGCCATAGCAAGCCGGATCGAAGCATGAATCCTTCTTCACGTCGGGAAACAAGAGCGTGTTAAAGCCGCTGCGCTTGGGGCAGTTGAGGCAAGCGCCCGCTACGGGGTAGAGAGTGTCATCCTCGCGGCTGAACGGGGCTTCGGAAAGCTCCAAGATGATGTTGCTGTCAATGTAATGGCTGAACTCCGCCACATTGACAAGGCGCTTTTTCTGTTTTCCCTCAAGCCAAACATCGGCAAAGCAATGGGGGAACGCCTCCACTTGTTGCGGCGTGGAAAGCCGCGCCAGTAGAAGGGCGTGGCCGGTGGCGATTTCGTCTTTCTGGAAGCTCTTGGCTGCTGCCGGGATGAGGTCGGCCAGCTTGAGGCGCTGGAGCACAAACGTAACGCTCTTGCCAGTCTTCGCGGCCAACTCTTGAGCCGTGTACCGGGCCGGGTCAAGGCGCATCAACGCAAGAAAACCCTGCGTTTCCTCGTAGGGGTGAACGTCGGCGCGGATGAGGTTTTCGATTACCTGAGCCTCTAGCGCCTGAGCATCGGTAAGTTGGCAGACTCGAACGGATACGGATTCGATCTCGGCAAGCCGCGCGGCGCGGAAGCGACGGGCACCGGCAACGATTTCAAAGCGGCCCTCGGTGGCCGTGGGGCGTACAAGGATGGGCTGCAAAAGGCCCACGGCGCGGATGCTCTCGGCCATCTCATTGAGGGTTTTGTGGTCAAACGTCTTGCGCGGGTTGGTTAGGGACTCGGTAAGTTGGCTGAGGGTGACGGTTTGGTATTCTTGATTGACGGCTTCGGTGTTCATATCTGAATGTCCTTTCGGTTGACATCGTGGCTGTCGCGGGGCAGGTGTGGCGCATCTGCCCCATTTAGCGCGGCTCCCGCGCTATTGATCGCGGCTGCGGTTCTATGCTTTGTTCTTGGTGGGAATACTCGCGGAAATTTGCGCCCACCGGACCCATGCGCCGCCGTGCATGAAAAGCAAAGCCGCGCCGTCGTCGGTTTCGGCGGGCTTTGTGGCGAGGCTGGCGGCGGTAAGTTCGGCGATTGCCTGGGGACAATAAGACTTGCGCGGGGCTGGTTCGTCGGCGCTGAACGGGGTAAGACTAACTGGAAGAAATGCGCTGCATGTCATTTCAAAGTGTCCTTTCTGGTTAGTGTTAATGTTATGGGTGATGTGGCGCATCGCCCCGTCTGGCGCGGCTAAACTGATAACTTGCTACTCTCTTATTATAACACTTTTTGTAGGTTGTGTTATAATTATGAGGCAGTTGACTTAGGCCGCGATAGTCATTTCTTCTTCGGCCTTTGCCTGGGCGGGAGTGCCGGTTGTCCCGGCACTCTCCTTTCCTTCTTCGTTGTCGTCGGCCTGGGTCAATAGGCCGATGATTTGCTTGGCGGTAGCGTTGATCGTATGCAAAGACGCGGTGAGCATTTCGGCAGTAACTTCGTAGGTGGCGAGATAGAACTGGCTCTGCGACTTCATGCCAAAGTAGGAAAGGACCGCATAGGAAACTGACTCGGCCTCAAGCTCGCGCTGCTGCTTGGTGGTCTCTGCGCGGCGGGCCGCATGGCCTAGTAGTTCGTGGCTTAGTTCATGGGCAATCACTCCGCATCTGGCCGGGGTGTCCAGTGCCTCCTCGATCTCGATTGCGCCTCCCTTGCTGAGTCCTTCCGGGCCGGACAGGGCTTTGTAGGTCAGAGAGATATTCAGGCCGGTAACTGCCTTTTCGAGCAAGGGCAAAAGTTCTTCGCCTCCTTCGGTTGCGTTGCATTTCAAGTCGGCAAGCTCTTCGCCTTCGGTCTGCGCGTAGTCAAAGACTGCCACAACGCGGAAATTTACCGGCCTGATAACTTCCTCGGTTTTGCCGTTGCGCTCCTGCTCCACCTTGCGAATGATCGGCGCAAGGATGCGGATGCCGTGTTCGCCTTTCTTGACTGAGCGTTTCAGGCTCTTCCATGTATGAAAACCGGCTACGCGGGTAGCGTCTGGCGACTGGCACCAAATAAGAATCTGGTTGCCAAAACTGTAGCGATAAAAACGGCTAACAGTGTTGAGCCATGCTTTGTAAGTCGCGGATTGCTTGGCTGCGTCGGTCTCGGCGCAAAGGGTGGCGATTGAGTCGTTGATAGTCTTGGTCAATTCCTGCGCTTTGTCGTTGCTCATCGGTGGTTCTCCTTTGTTGTTGCTCCTGAATTGGGGCAGTGTAGTTGCTAACAACTACGCCTTGGCCCAGGCCCACGCCTGCGGGGGTAGCAACTGCAAGGGGAGGGGAATCTCCCAGGGCTTGCAACGAAGCGCAGCGAGAGTGGAAAGCCCCTTGGTCTGCACAAACGCAGCGCAGCGCAGTGCGGAAGACTGGGGAAACCCCTTGCGGGCGCGAGGGGCGGAGCTCCTTAGGAAGGGTTTTTGCTGTTGCTGTTCGGCAAGGGCAGGAGTTGCGGACAGGAGACAGGTCCGCTAGAGGGGTAGCGCAAGACGTGCCGTTTATTACTGCGGCGCGCCTGAAGCGTAGGGCAGGAGCCCTAACTGAAATGGGTAGATGTTAATACTTCGGATTGATAGAAGAGAATAGTCAGGTGGTACTTGCGATTCTATGGGAAGAGCTGCGTCTGGAGATTCGTGCACATTAAGGTTTATGCCGATCTAAAGCGTTTCTGCGGAGACCTTTCAGTACTTCAAATGATTCGTTGTTTCCCGTCCTTCCTGCTAAGAATCCGGAAGTATGGGCCTCGAACTATACATCGATAATGATCGGGAAATCTTCTTGGAGCTTTAGCCGTAATGCTAAGTTCTTGCAGTATTCGTTCTCTGGATCTATCTTCAACCCTTGCCGCACAAGCTCCTCCGCTCTAGGCACATTCTGTAACGCCATGTAAAGCCAAGCAGCTCGTGACATATCGGTCGCACTGGCTGTAGATAAATTAGCTTCGAATAATTCCAAGAGTCTGCGCCCAAGTATTTGTCTTTCGTCGCCATCAATATACAGGACCTGCTGTTTGAAAAGACTATTCCATCTATTGAGACCGTTACTGATCTCTTTTATGCTAGTCCCAAGAAGAGTACATAGCTCTATGATAGCGTGAATTTCACCAATCCAGTCCTCGGTGGTATGACACAAATGCGAAAGCTGCGACCATACCATTCTTGCTGCTTCAGCGTCCGGAGCATCCTCTAGATAGCGTCTCAGGTAACCTTTCGCCTTCTCAGCTCCGTCAGGTAGGCCCGATTCCTCATATACGCGAGAAAGAAGCAGCCACCCCCTTGAATATCTCTGAGCAAGAAATTCCATCATAGGAAGATTTGTTTCGATTATGAGTGGGTCGGCAGTGGCTTTTTCAGCTACAAAACGAAAGAATCTTTCGATACGCGAGCTGATACCTGGCTTCTTTTCAGTTTTCTGCCCTGCACCAAAATTTAGCAACAAGGCTGTGTTCGCTTGCACCGCAGTAATCATTGGGCTTGCCCTGAGTTTTCGTTGTCCAAACACTGAAGCTGCGAGAGGCACAATCAGAATACTTTCATCTTTCTCCTGTGCCGAGACTGTCTCGATGAGCGAGCTACGAAGCAGCTCATCGATCGCTTCCTCCACGTCCATTCTTTCGTTAGCAGGACGTAACATTACCGCTTCAAGTGCAATCCTAGGAACTGTTGATCTCCAATTACATATTGTTAAAAATACCTGCTTCGCCGCTGGAGATAACGCAGAGTATGTGCGTTCGAACAGAGCGTCGAGAATCTTGTCCTTGCCTGCGACAATTCGGTCGATCTTCACTAGCTTCTTGGCATTGGCCACCTCGCCGAGCAGAATCTTAATTATATAGGGGTGTCCGTCAGATTCCCGCATTAGCTGCTTGCGATAATCGGCATCAAGGATTGCACTTATACCAAGAGTCTTGGAGTATACTTCGATCAGTTTCTCAGACTCATCCTCAGTCATTCCAGACACTTCAACAGGATAGTCAGCCTTAAATTCACGCGACCGTGTTGTAATTAGTATCTTATTTGGTAGTCGAACGTGTGTATCTAGGAACGCATACAATTCACCTGGATTCCGAACAGTTTCAAAATTGTCAAATGCGAATAATAGCGGAGATCCTATGGGACTTGCAGTGAGCGAATCGCTGAAATAGGATAACTGATTGAATCCCTTCTGGTGGGATTCTATGGGGTCCATTAGTCGCACAAATTCCTTTGCGATATCGTTCTGAGATAGAACATGCGCCGTGACTAACTTTGGCCCCTCTGGAAGCAAGTCAATGTCTCGTGCGCTAAGCCAAATTGAAGCCCCGAACCTTTCTTGTTTTTCAATCTCGTGCAGGACTGCGAGCGCCAGTGCTGTCTTTCCGATTCCTCCCCGCCCTACAAGCGTGACGATTGGGTGCCGGTCATCCAGAAGGCATTCAGTTAGTTCTTTCTGAAGTACATCCCTCTTGACGTAGCCGCCCGGAGTAGGTGGAACATTTCCGAAAAGTAGGCCTTGACTATCCAAACGCCCTAACCCGTGAGTTTCACTTTTAGGCAGTGAGGTTGCTGGGGCCATGTATCGATCTGAGTTGCCATTTCTCCTGCTATCTGTGAGGTATGAGATGAGTTCGTATTTCTTCTCCGTAAAAGCACCGTTCGGGAGGAAGAAGTCCATAGCATCGGCATCGGTGTCGAGCAGTTCTACGCAGCAAGGATGACCAAAGAATATGTAGACACCGTCTTGATTGTTCCTCCAGGTGTCAGGGATGCGCGCCCCCTTTAAGATGTCAAAGCTAGCGACCGAATCTGAGAGCCTTGTTACGCGGTACTTTCCAGATAGATTTCGATGGAGATAAGCCCACTCACGATTGAAAAGGGAAAGATTGTCGGTCAGGATGCGGATTGATGATTCCAAGAATGGACAGATTTGGCCGCACATTGTTGCGCTTGTCGCGCCATGAGCTCTAGTCTTGTTCCTCAGTTCTGTGAAGAACTGAAACCATCGCTTTCCTTCAAATTTGAACGGGAAGCCTTCACGTTGCTTATCGAGTACACGCAAGCAAGAATCAAGACTAAGAACGGATTCATACTGCCAGTCGCCTGAATTGCATTTCTGCGTCAATTCTCGATGTTCCGTTTGGGCGTCAGCAATTACGCTTTGAGCAGCGGGACCGGTAAGAAGTTCGTCGAGTGTGGCAGCCCAGTCTCCAATACCATCAGCACGAACCAGACGATGTACAAGGCGGTATCTATGTCGATCTGTATCGTCAGAGACTGATGCAACCATTCCGGCACAAACTAGTTTAACTACCAACTCCCCCATGTACATCAAATTGAGAAAAAGCGCGGTATCTGAGTCTTGTCGAGCAATCTCAACTCTCTCCCACATTCTTGACAATGGAACAAGCATGGCCTTCCTCTTTGTCACCTGTTTCAGCGTATCATGCTGAATGTCGTGGGGTCTGTACAAATTTCCATGATGTCCCCCCTTATTTGCGATTCAGGTAGTGTTCTCAAACTCCGCTAGCGAACATTGACCGGCCCCGGACGGCTATTCGACGGTTAGAGAAGAGGCGGCTCCGAAGAGCCGCCTCCAGGTTGCGCGGGTGCTACTTGGCCTTCTTCTTGGCTGGCTTGGCCGTCTTGCTCTCGCCGGCTTCGCTCGGTGCCGAGTAGTCGATCTTGCGGATGTAGTTTGCCTTGATCGAGAACGTCTTGTGCTCCACGCCGTCAGCCGTGTACGTCTCGGGCT
>CAZYCV010000041.1:0-37383 GCA_964645305.1 uncultured Occallatibacter sp. | reverse complement strand
GCACATAAGCGGCAAGATGATCGGTGATGGAAACATTCATCTGATCCATGGAAGCCCCTCCGGCCCGAAAATCCGATTTCCCTTAGAAAAGCGTATCCCGCCAGGAAATGGAATGTCAAGCATTGACATTGCTCTCTAATCTGTGACGATACCGCTTCGCAGATGCGTATATTCGCCAAGATTTCAAGACCGGCGGCAAACCGACCAGAGGCAAACCGATTTTTGCTTTCCCGAGGTGGCTCTGCTACCTTCTTCATTGACTAGTATTTCTCTCCATTGCGTGCACAACGAACGGCAAACCGGCACCGGGCGGTTTTAGAGTTTGGCTTTGTATTAGGGCACGACTTTAGTCGTGCCGCAAATGCAACAAAACCACATCGGGCTTTAGCCCCTGCAGAATATTTTGTTCGGAGAGTATGGCATTGTGGGATGGTTTCTAATGATTGCCGGGATTGTTGGGATTGCTGTTGGCATCTTAGGCAAGGAATTCTATGTGGCAGATCTTGATGGGATTCCAATCAAACCCGAAAAGAAAAGTTCAGTGTGGTTAGGACGTTTGGTCTGTATCACTGCAGGTATATTGCTGCTATTTATTGGAATCAGAATGATTCTTGTGGCTGATTGACCAGACTTTAGTCCAGTGCATTTGCATATGATAGATTGCACGGCAGTGAAGGAGTTAAACAATGGGTTATTTCGTTAACAAATTCACAAACAGAATCTCGGTCTACCTGAGTTTCACTTATATCCTGGCCATCCTCTTTGTGTTCTCCACTCCCGTCCAAGCCCAGCAGCCGCAAGTGGACAAGTTCGTTCTCAACGACTCCATTCAGCCGATCACGCGGGGTGAGTTGGACCGGGCGATTGAGCGCGCGAACTCCGACGGGGCGAGCGCCTTGCTTGTCGAGATGAACACCCCCGGCGGGCTGCTCGACTCGATGCGCTCGATGATTGGCTCGATCCTCGCATCCAAGGTTCCCATCATCATTTACGTCGGTCCGGCGGGGGCGCGCGCCGGTTCAGCGGGCTTCTATCTGCTGGAATCGGCGGACGTAGCCGCCATGGCGCCTGGAACCAACGCCGGCGCGGCCCACGTAGTCAGTGAGATGCCCTTTGGCAAGCCCGACGAAACCATGATGCAGAAGGTGGAGAACGACGCCGAGGCGCTGCTGCGCTCCTATGTCAAGCAGCGCGGACGCAACACGGATGCCGCTTTGGCGGCCGCCGCCAGCTCACACTCTTACACCGCGCAGGAGGCGCTGGACCTGCACCTGATCGACCTGATCGCCGCGAACGACGCGGAGCTGCTGCGCGCGCTGGATGGGCGTGAGCTGACCAGCATGGACGGCAGCAAGCTGGTGCTGCATCTGGCCGGGGCGCGCATCGTGAGCCTTCAGCCCACGCTGCGCGATGAGCTGCTTGGTTGGCTGGTGAATCCCAACATCGCCCTGCTGCTCGGCTTGTGCGGCGCGCTGCTGATCTATCTGGAGTTCAACACGCCGGGCACCATTGTTCCCGGCGCGTTGGGCACGCTGATGATGCTGCTGGCCATCTTTGCGCTGGACCTGCTGCCGATTCGCTTTACCTCCGTGCTGCTGCTGATTGCCGCGCTGGTGCTGATTCTGCTTGAAGCCAAATTCGGCGGCCACGGCGTGCTGGCCTTGGCCGGCATTGTCTGCCTCACCTTTGGATTGCTGACGCTGGTGGCCGCGCCGGTGCCGGAGCTGGCCGTCAGTCCGCTGGTCGCCTTTGCCGTGGCCACCGCCTTCAGCCTGATTACGGTATGGCTGGTGCGGCTGGCCATGCGGGCGCGAAAGACCAAATTCCGCCTTGGCCCCGCGGCGCTGGTGGGCCGTCCGGCGCGCGCCATGGAGCCGCTGACGCCGGAGGGCCACGTGCTGGTTGAGGGCGAGATCTGGGACGCCGTGGCCAGCGAGCCGGTTGCGGCCGGCGCGGCGCTGCGCGTGGTGGGGCTGGATCATTATCGGCTGCTGGTGGAAGATTGCAGTTCACCGAAGCAAACCGATTTGGCCCAGTGATGGTGGTGAGGCATCCCGTCCATTCGCAGAGACGCGAATGGATGGGGCATCCGGCAATCCATCATGAAAGGTCGCGGACGAGGACGTCCGCGGTACAGCCGGTCTGGAGACCGGCGCTACTGTCCACGGTCAAACCCAATTCTTACGGTCAATGCATTCATGGCGAAGAATGATAAAGAGAATCTTTCATTCTTATCAGATAGCGAGAATAATGCCAGTCCAATGCGCTAACATGATTGGAAATCTTTAATCATGCAAAGGTTGATCATGTCCATCCAACTCCCTCGGATCACTCTCACCTCCTTGCTCCTTGTTTTCGCCTCCACCTTAGGGATCGCGCAATCTCCGGATTGGCCGATCACTACCGCATTTACCGCGTCACCGGCGGAGATTCAGGCCGATGCGGCAAAGATTAAAGCCGAGCCGTTCATGGAAGCCACCATCTTTTTTGAGCGGGATTCCTTCAGCTTTGACGCGACCGGGCGCATGACCTATCGGCATACGCTGATCTACCGCATGGAGACCGAGGAGGGCGTAAAGGACTGGTCGGAGATTCGTGTCGGCTGGGCGCCGTGGCACCAGTTGCAGCCCGAGATTCACGCGCGGGTGATTGCGCCGGACGGCAAGGTGACTGTGCTTGACCAAACGACGATCACCGATGGTCCGGCGCGCGAGGATTCAGCGGACACCTATACCGATGCGCGTGTGCGCAAGGTTCCGCTTCCCGCCGCCTCGGCTGGGTCGATTGTGGAGCAGGAGACGGTCAGTACGGACAAGGAGCCGCTTTTTGCGGGCGGGCTGGGATACGGCAATGGATTTTCGTGGAATGTGCCCTTCCATCGCGGCGAACTGCGGATCGAAGTCCCCACGTCCATCAACTTTCGTATTAAGGTTTTGTCGCTTCCCAATGCCAAGATCAAAGATGAAGTTGTGAATGGCGTCCGCCATTACGCGCTTGACCAGGGATATATTCCGGCCGGATTTGCCTCTGACATCTCTTTACCGACGCATAACTTCATCGGCCATGGCACGCGGTTTTCCACCGGTGAATCGTGGGCCGCGGTGGCGGCAACCTATCGCAAGATGGCCGAAGCCAACATTGATCCGGCTAAGGTGAAGAGCCTGATGCCCAAGCCGGGCGCCAATCGCCAAGAGACGATCGCGCGGATTGTTGCGGCGCTGCACAAGGCTGTCCGGTATACGGGGATCGAATTCGCGCAGGCCAGTTTGGAGCCGACTCCGGCTGCGGAGGTGATCAAACGCCACTACGGAGACTGCAAAGACAAGGCGGCGGTTTTGGTGGCGATGCTGCGGGCGGCGGGCATCGATGCGGATATGGCGCTGTTGAATGTCGGCCCGGGCATCGATATTGATCCGGAGCTGCCTGGGATGCAATTCGACCATGCGATTGTCTATCTGCCGACGGCGCAGGGCAGCGAGGCGATGTGGATTGACGCCACCGCCGAGTACTACGAGGCCGGGATGCTGCCGCAGATGGACGCCGGGCGGAATGCGTTGATTATTGCCGATGGAACCAGCGGGCTGACCAAGACGCCGGAGGCAAAGGTCGAAGGCGATTTGCTGGTGGAACAGCGCGACGTGGCAATGGCCGATTATGGATATGCCAAAATCAGCGAGACTTCAGTGACCCGTGGCATTGTGGACGCGGATTATCGCAGTATTTATGGCAGCGAATTGACGCGCGAACAAAAAGATGGGCTGGAAAATTACGCGAAAAACATCTATCTGGCCAAGTCCCTGGCTCCCATCAACCACGGCGACCCGCACGACCTGAGCAAGCCGTTTGCGCTGAAGCTGGAGATGACAGAATCTCGGCGGGGTGATTCCGGCACGGATGATGCGGTGGTCAATGTTCCTTTGTCGGGAATTCTATGGCGGCTTCCAGAGTGGTTCCGCACTGATCCGCAAACCGAGGGAGTGACGCTTACGCCCCAGCAGGAGGACAACCGCAAACGCGCCATTGCTGCCCGCACCACTGAGTACGATTCCCATCCGTTTGCGACCGAGTGGCGTTATACGATTACGCCTCCGGCGGGATTTGAAGTGCGCGCTCTTCCGGCGGACAAATCCACGGCAATGGGACCGGCCACACTTACACAGAAATTTGAAGCCGGGCCAGATGGCAAGATCCTCGCCACCTTCCGCTTTGAAAATGCCAAGACTCGATTGACGGCCGACGATGCGCTTGCCTTGCGAGAGGCTGTTCTGGCGGCTTATAAACAAGAGAATGTTACCGTGTGGTTCGATCAGAAGGGCGCCAAATTGATGGGCGAAGGAAAGATTCGCGCAGCTTTGGCGGTTGATCGCGACCTGATCGCCAAGAATCCCCATAAGAGCATTCATCACGCCCAAATCGTTTGGGTGTACGTGAAGGCCGGTCTGGGAGTTCGCGCCCGTCAGGAAGCCATGGAGGCAACCCGCCTCGATTCCAAATCCGCTATCAACTATCGAACTCTTGGCCAGGTCTGCCAATACAACGACCTTGGGTTTTATATGTATCCCGGCTTCGATTGGGAGTGTTCTTTCAATGCTCTGAAAAAGGCTCTGGAGCTGGACCCGGACAATCCAAACGTGGCCGCGGATCTTGCCATTCTCGAAGAATATGATCGCAAAGGTGAGCGCCGCACCCCGGATGCGCCTTTGAAGGACGCCATTGCCGGCCTGCGCGCCTTGAAGGAAAAGGATAAATCCGCCGGAGAGAAGTATCAGGACAACATTCTCTACGATCTCTTCTATAGCGGCCGTCATCAGGAGCTGCTGGACGAAATCGACAAGTTGTCCATGTCGCCCAATCGCTACGGGTTGGCGATTGCGGCATCGGTTGCTCTGGAGGGCGGGCAAAAGGGAATCGCCGCGGGCATTGCGCGGGCTGACCGCCTCTCCGCCAACGCCGGAGATCGCACCGCGGCTCTGAACAACGCGGGAAATCTCCTCATGCGTTTGCGGCTTTATCCAGAGACATCGGCCATCCTGGCCACGGCGGTCGAGGGGCAGCAGGACTCGTCGGGGACGGCGGAAAATATCGCGCTGACCCGCCAGTTGAAGCTGTGGAATGGAGATTATCTTCCGGCCAGCGATCCTCGATCTGTGGTTCAGCGGTTCAATCTGGCCACATTCATGGGCACATTCAACGAATCCATGGCCAAAGAACTGATGACGCCCCATGCCTACTCCTCCAGCGATTCGTGGAATCGCGCGCTGGAACGGATCATGCAATCGCGGGACGCCTTGCACGTCCGCGCAGACCGCAGCGGGCTGACCGGGGCCGGACTGATGGATTTTATCGCCGGAAACCTCAAACTGAGTGCGGAAGGGGACGACGAATCGGGCTACTTGATTACCGTTGAAAGCCTCGGCTCCAATGTGACCAAGTATTTTGTGACGCGCGATGAAGGCGCGTATCACGTGGTTGCCGCGGAGAACAGCTTGCATGCGGTTACGGGCAACTATCTTCTTTATCTGTTGAAGAACAACCGCACCAAGGAAGCGCACTCCCTGCTCGACCGGGTTCGCGACTTGATGCATCGGGGGGGCGGAGACGATCCTCTTTCCGGCCCGCTGCTTCCGCGCTTCTGGACGGTTGGCGATCCGGCCGATCCGGCGGCGATGCGCTGGGCTGCCCTGGCGCTGGTGGAGGACGATCCGGCGGTGCTGGATTCGCTCACCGATCTGCGCGCCGCCTGGGAGAAGGCCGCCGATGACGAGGCACGCATGAACTTTGCGCTGCTGCTTGCCTCGGCGTATCGTACCGCGCAGGACGGGGCGCATCTGAAGGAGATTGCAACCGAGATTCTGAAAAAGTATCCGGGATCGTACACCGCGCTTCGCTTTGCCAAAACTGCCGATGAATATCAGAAAAACTGGGAGGATGGAAAGCAGTTGCTGGAGGCGCAACTTGCCAAGCATCCCAGCGACGAAGAGCTGTTGCGGATAAAAGGCAACTACCTGGCGGCCCAGGGCGATTGGCCAGGTGTCCGCGCAACCTACAAGATACTGATCGACAAAGGCAAGGCGACGGCTGGGGATTACGACTGGTATGGATGGTCGGCGCTTTTTGACAACACCGCCAATGACGATGCAGTGAAGATGGCCCGCCAGGCTGTAACGCTCTCCAACAGCAACAACATGGAGATGCTGCAAACGCTGGCCTGCCTCTATACGGCGCAGGGCAAGACCAATGAAGCCTGGGATCTGTTGACGAAGACGATGCACAGCAACAATTTGGCCGTGCCCAATCCGATGCTGTGGTTTGTCATTGCCAGTTTGTATGAGCAGTATGGGGAAAAGGATGCCGCGCTGGATGCTTACCAGAAGATCAAGAAGCCGGAAGGATACGCCTCGCCGGCGGGCCTGTGGTCGCTGACGCAGTTGCGGATCAAGGCGCTGCAAAACGCCAAATAACCGGCGCGCAAGAGCGGGCGCGGAGTTGCGCGCGGCAGGAGTGGAGAATTATCTGCTGCGCGTGGAGGCAAGCAGTACGCAGTTGGCAGGTGGCCCGATCATCACCGCGAAGAAATCACGATGAAAAGCTGTGCCCCGTTCATCCACGGTTTTATCGTGGATGAGCGGGAGACTCCGAATCTCAATGCTCCCGCCCGCTCATCGCAAAAGACGCGATGAACGGGGCACAGCTTTTCACTTGACGTTTGAATGAAGGAAGAAAAATCGATGATCGGGCCACCCGCCATCTCGTCCATTTCACATTTCACTTGTGCAGCGTGACGTTACGCTGTACACTGCTTGCAGAATGATACGCAGCTTCCGGCACAAGGGCATCGAGAAGTTCTTCCAGACCGGTTCGAAGGCCGGAATTCAGCCCAGCCATGCCAGGAGGCTGAATGAACAGCTTACCGTATTGAATTCTGCCATAAGGCCTGAACAGATGAATGTTCCCGGATGGCAACTTCATGCGCTGACCTCCAGTCTTGCGGCTCATTGGTCCGTCAGTGTGAATGGGAATTGGCGGCTTACTTTTCGTTTCGAGGGTGAGGATGCAATTTTAGTCGATTATCAGGATTACCACTGAGGAAAGGAGTTCGCGCCATGCAGATGCATAACCCCGCCCATCCCGGCAGGATTCTTGCTTATTATCTTGAGGACAGAACCGTGACCGAGGTCGCGCGGCACCTGGGCGTCACCCGGCCTGCGCTCTCGCGGGTATTGAACGGCAAGGCGGGCATCTCGGCAGATATGGCCTTGCGCATCTCCGAGGCCTTCGGCACAGAGCCGGATTTATGGCTTCGCCTCCAGGCCCAGCGCGATCTTTGGGTCGCCTCGCAAAAGAAGCGCAAGAAAGTGAAGCCGATAACCGTGAGCGCGGCGGCGTAGTGCGTGATCTTTCAATCTTGTCGCGACGAGACTGCGGAATCATCGAGTACCTGGTGAAGGCTTTATGAAAGCCATTTTCAACCTACCAGGTGGCCCGATCATCCACTAAGACTTTTTCTCTACAATAGGGTCATCCATGACATAGAAAAATAGTTCCATATATCCATGTTCGTTTTTGGGTTCGAGTGTGATTGTTTCTTTTATGTTATTTTCACTGACAATATGATAATATCTCGATGGATATTTATATCCTTTCAGCTTGACTTTTACCAATGCCAACTTTTTCCATTTCTTGTTAGTTAATAAAAAGTCTGCATCACCATTTGTATGTAGTTCGAATATGACAAATACGTCTTCGCGTGTAAGTCCCGGCGGAAGTGTTATGCATTTTGGCAGTCTCGATTCACTGTCTAAAAAGAAACCTGACTCAACACATCCACTTATCGTACAAGAGGAAACAAAGATTGCAAAAATAAGCAGGAGTTCTTTTGCGTATGGGTAGTGTTTGGATTGCAGCAGCCAGTGGATCACCGGACGGACCTCCTTATTTTTACCTGCAAAATCCGATCATAGGGCAGCGGCGCGCGAGTCTAGGGCACTATTGTGACACTTTCGCAAGTGTCACAATGAAAAACACCCAAAATCATCAATCGACGCGTCTTTCTCATTTCTGCTCCATACCGATTGTTCGTCCTACGCGGTAAAATATCCCCATGCCCGCTTATCGTTCACGAACCTCGACGCATGGACGCAATATGGCCGGAGCGCGTAGCTTGTGGCGCGCGACCGGAATGCAGGATGGCGACTTCGGCAAGCCCATCATCGCCATCGCCAACTCGTTTACCCAGTTTGTTCCCGGCCACGTTCACCTCAAAGATTTGGGCCAGCTTGTGGCGCGAGAGATCGAACGCGCCGGCGGCGTGGCCAAGGAGTTCAACACCATCGCCATTGACGACGGCATCGCCATGGGCCACGACGGAATGCTCTATAGCCTGCCCTCGCGCGATCTGATCGCCGACTCGGTGGAGTACATGGTGAACGCTCACTGCGCCGACGCGCTGGTCTGCATCTCGAATTGTGACAAGATTACGCCGGGAATGCTGATGGCCTCGATGCGCCTGAATATCCCGGTGGTCTTTGTCTCCGGCGGGCCGATGGAAGCGGGCAAAGTCAAGCTGAGCGGCAACATCGTCAAGGCCGTGGACCTGATTGACGCGATGATTGTGGCCGGCGATCCCAATGTGAGCGACGCGGATGTGGACGAGTACGAGCACTCGGCCTGCCCCACCTGCGGCTCGTGTTCGGGAATGTTTACCGCCAACTCGATGAACTGCCTGGTGGAGGCTCTGGGCCTGGGTCTGCCCGGTAACGGAAGCGTGCTGGCCACGCATGCCGACCGCAAAGAGATCTTTCTGCAGGCGGGCCGGACGATTGTTGACTTGGCCAAGCGCTACTACGAGCAGGACGATACGACGGTTCTGCCGCGCTCCATCGCCACCTTCGAGGCATTCGAGAACGCCATGACCTTGGACATTGCCATGGGCGGGTCCACGAATACTGTTTTGCATCTGCTGGCCGTGGCGCAGGAGGGCGAGGTTCCCTTCACCATGGCCGACATCGACCGCCTCTCGCGCCGCGTGCCGCATCTTTGCAAGGTGGCGCCTTCTTCTCCGGATGTGCATCTGGAAGACGTGCATCGCGCCGGAGGCATCTTCGCCATCCTGGCCGAGCTGGACCGCGCCGGTTTGCTGCATCGTTCCGCGCACACGGTTCACGCGCCCACCATCGGCGAGGCCATCGACACGCTGGACGTGATGGGCTCGCCCACTGCCGCGATTGCCGAGTTCTATCGCGCCGCGCCCGGTGGCGTGCGGACGACGGAAGCATTCAGCCAAAGCAAGCGCTATGATGCGCTGGACCTCGACCGCGCCCACGGCGTTATTCGCGACTTTGACCACGCCTTCAGCAAAGACGGCGGCCTGGCCGTGCTCTTCGGCAACATTGCCGAGGACGGTTGCATCGTGAAAACGGCGGGCGTTGATCCCGCGCACCTGACCTTCATCGGCCCGGCGCGCATCTTTGAGAGCCAGGACTCGGCCGTCGAGGCGATCCTCGGCGACAAGATCGTCCCCGGCGATGTGGTGCTGATCCGCTACGAAGGCCCCAAAGGCGGGCCCGGAATGCAGGAGATGCTCTACCCGACCAGCTATTTGAAGTCCAAGGGCCTGGGAAAACTCTGCGCGCTGATCACCGATGGCCGCTTCAGCGGAGGAACCTCGGGGCTGGCCATTGGGCACATTTCACCAGAGGCTGCAGAAGGCGGCTCGTTGGCGCTGGTCAACGAAGGCGACACGATCGAGATCGACATCCCCCAGCGCGTGCTGCGCGTGGCGCTCACGGACGAGGAGTTGACCGCCCGCCGCAAAGCCGCCGAGGCCAAAGGCGCAACTGCATACAAGCCCGCCGCCCGCGCCCGCCGAGTTTCGCAAGCGCTGCAGGCCTACGCCGCCATGACCACCAGCGCCAGCCGCGGCGCGGTGCGCGACGTCAGTCGGATTCAGCGATAGTGCCTTGCATTAGCCCTGACACAATTCCTGCCTTTGGTTGGTTTTGTGTCAGGGCATCCCTTTCAATCCATCGAAAAAATACTCTCAAAGTGCATAAAATATCGTTTACTTTCACGTGATTGATTCATGATTCGTTGGAGTATATTTATGTTATGCCAGTAACTATGAAAGATATTGCGCGTGATCTTGGAGTCTCCGTAGTTACGGTATCCAAGGTGCTGCGCAATCATCAGGATATTGGCGATGAGACGCGCAAGCGAGTCATGCAGCGCATCAAGGAACTCAATTACACGCCGAATCTGGCAGCGCGCGGATTGGTGACTGGACGCACCTACTTGGTGGGCTTGGTGGTTCCTGACCTTCTTCATCCGTTCTTTGCCCAGATTGCCGTCTCGCTCTCTGCCGCACTGCGCAAGAAGGGTTACTTTCTGACCATCACTCTTTCAGAAGATAATCCCGAGTTGGAGGAGCAGGAGATTGGACGGCTTGTGAGCCGTCGGTTGGATGCATTGGTGGTGGCCTCCGCCAGCGCGGAGCCAACGGTCTTCAAGCAACTGCAGAAGGATGGACCACCGTTTGTACTGATCGACCGCAGCTTTGCCGGTTTCGATGCCAATTATGTGGGCGTGGATGATGAGGCCGTGGGACGGTTGGCCACCACGCATCTGATTGAAGTGGGATGCAAGCGGATTGCTCATCTGCGCGGACCGGAGAACAGCCCCGGCAAAGGGCGTCTCCTGGGCTTTGAGAGCGCATTGCGCGCGCATGGAATAATTCCACGGCCGGAGTATATCTCTCCGTATCGGCAGGTGGATGTGCATAGCCGCGAGAACGGAGCAAAGCTGATGAAGCAGTTTCTCGCGCTTGATCCTCGACCGGACGGAGTCTTTTGCTACAACGATCCAATGGCCATTGGCGCAGTCCATGCGATTCTGGACGCTGGATTGAAAGTACCTGAGGACATTGCGGTGATTGGTTCCGGCAACCTGCATTACGATTCTGAGCTGCGTGTTCCTCTTTCAAGCGTCGATCAGCAAACGGAGATGATTGGCGAACGGGCAGCCAAGCTGGCCTTGTCGCTGCTGGAAGCCAAGAACCAGCCGCACCCGAAGACGATGATTGTGCAGCCGGAGCTGGTGGCGCGCGCATCCACGGCGAGAAGGTAATGACTACAACCGAGTAGCGCCAATAACCAAGTAGCGCCAACATCAAAGTAGCGCCGACCTCCTGGTCGGCTGTTGCGTGGACCTCCCGGTCCACGCCGGATTCTACAGCCAAAGGAAATTTCACTTGTCATTAAATCTGAATATGCGCGGACGGGGACGTCCGCGCCACAGCCGGTCTGGAGACCGGCGCTACACCTTAGGGGCTACATCTTAGGCGCTACACCTTAGGGCTACACCTTACTTTGTCAGCTTGTCGAGAGCCAGGTTGAGCGCGAGGACGTTGACGCGCGCTTCGCCCAGCACGCCCAGTTGGCGCCCGGTGATCTGCCGCGCGATGAGTTTGTGGAGAGCCTCTTCACTCAGGCCGCGAGCCTTGGCGACACGCGGAACCTGGAAGCTGGCGGCGTCGGGGGTAATGTCAGGATCGAGTCCGCTGGCCGAGGTGGTGACCATATCAATAGGCACAGGCTTGCCGGGATTCTGCGCGGCGAGCTTGTCGATGTCGCCCTGCAGGCGCGTGACCAGCGTCTGGCTGGATTGGGCCAGGTTGGTGCCGCCGGAGGCCGTGGCGTCGTAACCGTTGCCTGCCGCTGAAGGGCGCGGATGGAAGTATTTGTCGCTTACAAAGCTTTGGGCGAGCAGTTCAGAGCCGATGATTGTTCCGTCGTTAAGCCGGATGAGGCTGCCCTCGGCCTGATGCGGAAAGACCACGCGGGCGATGCCCGTAACCAACAGCGGATAGCCCAGGCCGAGCAGGACGAGAGTAACAAGCGTGAATAGAATCGAGGTCTTCCAGATGGAGTGCATTTTTTCTCTCCCTATAAACAAAGTCATTCGATGAGATTCGTTGTCAACAGTTCAGCAAGTTAGCTTCCGCTGCGCGGAAATCGCGAGTTAGCAAGTTGGCGGCGGCTTTCTGCGCAATTGAAGTATTTCCCTTTCAAAACCGTTGTGATCAACAACCGACTACGTCAGATGCAGCGCCACCAGAATCAGATCAATGGCCTTGATGCCGATGAACGGAACGATGATGCCGCCGACGCCGTAGATGAGCAGGTTGTTGCGCAGCAGAATGTCGGCTGTCTTGGGCTCGTACTTGACGCCTTTCAGGGCCAGCGGGATCAGCGCAATGATGATGATGGCGTTGAAGATGACCGCCGAGAGAATGGCGGAGTGCGCCGTGGACAGGCGCATGATGTTCAGCGCATTCAGCACCGGGAAGACACCGGCGAACATGGCCGGGATGATGGCAAAGTACTTGGCCACATCGTTGGCGATGGAGAAGGTGGTGAGCGCGCCGCGGGTCATGAGCAACTGCTTGCCGATCTCAACGATCTCAATCAGCTTGGTGGGGTTGGAGTCCAGATCCACCATGTTGCCCGCTTCTTTCGCGGCCTGCGTGCCGGAGTTCATGGCCACGCCTACGTCGGCCTGGGCGAGGGCGGGAGCGTCGTTGGTTCCGTCGCCGGTCATGGCCACCAGCTTGCCTTTGGCCTGCTCGCGCTTGATCAGGTCCATCTTGTCCTTGGGCTTGGCCTCGGCCAGGAAGTCGTCCACGCCGGCCTCGCGGGCGATGACTGCGGCGGTCAGCGGATTGTCGCCGGTAATCATGATGGTGCGGATGCCCATGGCGCGCAGGCGAGCCAGGCGATCCTTGAGTCCGCCCTTGACGATGTCCTTCAAGTGAATGACAC
The DNA here is from genome assembly GCA_964645305.1 of uncultured Occallatibacter sp. GTDB lineage: Bacteria > Acidobacteriota > Terriglobia > Terriglobales > Acidobacteriaceae > Telmatobacter. The sequence goes on along the minus strand of CAZYCV010000041.1, from coordinate 24,568 downwards.
CGAGCGCGGTTGAGTTTTCCGCAACCACCAGCGGCGTTCCGCCCAGCCGGGCAACCTCTTCCACGGCGTCTCGCACCTTTTTGGGCATCGACGAGCCTTGCTCCTCGAGGAAGCGGGTGATGGCTTCAGCCGAACCTTTGCGGATGCGAACCCCGGGCAGGTTGACGCCGCTCATGCGGGTCTGTGCGGTGAAGGGAACAAACTCGGCGTGGGAGTGGCTCAGATCGCGCCCGCGCAGGTTGTATTTTTCCTTGGCCAGCACCACAATGGAGCGGCCTTCGGGGGTCTCGTCGGAGAGCGAGGAGAGCTGCGCCGCGTCGGCCAGCCGCTCGGCGGTGACGTCGGGGCCGGGAATGAACTCGGTGGCTTGGCGATTGCCGAGGGTGATGGTTCCGGTCTTGTCCAGCAGCAGCACATTCACGTCGCCGGCTGCCTCGACGGCGCGTCCGCTCATGGCCAGCACGTTGTACTGAACGAGGCGATCCATGCCGGCGATGCCGATGGCCGAGAGCAGCCCGCCGATGGTCGTCGGAATCAGGCAGACCAGCAGCGAGACCAGCACAAAGACGGTCTGCGGCGCCTTGGAGTAGATGGCAAAGGGTTGCAGCGTGACCACGGCCAGCAGAAAGACAATGGTCAGGCCGGAGAGCAGAATCGAGAGCGCGATCTCGTTGGGCGTCTTTTGGCGCGTGGCGCCTTCCACCAGCGCAATCATGCGGTCCAGGAAGGTTTCGCCGGGGTTGGAGGTGATCTTCACCTTGATAAAATCTGACAGCACTTTGGTTCCGCCGGTGACGGCCGAGCGGTCGCCGCCCGCCTCGCGGATGACGGGAGCCGATTCGCCGGTGATGGCTGATTCGTCCACCGAGGCCACGCCCTCGATCACCTCGCCGTCGCCGGCGATGTAACTGCCCGCCACCACATAGATGATGTCTCCGGCGCGCAACAAGGCGCTGGGCACATCTTCCAGTTGGTTGTCCGCAGTGTAGCGCCGGGCGATGGTCTCGCCCTTGGCCTTGCGCAGCGTGTCGGCCTGCGCCTTGCCGCGGCCCTCGGCCATGGCTTCAGCAAAGTTGGCAAAGAGCACGGTGAACCAGAGCCAGAGAGTGATCTGGAGGTTGAAGGCAAAGTCGCCGGCGTGATGGATGGTGTTGTCGATCAGCAGCAGTGTGGTCAGCACGGAGCCGACTTCGACAACAAACATCACCGGGTTCTTGGCCATGCCTTTGGGATTCAGCTTGCGGAATGCGTCCACAAGCGCCTGGGCCATGATTTCCGTATTCCAAAGAGACTTTTTTTCTAGCATGATGGTCCTTTTTTGCTTTCAGCTATCAGCTTTCAGCTTTCAGCGATCAGCGTTAGATAGTCAGATTGAACATTCAGTTTTTTCATCAGCAGCCAAAAGACAGAAGCTAACTACTGATCGCTGTTCGCTGAAAGCTCAAAACAGTTTGCCTGCGTGCAGTTGCAAATGCTCCAGAATCGGGCCCAGGCTCAGGGCCGGGAAGAAGGTGAGCGCGCTCAGGATCACGATGATGCCCACCAGCAGCACGGTGAAGAGCGAGCCGTTCACCGGGAAGGTTCCCGGCGAGGGCGGCACGGACTTCTTGCTGGCCAGATTACCGGCCAAAGCCAGCACCGGAATCATCATGAAGAGGCGGCCAAAGAGCATATCCCAGCCCAGGCAGACATTCCACCACCATGAGTTGGCGTTCAGCCCGGCAAAGGCCGAGCCGTTGTTGCCCGCGCCAGAGGTAAAGGCGTACAGGATCTCGGTCATGCCATGCGGTCCCTGATTGTTGAGCGCGGAGAGGCCGACGCCGGGCCACAGCACAAAGACGGCAGTGAGCGAAAGAATGATGATCGGGAAGATCAGCACATAGAGCATGGACATCTTTACGTCATAGGCTTCAATCTTCTTGCCCAGGTATTCGGGCGTACGGCCCACCATAAGTCCGGCGATGAAGACCGCCAGGACCACCATGATGAGAATGCCGTAGAGACCGGAACCGACGCCGCCGAAGATCACCTCGCCCATCATGATGTTGAGCAGCACCATCATGCCGCCGAGCGGCGTAAAGCTGTCGTGCATGCTGGTGACCGCGCCGCAACTGGCGTCGGTGGTGATGGTGGCAAAAAGTGAACTGGCGGCGATGCCGTTGCGCACTTCCTTGCCCTCCATGTTGCCGGCCGGAGCGGTGGCTGAACCGATCTGCGCGACCTTGGCATTGTCCAGCATTGGGTGCGGCTGCGACTCAGCCCAGTAGACGGTGGTGAATCCCGCCGCAAAGAGAACAAACATGGCGGCGAGAACTGCCCAGCCGTGGCCGGGAGAGCCGGTCATGCGCCCCAGCGTATAGGTCAGCCCGGCGGGGATGATGAAGATGGAGAGCATCTGCAGCAGGTTGGTCCAGGGCGTGGGGTTCTCATAAGGATGGGCGCTGTTGGCGTTGAAGAAGCCGCCGCCGTTGGTGCCCAGCATCTTGATGGCCTCCTGCGAGGCAACCGGCCCTTGGCCGATGGTCTGCGTCTGGCCTTCCAGCGTGTGCGCCGTGGTGTAGGCGTTCAGGTTGGCCGGAACCCCTTGCGCCACCAGCAGCAGCGCATAGACGATGGAAGCGGGCAGCAGCACATAGAGCAGCGTGCGCGTCATGTCCACCCAGAAGTTGCCGATGGTGGCGCAGGTGGTGCGCTTGATGCCGCGGATCAGCGCCACGGCAACCACAATGCCCACCGCCGCCGACCAGAAGTTGTGCGTCGCCAGACCGGCCATCTCGGTCAGATAGCTCATCGTGGTTTCCGGCGAGTACGACTGCCAGTTGGTATTGGTGGTGAAGCTGGCGGCGGTGTTCCAGGCCAGGTCCGGCCCAACCGCAGCCAGATGCTGCGGATTCCACGGCAGCAGGTTCTGCAGCCGCTCAATTCCGTAGGTGACCAGCAGCGTAACCGCCGAGAAGCCCAGCACGGCAAAGGCATACTCGCGCCAGTTCATCTCCTTGTCGGCCTCAACGCCGGAGAGCCGGTAGATCAGCCGCTCGAAGGGGCGCAGGATGGAGTCGAGCCAGGTGCGCTCACCTTCCAGCACGCGCGCCAGATAGATTCCCACCGGCCGTACGCTGGCCAGCAGAATCAAACAGAACAGTGCAAACTGCAACCAACCATTGGCAGTCATTAAAACTTCTCCGGAAAGAGCAAGGTGAGGGTTAGATAGCCCATCAACAGGGCCGACAAAATCAGGGCAACGACGGTGGTCAAGTCAATTTGCATGGGTTACCTCAGCTTCTGGCAGGCCTTGACGTAAAGGAACGCCAGACCGAAGAAAATTACCGTGAACAGCAGCATCGTTACATCTTGCATAGCGTCTCTCGATTCGGTGAGCGGGTCTGGGGAAGCCGCCTGCTCAAGAATGATTCTGGCTCTCGCCTGGTTTGATTCTCCGAAAGATTTCGTAAATATAGCGTAAGGATGCGGTCGCGGCCTCAAATTGCTCTTGGAGGCGGAAGGCGCGATACCGTCCGCGAAGCCCAGACGCGATGAATGAATCTTGCGAGCCGGGAAACACCGGTAGCGCAAAAGGCCGGAAGTCCAAAATGAGATGGCGAGTCATCGTTCAGGAAACGGCAACCGCAGAAACCTTGGCGCTGGCATTTTTATGCTTTGGAAGTGTGATATTCTCCAAGCGAACTATGGTTAGAGAGGGAGATTTCAGTGAAAGAATCAATCAAAGAATTTGGGCGATTTGGATTTCGCGCCCTGGGGTGGCTTGAGTCCGGCTTTGACAGAGTGCTTTTTTCACAAAGCATTTCGCGCGAAATACCGATCTCCAAAATGGTCAGCCACGCAAAGTGGCAGAACTATCTATATCAGTTAGGAAATAAGGAAGGCTTCCGCATACTTGAGATCGGAAGCAGAGAAGTGACGGGAAAGTCCGCTGCAAGAGAGCGGTTTGCGAAGGCCGAGTATATTGGCTTCGATTATTATCCTGGCCCTAACGTTGATGTTGTCGGCGATGCTCATCGCTTGAGTTCCTACTTCAAGGCAGATGAGAAGTTCGATATCATCTTCAGCAGCGCGTGTTTTGAACATTTTGCCATGCCTTGGCTGGTCCCCGTGGAGATTGCCAAGTTGCTGAAGGTGGGTGGCATCGTTTTCGTTGAGACGCACTTTTCCTACTCAGCGCATGAGCGGCCCTGGCATTTCTTCCAATTCAGTGACATGGGACTGCGTGTTCTTTTTCCAAGCGCGCTTGGATTTGAATGTATTGAAGCCGGAATGTCCAACCCCATGGTAGGCCGCTTCTCGGCTTTGGCAGACAAATATCTGCGCTATCAACCCATCTCAGGACTTTTCTGCCACAGCGAATACCTCGGCAGGAAATCAAAAGATGTAGAGTCGTTTGACTGGCATCAAGTCGCACTGGATGAGATCACGCTGGGAACCACTTATCCCGCTCCAACGCAGTAGATTCATCGTGGCCGGTTTCCGATGGTTGCCGTGCGTATGCAGTAGACCAAGTGATTCGGAGAATCATTCCGGCCTTCGGCCGGTTTGATTCTCCGAATCACTGTCTAAGTCAAGCGATGGGATGCGGGCGCGAAACGGAATCCGGCGGAAGGATGGAAGGCTGCGCTGCCAATCCCAAAGATCACCGGGGCTTTGAGCCTGTCAGCCGCCTGTGACGCCGTCTCTTTTGACCGGCTTTGGCATCGACCTCTCGCGCCAGGCCGCGCTTGACAGAATAGAAGGTCAACATCCCTGCCCGTGCGGGCTCCCCGACTGCTCTTTTCCTGCCTCCAAGGCCGGAATCTTCTCGCCAGTTGGCAGCGCCGTCAGACAACGCCGATAGAGCAAATCCTCCTGCAGCATATGTCGATACAGCCATTCCAGCAGAAAGCGCGGCATCTGCACCAGGGCGGCGCGATCTCCGTGCGCGTGGCGCAACTCGAAGTCACTAATCTTCCCGGTAAACTCCCGATGCTGCTTGCAATGCCGCGCATACTCGGCGTAGTGGATGCGCTGCAGCAGCTTCTCTTCGGCGGAATGATAGCTTTGCGTCTCCGTTTTCAGCTTGCGCATTAGCTGGCCTGCATCCGTCTGCGCCGGGCTTTTCATAACCATTAAGTAAAACTCGTTCAAAATCTCGATGTAAGCGATGCGATGAGTATCCAAGGCATCCTCGCCCAAGGCAAAATCCCGATTCCAGTCCAAAAATGGCATCATACTCTCCTTGCCGAACGCGGACCAAAATCACAAAATACATCATCCCAAGAATGAAAACCAGTGTGGATTGCCCGTTGATCCAGATCGGAAAAAGCACTGGGAACCGTACGCACAGGACGGGAATCAGCGAACCAAAGAAATCGGAAAATTCGAGAAAAGACTCATGCGATTTGGAGGGTCAGGCTCTCGTTCCGGATGATTCCGAGGCAGAATCCCGGCGAAGTTATTCACCTTCGCCCGTAAAACCCTCGGGGATAAAACGATAGCCCACCCACGGCTCGGTCTGGATGTACTGTTTGCCGGTCTCGGCCTCCAGCTTTTTGCGCAACTGGCCGACAAAGACGCGCAGGTACTCCGGCTGATGGGCCGACTGAGCGCCCCAAACAGTGGTCAGCAGCACGCGGTGGGTAATGACCTTGCCCGCGTGGCGGGCTAGATGCAGCAGCAGGTCGAACTCCTTGGGCGTGAGGTGAATCGGCTTGCCCAGCACGGTGATCGAGTGGGCGACGGCGTCCACCACAAAGTCGCCCGCCTCGATGGCGGAAGTGGTCCGCTCCGGGGCGCGGCGCAGATGGGCGCGGACGCGGGCCAGCAACTCCTGTGTATTGAAAGGCTTGGTTACGTAATCGTCGGCTCCGGCGTCCAGCGCCTCCACCTTGGAGCGCTCGTGGTCGCGCACCGAAAGCACCAGAATCGGTACATTCGACTGCGCCCGAATCGCCCGGCAGACCTCGACGCCGCTCAGGCCCGGCATCATCAGGTCGGTGATGACCACGTCCGGCGTCCAGTCCTTGAAGACCTGCAAGCCCTCTTCGGGTTCGTTGGCGGTGCGCACGTCAAAGCCCTGCGCACTAAGCGAGGCGCGCAGCACGCGGGTGATCTGCGGCTCGTCGTCGATGACTAGAATTCTTCCTGGCATGGCGTTTTTCTTCCACAAACGAGATTACACCATCCGGGCGGGATGCAGGGCGTCCAGCCTTTCTTGGTCAGTCTTGGAGCGTCCGGCTTCAAAATGGCGATTCAGTTATTATAGGAGCTAGGAAAGTATTCCAGGGAGGTTGAAATGACGACCATCCAACTAGAATTGCCCGATCAACTGGCCCAGGAAGCCGAACGCGCCGGGCTGCTGTCAGCGCCTGCGCTGGAGGAGTGGCTGCGCAAGCAATTAAAGCAGCAAGCCGCAGCCGAGCTGATTGCGATGTTGGACAAGCTGGATGCCGCGGGGAATGACGATTATATGTCTCCTGAAGAAGTTGCTGAGGAGATTCGCGCGATGCGGGCCGAAAAGCGGTTGGCCGGACGCATCTGATGCGATTGGTTCTGGACACCAACACGGTGGTTTCGGCACTTTTATGGGAGGGCGCACCGCGTCGTTTGCTGAAAGCGGTGGCAGTTGCTCGCCTTCAACTTTTTACGAGCGACGCTCTTCTTGAGGAATTGGCGGATGTCCTTTCGCGCAGAAAGTTCAAAAAGCGGATTGCCAGTCTGGACTTTTCCCCATCTGAGCTTTTTGATACTTACACAAAGCAGGTTGAGATCGTGCAGCCTATTCCCGTATCACGCCTCGCGCCTGACCCGGACGACGATGTGGTGATCGGAACGGCGATAGCGGCGAAGGCCGATTTCATCGTGACCGGAGACAAGCCTCTTCTATCGGTCGAGGCCTTCGAGGGAGGACGCATTGTTTCCGTCGGCGAGGCTTTGGAAGCCATTGCCCACAGCGCATCCCACAGCAAGCAGTAGGACGGATCAAGATCAGGTTGGGGTTCGTGGTCTCCCACCCTTGGCGGGTGGCCCATGTCCAATAATATCAATCACATAAATCTGGGTGCCCCAGGTCCGGATTTTCGGACCTGGGAGTCTACGAACTCTATTTGTTTCCGCTTTGGGCTGTTCGTGGAGAATGAACCAGCTCGGCGGCTTTCTCTGCGCACCAGAGTTTGATGAGCGATTGGTAGGGCACATCGAGCCGGCGCGCATGGCTGCGAATGGTATTCAGAATATCTTCCGGCATGCGCAGGGAGATCGTCTCGGTGGAGGGGCGCAGCTTGGGAAAGCTCGCCAACTTAGCCTTGCTCCAATCGACATACTCCGTGCTATCGTTCTTGGGCGATTCCCAGAAGGCGCGCTCTTCGGTTTCATTGGCGAACTTAGGAATGGGCTTCAATGGCTTGCTCATAAACGGCTCTCTCCTTCCGGCTCATCACCCGCGCTGAGATGGGACGAATCAGCGTTCCCTCTCCGCGCTCGGTGAAAGTAACGTGCAACCAGCGATTCTGATCGGTCCGCCCCAGCGCATGAACGCGTCGCTCACGCTGGCTGTGTTTCAGATCATCGGCCAGCAACAGAGGCTTATTAAGGAAAATCTGTTCCACTTCCCCTTTGGAGACGCCATGCTTCTCGTTCTTTCTGGAGTTGCCTTCGTCCCAGTCAAACCCGGTGTAGAACATGGGCGGCCTCTGTATATGTTAGCAATATACCATGTCGGTTGCGGCGGGCCAACAACGCTGGGCGACCCAACCATTCCGCGTTTTCTGCGGAATGGTAGGGAGTCCACTCACCTCAACCCGCCAGCGCCAGAATCGCATCAATGCGCGCCAGTTCCTCGGCACTGAAGCCGAGGTTGCTCAGCGCGGCCACGTTCTGCTCGATCTGCTCGACGCGGCTGGCGCCGATCAGCGCAGAGGTCAAGCGACCATCGCGCAGCACCCAGGCCAAAGCCATCTGCGCCAGCGATTGCCCGCGCTCGGCGGCGACGTCATTCAGCGCGTGAATCTGCTTGAGCCGATGCTCGTCAATGTCGCTCGTCTTGAGGAACTTTTCCTTGGTGGCGCGCGAGCCGGCGGGGATGCCGCCCAAATAACGATTGGTCAAGAGGCCCTGCGCCAGCGGAGTAAAGGCAATCGCCCCCACGCCCTCGTTGCCCAGCACGTCCAGCAAGCCCTGCTCCGGCGTGCGCATGAACATGGAATACTTGGGCTGATGAATCAGGCAGGGCGTGCCCAGCTCGCGCAAGACTTTTATTGCCGCCGCCGCTTGGGTTGCGCTGTAATTCGAGATGCCCGCGTAGAGCGCCTTGCCCGAGCGCACCGCCTGATCGAGCGCGCCCATCGTCTCTTCGATGGGCGTCTCCGGGTCGGGCCGATGCGAGTAGAAGATGTCCACATACTCCAGGCCCAGCCGCTTCAGGCTCTGGTCCAAACTGGCCAGCAGATACTTGCGCGATCCCCAATCACCATACGGTCCCGGCCACATATCGTAGCCGGCCTTGCTGCTGATGATCAGTTCATCGCGATAAGGTTTCAGATCGAGGCTGAGAATCCGTCCGAAGCTCTCTTCGGCGCTGCCGTAGGGCGGACCGTAGTTGTTGGCAAGATCAAAGTGCGTAATGCCCAGATCGAAGGCACGGCGCACCATCGCGCGGCCATTCTCAAAGACATCCGCACCGCCGAAGTTATGCCACAGGCCGAGCGAGATGGCCGGCAGCCGCAGGCCGCTCCGGCCGCAGCGGCGATATTGCATCGTGTTGTAACGTTGTTCGTTGGCGATGTACATGAAATTCTCCTTTAAAAAATTTGTGCTGCGTTCGATGAATCCGATCAATGTCCAAAGGTGAGTACAAACAAACCGATCAACTGGAAGACTCCGACAATGAAAAGGAATACACTCACCACGCTAATGCCGATGACGATTCCTCTTGCACGGCGGAAATCTGATTCGTTCGATTGGATGCTGCTGAATTTAACCCACCAGCGAATCACCATTGCGGGAACGCCAAAACACAGAAAAGTCAAGGCCAAAGCACCAAGCAAACTGACGAATGGAATCAGGCTCACGACAAAAGCAACGGGAACTCCAATCGCCATGATTTTCAGAAAGCCGGCATCACTACACGCCTGATTGACGCGCGCCATCAACTCCGCGGCCACCTCCGCCGCGCCCACGTCAATAGGCGCGCCACAGAAGCGGCAGAACTCCGCCGACGTGTCGATGGTCTCCTTGCATTTGGGGCACGAAAAGATTCGTGCCGCGCCGCTGCCGCTGATGCTTTCAAACATTTCAAACACCTCAAATAATAATCCTGGTACGGACGTCTGATCTCGGCTTTATTTCTTCATAGAACGCGGCTTCTTCTTCGGCACTGGCAATTCGGCAGCGGTGGTTCGTATGAGATGACTTAGCCACGCACGGTCATCCCATTTGTCGCCAGAGATAAGAAGCCAAGGCTTGGCGCCTGGATAGGGGCTGGCCTCAACGACGTCGCCGACAAACTCTCTGCCTGCTGCGGTGGGCTTCACAAAGAGCTGACCGTCGCAGGCCAGGGCAACCATCTTTTCGCCGCAATAGATTCCGTACTCGCCAAACATTTTTTTCGCGCTGACATCGCCGGCAGCTTCGATCTGCTCCAGGATGTAATCAACCGTGCTTTGACGAGTAGCCATTCATCTTCCTCGTTACTTATCCCGCGCCACCACGAAATCCGGAACCCACAGCAGCGCCCGCTTGTACTCGGAGTCGGGCAGCGCGGCCAGCGCCTGGCGGCTCTGCTCGGCGTAGCGGTCGGCGACGCCCATGGCATATTCGACCGAGCCGTTACGAGTCAGAATCTCGCGAATCTTTTCGCGGCTCACGTTCTCGAAGCTGCGGTCATTCAAGACTCTTTGAATTGTCCGGCGGTCGGCGGCGGTCCCATGGTCCATCGAGTGAATCACGGCCAGCGTCGCCTTGCCCTCGCGCAGATCGCTGGCTACAGGTTTGCCCAAAATCTCTTCCGTGGCCGTCAGGTCCAGCACATCGTCCACAATCTGGAAGGCCAGCCCGACGGTGCGGCCATAGGCGCCCAGGCTCGCCTCCACCGTCTCGTCCGCCCCGGCCAGCACCGCGCCCAGTTGCATCGAAACCGAAAAGAGGCAGGCCGTCTTGCGATAGATCAGGTCGTAGTACTCGGCCTCGCTGACCGCGCGGCCCAGCTTTTGAATCTGCAGTAGCTCGCCCTCGACCATCTGCTGCGTCAGGCCGATCAGCAGCTCCAGCACGCGCAGGCTCTTCTCTTTGAGCGCCACGTTGAAGGCCTGCATATAGAGCCAGTCGCCGGCCAGCACGCACTTCTCGTTGCCCCATGTTGTGTTGGCCGAGGGGCGGCCGCGGCGGATATTCGCGCCGTCGATGATGTCGTCGTGGACCAGCGTGGCGGAGTGAACCATCTCCACCACCGCGCCGAGGCGAATAGCGCTCTGGCCGGTAAAGCCCAGCGCGTGCGAGCTAAGCAGCAGCAGCGTGGGCCGGATGCGCTTGCCGCCGCCGCCGCGCAGATACTCGGCGATCTCGGTGATGGTGCTGACGCCGGAGGCCGCGTCGCGCCCCAGCTCCTGCTCGATTGCCACGAGATCATCCCGCAGCAGCTCGAAGACCTCTTTTGCCGTCGCTATCGCCAGTGTGCTCAAGTCTCTCCGGTTCCCGTGCTTTATCTTACAGTGCAACTACTACTTATGACTCATTGACCCAGAGGAAAGTAGTAAAGTCTTCTCCGGATTTCCGATGATATGCCATAAACCAATTTCAAGCCCATGTGTCAAACTTATTCTCGTTTTTGTGTAACATTATGCAAGGATTCGATGATGGGAGGTCGGCTATGGACCCTTCGAGTACCCCATCCCTCGAACACGACGAAATAGTAGACTAACAAGCCCAACCAGACCCCGATAAAGATAAAAAGAAACCAGAAGATCTTTTGGTGAACGGGGAACTTGCTTATAAAAAGACAGTCATAAATCATCCCAATCCACAAGGTCAAGAACAACAAAAACCAGATAATACCTACCATACTCATTGGGAAACGAATGGCGAATGGCATATGTTCTAATGTGGGTCCATTAAAACCTTCCACCCAGATTTTGACAGCGGCCATCGGAAGAAGCATTGCGCTGATATATATTGCGGAGAATCGATAGAAAGAACGAACGCTCACAATGTCCAGTCTCCTCTCAAACAATTTGGAACAACAATCATACAGCTTCAACTTGGTTACGACCGAGTCAGCGGCTAACCGGAATATGCATCATGCCCCAGAGGAATACTGACTATAGCTGTCGCTCAGTTCGTGCGGTAATTCGTAAACGTCAACTCCACGCCCAGATCCTTGCCGCGCAGGAGGGCGATGATGCCTTGCAACTCGTCGCGGTCTTTGCTGGTGACGCGCACCGTGTCGCCCTGGATGCTGGCCTGCGCCTTCTTCTTCGAGTCCTTGACCAGCTTGACGATCTCCTTGGCCTTTTCAATCGGAATGCCCTGCTGCAGGGTGATCTTCTGGCGGACGCTCTTGCCCAGCGCCGGCTCCAGCTTGCCCCAGACCAGGTTCTTCAGCGAGACGCCGCGCTTGACCAACTTCTGTCCCAGAATCTCCTTGACGGCTTCCAGGTGGTACTCGCCGTCGGAGGCGAGTTGAATCTCCTTGTCGCCCTCGGCGAGCTTGACTTCGGAGTGCGAGTCCTTCAGGTCAAAGCGCTGCTTGATCTCTTTGAGCGCCTGGTCGATGGCGTTGCGAACCTCTTGAATCTCCACTTTGCTGACGATATCGAATGAATTTTCCTGTGCCATGTTCTTTTTCCTCAAACTTTGCGGTCTGCGATGAAAAAACTGTAGCGCCGACCTCCTGGTCGGCTGTTGCGTGGACCTCCCGGTCCACGCCGGTTTCTTTTCAGCTTGCCCATCCTGCAAGCGGCGGCATCTCTATCAGTTTCCCACGTCAGACCCAAAAGCGGCTCGCCTCTACAGGATTTTTTCGGAGGTTGGCGCAATCCGGGCTCCATTTCTTTTTGTTGAAGTGGGCAACGTGGACCGGGAGGTCCACGCAACAGCCGACCAGGAGGTCGGCGGTACTCACCGGCAAATGTGAAACTCAGCGGGCCTGGATTCGATGAATCCAGGCCCGCGGTTGATCCCTGCTGATACCCATGGTTACGGCAACGCGCCAATCGCCACAGCCCCGACCGGGTCTGTTCCGGTTTCCCCTGTGAAAACGGATGAGAGTGTGCCGGAACTCATCGTGAAGGCCTGCAGGTCTGGACCTCCAGCGAAGTCAATCGCCAGCAGATAAGTGCCAGTTGAATCCTCAGCCAGGCCGATAGCGCCTGTGGGGCCAGCCGCTGCTGTGCCGACAGCCTTGAGCCCGGTTGCCGTGGAACCAGAGGTAACAACAGAGAAACTGTTGATGTTGTCGGTGCTGCTGCCGCTGACCGCGCTATTGGCAACATAGACATAATTGCCATCCGCGGAGGGCAGGATGGAAGTGGGTCCGGTTCCGCCGGAGACGTAGGGGGAGCCGGAGACTTCAGTAGTGCCAACGCTCGATATGGTAAAGGCGCGCAATCCGCCTGTCTGTGTGCCTGTAGAAAAGTCATTGGTTTCGCCAACATAAAGCAGCCGGTTCGATGGGTCCACGGCCACGGTGTTCGCGGCTACTCCGGTAGTTGCCAAGGGTTGATGTTGAGCCGTTCCAAATGGATTGCCGCCACTAGGAGCAGGGTTAAAGGGAATCAATTCTGTGCCGCCATCCCCCATGGCTACAAAGACAAAGCAGTCGGTGCATGAGCTGGAGTCGTTGGGAGAGATGGCCAACTGCAGAGGCGTGGCCGCAGGCAGGCCGGTAGATGGTACACTCCCGGTGCTGCTGAGGGGTAGGCCTGTACTGGAGTTGATGTTAACGGCATTCAATTGAGCGATACCGTTGATGGTATAGACAAGCCATGAGTCGGTAGCGTCCACCTGCATGGAATTCGCTGGATCCGAGGATACCCTTGTGCTGCTATTCTCCAATGTCAACGCGCCGCTGGAGGTGATCGAATAAAGGTAGATGCCAGAATTTGTGCTGACATACAGGAAGTTTTTATTGGGAGCCACGGCAATGGCCTGTGGCGTGGGCGTGGGCGTGGTATAGGTGCCAATGGTGGTCAGATTGCCAGAGGCAAGGCTCAGGGCGACAACTTGATTCGTCGTCTGATTCAGCACGTAGAAGATACCGCTGGCGGCCGTCGACGAGCAACTGCTGGTGGTGCTTCCCACGGCGACGCAAAAGGTGGTGTACGCGGCCACGCTGCCGGAGGTGCCGGTGACCTTCATTTGATAAGCTCCGACAGGCGTGGAGGTGCTTGCGGCTACCGTCAGCGTGGAGTCTTGGGAGGAGGTGCTGCTGAAGGTGAGCGAGGATTCGGAAAAGCTGAACGTGGGGTCCGTGGAACTGGTTGCGGTGGACGGTCCGCTGGTCACCGAGCAGGTCAGCGCCACGGTTCCGGTGAACGAACTGCCCGGCGTCACCGTGATGGTGTCGGTGTTGGTGGAACCCTGCGTCACGGCAATGTTGCCGCTGTTGCCGAGCGTAAAGCTGGTTGCGCCGTTATTCGGCGCTTGCCAAAAGTCTCCGCAACCTGACAGAAGCGCGCCCACTGCAATCAATTCCGCCCAGCCCGCCCAGCTTCCAATCTTCATCCCCGCTCCTTGCGCCGCGCACCAGCCGCGCTGTCTTTGTCAAATCCGTTGAAAACCAGGGCGCCCTGTCATCCTGAGTGAGCGCAGCGAGCCGAAGAACCCGCGTTTCGTCACCTTGGCGAATGGGTGGAAATCCAATGCAGGAGGATTCGCACTCAATCTGATCAGGATTCCAGCAACCCGTTTACAGGCTAACGCCTGCCGGCGCCTTCTGTCTTGCGCACCCCGCTGAATATGTAGACGCAATTCCAACGGAAATCGCTTGCCGCTCCGGCTCCGCGCGTCTGGAGCCTGCCGCCCTCGGCTGATAAAGTTAGAGAGGACCCCATCGCGCGCCCCAAGGAAAAAACCGCTCATGTTTCACAATACAGAAGATATTCGCATTCAATGGACCCGTGTCGTTCTGCCGCCCGTTTTTCTGGAGGAAGAGCGGCCGGTCACCGAAGCCGCCTCGGCCACCATCTTTAACGCCCGCAGCGAGATCACGTCCATCCTCAACGGCCAGGACTCGCGGCTGCTGGTGCTGGTCGGCCCCTGCTCCATCCACGACACCAAGGCCGCGCGTGAGTACGCCCGGCTGCTGCAAGGCGCCATTGCCGAGTTCGGAGCCGATCTGCGCATCGTCATGCGCGTCTACTTTGAGAAGCCCCGCACCACCATCGGCTGGAAGGGCCTCATCAACGATCCGTATCTTGACGAATCCTATAAGATCAACGACGGCCTGCGCATGGCGCGCAGCCTGCTGCTCGATCTGGCCGAGATGGGTGTTCCCGCCGGCACCGAGTTTCTGGACATGATCTCGCCCCAGTACATTGCCGGGCTGGTCAGTTGGGGAGCGGTCGGCGCGCGCACCACGGAGAGCCAGGTACACCGCCAGTTGGTCAGCGGCATCAGTTGCCCGGTGGGCTTCAAGAACGGTACCAGCGGCAGCGTGCAGATCGCCATCGACGCCATTCTCAGCGCCGCTCACTCGCACTCGTTCCTCGGCCTCACCAAATCCGGCCAATCGGCGATCCTGGTGACCACCGGCAATCCCGACTGCCACATGATCCTGCGCGGCGGTCGTCAGACGGCAAACTACAACGCCGAGAGCGTTGCAGAGACCGCAGCGCAGATGGAAAAATCCGGCCTCGCCCCGCGCATCATGATCGACTTCAGCCACGCCAACTCGAACAAGGATTACCGACGCCAGGCCACCGTCTGCCACGACGTAGCGGGGCAGATCGCCGGAGCCGGAGACAAGCGCGGCGACAAACGCATCATGGGCGTCATGATCGAGAGCAATCTGGTAGCCGGCGCGCAGCCGCTCAATGCCGGCCAGCCGTTAGTCTACGGGCAAAGCATCACCGACGCCTGCATAGACTGGGCGGAGACGCATGCGCTGCTGAAAGAGCTGGCGGGGGCTGTGCGGGCAAGGCGGGGGGCTTAGTTTCCGTTTGATCACTACTTGCTCAATCTAGAGTGATGCGGCCTCAGTTCGTAATTTTTCAGCTTCATCCGATCTGCTCATTAGCTCAAGCAGTTGAGCATGAAACCGCAGGATGCTTGCAAGAGTCTTGCTATAATTTGCTTTCATATCCGGCAGATGAGCGATAGCGCGACGATGAGTATCCTCGGCAATCTTGAAGTCCGCCAAAGCTGGCTCACCCTGTCCCATGCTCTCCTCCACAAGGGCACGCCAAAAGAAGGGCATGGCGTATTCCTCATCCGTATCCGTAAGGCATTTCTTTGATTCTTCAATTGCCAAATTTTCTTGCTCCAATGCTTCGCGCGACTGTCCCCCAATTAGAAGTGCATGGCCATAAAGTTGGTGGGAGTCCATCCGGCCTAGCTGATCGCTTGAGTTAGAATCGCCAGCCCTGAATGACATATCGAGCGCCTGTTTGCAATAGTCCAATGCTTCTTGAATCTTCTCCGCTTTGAGTGCATTCCTGCACTTGTCCGACAAGGGAAACCATGCTTGCGCTGCCTTCTCCTGCTCTGCACTTGGGCCTTCTCCCGGCTTGTCGATTTGGAAAGGAATCGTCAGCGAGGTAGTTACTCGAATTACTACACCATCCATCAAGAATGGTGAAAAACAAAACTCTTTCACAGCATCGAGTGCCGCCTGTTGCAGCATGGCAGGTCCACTTACTACTTTCTCAGAAGCAACCTTGCCTTCCTTGTCGATCACAATTGCAAGAACTACATTCCCTTGTACGCGAGCAGCGTGAGCAATGGGAGGATAAACCGGCTCAGGATTCTGGACAAGATGCTGTCGAGCATCCGCCTCAGAGATGTTTTGAGAGGCATGATCGGACTGAGCTGTCGCAACTGGAATCAGCAAAGAAAGGCATAGTAGAACTGAGAAAAGGCGCATCACGAACCTCAAATTGATCTTAATCATGTTCTGGTTTTTGAAAATTTGTTGATAATCCTCGTTTCGGATTTTCGATCCTGAGAAATTATAAAAAACCAGATAAAGCCCTTACGCCGCCCGGTCAAAAAGCACAATCTTGGGTCTGCGTTTTCGGCTGGCGCGCCATAGGTCGTACTGCGTTTGCAGGTCGATCCACAGCGTGGGGCTGGTTCCCAAGGCTTCAGAAAGACGCAGCGACATCTCCGCCGAGATGCCCGCCTTGCAATTCAAGATGCGCGAGAGCGTGACTCGCGAAACGTGAAGCCGCGCCGCTGCATCTTTGACCTGCATCTCGCCAAGCCACTCGCGCAGCACGCGTCCCGGATGCGCCGGATTAAACATCTCAGCCATGATTCTCTCCTTCTAGTGATAATCCCGATAATCGACCAAGATCGCGTCCTCGCCCTCAAAACGGAAGGTAAGCCGCCAGTTGCCGTTCACCTTTACTGACCAGTGTCCCTTGAGTTCGCCCAGCAGCGGATGCAGTTTCCATCCAGGATCTCCCATATCTTCCGGCTTCTTCGCCTTGTTGAGCACGGTGAGCTGGATGTTCAACCGGACCGCGTGGCTGGGTTGAATTCCCGCCTTGCTGCCGGTATAGAAGAACTTCTCGATGCCGGAATGGCGGAAGCTCCTGATCATGAGCAAAGTGTAACGCTACACGACTCTTCATGTAAAGGAAATATTCCCTCTAGAGGATCATGACCAAACATCCCAAGTCAGCATTTCAGACCTGGATTTTCGCCCGCAGCGCAACCATCAGGCCGAAGCCAACTGCCCAAAAATCTCCGTCAGGTTGACGTACAAGGGCGTGCCTTTGACTTCCAGGCGCTCGGCTTCCGTCCATTCCGCGCCGCTGCACATACGACCGCTTCGCGTCTTGGGATCGATGATCCAAACCGTCTCCACGCCCATCGCGCGGTAGTCGCGGGCGCGCTCTTGCGTGTCGGAGTAGGTGTCGTCGGGAGAGAGTATTTCGATGACCAGTAGCGGCGGATCGACGAGCACATCGGGCTGCGCTCCGGCGGTGAGCACCACCAGATCCGGCACGCGAACCCGGCTCGGCGAGACTTGAACCCGCTGTTCCGTGCTGCCGGTAATTCCCCACTGCCGTTCGTGATTGCCGAACCAAAGCGCCAGCAACCACTGCACTCTTGCGTGTTCCCACTTGCCCACGTTGCGCTCCAGGAGTTCTCCATCCACGTACTCGCGGTCCGGCCTGTAGTTTGAGCCGAGGTAATCACTCAACGGGATGTGCAGAGCCGTGGCCATATCTCGAAATATAGCATGAATTCCATGAGGATTCCCTCCGAACCGGTGAGGTTAGCGCGCAAGATGAGCGGTGAGCGGTCCACCCGTTATGATGGTCAGCAGCGTGGATAAAACCATCTTCATCTCGGCAGGCGAGGCGAGCGGCGAGCACTACGGGGCGCTGCTGATCTCTGCGCTCCAGCAAAAGCTGAATGACTCGGCCCAGACGGTGAGCTTTTTCGGCATGGGCGGCGAGCGGATGCGCTCGGCAGGCCTGGAGTGCGTCGTCCGCGCCGAAGAGATGGCCGTGATGGGCTTCACTGAAGTGGTGCGCCACTTGCCGCGCATCTACGGCGAGTTCCGCAGGCTGAAGAAAGCCATTCGCGCCCGCCGTCCCGCGGTGGCCGTACTCATTGACTTCCCTGGCTTTCACTTCAAACTGGCTGAAGCACTGCACCGCGAGGGCGTCCCCGTCCTTTACTTTGTCAGTCCGCAGCTCTGGGCGTGGAAGAAGAAGCGCATACGCCTGGTGCAGAAGTACATCGACAAGATGCTGGTGATCTTTCCCTTCGAGGAGGCCTTCTATCGCGAGCATGGCGTGGAGGCGGAGTTCGTCGGCCATCCGCTAGCCGAGCTGCCGCTGCCTGCGATTTCGCGCGTGGAGTTTGCCGCCGCTAGCGATCTTGACCCGGCAAAGATGTGGATCGGCCTGCTCCCCGGAAGCCGTCCAAAGGAGATTCGCGAGCTTCTGCCGACGATGCTGGAGGCTGCGCAAAAGCTGGCTGGCAGCTTCGAGTTCATCCTTCCCCTTGCTCCAACGTTAAACCCGGCACAGCAGGAGGAGGTGCGGCGGCTCATCGCTCAATATGGTTCCGGCCTTTCCATTCGCCTGGTCCGCGATGCCCGCGCCGCGCTGCAGCACGCCCGCGCTTCGATCGTCGCCAGCGGAACGGCTACCGTCGAGGCGGCGCTCGTCGGCAATCCCTTTGTCGTTGTTTATCGCGTCTCGGCGCTCACCTACGCCATCGCCAAGCGGGTGGTCAAGGTGCCGCACGTGGCCATGGCCAACCTGATTGCCGGCAAGCGGGTGGTGCCGGAGCTGATTCAGAGTGACTTTACCGCGGAAAATATCGTTCAACAGCTTGCGCCGCTCATCGTCGAAGGCCCCGCGCGCCAATCCATGATGGAGGAGCTCCAGCGGGTGCGCGGCTTGCTCGTTCAACAATCAACGGGCGGAGCGATTGACCGCGTGGCTCAGATTACGCTGGAGATGATGCGGCAGGAGCCCGGTCACCGGCCCTGAAGAATTACCTTGAGCGATGAGATGTTATGCCCTCCGTCTCAGAGACTTAATCAGAGGTTTGCTAAACAGCCGGATCGTCTTTTCTCCGGTGCGGCGCGGGTGGCTGAACCGGATTAGAGGCAGAATTCTGTTGCGCCGGATTGTCCAGCGTCTGCCATTCGCTGGCCGTAGGCAAAATGATCCTCCGCCGCCGCTCCGCCGCTACTTCACTGGGAGACATCGCCATGAATTCGATCTCCAGCACTGGCGGCTCAAACGGCTCAACGGGCGTAGAAACCACTGGGACCACTGCTAAAATTTTGGGTTCTTCTTCGGCACCGAAGCCGGCGGAGAACTTGATCTCCGGCGCGGGCGGTTCAAATATCTCAGCCGGCGCGGACTCTTCCTGATCCGTCAATGCCGGTTCTTCCTCAGCGGCAACCGAGCCAGCAAGAGTATCGCCGTCCTCGACGAATGCGGGCGCCGGTGCATCAGCGAGTGGCACCGACGCTTCATTGAGCCCCAGGGTGATGGTTTCATTGGGTTTGTGCGCAAAGATCGACGCAATCGATCCAACCAGTCCCTTTGCCCCGGAAAGACGCACCTCCGGCTCTTCGCTCTCCGCTGAATTGCTTTCCGCGCCCCCATCCGGCAACTCCGCCTTCTCGATGGACAATTGGCTCTTATCTTCCTCAGACTCTTCGTCCACATATTCGATCTCAACTTCGGCATCGCCAGCCGCTTCGCCAGTCTCTTCGGAGAGCTCTGCCGGGCTTGCAACAACGGAAGATGGAATCGGTTCAGCGGGAGGCAGGGTAAACTCTTGCAAAAACTCCTCCAAAGCAATCTCCTCTTCCGCTTTGGAAGGAGATTCATCCTCAACTCTTGCAAAGGATCTAAGCTTTTCCCCAGCCTCTTTCGCCAGCACATCGAAGCGCGAAAGTGGCGCATCGGCTTGCTGCGCAGCCTCGTCTGTTGCCCCAGCTTCCGCAGGACCCTCCGGCTCAACCGGTTCTGGCTCTGGTTCTGCCTCTGGTTCAGGTTCAGGCTCAGGTTCCGCTACGGTTTCAGGAAGGGGTTCAGCGTCGGCTTCAACTTTCGCCGCCGTCCCAACTTCCGGCTCAGATTCAAGAACGGCCTCTGCTGCCTCGACGATCTCCGGCTCGGCCAGTTCCTTCTCTTCCTTAGGCGATGGAGCCTCTTCTTCAACCGTCAGTGCTTCATTGGACGCCGTCAAGGATTCGGCCTCTGCTTCAACGACCGATTCGGCGGCAGCAGTGATTTCCGGCTCGTTTGGTTCGAGTTCTTCGTCCTGCAAAAGAGGCAATTCCACTGCGGACTCAGAATTGGGAACGGCTTCAAAAGTTGCGGGTAACTTCGGTTCTTCAGGCAATTCCGATGTAGCGCTCTCCGCAGGGGCTAAAGCCCGGTCCTGCATTGAAGGTTCTTGCGGCACGACTGAAGTCGTGCCCTGATACAAAACAGACTCGCTCGTGAGTTTTTCCGCAGGCTGTGAAGTCGTGCCCGGATACAAAGCCGGTTCACTCGCCGTCTCAGGCTCGGAGGCATCTTCAGCAGGCTGCACAATCTCCGGCTCAACCGCCGCTTTTTCTTCCGAAGGCAAAGGATTCTCAGTCGCCTCGGCAGCCGGACTCAGCAGCAGATCCACACGATAGCCGGCCTCTTCCGCCGTCTTCAGCGCTGCCGTAATGCCCTCGCTCATCGCCCGCGCCGCAGTGCGCTGCGCCTTCATGTTCCCCGGCGCCGCCTCGCCCGCCAGCCGCAGCAGCGCAGGCATCTGCAACCACCACAGCAGCTCTTCGTAGCGCTCGCGCACCAGGAACTCATGCCCCTCCGCCGTATGCACGCCGGTCAGCCAGCGCAAATCCGGATCGAGCCACAGAGCCGGAGCCAGTCCCTCAGGGGCTAAAGCCCATTCTTTATTCTCAGTGTCATGCGGCCCAACTGAAGTCGCGCCCTCGTTAGAAGACCTGCCCAGATTGAGTTTTTCCGCAGCCTCTGGAGCCACTTCCTTTTCAGCTTCACTGATGGACAGGCCAGAGCCCGCACCCTTCATCTCGGCCGCTTCGGTCGCTTCCGCCTTGCCCACGCCCGCGCCGGTCAGCAGTCCAACCTTGACCCGCGCCGCCACGCGCCATGCCTCTTCTCCCTCAAAGCCCAGCGCCGCAAAGGCCTGCGCAAAGGGCTCACGCAGCCTGAGCCGGTCAAAGAGATCCAGCGCCACCGGCTCCGGATTCTCCGCATCAAAAGACTCAGCCAGCAACTCCAGCGCGCACCAGCCCAGCACCGGGCCCCACATCGCCGTCGCCGTCACCTGCGGACTGGGACAAGGCAGCATCCGCCGCGCCGCCGCCGTCCAGGGAGCAGGGAAGAGCGCCTCGGTGGCCGGAATCCGCATCGCCGCCCGGAGCCGCGCTCGATACGCCGCCCGCAGTAACCCAGGATTGGCCGGCAGTTCCCTGCCCGCCAGCGTCGTGTACGCCCGCTGCGCCTCGCGCAAAAAGCTCTCGCAGCGCGCCCAAGCATCCTCAAAGTACGCCGCCCGTTCGGCCTCAATCTCCAGGTTCGCGCCCCCGGCCAGCGTCCGCGGATGCTCCGCCAAATCCGCAAAGCCGCGCACCGGCCCAGGCTCCAGCAGCAGCCGGAGCGCATCGTGCGCCGGTTGCAACTCCAGCTTCACCAGAGCGTCTTCCAAACTTGCTACGCCGTGCCCCTTCAGTTGATCGCAGAGCCTATCCCAAGGCTGCTCGGAGGTCGCCGTCAACTCCTGCCAATCCACAAAAACATGACACTGGTAGGCGTGCAACTCCAGACGCAGCCCGCGCTCGGTCAAATCACTCGCACGGCGCAGATACTCCAGGCCCGTCAGCGAATCTTTACAGGCCAGAATCTTTGACTGATCGCCGAATCCCAGCCCCTCGCCGATCTTCTGCTGGCGTAATTGGCTGCTGCTTTTGTCCGCGTACGCCGCCGACCAATCAATTGTTCCCCGCGTCTCCGCGTAGCGATTATTGAAGACCACCAGCGCCCGCTCTTTGCCGCTGCGGTTGGAGTAGGCAAAAACGTTCTCGTCCACCTTGCCCGAATCCATAAAAAAGTCATAGAGCAGGAAGTTGTCGCTCTCGGCAAAGAGCCGCCTGCGCTTCAGCAGCGGGGCAATCTCCCGCTGATGCCGCTCCACCAGCCACGGGTCGGCGTTCTCCTCGTAGCGCGGACGCTGGTACTCCATGCCGTACTTCTCGGTAAAGCCCTCGATCTGCCCATGCCCAAACATCGGCAGACCGGGCAGCGTAGCCATCATCGCCGCCACGCCGAAGCACTTGTCGCCTTTGCCGAATTGGTCAATTGCGGTGCGTTCATCCGGATTGCTCATGAAGTTCACATAGCGCTTCAGAATATCCGGATCGAACTCGATGGTATTTTTAATCACCGAGCGGTATTTGGCGTTGTCCTCGTCGCGCAGCATCACCATGAAGGCGCTGTTATAGACGCGGTGCATTCCCAGCGTGCGGACAAAGTACCCCTCCATCAGCCAGAAGGCCTCGGCCAGCAGCAGCGTTCCCGGAACCTCCGCCGCCACGCGATCCACCACCTCGCGCCAGAACTCCTGCGGCATGGCTGCGTTGAACTCCGCCTGGCTCATCCCAAATTCCGCGCGCGACGGAATCGACCCAGTCGCTCCCGGCCCCGGAAACCACAGCCTGTGAAAGTGGCGCTTGGCCAGCGTCATCGCCGCGTCAAAGCGAATCACTGGAAAGAGCCGGGCCACGTGCAGAATGGTTTGTATCACCTGCTCCCGCACCGCCGGATTCAGATAATCAAGCTGCGCCGTATCGTTCCACGGAAAGCTCGTTCCGTCGTTGCCGTGATAGATGTAGCGCGTCTCGCCGCTCGCGCGATCGCGCCGCTGAAAGACCACCGCGGCGTCTGTCTCTTCAAAGTAGTGGTCCTCAATCTTGATCTCCGCGCGCCCATCCTGCGAGAGATCCGGCCCGTTAAAGCTGTACACCGGATACGGCGAATCCGGCCTCGATATAAACCAATCCGGGTGCTCCACCACCCACGGCGAATCGATCCCCATGTGATTCGGAACCATGTCGCTGGCCAGGCGAATTCCATGATGAAAGGCACGATCGCGCAGATTCACATACGCCGCCTCGCCGCCCAGATCATCGGCAATCGTGTAATCAAAAAGCGAGTAGGCTGAAGCCACCGCGTCTGTATTGCCGCACAACTGCTTGATCGTCTTCGACGCACGGCTCCGCTCCCACACCCCAATCAGCCACAGCGTATTCAGCCCGCGCGCGGCGAGCGTAGCCAGCTCCTCGTCGGGAATCTCATCCAGCCGATGAATGGCACGCCCATACTGACGGCTCAACTGCGCCAGCCACACGTATGTGCTTTTGGCCATCATCACCGCCGTCGGCATCCACGCCATATCCGGCGAAAACTTTTCGTACTCATGCGCCGGATCGCCAAAGACCGGCACCTCGGCCGTGCTGACCACTGACGGCCACTGCTGCGTGCCCGTCTCCCGCCGCCGCCGCGCCGCCGCTTCCGCCGCCTCTTTGGCCTGCACCGCCGGAGGATTGAATTGCATCCAGATGGCCAGTTCCTCCTCGCGCAGAATCCCTTCGGCAACCTCCAGATACTTGTCCAGACTTGTGCCCAGCAGCGGCTTCCACAGCGCGCGAATCAGCTTCAGTTGCTCGCTCAGCGATCCCGGCGCGCCCATCGCCGGCGCGCGCAGCAACTCCAGCAGGCTCACCCCTTTGGCGCCCGCCACCGGAATCAGCGGCCGCGTGGCAAAATAATCCCCAAACTGCCGTGTCACTTGCCGGTAAACCGTCCGCTCAGCCAGCGACTTCTCCTCGAAAAGCTCCTCAAAGGGCTTGAAAGCCTCATTGCGATTGGCCGTCCACAGCAGCAGCAACTCCTCCAGCGCCACCGCCCAATGCGACACTCCGTCCGTCTCGCCAGAGAGCCATTTGCGCGCCGTCAGCTCGCCGCGCATCACCGAGAGCCCCGGAAACTCCTCCACAAAAGTCAGCAGCATCCGCCCCAGCGGCTCCGCGCCAACCACGCCGGAAAACCACTCCAGCGCCTGCGTAAAGACCGCCGGATCATACTGCTGCCGGTAGCGCGCCATCAACGCATGGCTCGCCTCATCAATCAGCCCCATCGCATAAAGCTGTCCGGCGTGAACCGCCAATTCAGGATGCCGCTCCGCATCGCGCACCGTGTTCATGCGGTAGGCAAACTCGCGGCACCCCGCCATATTGGCAAAAATCACATTGCCTGAATACGAAAACAACGACTCCGCGAACTTGTACCGCTCGCGCGCCTTCCGGGAAATATGGAATTCCATCATAAGAAACGAACTCCCAAACTCTTCCAATCAATTACGTCGGGTGCCGGGTGCCCCAGGTCTCGATTTTGAGACCTGGGAGTCCACAAACTTTCGGGTGCCCCACCCTCGCCGCGATCTTGTTTTTGCGGCTAGGGTGGGATTCCACGAAACCCAACTAGCCGATTCAAACCAAAAACAACTCCAAAAGATAAAGGTACATCAATCCGGTCAAGAGTGCTGAAACTCTTTCGTATCGTACTATTTATGACAAATGTTCCAGAAAAAAGCGAAGCTGTAGCGCCGGCCTCCCGGCCGGCTGTATCGTGGACCTCCCGGTCCACGATTATTTCCCTGAAGGTTAAGCTTTGAAATCTTGGAATAATCTTTCGTGATCCACCAAGCGTCAAGGCACGAAATCATAGGCTGCGGAAAAACTCAATGGAAAGTCCAGAAATGTCAGGGCTCGACTTCAGTCGTGCCGAAACGACTGCCAGATGAGGGCGGGCTTTAGAGCGGTTTTGATTTAAGTGGTTACATATCCGCACGAGGCGATGAAGTTTTC
>CAZYCV010000040.1:0-37728 GCA_964645305.1 uncultured Occallatibacter sp. | reverse complement strand
CCTTCATCGTGGTATAGATCGGCTTGATCTGCTCCAGGCCCTGCACGTCGGCGGGGATCTCGTCGGTCACTTTGCCGCCGATCTCGTAGCCCACGCAGATGGGAATCTCAGCCAGTTCGTCCAGCACGTCCAGCTTGGTAATCACCAGCCACTCAGCGCTATTCACCTGGTTGGAGTAGCGCAGCATCGGCAGATCGAGCCAGCCGCAGCGCCGCGGGCGTCCAGTCACCGCACCATATTCATTGCCGCGCGCGCGCAGATTCTCGCCCACTTCGTCGTGAATCTCGGTCGGGAACGGCCCTTCGCCCACGCGCGTCACGTAAGCCTTGGTCACGGAGATCACCGTGCCGATAGCCAACGGGCCTACGCCGGTTCCCGTAGCCGCGCCGCCCGCCGTGGCGGAGGACGAAGTGACAAACGGGTAAGTTCCGTGGTCGATGTCCAGCATGGTTCCCTGCGCGCCCTCGAACATCACGCTTCCGCCCTCGGCAATGATCTTGTTCAGTAGGCGGCCTGTGTCGGTAACAAAAGGCCGTACCTGCTCTGCTGCTGCGGCATACTCATCGTAGATCTTTGCCGGATCGAGCGGGTCGGCGCCAAAGAGCGCGTGGACGATGGCGTTCTTCTCCCGGCAGGCGGCTTCAATGTGGACTTTGAGTAGCTCAGGCCTCAGCAGATCCACAATGCGCAAGCCGCCGCGCGACATCTTGTCCTCGTAGGCCGGCCCTATTCCCTTGCTCGTGGTCCCGATCTTCTGCCGTCCGGGCGCGCATTCGGCGGCCAATTCAATCATGCGATGGTAGGGCAGAATGACTTGGGCGCGATTGGAGACATTGAGCTGCTCATCCACAGCCACGCCCAGCGCACGCAGCTTGGCCACTTCCTTGAGGAACGCAATCGGATCCAGCACCACGCCGTTGCCGATTACCGCCCGGCAGCCAGGCCGCAGAACGCCGCAGGGAATCAGTTGCAACACGAACTTTTGATCGCCGATGATGACCGTGTGGCCGGCATTGTGCCCGCCCGCATAGCGCGCCACGGCGCGAAAGCGCTCGCTCAACACATCCACGATCTTTCCCTTGCCCTCGTCGCCCCACTGAGCGCCCAGCACCACGGCAGTCTTAGCTCGCATGACTTTATGTTTCCTAATCACTTTCTTTTGAGTGAGATAAAAAGGATGAGCAGGTTTGCGCTTGAATGCACACACCCCCGCAGACTCGAGTGGAGCCGTCAACCTCGCCGGAGCACTCTCTCTAGATGATAAACCTTGCCTCGCGCCGGTTCCAGCGCAATGGGATCAGGGCTCAGGATTCTGAAAAATGCTGCGCGGGCTCATTCACAAGCATCAGCGGAGTATGCGCAAATTCTCGCACGCTTTTTTCAATCCGCCCACGCAGGCCTGCTGATAAAACTTGCGCGCCAGGTTGATGTCTCGGCCAATGCCTTTGCCATCGTCGTACATCACGCCAAGGTCATTGCAGCCCATCATCTCGCCGCCGTCACAGGCTTTTTCAAAATAAACGCGAGCCTTCACAAAATCCCGGTTCACGCCTGGAGTTTGAAAATAGGACCAGCCAAGATTTTTGCAGCTTTCCACATCCCCGCCATCGCAGGCCTTCTGATAAAGTTCGCGGGCTTTCATAGGGTCACGATGCACGCCATCGCCATTGTCGTAGATAATGCCTAGATTGTTGCAACCTCTCATCTCGCCGCCCTCGCAAGACTTCAGAAAAAGCTCGCGCGCCTGAATAAAATTCAGGCTGACGCCGGAGCCGTTGTCGTATAGCGCGCCCAGGTTGTTGCAACCCATCATCTCGCCGCCATCACAGGCCTTCTGATAAAGTGCGCGGGCCTGTGCGTAATCCTGATTCGGGCCGTGGCCCAGTTCGTAAAGCTTGCCGAGATTCTTGCAACCAGACATCTCGTTGTTATCGCAGGCCTTGGTATAAAGCTCCTGTGCCTGATAGTAATTCTGGTTCACGCTGGAACCGTTTTCGTATAACTGACCGAGATCGCTGCACCCCCGCATCTCGCCGCCCTCGCAGGCTTTTTGATAGAAGTTCAATGCTTGAGCATAATTCTGCGTTACGCCCTGACCCATCCCGTAGATCTTGCCAAGATTCCAGCATCCAGCCAGGCTGCCTTCCTCGCAGGCACTCACAAAGAGCGGAAGAGCTTGCTGATAACGCTCCTGCGCGTAAAGAGTGGATGCCTCTGCGAATTGCACACTGCCATTCTCGCGCGCTGCTATTCTTCGTGCATCTTCGTCCGCCTTGGCCTTTGCCTGTGCTTCCTCGTCCGCCTTGAGCTTTGCCAGTCTATCTCTTTCCTGCGCATCCGCGTCCGCTTTGAGTTGATCCTGTCTGGCTTTCTCCCTCGCATCCTCGTCGGCTTTGAGCTTTTCCAGTCTGACCCTTTCCCGTTCAGCGTCGGCAGCTTTGACCCTTTCCAGTTCAGCCTCTTTCTCCTTGGCCTTTTCCGCATCCAAGTCCGTCTGTTTTTGCAAATCCTGTTCGCGTTTCAGTCGGGCATCGCGCACGGGTGCCAGCGCCATGGGCGCAGAAGCTTGCTTGTCGGCCTCGATGTCAACTTCCTTTTCCACCTTGTCTACGCCATCCAAGGTCGCGGCATCTACCACGTGCTGGCCGAGCAGTTCAACCTTCACCTTGACCCTGCCTCCAGCCTCGATGGGAGCTTGTGCGTCGCCGTCCAAATCCCAATTGCAAGCAAGATCGCAGCTCACCAAAATCGTGGGAGTTTGTTTGACTGGCTGTGGCTTCGCCGGCTGCGGCTTCACTGGCTGCGGCTTCACCGGTTTGGGGGCGTGATAAACAGGCGGCTCGTCCTGTGCAGCCAAGGTGGCAAGCGTAACCAAGGAAAATGTTGCAACCAGAGCCCATCCGGCGATTGTCCCGAATTTCATTTCGTCCTCCATCGTCTTTCATTGCCGCTCTGCCTCTTGCTTGAACCACTGCATTTATCGCGGCAACATCGACTCGGCTGTGCCCGCTCAGAATAACATTCAATTTGCGGCAACAGGTGTAATATGTGTTGCGCCTATTCTTCCACTCAAGGATGGATTGCGCAATAGCCTGTGGCGACGCGGCTATTCTAAATAGAGGGTCAATGTCGGGCGATGCGCGCAAATTCGAGGTGATCGTTCTGGGAGCGGGAGCTGCTGGCCTGATGGCAGCGGCGACTGCCGGACGGCGCGGACGGCGCGTGCTGCTGCTCGAGCACAATGGTCAGCCGGGCCGCAAGATTCTCATCTCCGGCGGCGGGCGATGCAATTTTACCAATCTCCACTGTGGGGCAGGGAATTACATCTCCGAGAATCCGCACTTTGCCAAGTCGGCGCTGGCGCTCTATCAACCCCAGCACTTCATCGAACTGGTCGAAGGCTACGGAATCCCGTGGCATGAAAAGACGTTGGGACAGCTCTTCTGCAATGGATCGGCGCGGGCGATTGTGGAGATGCTGCTCGCCGAGTGCGCGGCGGGCGGCGTGGAGATACTCTTGAATGCGCGGGGGATCAGTGTTGCGCCCGATGCTTCTGGCGGCTTTTTTGTGGAATGCCCGCTGGGTCGGTTTTGGGCGGAGTCGCTGGTGGTGGCCACAGGCGGGCTGTCGATTCCCAAGCTCGGCGCGACGGGGCTGGGGTATGGACTCGCCGCGCAGTTTGGGCTGGCGGTGGTTGAGCCGCGTCCGGCGCTGGTTCCGCTCGTGCTGGGCGGGGCGGAGGCGGCGTGGACCAGGTTGGCTGGGGTTTCGGCCGAGGTTGAGGCGTCAGTGGGGCGGGCGCGCTTCCGGGAGAAGATGCTGGTGACGCATCGAGGGCTGAGCGGGCCGGCGGTCTTGCAGGCTTCGTCGTATTGGCGGCCGGGGGCAGAGTTGGTGTTGGACTTCGGGACTACCCAATCGGAGCTGTTGGCGGCGTTGCGGGAGCCTGGAGCGCGGCGGGATTTGGCGGCGGTGAAGCAAGCTTTGCGGGCGGGGTTGCCGCAGCGGCTGGCCGATCATCTGGCCGAGACGGGCGGGCCCAAAGGCTGGTCGAATGTCGCACTGGCAGAGTTCGAGAGCCGGTTGCGCCAGTGGCGGCTGCATCCGGTAGGCACCGAGGGCTTTGAAAAAGCCGAGGTGACGGCTGGCGGCGTGGACACGAGCGATTTGCAGGCGCGGACGATGGAGGCGCGGGCTGTGCCGGGGCTGTTCTTTATTGGCGAGGTAGTGGATGTGACCGGGCAACTGGGCGGGTTTAACTTCCAGTGGGCCTGGGCTTCTGGTGTGGCAGCTGGACGGGCGGTCTAGCGAGTTGGCAGAGAGTCAATTTCACTTCCAAATGCCCAAAAGTAACACGAGCGAATACAAAAACACATAGGCACCCAATAAGCGAAAAAGCCAAGTCATAATTTTGGTGTTCAATGCCCGCATACGATCAGTTGGCGGAGGGTTAATTCGTGAATGTCTTTCGCGGAATGCGGTGGTCCAAGCGTTATAACGCACAGAAAGATCGCTAGAAAAATAGATCAAAGCAATACCAAACAGGATCATACTTGCAAAAACCAAGGTCGAAACAATCTTGTCCACCTGCATTTTTCCTCCTTCTATTCCCCTTGAAAAGCTGTAACCAGTCACGGTGATTATATGGCTTGATGACTGAGCTTATTACCCCTTGTTGATTTACTTTGATTAATAGCGCTACTGCGCCGCCGGCGGTGCTCCCGGCTTGGCGGGCGGCGTTAAAACAAAGCCCTTGCGCACCAGCGCAAAGCCCGGCTGGGGCAACTCCGCCTGCAAAAACTGATCCTCCGGGCCGCTGAACAGGTCCGTCGAAACTCCGGCATACGTGGCAATCAGGTGATGCACGGCGATGGGCTTGCCGTCGAGCGTGCCCTGTTCGTCGGCGTATGTGGCCAGCACAATGGGCGCAATCGATCCGGCATTCTTCGGGATGATCGCCCAAAGGTCGCGGTTGTTGTGAGCGGCGGCGATGGTCAGCAGAGTTTGCAGCGCGCCGGGGTCAAAGTCGGGAATCAAGACGGCGGTGGCGTGCTGCTCCAGTGGCGTGGTGGTGGAGCGGCCATTGGCGGCGATGGTGAGAACAGTTTGCGGCGGGGTGGCCTTGGGATCGGAATCGGCATTGACGTTGACCGCCGAGCCGTTCACGATGGCGCTCAGTTGCACGTGCCGCAGTCGGCTGGCTGCGGAGAGGCGCTCCGTCTTTGAAAGCGAATAGTCAAGGCCCTTCATCTGCACCCGTACCAGCGAGGTCGAGTCAAAGCCGTGAGGCGTTTGGGTGATGCTGAAGCTGGCCGTGCCCACGGACGTGCCATGCTGCGAGAGCACAAAGTCAACCGATTGAGCTTGGACAGCTGGTGTAAAAACCACAAGAGCGACCAGAGGAAGCAAAGCTAGTCTGCGCATAATGTTCTTTATCCTCCTGACAAATTAGACACCGATAAAGAAAAAGAGTTGCGGCTGTAAACTTTGTGGCGCCGGCTCTCCCGCTTTGTAGCGCCGACCTCCTGGCTTTGTAGCGCCGGTCTCCAGACCGGCTGTAGCGTGGACCTCCCGGTCCACGCCGCACCTCACTTGGCTATTATTCCGCCAGCCCAAGCCCCTCCAGCGCCGCGCGGTTGCGCGTAATCAAATCAATCCGCTGCTCCACGCAGGCGCGGCTGCGCAGCGGATCGGCGGGCGTGTTCAGCACATAATCGAGCAGCTTGGCGACCGTGCTGGTGGCTACGTGCAGCCGCGTGTCCGAAGAGGCGTAGTAGATGAAAACCTCGCCGTTCTGGCCCTCAATCCAGCCATTGCTGAAGACCACGTTGGAGACATCGCCGACGCGCTCCGCACCCTCGGGCGCGATGAAGTAGCCGGCTGGCTTGTGCGTGACCACCCAGGGGCGCTCCAACTCGGTGAGCATCAAATAGAGCACGTAGCGCAGGCCGGCGGCGGTGTTGCGCACGCCGTGAGCCAGTTGCAACCAGCCTTGCGGCGTCTTGATGGGCGCGGGTCCGAGGCCGTTTTTGACCTCCTGAATGGTGTGGTACTCGCGATTGTCGAGAATAATCTCGTCATCGACAACCGCATTTTCGATGCTCGACGAAAGTCCCCAACCGATGCCGCCGCCCTTGCCGGCCTGGATGAAATCGTCCTGCGGGCGGGTGTAAAAGGCGTACTTGCCGTTGACGAACTCTGGATGCAGCACGACGTTGCGCTGCTGAGGCGATTTGGACTGGAGATCGGCCAGCCGCTCCCATGTTTTCAGGTCGTGGGTGCGCGCAATGCCGCACTGCGCGACGGCTGAGGATGTATCCCACTCCGGCGTCTTGGGGTCTTTGCGCTCGGTGCAGAATAGACCGTAGATCCAGCCGTCCGCGTGCTTCACTACGCGCATATCGTAGACATTGGTGTCGGGATCGGCGGTCTCCGGCATCAGAATCGGCGCATCCCAGAAGCGAAAGTTGTCCGTGCCGTTGGGGCTTTCCGCGGCGGCGAAGAAAGACTTCCGGTCCGCGCCCTCGACGCGCGCAACGACCAGGAATTTGCCCTCATGCAGGATTGCGCCGGCGTTGAAGACAGCGTTCACGCCGATCCGCTCCATCAGGAAGGGATTGGTCTTCGCGTCCAGGTCGTAGCGCCATGTGATGGGCGCGTGCGCTGCTGTGAGGACGGGGTTTTCATAGCGGTCGAAGACGCCGTTGCCGTTGGGTGACTTGCTGTTTTGCAGGGTGAGCAAATTTTCCTGCCGCGCGAATAACTCTTGAACGCTTTGTTTGAAGGCTTCCTGTGTCATTTTGTTTTCCTTGTGAAAAGATTGAAGAAATGAATTAAGACTCAATTCGGAATGTGATCAGAGTCGAACGAGTTGCATCGTCTCCGAATCTGTGTTTAGTAAATCCGAACAAGTTCAGGTAGGAGGTGACATTATACTTACGACATTTCATGACATCCTCCATTCCTTCTTATCGGTGATCTTGGGCTGTGACTCCAGGTGGCAAATCAACTACTGTCAAACCATTTAATCCACAAACATATTGATTACACAACCATTTGGTGTTAATTACATCATTAGAGTATAATCGAATATCAAGAGAATTAAAATCAGTTTGCCTAATTTCCACATCTTTAGTTTGTCCAGTATATGCTTCTGATCCGTCTGGTTGTTGAAGGCATATCTGTATCGTAATTACCATATAATCATCCGGCTCGTTATAAGTTTTATGCCGAATATTAATAACTCTGCCTCTTATATATTTTATCGTTAGACCTTTATCACTGTAAGATTCAGAATCCTTAAAAATACCAGGAGATGAAATATTAGAATCTGGCTTGGAACCAGTGGCTATACTATACAAGAAGTATAATACAAATACGCAAATTGCAAGTTTTGCTATCTCCCACAACCAATTTACTTTCTTTTCGGCAACCATGACATTCATCCTCTCAATGGAACTTTCTTCAGATCTTCTTCAGGATAATACCTAGCCATATGCCTCTTTGTCTAATCTAGGTGAACTACTTGCATAAATTCCAGAAAGTCAAGTATCTCGGAGCGGGAAATCAAATGATCTAAATGTGCGGATATGTTGTCCAACCCATTCCCACTGAAACCCCACACCTGCCTCTCGGTTTGCAGGGTGCGGAAGAGCAAGACACCAAACCAGAGTTCCATCTGACAGCTTATACGCCTGAATATCATCGCAGAGATGTGGGCCTGTGCATTTCATGTGATTATTCCACATGGTCTTGCCGGTGACGATGATTTTCAATGGACGGGGGGTCATCTTTTCAATGAGAGATATAAGGTTTGGTTCAGCCTCTAGCCATTGTTCTTTCGTAGGCCGACTCTTCGCGCCTAATCCTACGGTTCCTTGTACAAATATTGTATATGCATACTCATCCCACGCTTGCTCAAGTTCATCGCGAGAGGGGGATTTCTTTCCACAAAGCGCCTGACCCATGGGCGTATAGTATACGCGCTTTCCAAAATGCTCGATTCCCCAGAAGTTAAGGTTTTCAGTCGGATGTGAAGGCCCTGGATCTACTACTTCTCCGTCCTCGTCTAGCCAGCTATATGCGCTTTCGCTTAGGATCAATACTTTCGTTGTGTTGTACTTCCTGCCGATTCTAGGTACAAAGTATGATCCAGACATGTTGCAACCTCCATAAGCCATTCATATTAGGCTAGTTGAACGAGTTAAAGTAGTCAAGTATATGATCCCCAATCTAGCGCATCCAGCCTGCCACTTCCAGCGCGTCCACCCGCTCCATGACTTCAAAGCAGGCGCGGCTGTTGTGATAGGGGCACTTCCATGGGTCAACTTTGTACTGCTCGTTGCTGGGCACGCCCTCGCGCGAAACACGCCAGAACCATTCGCCGTTCTGGTGATCGACGATGAACTTATCGATGAATTCCCAGGATTTCTCCGCGGCAGTTAGAAAATGCTGCTGGCCGGATAACTCGTAGGCATTCAGAAAGCCTACAACCGCCTCGGCTTGCGGCCACCAATGCTTGTCTGTGTCAAAGTGGCCATTTGCCTCGCGTTCATAGAGCAGGCCGCCATCCGGGTCGAGTCCTTGTTCGTAAACGGCTTGCGCCATTTGGACAGCGATAACTTTCACGCGCGCTAGTAAATCCTTGTCGTCCAGTATCTCCGCGGCCTCCCAAAGCAGCCAGCTTCCTTCAATGTCATGGCCGAAGGAGACTTTTTCCGAGCGTGGATTCCATAACTCATCAAAGAAAAGAATAAAGTGGTGAGTTGCCGGATGAATAATATGGTCGAGAAAGATTTCGATCAGCTCACGCAGGCGCAGGCGGACGGTCGGGTTCTCGTGATAGCGCAGCAGCGTGGCGTAGGCTTCCAGCAGATGCAGGTGCGTGTTCATGGACTTTTTCTCGTCCATATCCACTATGCTAAGGCGCTGCTCGGCAGCCAGAGACCAATTCTTTTCGCAGACTTCAAAATAACCGCCGTGCGCGTCATCGTGGCTGGCGGCTTCGATCTTTTCGGCCAAGCGCAGGGCGCGGGAGAGAATCTCTGCGTCTCCGGTTGCATGGTAATACTCGGCCAGCGCGTAGACGGTGAAGGCCTGGCCATAGATTCTCTTTTTATCGTCGATGGGATGGCCTTCAAAATCGAGCATCCAATAGACGCCGCCTGAGTCAGCATCCCAGAAGAAATGGATGAGATACTCGTAGGCGCGGCGGGCGGTCTCCAGATAGACCGGGTCGTGATAGAAGTTATAGGCCTTGGCGAAGGTCCAGAGAATGCGCGCGTTCAGGATCAGTCCCTTGTCGGCGCGCGGATCAATGGTCAGGTCATTGGCAATCTGGCCGCGAAAGCCGCCGTGCTCTTCGTCAATCGAGTACTTGAGCCAGAAGGGAAGGATGTTGGAGCGAAGCTCGGTTTCTACTCTTTTTCCTAACTCTTGCATGGATGCTTCCTCGGGGTGTAGCGCCGGTCTCCAGACCGGCTGTAGCGCGGGCGTCCCCGCCCGCGCCCTTTTCGAATGTAACTACCAAGACCTACAGTTACAAGCTAGTGTCTGGACCGCATAAATCTGCAATTCATCCTGAGCTTGCTCGGATGAGGACGTCCGCGCTACTGCCGGCCGGGAGGACGGCGCGCCATTCATGCAATTACAAATCATGCGTCCAGATACTAACTCAAAATCCCCTTGACGATAACTTCCTTGCGTCCGTCGGCGGGAGGAGTTACAACATTCCCCTCGATTTGCTTGCCGTCCACGGTGAGTGCAATCTGATTGCCCTCGCCTTTGCGCTCGATGGTAATCTTGTAAGTCACTCCGCGATAGAGCCGGGTTGCCGTGAAGCCCGGCCAGCTCTTGGGAACCACCGGATTGATTTGCAGTCCGTCAAGCGTGGTGCGGATGCCCAGAATCCACTGCACAATGGCGTAGTAATTCCACGCCGCCGTGCCGGTGAGCCAGGAGTTTTTGGCCTCGCCAAATGTCGGTGCATCCTTGCCTGCAATCATCTGCGCGTAAACATACGGCTCGCAGCGATGCAGGTCGCCGATCTCTTCGCGCGCCGAGGGGTTGATTCGGCTGTAGTAATCGTGCGCCAAGTCGCCATGGCCGAGGCGCGTCTCGCCGATCATCACCCAGGGATTGACGTGGCAGAAGATGCCCGCGTTCTCTTTATATCCCGGCGGATACGAGGAGATTTCGCCCATCTCGATGTAATAGTGGGTGTAGGCCGGCTGCTGCACGACAATGCCGTGCTTGGTGGCCAGATGCTCGCCCACCGCGGCCAGAGCGCTGGCCGCCTTGCCGTCTTCCAGGCCGATCCCGGCCAACGTGCAGTAGCCGTTGGACTCGATGAAGATCTTGCCCTCTTCGCACTCCTTGGAGCCGATCTTGCCGCCAAAGTCGTTGTAGGCGCGCAGGAACCACTCGCCGTCCCAGCCATGCTCCAGAATCACCGACTCCATCTTGGCCGACTCGCCGAGATACTTATCGGCTTCCGCAGCCAGACCGCGACGGTTGGCAATCGCCGCCAGTTCGCGGCCCGCGTGAACAAACAGCCCTGCGATAAAGACCGACTCGGCGACCTTGCCATCCTTGTTGGTCGTCGTCTGGAAGCTCTGTCCCGGAGTGTCGCTGAAGCAGTTCAGGTTGAGGCAGTCGTTCCAGTCGGCGCGGCCAATCAGCGGCAGTTCGTGCGGCCCAAGGCGCGAGAGCGTGTAGTTAAAGCTGCGCTGCAAGTGCTCGTAGAGCGGCTGTTCCGAGCCCGGTTCGTTGTCGTATTGCACCGGAGCGTCCAGTATGCTCCAGTCGCCGGTCTCTTTCAAATACGCCGCAACGCCGATGATCAGCCAGTGCGGATCGTCGTTGAAGCCGCCGCCGATGTCGTTGTTGCCGCGCTTGGTGAGCGGCTGATATTGGTGATAGGCGCCGCCGGTGGGAAGTTGCGTTGCGGCCAGATCGAGGATGCGCTCACGGGCGCGCGCCGGGGCCATGTGGACAAAGCCGAGCAAGTCCTGATTGGAATCGCGGAAGCCCAGCCCGCGGCCGATGCCCGACTCATAGAACGACGCCGAGCGCGACATATTGAATGTCGCCATGCACTGATAGGCATTCCAGATGTTGACCATGCGGTTGGTGTGCGGGTCGGGGGTATTCACCTGGAAGATGCCGAGCAGGCTCTCCCAATACCGGCGCAGTTGCTCAAAAGCCGCGTCGGCATTCTTGGCGTCCAGATACTTGGCAATCGTCGGCTTGACCGTCTTTTTGTTGATGATCTGCGACGAGGGCGGATCAAACTTTTCGGCGACGGGATTCTCGTGATAGCCAAGCACAAAGACAATCTGGCGCGTCTCGCCAGGGGCAAGCTCCAGATTGACCTGATGCGCGCCCATCGGCGCCCAGCCATGGGCGATGGAGTTGGTCAGTTGGCCGGCCTCAACGGCGGCGGGTGAATCCCAGCCGCGATAACGGCCCAGGAACGTCTCGCGCTGCGTATCAAAGCCCGCCAGCTTCTCCGAGCAGGCAAAGTAGGCAAAGTGGTTGCGGCGCTCGCGATATTCGGTCTTGTGATAGATGACGCCGTCTTCCACTTCCACCTGTCCGGTGTTGAAGTTGCGCTGGAAGTTGGTGGCGTCGTCCTGCGCATCCCAGAGGCAGAACTCAATCGACGAGAACGCGTCGATCTTGGCCGGCGTCTCGCGCTTGTTGGTTACCGTGAGCTGCCAGATCTCCAGATTCTCGCCCAACGGAACAAAGTAGCGGGTGTGCGCCTCAATGCCGTTGGCCGTCGAGCCGATGTTGGAGTAGCCCATGCCGTGACGGCAGGAGTAGTCCGTCAATTCGTGGCGGGTGGGCTGCCACGAGGGCGACCAGAATTTGCCCGATTCCTGATCGCGCAGATAGATGTAACGCCCGCCCAGATCAAAGGGCGCATTGTTGTAGCGGTAGCGCGTCAGGCGGCGCAGGCGGGCATCGCGATAAAACGAGTAGCCGCCGGCGGTGTTGGAGATGATGCCGAAGTACGCCTCGCAGCCCAGATAGTTGATCCAGGGCAGGGGAGTGTCGGGTTGCGTGATTACGTATTCGCGGCTCTTGTCGTCAAAATAGCCAAATTTCATGGTCAAATCTCCTTCACCGGGCATCCGCCACGCGGGCGGTCCCTGTCAAAAAAAACGATCAAACGATTTTTCAGAACGCAATCCTTTACTATGGATGGCAAAAAGTGATTATACTTGGTGCAGCCCGCCAAGGAGAAACTCTCGTGCTTCAAAATGGGAGCGATACCATTCGCCGGGAAATTTTGCCAGAAATGGGATCGGCGCGGGAGTTTTTTTCTCTAAAAATCCATCCCGCGCATTCGTGAGGCGCAATAAAAATGCTATCTACCTTGTTGGGGCTAAATCATAATAAACAGTTGAATCCGCGGCCGGTTCCGGCTCTTCTGGCCGTCTTTCTCTTTCTTTGTACCGCAGTCGTCCACGCCGACCCTGGCGCGCAACTCTCCATCAAGGTGGATCAGGTGGGTTATCCGCTGGATGGGCCCAAGGTGGCAATGGTCAGCGTTGCGGCCACTCCCCTGACCGCCCGCTTTGACGTGCGCCGCTCCAACGGCAACGAGGTGGTCTTCAGCGGCAAACTCTCTTCGGTTGAGTTCGATGCAAACACCGGCGACCGCGTGCAGGCGGCCGATTTCTCCGCACTGCATCAGGACGGCTCCTACTATATAGATATCCCCGGCGTTGGGCGCAGTTGGGATTTCGCCGTGGGCCAGAACCCCTTTGCGCGCGCCTACTCTCTAGCCATGATCGGCTTTTACGGGCAGCGTTGCGGCACAGCGGTGGACCTGGGGCCGGAGTTTCCCGGCTACAAGCACCCAGCCTGCCACCTGCATGGGCAATTCAATCCAACCTCCGGCACCAGCGGCGAGCGCGACAACATCGGCGGCTGGCACGACGCGGGCGATTATGGCCGCTACATTACCAACTCCGGCATCACCACCGGTATGCTGCTCTGGAGCTGGGAGATCTACGGAGACAAGCTCAAGAACATCCCGCTGCGGGTTCCTGAGTCCGGCAACGGCACGCCGGATATGCTCAGCGAGGTGCGCTGGAATCTGGAGTGGATGCTCAAGATGCAAGACACCGACGGCGGCGTCTGGCACAAGCAGACCAGCAAGTTCTTCCCCGGCTTCATTGAGCCGGAGGACGACAAACTGCCCAGCGAGGTGATTGGAACCGGCTCCGCGCCCTACAAAAGCACCTGCGCCACGGCCGATCTGGCAGTGGTGGGGGCCATTGCGGCGCGCGCTTATCAACCTTATGACGCCAAGTTTGCCGCGCAAGCGCTCGATGCAGCACGGCGGGCGTGGGCATGGGCTGAAAAGAATCCCAACGTGACCTTCCATAATCCTGCGGGCATCTACACCGGCGATTACAGCTCGAACAGTTGCCGCGCTGAGTTGCTGTGGGCCTCGGCCGAGCTATGGCGCTCGACCGGCGATGCGCAGTTCAACCACTACTTTATGGCCAATCAAGCGGCCGTTCTGCCCAGTCTGGATACGCCGCCGGGGAAACATTTCGACGTTCTGCCCTCGATGGCGCTGTGGGCCTATGCTCTCTCGCCACGCAAGGGCGCGGATGCCAAGTTGGTTGCGGAAATCAGGCAGCGAACCGTGGACGCCGCCCGCCAAGTGGTCCAGCGCACCCGCGCCAATCCTTACCACGTCAGCCTGCAAGCCAACGATTATGTTTGGGGCTCGAATGGCATCGACGCCAACTACGGCGTTTATCTGCTGATCGCCAATCGATTCAGCCCGGATCAGGCCTTTGTGGATACGGCGCGCGATAACCTGCACTATCTGTTGGGCCGCAACACCTTTTCACTTTCCTGGGTGACGCAACTTGGCGAACACCCCTATCAGCATCCACATCACCGGCCCAGCGCGGCGCGTCCCACTGCGCCGCCCTGGCCCGGCCTGCTCTCCGGTGGGCCCAACAAAGATCGCGAAGACAAGGTGCTCGAAGCGCTGCCCAAAGATCTGCCGCCGGCCAAGGTCTATGCCGACCAAAATGCTTCTTACGCCAGCAATGAGATTTGCATCAACTGGCAGGCTTCGCTGGTCTTTTTACTGGCCGGGGAGTTGAAATAGAATGCTCTTGACCCTGCGCACGCGGCGAACTTGGTGGGTGGCGGTAGCTGCCCTGCTGATGGTTCTCGCCGTGGAACTGATTATC
Source organism: uncultured Occallatibacter sp. (assembly GCA_964645305.1). GTDB lineage: Bacteria > Acidobacteriota > Terriglobia > Terriglobales > Acidobacteriaceae > Telmatobacter. Next base: position 23,500 of record CAZYCV010000040.1, on the reverse strand, counting down.
CCAGCGCGGGAACAGTCCCAAACTCCAGACGAGGCAAACCACTTGCTGGGTGGCGTCCGCTCCTGGAAGTACGGTGATTTTGGCACCAATCCGGAACATCCTCCGTTTGCCAAGCTCGTTGCGGCATTGCCGATTCTTGGCATTCCGTCGCCGCCGGCGGTGCCATACACGCAATATTTCAAGTCGGAAAACTTCAGCAAGGGAGCCGAGTTTCTTTACACCCACGATGCGGACGGAATGTTGTGGCGTTCGCGAGCTGCCGCCTCTGTCTTCACCTTTGCGCTGGCGCTGCTTGTGCTGGCTGCGGGCGTTGAGATCTTTGGGCCGGGAACGGGGCTGGTAGCGCTGCTTCTCTTTGTATTTGAGCCCAACCTGCTGGCGCATGGAGCCATGGTCACCACTGATATGGCCGCCGCGTGCTGCTTTTTCGCGGCGGTCTACGCATATTATCGATGGCGAAAACATCCAACTGTCTGGCGGATCATGGTGTGTGGAATCGCCGCCGGCTTGGCGCTCGGCGCAAAGCACTCCGGTCTATTTCTGATACCGGTGCTTCTTGTACTGGCGATTATCGACTTATTTGCAGCATCTTCAGAGAACAAGGCGAGCCGCACCGAATGGTGCAAGGACGCGCTTCAAACGGTTATCTCGCTGGCTATTGCAGGAGTTATAGCCTATGCAATTCTCTGGGCGTTCTATGGCTTTCGCTACCAGGCGCGACCGGGGAATTTAGTGATGGTTCCCACTCTTGGAGAGTATGCGGCTTCCACTCATTCAGCCTTTGTGGATGCGGTGATTCCGCGTCTGGCCGCAGGTCATCTGCTTCCCGAAGCTTATCTCTTTGGACTGGTGGATATTGCCGGCGCGGCTAAGCGCGATCCAATGTTTCTGCTCGGCACGGATTATGCAACAGGCCGTTGGTTCTATTTTCCCGTCGCCTTTTTAATCAAGTCGACGCTGGGGTTTCTCATTCTTCTTTTGATTTCTCCTTTTCTCAGAGATTTATGGAAAGACGGCAAATGGCGCGCGACCATCTATCTGCTGTTCCCGGCGCTGATGTATTTCGGCGTCAGCCTTGCCTCCACGATGAATATCGGCATTCGCCATATTCTGCCGGTCTATCCATTTTTTGTCGTGATTGCCGCAGCGGTTGCGGTTGCCTTGGCTCGAAAACGAAAATGGGGAGCGTATGCTGCGGGAGCGTTGCTGCTCTTTCACGTCGCTTCATCGGCCCTTGTCTTTCCGAATTATCTGACGTATGCGAATGAAACATGGGGAGGGTCAACAAATACCTATAGGCTCCTTACTGATTCCAACGCCGATTGGGGACAAGGTTTGCGCGCGACCAAAAGTTATCTCGACGCGCATGGCATCAAAGACTGCTGGTTTGCCCACTATGGCTGGAACGTAAACCCGGCATATTACAACATTCCGTGCAAGCCTCTGCCCGAGGCCATTGCTCATATGTTCGGCGGAGCCTTGCCGCCTGTCCCTGGACGCATTGAAGGCACGGTATTGGTCAGCGGCTCCGAAGCCGATGGGGATTATTGGGGCCCCGCCGACCTGAACCCCTACGAACAGTTTCTTCATCGCCGGCCCGATGCCCTCATTGCCAACAGTATCCTGGTCTTCCACGGCCAGTTCGACGTTCCATTGCTTTCCGCACTCGCTCACGCAAGGCAGGCGCAGCAACTTGCGGACCGGCATGAGTGGGATCAGGCGCTGACGGAGGCGCATCTTGCTATCGGCCTGGCGCCTCAATCCGCCGAAGCTCATACCGTTCTTGGCAATATACTGCTTGCAATGGGCCGCTCGGATGAGGCGCGCCGGTCGTTTCAAGACGCTTTGACCCTGGCGCAAACCGATCATCCGCAGTTTCAGATGATGCGCATTCTTAAGATTCCACCGGGTTTTTCTTCTCCGTAGCTCTTGTCAGTATTTTGAGTCCGGATCAACGCAAGCGGCTGGATTGTAGAATTTGAAATACGTTCCCGCGGAGAGCGGAGAAGCGAAAGATTGAGGAGCACCATGCTGCAACTTCACATCGTCGACATCATCATCATCGTGGCCTATCTGCTGAGCACGGTCTTCATCGGCTATTGGGTCTCCAAACGCGCCTCGCAAAATATGCAGAACTACTTTCTCGGCGGCAATGCCATGCCCTGGTATATGCTGGGTATCTCCAATGCATCGGGAATGTTTGACATCAGCGGAACCATGCTGCTGGTCTATTGGATGTTTGTCTACGGATTGAAGAGCGTCTGGATTCCCTGGCTTTGGCCCACCTTCAACCAGATCTTCCTGATGGTCTATCTATCCAGTTGGCTGCGCCGCTCCAAAGTGATGACCGGTGCGGAGTGGATCAAGACTCGCTTCGGCACGGGTCTCGGCGCGCAGCTCTCGCACATCATTGTCGTGGTCTACGCTTTTGTCAGCATCATCGGCTTCTTCACTTACGGCTTCAAAGGCATCGGCAAGTTTGCCGCCGAGTTTCTGCCCTTCAATCTCTCGCCCAACCAGTACGCGCTGATTCTGGTTGGCATCACCGCCATCTACGTCATCAAGGGCGGCATGATCAGCGTCGTCATTACTGAGGTCGTCCAATTCTTTATTCTGGCCATCGCCAGCTTCGCCGTGGGCGTCATCGCCATGATGAAGGTTTCGCCCGCGCTGCTGCACAAAGTCGTTCCCGCCGGCTGGGACAACCTCTTCTTCGGCTGGCATCTCGGCCTGGATTGGACAACTCTGCTGCCCGCCGCCACGGCCAAAATCGCCGCCGACAAATATGAGCTCTTCGGCTTCTTTGTCATGATGCTGCTCTTCAAAGGCATCCTGATCTCCGCCGCCGGCCCCGCGCCCAACTACGATATGCAGCGCGTCCTTTCTTCGAAGAATCCCCGCGAAGCCTCCATGATGAGCGCCTGGGTGAACATTGTGCTCACCCCGCCCCGCTACTTCCTCATCATCGGCCTCACCGTGCTGGCCGCGGCCTTTCTGGGCCCGGAACTCAACGGCATGGGCGCCAACCTGGACTTTGAACGGGTGCTGCCCATGGTGCTCAGCCGCTACGTTCCTGCCGGCCTGCTCGGCTTCCTGATCGCCGGATTGCTGGCCGCCTTCATGTCCAACTTCGCCGCCACGGTCAACGCCGCGCCGCCCTACTTTGTCAACGACATCTACAAGCGCTACATCAACCCCGACGCCTCGCCCAAGACCTACGTCCGCCTGGCCTATCTCAGCTCCTTTGTCGTGGTTCTGCTCGGCGTCTTGATCGGCTGGTATGTCACCAGCGTCAACTCCGTAGTAATGTGGATCGTCTCTGGCCTCTGGGGCGGCTACACTGCCTCCAACGTCCTCAAGTGGTACTGGTGGCGCTTCAACGGCTTCGGCTACTTCTGGGGCATGATTACCGGCATCGGCTCCGCTCTGGTGCTCGCCTTCCCAGGATTGCTTGAGCATCTGCCCATCGTGCAGAGCTTTCAGGCCAAGTATCCGGTTAATCTGGAAGTCACCATCATCTTTCCGCTGGTGCTGGCCATCTCGCTCATCGGCTGCTTGCTGGGAACCTTGCTCACCAAGCCCGAATCCGACGAGGTGCTGATCGACTTCTACCGTCGCGTCCGCCCATGGGGCTTCTGGGGCCCGGTCCTTAAAAAGGTGCTGGCCGAAGATCCCAGCTTCAAGCGCAACAAGGACTTCTTCCGCGATATGTTTAACATCGCCGTGGGCATCGTCTGGCAGATTTCGCTGGTTGCGCTACCCTTATACGTCGTCATTCAGGAGTGGAACCGCGTTGCGCTTACCGTAGCCGTCATCCTGGTTACTTCGTTGATTCTCAAATTCACCTGGTTCGATCATCTGGCCGAGCGCGAGGTTGAAACCGATCTGGCCGCCGCCGCAGACGAACAGTAAATCTGTCATCCTGAGCGAAGCGCAGCGGAATCGAAGGCCCTGCGGTTCTTCGGCGAAAGGAGAAACTGGGTGCCCCATCCATTCCGTCCTGAGCGCAGTCGAAGGATCTGCGTTTTCAAATGCGAAATGGGTGGGAATCCACGAACCCCAATTGGAACGGCGCCAAAGCAGTTCGATGCGCCGTTTCAGCGGGCCAAATCTGCCGCCAACTCGCCGACTTGCCATCACCGCAAAGCGGTGGCTAACGCGCCCAAAAATCACCTTGTTTATCCACATTCAATCAAATCTTCGCTGAAGATTCATCCCAAACACAGATAAACGGCCCACCCTATATAGATGCGCTTCAGATCGAAATGAAAGGCCAGGCAAGTTGAACCAGCCCGACGCACCGACGCCCACCACGATTCAAGCAGCCGTCCCCGGCGTCACGATCAAGCGCATCGCCTACCAGGGCTGGCCGGAGTGCTTCCATCTCTCCAATGGCCTGGTGGAGGCCGTCGTCGTTCCCGCCATCGGGCGCGTCATGCGCTTTGGCCTGATTGGCGAGCCGGAGAGCGCCTTCTGGCAAAACAGGGAACTGGACGGCCAACTGCCCGCCGCCGAGGACTCTCAATGGATGAACTTCGGCGGCGATAAATCCTGGCCGGCCCCCCAGTCGGAGTGGCAGCAGCGAACCGGCCGCGATTGGCCGCCCCCACGGAGCTTTGATGCAGGCCCTGCCCAAGCCGCCGCCGTCCCTCTGGGCGTCAAGCTTACTTCGCCGATCGATTCAGCTTATGGAATTCAGATCCAGCGCACAGTCACTCTGGATACCATCCTGCCGATCATGCGCATCGCCACCGAATTTCGCAAACTCCAGGGACCGCCGGTCACCGTGGCCATCTGGACCATCACCCAACTCCGTGAGCCGGAAGCCATCCTCATGCTCGCCTCTGACGGCTTTCCCCATGGCTACCTGCCTTTGCTGGAGGCCGAGCCGACCGCCCTGCAACGTCGCGGATGCTTGCTGTCATTCAAGCGCAATCCAAGTGTTTTCACAAAGATAGGTTCGCAGGCCGCCAGCATGGCCTGGGTCGGAAAAAGCTCCGTCCTGCGCATCGATGCCGAGATCGGGCCGGGCGTGTACCCGGACGGAGGCTGCGTCACTCAGGTCTACACCAACCCCAATCCCCAAAAATATGTAGAACTGGAGACGCTCGGCCCACTGCAAAATATCCGCCCCGGAGACACAATGCACCGCACCACGGCCTACACCATCCTGCCTCGGCGGCTTCCGGATCTCGACATCGCATCCGAAATGCCTTCCTTGAGGTCGGATGCATAAAATCGGCGTCCACCGGTCTGAAATCCTTATCTTATTGACAAGAAAGATGTTACTAAAGTTCGATAAAATTAACGTAAATAATTAAAAATTCAGGCTTGACAATTCATTGCTCATTGGCTTCTAATGACTCCCGGCTCGTGAAAAGAGGTTTTTTCAGGCTCAACTTAAACGTTTGATCTCAAGCAAAAAGACGGTTAAGTTGAAAGATACCAAAAAACGGAGAAACGTGAAATTTCGCTACCATATCACGGAGAAATCGAAAGATTCCGGCCCTCGGGTTGGGGTCTGATTTTTTGTGTTCATACCGGCTTTATGCCTCTTGCAGGACGAAGCGAGTGAAGTACGCAGTAACAAACAGAAACAAACTTGAAAAGGAAGGTCACATGAGACAAGCGAAGTACTGGATTTTCTTGCTGCCGCTGTTTTTCATTTTGGTTTGTGCGGGTGCATTCGCGCAGGCCAACTCTGAAATCACCGGTATCGTTACAGACCAGACAGGAGCGGTCGTTTCCGGAGCGGATATTACCGTTGCCGATCCGACCACGGGCTTCTCGCGTACGACAGTCAGCGGAGGCACGGGCCTGTTTGACATCGCCGGCTTGAACCCCGCAAACTACAACGTCACGGTTACCGCCAAGGGCTTTGAGAAGTTTGTGCAGACAGGCGTCGTGGTGAACGTTTCCGCCACCGTCCGCGTTGATGCCAAGCTCACCCTGGGTGCTGAAACGCAGACCGTCAGCGTCGTTGCTGATGCGCTCGCGGTGCAGACCGACTCCAACGTGGTCAGCACGCTGATCAACTCGGAAGAGATCAGCGAAATCGCCACTGAGAACCGCAACTTCGCCGGCTTGGCCGCTCTCGGCCTCGGCGTCAGCTCGGGCCTGCCGGACAGCAACACCCCCGGCGCGGTTAGCTCCAACTTCACCATCAGCATCAACGGTTTGCGCCAAAGCCACAACATCTGGCTGATCGACGGCGGCGAGTCGGATGACCGCGGCGGCGCGGGTGGCATGCAGATTCAGCCCTCCCAGGACGCTATCGCTGAGTTCCAGGTATTGAGCTCCAACTATCCTCCGGATTACGGTATCTCCTCCGGCGCCACCATCAGCCTCTCGCTCAAGAGCGGCACCAAGACCTTCCATGGTTCGGCGTGGGAAGAAAACCGCTCCACCGGTTATGACGCCAACTCCTACTTCAACAAGCAGAACGGCAACGCCCGTCCGGCCATGAAGTACAACATCTATGGCTTTAACATCGGCGGACCGCTCTTTATTCCCAAGGTGTACAACTCCAACAAGAACAAGACCTTCTTCTTCTGGAACGAAGAAGAGCGCAAGACCACCAACCTGGCTTCCAGCAACAACCCGACCATCGACCCCCTCGACATTCCTACGTTGGGAACCGATTTGGCCTATGTTGCTCCGAAGTTCGCCGCTTCCACAGCTTTGGTGGTGCCGGCTGTCTCGCTCACCTCTGATTATTACCTCAATCAATTGAAGCCGTTGGGCCTGAATCCCAAGGCGGCTTTCCCGAACAACACCATTCCGCATCAGCTCTTCGATTCCAACTTTGTGCAGTACCTCCATGCGGGCATTCTTCCTGCTCCGACCAATGCGGCTACAGACAAGGCCGTTGCCAGCGCCTCGCTGCCCTTCACGGACCGCGACGACATCGTCCGCATCGATCACAACTTCAATGACAAGTGGGCGATCCTCGGCCACTACATTGGCGACATCCAAAAGAACAGCACGGCCGGACCGGAACTGCAGTGGTGCTGGTGCTCTTACAACACCCTCACCTCCATCCTCTCCTCGCCCTCGCACTCTGCGGCCATCAAGGTCAGCGGAACCATCACCCCGAACCTCCTCGTCGAAGCCAGCATCAACTATGATGGCAACGAGATTGACATCACCCCCAGCGCCAACACCTTCCTGCCCTCCACCTGGACGGTTGCTCCGGTTGTTGCGCCCTATACCATCACCCGTAAGATTTGGCCCGGCATCAGCGGCTTCGGCAATCCCTACGGAACAGCAGAAGATACGGCGACTGAGCCTTATCACAACGCTGCTCAGGATTACGAGCCCAAGCTCGATGTCTCCTACACCCTCGGCAAGAATCAGTTCAAGGCCGGCATCAGCTACAACCGCTACACCAAGAACCAGATGTTGTATGGCGACGAGCAGGGCGATTACGGCTCAAGCGCGCTGTCCAACGACGGTATCATGGACTTGTTGATGGGCATCCCCACCAGCTACAGCCAGACCCAGTCTGCGCCTATCCGCCACTATGTCAACCAGACGCCTTCCATTTACGTCAATGACAACTGGCACGTCACCCCGCGCCTGACCTTGCAGCTCGGCATTCGCTATGACGCCCTGCCGCATGCTTGGGAGCGCCAGAACCTGTTGGCCAACTTTGTGCAGGCCGACTACAACAACAACGACAAGCCGATCTATACCGCCGGCGCCAACCTGGATCCGGCCAGCCCGAGCTTGACCACCTTCAACGGCATTCCTTCGTACACCAACGGTATGGAATCGCCTTATTCCAAGTTGTTCTCGGGAACGGCCAGCTCTCCGGTCGGCATCGTCAAGAACGACTTCAAAACATGGCAGCCTCGCGTCGGCTTCTCTGACGATCTCTTCGGCGACGGCAAAACCGTTCTCCGCGGCGGCTTCGGAACCTTCTATGAGCGCATGCAAGGCAACGACATCTTTGGTGTCGCCACCAGCGCGCCCTTCGATCCAGCCCTCAGCCTCGGCGATGTCTACTTCTCTCAGCCTGGAAAGAGCTGGAGCACCGGTGCCGTTACGGCCGCCAACGCTCTGACCTTTATCGGCGGACAAGACAGCCTTGCCAAGGTCTACAGAGCGCCTGCCGTTGCGCAGTACAGCATTGGCATTCAGCGTGAAGTGGCCCCCTCAGTCGTTTGGGTCATCCAGTACGTTGGCAACGTTGCATGGCATCAGAACATCGTCAACGGAAACATCAACACCCTGCCCACCAATATCGACACCGAATTGAAGGACGCCAAAGGTAATTCACTCGGCGGCATCTACATTGACAATGCGAATACCATTCTCGTCAGCGGCCGCTGCGTCTCTGGTGACGGAAGCAACCACTATGTTGATCCCGCGACTGGCATGCAGGATTTGGACAATGCTTGCAACCAGAGTGTTACTCGCTGGGGCGGCTTGAACGGCTACGACAACTTCCCTGGATACGGAACCATTACCCAGGATCAGAACCAAACCAACGGCAGCTACAACGGCTTCCAGAGCGGTCTCCGCGTCCAGAACCGTTGGGGCCTCAGCGGCGAGATCGATTACACATGGTCGCATGAAATCGATGTCACCTATCAGGATCGCGTAACCGTCAGCAACCCCTGGAACTTCAAGTATGACAAGGGTTCTGGCTTCCTCGATCGTCGCCACATCCTCAGCGCCAACTACATCTACAAGCTGCCCATCGCCACCAAGAGCACTGGCATCGTCAAGACCCTTGCCGGCGGATGGGAACTTGCTGGAACCGCAGTCTATGAGTCCGGTGTACCGGCTGCGATTGGCGAAAGCATCAACTACGATCCAGTCGGTCTGGGCGGCGGATACACGGTTCGCCCGAACCAGCTCGCCAAGGTTCACTATCACAAGTCGGTGGACAATTGGTTCGACACAACGAACTTCGTTGCTCCAGTTCCTTCTTGGCTGGGCGGACCAAACCTCGGCTTCGGTAACGCTGGCAAGGATGCCATCGTTGGACCCAGCCGCACCAACTTCACCACCTCGCTCTACAAGTCCTTTGCCATCGTCGGCACGGCGCGCGTTGAACTGCGCTTCGAGTCGTTCAACACCTTCAACCATGCCGAATTCAACTCTGTCGGCACCAGCATGAGCTGCGCCAATCTCGGCGGCGGCGCTGCTGGAATCCCGGTTGCGGCTGCTGGCCAACCCACCGGAACTCCGGGCACGGGCGCTTGCGTTGCACAGGGTAACTATGGTCAGCTCACCGGCACGCAGGATCCGCGTACCCTCGAGCTGGGCGCCAAGTTCATCTTCTAATCTCAACCCTCAACCGGGGCGCGGCAGGCATCCCCTGCCGCGCCCTTTTTCTTCAAGCAAACTGAATTATCTTCTTCAAACCTTGTAAATAATGGTGCAAGAGTGAGATGCGCGCTGCAATTTAGAATTTGGATGACTCTGGCGCTGATGCTATTGGCAGTTGCCGCGCAATGCCAGGGGCAATCGCCGACGGCCCCCAAAGATCAGCGGCTGCAGGCCCTGGCCCTCGAGCAGCAGGGCAAAAACGTGGAAGCCGAAGCCGCATGGCGCCTTTACCTCCAAGATCATTCCTCCAGCCCTGAACCTTATGCTCATCTGGGGTTGCTGGAAGCTCGTCAAGAACACTACACCGAAGCTGTGGCGCTCTATCGAAAGGCATTGGCGATCAATCCCGCCAACTCCAGTGTGCATTTGAACCTGGGCCTGGCGCTTTTCAAAAGCGGTGATATGAAGCAGGCGATAGCCGAGTTCCAGCCCTTGCTAGCCAAGCAGCCAACGGGCACCGCAGAGAATCAGCGTCTGACCATCCTGGTGGGAATGGCGTATTATGGGCTCGCCAAGTATGATGAAGCGATTCCGTATCTGAAGCGGGCGGCAGCAATTGACACTCAGAATCTGCCTCTGCGCATGACCTTGGCGCACTGTTATCTTTGGACCAAGCAGTATCAATACGTCCTGGACACATACCACGAAATTCTGATGCTGGGCGCGGAGTCCGCTGAATCCGATTTGCTGGCTGGCGAAGCGCTGGATGCGATGAAAGACAACTTCGGCGCCATTCAGCAGTTTCGCGCCGCGGTCAAAGCCGATCCAAAGTTTCCTGGAGCGCACTTTAGTTTGGGCTACCTGCTTTGGACGCAAAAGCAGTTTACCGAGGCAGCAACCGAGTTTCAGGCTGAGTTAGCCAACGACCCTGAAGCTGCTCAAGCCATGGCTTACCTGGCGGATATTGATTTGCAGCGGCAGCAATCAGAGGCAGCTCTTCCGTTACTGGAGAAGGCGATTCGGATTGATCCCAGCATCGAGCAGGCTCACTTGGATCTGGGTGTCCTGTATGCCGATGCCGGCCGCTCTGAGGATGCGTTGCGCGAGTTGAAGGTAGCCGAAAGCCAGGCTCCCGAGGATGTAAACATTCACTGGCGTCTGGGGCGTCTTTACCGAACAATGGGCAAAACCGAAGAGGCCAAATCAGAGTTCGAAAAGGCAAGCCAGATCAACAAAAAAGCCAATGACGATTTGATCAATCGTACCGGTCCGGGCGGCAAAAATCCGCCTCCAGCTACGCCGTCTGTGGCTCCGGCGGATGAAATGAAGTAGACAATTCGAAAGTTTATGAATTTATAAGTCTAATCTCGTTAAAGTAATTCCAGAGGAATCTATGGCTGATAGAGCGAAGCCCGAAGCCAAATCGTTGCCCAAGCAGCCAGTCGGTCTGCGTTCGCTGGGCGAGTATTTAAATCTGTCGCCGGCCACCATCTCTCTGGTGCTGAACAATGCTCCCGGAGTGCGCTCGATCCCACAAGATACAAGAGACAGGGTCATCAAGGCGGCTGCGGAATTCGACTATCGGCCCAGTTTCTACGCTCGTTCGTTGCGCAAGCGGCAAACCTACACCGTGGGCGTTCTCGTTCCCTACTTGAACGACCACTATGCCTCGCAGGTGATCGCGGGAGTTGAGGAATACCTTGTCGAAGAAGGCTATTTCTATCTGACCGCCAGCTATCGGGGCAATCCCAAGCTCATCGCCGACTACGCGCATCTTCTCATGGACCGTTCGGTTGAAGGCTTCATCCTGATCGATACACTGCTGGAGCACAGTATGCAACTGCCCGTGGTTGCCGTGGCCGGACATCGCCTAATTGAAGGAGTCACGAATGTGGTTCTCGATCAGAAGCGTGCTGCGGAGTTGATTCTCGGCCATCTTTATCAGCTAGGCCACCGCAAGATAGCCTTTCTGCGCGGAGGTAGTCACAGCGCCGACGCGGATGACCGGTGGGAGTGCCTGATGGCCGTGGCAAAAGATCTGAATATCGAGGTCAAGCCTGAGTTAACGGCCCTGATCCAACTCAAAGTCTCCACACCCGAACTCGGTTTTGGGCCGGCCAATGAACTCTTGAAGAGCGGAGTGGAGTTTACGGCGGTTGTCTGCTATAACGATGAGTCCGCTTTTGGAGTCATTCGCGCTCTATCAGATCATGGCTTGCAAGTGCCGCGGGATGTATCGGTGGTGGGTTTTGACGATATCCGCAGCGCGGTTTTTTATAACCCCAGTCTAACTACTGTGCGCCAACCGCTGAATCAGATGGGAATCCAGGCCGCACGCATTCTGTTGCAGCGTATTCGCGGACAGGAACCTTGTCCAGGAATTGTCTCGATTCTTCCTGAACTCGTGACTCGCGAGTCTACCGCAGCACCCAATCCGCGTCGCGGACCCTTGAAGACGAGCAAAAACCTGGGCGAACCGAGCTCGTCCTAGCGCTATCCGCATTGAACCCGCGCGCGGCCCTGCCCGTCGTCTCAAGGAACATTTCTTAGTATGCAAACGTATTACCGGACTAGAGGACGATTGCTATGAAAATCAAGGCGATTTGCAGTGTTATTGCATCGCTCGCGTCTCTGGCGCTGGCCACCGGACTGGCGGGCTGCATGGTCCATGTGGACAAGGATGCCAACGGCAATGAAAAAAAGGTCCAAGTGGATACCCCCTTTGGTGGCGTACATGTGGATACCAATCAAACCACTGCCTCAGATTTGGGCTTGCCTCTCTATCCCGGTGCCACGGTTTTCAAGGATAAGGACAACTCTTCGGCGGATGTGCATCTGGGGTTTGGCGAGTTCCAGTTGCGCGTGCGCACCGCCTCCTATGAAACCTCCGACCCGCAAGACAAGGTTCTCGCCTTTTATCGAAAAGCTCTGACTCGTTACGGCGACGTGATCACCTGCCAAGATAATGCTTCGGTTGGCGCTCCTGCGGCCACGGCCGAGGGACTCACATGCAACGACGACAAAAACCCTAAAGTGAGAGTCGGTGATACCGATAACGGCATTAGAAAAGGCAGTTTGCAGCTAAAGGCCGGCTCCAGGCGTCACCAGCATATCCTTGGCTTTGAGGAACTCCATGGCGGCAAAACGCGCTTTGCTCTGGTAGCGCTTGATCTGCCCGCTGAAGCTGTAAGCTCCAGCAGCGGCAAAAGCGATTAACTCCAGAGCAACCTGAAGACAATCTTGCAAGGGGATCTCTAAGACAAAAATATACCACTTCGACAGGTAGCGCCGACCTCCCGGCCTACAGTCGTGAATTCGAGAGAATATTTTCATTCACTCACGCACAACAAAACCCCGTCCAGCCCGGACGGGGTTTTGTGTCAGTCCTGCATTGCGCCGGGAAACTTGGCCTTACGCCTTGGCGATTTTGCCGTCCTTGATGCAGCCGGTGCAAACCCGGATCCGCTTGGCGTGGCCATTCACCAGCGCCTTTACCGCTTGCAGATTCACGCTCCAGCGGCGCCGTGTGATGTTGTGGGCGTGAGAGATGTTATTACCGTACTGCGGACCTTTCCCGCAGATGTCGCATACCTGTGCCATGACGTTACTCCAGACTTATTCTTTCGAGCGGCCGGGGTGAGCCAAGGCACACCTCTCCGACAACTTGCCGAATCTTTATTATACCTAGAATCCCAACAGCCGCCAAGCTGCACTCTTTGAAGTGCCTTCAAAATCCGGCGCAATGCAGCTTCTTGCAACAGAAAATTACTTGTTCTGCACTTTCAACAGTTCGATGGCCTTCAATAGTGGCTGATCCACCTTGGTCGGTGCCGCGGTTGGCTCTTCCTCTTCCTCGCTTGTCTGACCCACCAGCACGGTCGGCATCACCGCCTCGTCCTGAATCTTCTTGCCGTCCGGGCTCTGATACTTGGCCACGGTCAGCAGAAGCGCAGCGCCGTCATGCAGCTCAAAAGTCTTCTGCACCGAGCCCAGTCCAAAGCTCCGCTCGCCCACCACGTCGCCGCGCTTTGAGGCTTCAATGGCTGCTGCCGTCAGCTCCGCCGGACCATAGGTTCCACGATTGATCAGCACCACCAGCGGTGCCCCGCAAAGCCACTTGGCCCGGTCGGCGATAAATGTTTGGCGAGGAACCTTTTGCCCCTCCAGCACGCCCAGTGTTCCCTGTTGGATAAACAAGTTGGCCAGCCGCAACCCCTGCTCGGCGTCGCCACCGGCCGAGTCCCGCAGGTCCAGCAGCACCTTGCGCCCTGCAGCCGACTTCAGCGCCGCGGCAATCTCGTCCACGCGAGTGGCGGTCAGCGCGCCCGGCTTCAAGCTGAGAATCGTCCCGCCCTCTAATTGCAGTTGAATCAGCGCAGGTACGGCAGTGACCGTGCGCGTCAATGTCACCTTCTCTGGGTCCTGCTTGCCCGGGCGTACCACTGAAAGCGCCACAGTGCTCCCCGGCTTGCCCTCGAGTTTCATGCGGATCACCGCCACCGACATCTCGCGCGTCGATTGCTCGCCAATCGCCTCAATGATGTCGCCGTCCGCCAGGTGCTCTTTGTCCGCCGGAGAACTCGGCAGCACGCTCACCACCACGGCATAACCGTAACGTTTGGAGGCGGTAATGCCCACTTGCGCCAACCCGGTAGCCGGGCGCGCTTTGTAATCCCTGTATTCGGCCGGAGTCAGGTAACTCGAGTCGGCGTCCAAACTCTCCAGCAACCCGTGCAGCGCTCCCGTGGTCACGTCATTGATGTTGGGCTCCACCACGTAGTCGGTCTGAATCTTGTCCAGCACCTGCCGGTAGACATCGGTTTGGCGATAAGCGCCATCCTGCTGCCCGCCGGCGCGCACGCCCAGCAGCCCAAACTCGCCCAGCATAAAGCTGGAAACCAGCGCCAGGCAGATCGCCACCGACAGCCCAAAGACAAACCGCTGAAAGAATCGAGACACGCACACCACCCCGGCAGCCGCAAAAGCAACTCCAGCCGCTCACCCTTTAGACGTTTAGAATATCGCAAAGGACCGCCCGCCGCGCGAAAAAGCATATCCTATCGCGGTAGATGGTCCCGGTCTAACTATCCAGAGTGGTAGAGAATGGTGTACTGTGATGCGGGCCAGCCTGCCAAATAGCTATGCTAAAATGGGGCGTGATTTTTTAGGAAGATTAATTAGCACTAAGCAGAATAACGTCGAAATGACTATATCCTGCTCACTCATTCTGGGATGTGGATAATTGTTGCGGCGGCCATCAAGACTTCCACGCAAGTAACCGCATTCTGCGGCTGAAACGGAGATGAACCCAACGGCTTGAGAAGGAGCAAGTTATGACAACGGTACCATCGTCGGGTAATTTTAGTAGCAATTCCCCCATTCCCGGTTATGACCAATCCATGCAGGTTCTGCAGTGTATCTTCAACGAGATGTCAACCAAGGGCGAACTGGATGAGAATGGTTATGAAACTCACTATCCCGCCAATCTGGCGGAGATACAAATCATCAAGGACGGAGTTGCGCGGCTGGACGTCATCGGCTGCACCCATCCGGAGATTGTCGGTCAGCGGGAGTCGTGGAGACAAACAGCCAAGAACGCGCCTCGCCGCGCCTTTCATGGTTCTTGGAAGATGGTCGTCATTGCCTTTGCGGCCATACTGCTGATGAGTTGGAGCCAGCATCCTTTTACGTCGAATGCGCTGCCGGATGAGGCCGCCGCCCAGACTGAATTGCAAAGCCAGATCACCATGACTGAGAATATGCTGAAGGCCCGCTTGGACTTGCTTCACTCTGCCGTGCCCGCCGAGCGGGAGCATGAGCAGAAATTGGTGGACGAGGCTCAGCAGCAATTACAGCACTTGAAGTCGATCCCGCCGGCGCAGTATCTTGTCGAGCACAACGCGGATGCGAACAAGGCGTATCGGCAAGGGCTCATCAACTTCTTTGGGTGGCTGCTCATTCCGGTGCTGTACTTTCTCTCCGGACTGACGCCGATGTACTTAGCCATCCGGCGTCGCTCATGGGTGGAGAAGTGGCGCGGAGCATGGGGCGTCGGCGGCAAGATACTCGCCACCATCGTTGGCGTCTTCATGTCCATCGAAGTTGCCGAGACAGTGACTCACTGGAGCGATGGAAGCAAAACCGAAAGCAACAACTGGACCGGGGTGCTGTATCTCAAGATGATGGTCCTTGTGGCCGTCGTGGCGCTGTTTATCTTCATGGTCTTCTATGTGCTGCCTATCCTGACACTGTGCAACTTTGTGCTTAATTACGGTCCTGTCCTGGGAGAAAAAATGTTTCCGAGACGCCCCGGTCCAACCTTCGCGTAACGCCAAGGCCCTCGCTGCAAAGCGGCCGCGAGGGCCTTGTGCTTTACCGGTTTGGCTCCATGCATCCACACCGGTCAAAAGGCCGGCATGGGCTTTTTCGGCAGCGCTCGTTCCAGCAACTCCGGCGAGTAGTTCAGCAGAAAATTCACGCACACCAGCACCGGCATCACGCGCATGACAAACACAGCCAGAACGGCCAACATGATTGCAACAACGGCTGCTTGCGAGGTCAACACGTCCCCGGCGTTCGAGTCCTTCGTCATGGTGCCGTCGCTCCAATAGGTGGTGCTTTCAATCACCCGCATGGCGAAGACCGTGCCCATCATGCCGACCAGAATCTTGCCCGCGATGCCGCCAAAGGTGCGCAGTTTGCCCATCCAGTTACGACGGCGAAATGCCAGATATCGCGGAGGCCGGGCGGAGAAGAAGTAGAGCAGCGGCAGCAGAAAGGCGCCGACAGCGTAGGGGATTGCCTGTTTCAGTTCCTTATATGCCTTGGCGTTGTAGGAGTCGAAAAACTCCTGTGGCGTCATCTGCTGCATTCTGGCCAGGCTGGCTTTCTCGCGTTCGATGATCATCTTCTTGTTGGCGCGCTCCAAGGCATAACCTGAGTTGCTGAGAATCTGTTCTTGCTGGAGGGAGTCTTTCATCTTCTTGATGGAGTACTCCTGCCAGGCGGGCGCCAGCTCAACGTTGGCCAGCGGCTTCTGCGCCGTATGAAAACGCATCCAAGCCAGCCCGCCGAGGATCAGAAAACTAAGGACAATCAGCCACCACGAACCGGAGAAACTGCGCTTTCCGGCCTCGCGGGCTACTCTGCGCCACTGCTCGCGCCGCTCAACCAGATCGTTGTCGAGGCTGGGCATCTGGTCCAGCTTCGCCAGCCCCGCGCGAATGATCTCGATCTCATGCCGGTTGTTCGGATAGCGCGATTCGAGGCCTTGTTCATCAACGGCGGCGATAAGAGTCATCTCGTTGAAGATCGTATCCAAAATGCGCTCAGCATCGACGCGCCCCGAACTATACCGCTGATAAGACGGACTGAAGGAATTCATGGTCATTCTCTGCTCCCTGAAGAGTTCTGCTACGGATGATCAAGTTAGGCCAGCCTTGGCAAAATTCACGCGCTGACCGTAATGAGTCTCCCGCAGATGAACGGAAAACTCCGCGAAATGCAGCGATTAAAAGGCCGGAAGAGGGCGTTTGGGAAGCATCCTTTCTCCCAGGCCCGGCGTGTAATTGAGGATGAAGTTGCAAACAGTGAGAACCGGCGCCACGTAAATGGCAAAGAACAAGAGCAGGATCGCTACGATAGCCAGGAATCCCAACTGGAGGAACGCCAAGCTAGCCGCGTCGCTGTCTTCCGTCCTGCTGCCATCGCTCCAACGAGTTACATACGTGGTTGCTTCCACCGCCATCACCACGCCGACAATCACGGCCAGGATTTTGCCGGCTATGCCCCAAGCGGTACGCCATCGATCAATCGCCTTGCGGCGGCGCATGACCAGGTACATTGGCGTCAAAGCCGAGAGAAAATAGAGCACGGGGAGCAGAAGCCAGAGGAAGAAGGTCTTCCGCGCGGAGAACAGGCGCTGTTTCTCCGCATCGTTGAACTCCGTCCTATATTGAGCTGGAGTGAGTGACTTGAGATGGCGCAACTCGGCCAGGCCCTGGTCGAGGGAGTTTTGCCAGTACTGCTTCTTGTCGAGCGGCGCCTGCTTGAGGAGGTCGCGCCGAGCCTTGACCATGGTTTGCGCTTCCACAAGTTCATTCTTGAGCGCCGTCTGGGCAGCTTGCTCATTGGGAAGCGACTTATCCGTGAAAGGGTGCTGCGCATAGTTGAAGACGAGCACGGCAGCTAAAGTTAGAATGAGCAGCTTCCAGGAGCCGTGAAAACTTCGCTTGGCCGCAGTTGCGGAAACTCGCTTCCAGTCTCGCATTCGATCGAGGATGTTAGGGTCGGAGCAGCCGATCTGGTCGAGACGTTTGAGACCAGCTTTGATGATGTCAATTTCCATCAGGTTTGCCGGATAGCGGCTCTCATATCCGTCTTCATCGACGCTGACTCGAATAGACATTTCTTCAAATACGCGATCCAGGATGCGTTCCGATTTGTCGTATCCGTCGCTGGTGTAGGGGGTAGAATAATATTCCTGGATGTTGGAGGTTT
This sequence comes from uncultured Occallatibacter sp., assembly GCA_964645305.1. Classification (GTDB taxonomy): domain Bacteria; phylum Acidobacteriota; class Terriglobia; order Terriglobales; family Acidobacteriaceae; genus Telmatobacter. The sequence continues at coordinate 5,722 of CAZYCV010000040.1, read as the reverse complement.
GTTCCGCACGCATCTTACACGCTCGCTTACAGGGCAGCAGCCCATGACTGTACGCCAAAAAAATATCACAATTGTGCCTGAGTATTCAAATAATGATTGGCTCCTCCTATTTATTCATACGTTACTTTTGATTGATCCAAAAAATCTACAGCAATTTCGACCGCGGGTTTATCGTAGTTATAGAGAATGTCGTAAACAAGTGCTCTGGGAGCGCGCGCATGGACTGTGCAAGATGTGGTTCGCAAGAGACGCAGCGGTTTGCCACGGTGTACCAGGCAGGTACGCAACGAATTCAAACTCAGAGTCACTCGGCTCCCTATTTCTCCTTCGCCGCAATCACGGGCGTTGGAGGCGTTGTGACTCAGACGAACGGATGCGCCTCCTCTTTGCTGGCGGAAAAGACCGCGCCGCCGGAGAAGCGGCCCATGGGCGTGGCTGCTCTGCTGCTGATCGGGGCGGCGGTGTTGATTGCCGCAGGGCGCTGGCTGGGACATATGGAGTTCGCCGTCGTTGCAGCGGTCATGATTCTGATCGGCAGCTATCAGGGCTGGCAGAGTTATAGCTACAATGCGCGGCAGTGGCCGGAGCTGTACCAGCACTGGCTGCATCAGTGGATTTGCCTGCGCTGCGGCAGCACGTTCTACATCCCTGAGTGACCATGGCCTTTCAATCCGCATTCGCCTTCATCCAAACAAGCTGAATCGGCTCTTCTTTTTGTCCTTCTTTTCCGCAGCGAGCGGTTTGCCGCAGAGCGTGCGGGTCATCCGTTGGATGGCGCGGGAGATTTGCGTGTCTTCATCGGTCAGCGGCGTCGCTGTATTCTGCATCTTCCGCACCGCCGCATAGTTATTGGGTATCTTCCAGTCCGGCGCGCGGGTCAGAGCCCGCTTCAGATGGCTCTCATCAATCTCCGTGTTATACGGATCATAGCGATTGATGACGATCTCCAGCTTTGGTCCACCCTCCGAAGTGAGCTTGGTAATCAGGCGATTCGAGTTGCGCAGTTCCGGTATGCCAATCTGCGTCACCAGAAAGATCGTCGAGGAATCCTCAAAGAGACTGGTATGCTGCATATCCAGCCGCGAGCCGGCATCCACCACAACATAGTCAAACTCCTGCCGCGCCAACGTCAACAGCCTGTCAATGGCGTCTTCGGCTATTTGCGTAGGCGCCAACTCGCTCGGCGCCGGAAGTACAAAAAGCCCCGAATCATGCCTGACCATTAGACCAGAAAGAAAATGCGCATCCAAACGGCTCGCGTTTTGCAGCGCATTGATCACCGAATACTGCGACTTGATTCCCAGATCGATCGCCGCGTCGCCCAAAGGTAGATTCAGATCAATCAGCAAAGTCTTTTTCTGCGACTCCTGAGCCAGCGAAACTGCATAATTGCAGGCCAGCGTCGTCACACCCGATCCACCTTTGGCGCTCAAAAATACCAGCAGCTTGCCGCCCGCCTTCTTGGGCTCGGCCACCACCGTGCGCAGCGCCGAGGCGCGCACCAGCGCATCCGCCATCTCGCCCGGCTCAAAGGGCGTCACCAGATACTCGCGCGTGCCGGCCCGCATACACCGGATCAGCAGGTCAGGATCGGCCTGCGATGAATAGACGATCACCGTAGCGCGCCCAACCGAGCAGATGCTCTGCACCAGATCAACCGCATAATTCGCGTCGCTGTCCAGGTCCACCACCACCACATTGAAGTTATTCCCCAGCATCCGCGAGACATTTTCAATGCCCGGAGGATAAGAGATAAACTCCCGGATCTGCACCCCCCGGCACTCGCCCAATGCATTCGTCGCGGCTTCACGGCGCTGTTCGTCCGGGCTGATCACCGCCACCGTCAGGTCACCCAAATCAATCGAGGGCGTCTGCAGCAGTTGAATTGCCGTTGAGGTCGACATGGTGGCGGAGCACTCCCGGTTGCGTAATACGATTGCCCTGAGGGCATCTGGTGTCGCGGCTGTGCGTCAGCCGTCCGGGCAGAAGAGCTGCCGGATGGAATCATCCACCAGCCTCTTCCGCCATCATGCGAGAGATCGATCCCGATAGCTATCTTGGACTTAGCTCAAGGGAATCTTAATTTCCACTCATTTTGGTTATCGGCGCAGCCATGATCCGCATTAGTAATCTTTGATAATTAGGGGCCGCTCAATCACCCGGCCCTCAATCCCGCCTCCAATCCCTTCCCTCACACGCCAACCCTCCCATAAAACGAGAATCCGTATCAGAACTTGACGCGGCGTCCCAAATTCGGCACACTAAGAGCAGATCATTTGGTGGAAATGGAATCATAATGCGAGACGAAAACATCACTGGAAGCTATAAAGTTCAAGCCCTCGACCGCGCCTTCGCCGTCCTTGACCTGCTCGGCGAGAGCGAAACTCCGTTGGGACTGGCGCAAGTTGCTCTTTCTCTTCAACTACATAAGAGCACGGCTCACCGCTTCCTGATGGTGCTCGAACAGCATCGTATGGTGGAGCGCACGGCCAACGGAAAGTTCCGCCTCGGTCTACGGCTCTTTGACCTGGGCAACCGCGCCATCGAGCAATATGATCTGCGCGACCGCGCCCAGCCGCACCTGCGCCGCCTGGTCACTGAGACCGAGGAGACGGCTCATCTCTGTATTTTGGAGGGCACGCACGTTATCTATATTGATAAGATCGAGCCGGCCCGCTCGGTGCGCATGATCACCCGCATCGGCGCCAGCAATCCGGTCCATTGCACCTCGGTGGGCAAGGCGATCCTGGCCTTCCTGCCGGAAGACCGCATCAACGACCTGCTGGCGCGCACCCGCTTCGAGCGCTTTACGCACCGCACCATCGTCACCGCAGAGGCTCTGCGCACGGAGATTGAGAAGACCCGCCGCCGCGGCTATGCGGTGGACGATGAAGAACTTGAAGAGGGCCTGCGCTGCATCGCCGTACCCGTGCTGGACGCGCAACGCAACCCGGTGGCCGCGGTCAGCGTCTCCGGCCCCAGCTTCCGCGTCACCGCCCAAAAGCTGCCCTCCATCGCCAATCACCTCTTGCAATGCGTCCGTGGCATTTCGGCGGATATGGGCTTCACCTCGGGCAGTCGCGCCGCCCGCGCCATCTGGTCGGCATAGGGAACCAGGCCGTTCGTGAATCAATCAAGGTAGCGCCGATCTCCAGACCGGCTGGAGCGTCCTCGCCCACGCCGCACTCCACACAAACAGCAATCCACTGTAGCTTGCCGAGTTCCGCCCCTCAGCCAAAATCCGGATCTCGGCCAGCAGCCGAGGCATGATACTCCTCCGCGCTCTCCGTCTGGCTGTGCCGCCCGTCCAGCCATTGGCTGATCAGCAGAGTCTCTTCCGGCGTCGCTGCTGCATCCACCTGCGCCGCGCCCTTCAGCAGCTTCTTGCGAACCTCCGCGGCCCTCTGCGCCTCAACGGCCCTCTGGCCCTGACTCGAGGCGTAGAAGTCGGCAGGGTTGACGCTCATCGGATGTTGGCCATGAATATGCATCGTTCCCTCCTGGAAAATTGAAGGGCAATTCGCAGTCCATGATTTTGCCTGGAAAAATTGGAGAACACTCATGTGCACAGCGGCGCCTTCCTCCCGGCCATCGATCCCAAATAAAACCCCAATGGACCGTCTCTAAAACTTAAGGATCCGGCCCTGAAGATTTGCACCACTTAAAAACTGTCTTTCATAAATGAAGGTTTATCAGTCAAAACTTTTTGATCGGCCTTGTCCAAGGTGCCCATGGGTCAATTAGAATGAATGAAAAGAGCTGCAAAGTTGCAAATGCCTCGGTGCGCTGTCGCGCAGTCAATCTTCTTTAGCGCCGGCCGATGCGGTGTGTTGCGTGATGCAGACGCGAATACCAGTCAGGAGCCCTTTCGTTTGCCACTCCATCTCGTCCCATCCATTTGTCGCCTAGCTTGTCCTCGCCGGTTATGCGCATTTGCTGCCTGTGCTCTGCTGATGGCTGTCGGTCCAACTGCCAATGCGCGCAACACCTCGCATCACAGGCATTCTCATGTTCATGCGATGAGCTACCTGCTGGCAGATGTGAGCTTGCCCAGCATGGGTGTTATCTCCGCTGACGAAGTACCTGAGGAAGGCCAGAAGTACGAGCTCAGGCTGGTGCGCCAGGGTGGTGAAATTCTTGACGTCATTTACCGCGTAGGCGATACGTATATTCCCGAAGCTCTCGACAACCTCAGCCAGTTTTTGCGCGACAGCCACAACGACGAGGTCATAAGCTACAACCCCCGCACCTTTGATCTCCTTCATACAATGCTTAGAAAGCTCAATCGATCCAGCAGTGTCATCGAGGTTCTTTGCGGCTACCGAACCAAGGAGACCAACGATGAACTCCGCGAGAGTGGAACCACCAACGCCGCGGAGCACTCTGAACATATTGAAGGCACTGCGGTTGATATCAGGGTTCCGGGCGTTCCCGCGGTGCAGTTGCGAGACGCCGCGCTCTCTCTTGGAGCGGGTGGCGTAGGCTATTACCCCAGAGGTCAATTCGTCCACGTCGACACAGGTCCGGTCAGAAAGTGGACATTTGTGCCGCACCGCGCCAGGCACGCTCACCGCCGCCACCACGCGTAAAGCCAGGTCCAGGCTCTGGGGGTGGAATTTTCCCGCAAGCATGACGCAGCGGGCAAAGCCAGCTTTGCAACGAGCACCTGTCAAAGCCGGGTGGCGCGCTCCATTGATCTTGATTTCGGATTGACTTCCACAGGTGGACTAAGTAGACTTAGTCCATGGCCTATACCGTCCATCAGGCAAAGACTCAATTCTCGCGGCTGCTCAAAGAGGCAGAGGCGGGCAACGAAGTGATCGTCATGCGCGGCCACAAGCCTGTGGCCAAGGTCGTGGCGATCCATGAACCGTCCCAATCACAACCTCCATTTCGATATATTGGGGCTTTCGAGGGCCTGGTTCACGCGGATGACAGCGCATTCGATCCAATGACCGATGAAGAGTTGGTTGAATATGGATTTGAGTGCATGCTCGATGGTGAGCTGGTTGCTCAGAATGAAACCAAATGAGATACCTGCTCGACACACACATCCTGCTATGGGCGTTGGAATCTCCTCGTAAGCTCACCAGCACCGCTCGAAAAATTGTCGAAGATCCTGCATCGATATTACTGCTGTCGATTGCGACGCCGTGGGAGATGGCGATCAAGACGAATTCCGGGAAATTGGATGCTGCAAAGATTCTGGAAAAGTTTGATTTATTTATCTCCTCTGGCAGCTATGAGTTACTTGAAGCCAGTGTCGCTCATGTGATCCGCGCTGGCTTCCTGCCTCCGCATCACCGCGATCCCTTTGATCGTTTGCTGGCTGCTCAGGCGCTGGATTTGAAGATTCCTCTGGTCAGCCGCGACAGCATTTTTGATTCGTATGGTGTGAAGAGAATCTGGGAATAAATTCGTCCCCCTGAACGGCGATTGGAGTTACTCTTGTCGAAGTATCATAAGTCGGTTGTACCAACCAAATCGCGCGCCGGCGCTCTGCCGCTGGTGGCCATTGTCGGCCGCCCCAACGTGGGCAAATCCACGCTCTTTAACCGCCTCACCAAGAGCCGCCGCTCCATTGTCGGCGACGAACCCGGCATCACCCGCGATCGCATCTATGGCGAGTTCGAGTGGATGGGCCGCGATTTTCGCCTGGTAGATACCGGCGGCATGGTGCCTGACGACGCCGAGCTGATCCCCTCCGAGATCTTTGCCCAGG